>CAZHKE010000001.1:0-40052 GCA_964532485.1 uncultured Bifidobacteriaceae bacterium
AGCCACCCCGCGTTCGTCGGGAATCGCGCGCGAATCGGTCGGACCGCGTCGCGCGTTCGAGCGTCACACGTGCCACGCGTCGGTGTCACATCGTGTCGGTGTCGCATCGTGCATGCACTGCCGGTGTCAGCTCGGTGCAGACCACCGCGCGTACTCGGGTGGCCACGACGGACGCGGTCCGTAGGTCGCGAGGAGCACGCGATCGATCCGGAGCTCGAAGAGCGCCTCATCGTCGCCCTGGATCGGCGCGGTGTACGCGCCGCGCACCTGCGCGATCGCGTCGCTGTCGGTGATCTCGACGGCGTGACCCTGGGCGTAGAACTCGTCGTCGCGCTCGGGCGCCGGAAACGAGTGCAGCGCGAAGCGCCCGTCTCGTCGGAGGTCAGCGAGCTTGGGCGACGGACCGATGAACCCCCACAGGCCGCCGTCGGCGAGGATCGGACAGAACGGGTGGACGCGAGGACCGCCGTCGCCGCGCACGGTCGCCAGGTACCCGAGGCCGATCCCGAACTGGTACAGGAGCTTGGCGCCGCCGGCCGCGAGCTCCGGCGCGTCTCGCTCGAGGTCGGCCCAGCGCGCCATGCCGTGCCTACTCGATGGTGATCTTCGGGAGGATGCGGCCGAGCCAGGCGGGGAACCACCAGTTGGCCTTGCCGAGGATCTCCATGAGGCTCGGCACCAGGATCATCCGCACGATCGTCGAGTCGACCGCGACGGCGACCGCGAGGCCGAGGCCGAACATCTTCACCTCGGGGATCGGGTAGGCCACGAAGCTCAGGAACACCACGATCATGATCAGCGCGGCCGACGTGATGACGCGCGCAGTGTGCGAGAGGCCGGCGACGATCGCGGCCCGCGTCTCGCCCGACTCGTCGTACTCCTCGCGGACGCGCGTCAACAGGAACACCTGGTAGTCCATCGACAGGCCGAACAGCACGGCGAACATCATCATCGGCACGAACGAGATGATCGGGGTGGTGCTGTTGAGCCCGAAGAGCTCCTTTCCCCAACCCCACTGGAACACGGCAACCGTGACGCCGTACGCAGCCCCGACCGACAGCAGGTTCATCACCGCCGCGGTCGCCGGGATGACGATCGAGTGGAACACGAGCATCAGCAGGAGGAAGCTGAGCAGGACGACCGCGCCGATGAAGTAGGGGAGTCGGTCGGCGATCCGGTCACCGAGGTCGATGTACGCGGCGGTGACGCCGCCGACGTACGCAGTCGTGTCCTGTGCACCGGCGAGCGCCTTCGGAATGACCTCGCCGCGCAGCGACCCCACGAGGTCGGAGGTGGCCTGCGCGTCGGGCGCCGTCTTGGGCTCGACCGTGATCACCGCGGTGTTGTCGGCGGCGTTCGTCTCCGCCGGCGCGACCTGCGCGACCCCCGGAGCGTCCTTCAACGCGTCCGTGAGCGCGCTCGGCACGGACCCGCCCTTCGGGTACGTCACGACGACGAGCAACGGGCCGTTGGCGCCGGGGCCGTAGTCGTCGGCGATCAGGTCGAACGCGATGCGCTGGGTGCTTCCCGCCGGCGCGGTGCCGTCGTCGGACTGGCCGTAGCGGATCGACAGGAACGGCGCGGCGAGCGCCAGCAGCATCGCGATCGCGAACACGGCGTACGGCAACGGGTGGCGGCACACTGCCGTCGCCCAGCGCTGCCAGAACGGCGAGCCCGCGGCGCGCGTGGCGCTGTGGCCGCGGGCGATGCGCTTGCCCGTGAGCCCGAGCAGCGCGGGGAGGAGCGTCACCGCCGCGACCATCATCACGGCGACGACGATCGCGGCGGAGAAGCCGAGGATCGCGACGTACGGGATCCCGGAGATCAGCAGCCCGCAGATCGCGATCACGACGGTCGTGCCGGCGAACAGCACCGCCTGCCCGGCCGTTGCCACCGAGCGACCGATCGAGGCCTCCACGTCCATGCCCTTCGCGAGGTTCTCGCGATGGCGCGTGACGATGAACAGCGAGTAGTCGATGCCGACACCGAGCCCGATCATCGTGCCGAGCTCGGGCGCCGCGGTGCCGACGTCGGTGACGGCCGCGAGCAACGTGATCCCGGAGAGCCCGATCGCCAGCCCGAGCAGCGCGGTCACGATCGGCATCCCGGCGGCGATCAGCGACCCGAACGCGAAGATCAGGATCACGATCGCGACGAGCAGCCCGATCTGATCCGACGCCGAGCTGCGCGGCGCCTCGGCGAAGTCGACGAGCGGGCCGCCGAAGGCGACCTGGAGTCCCGCCTTCTCGGCAGGCTCGGTCGCGGACTCCACGTCGTCGAACGCCTCGACGCCGAGCTGCTGCACCGGCTCGCGGTACTGGAGCGACGCCAGGGCCGTTCGGCCGTTCGGGCTGGGGATCGGTCCGACGACCTGGGGTTGCTGGGGGAGCTGCTTCAGGTTGCCGATGGACGCGGCGATCGCCTGCTCGTCGGCGGTGCTGTCGAGCGTTCCCCCGCGGGAATGGAACACGACCGTGGCGGAGCCACCCGACTGCTGGGGGAACCGTGACTCCAGGAGGTCGACGGCCTGCTGCGACTGCGCCCCCGGGATCCTGAAGTTGTCGAACGTGTGTCCCCCGCTCGCCCGCGCGAACCCGACGATCGCCACCGCGACCACGAGCCAGATGCCGATGACGAACCAGTGCCGGCGTGCAGTGAACCGCCCGAGGCGGTCGAGGAGTGCAGCCACCGGCTGCAACCGTACGCGCGTGCGACGATTGCACGGTGGACGCCCAGGCGACGACCGCAGAGTTCGTGGCGTGCCCGCCCGAGGGTCGGCGCGTCACCCGCTCCCGTCGCGTACGCCTCGGCGACGTCACGCCCACGGGTCGGCTCCGGCTCGACGCGCTCGCCCGGTACCTCCAGGACATCGCGGCGGACGACGTCGACGACGCCGGCATCACCGGGGCGTGGGTGCTGCGGCGAGTCGCTCTGCAAGTCGGGCGTCTGCCGCACTTCCGCGACGACGTCGAGCTCGTCACGTTCTGCTCCGGGACGGGCGGCCGCTGGGCGGAGCGGCGCACGACGATGTCGTTCGAGAACGAGGTGTCCGTCGAGTCGGTCGCGCTCTGGGTGTACGTCGACGAGCAAGGTCGTCCCGCGCCGCTCGAGGGCTGGTTCTTCGATCTCTACGGCACGGCGGCGAACGATCGACGGGTCGGACAGCGACTGCGCCTGACCGCGCCGCCCGGCGATGCAGCGCGGCGCCCATGGGTCGTGCGTCAGACGGACCTCGACGTGCTCGGTCACGTCAACAACGCCATCGCGTGGGCCGCGGTCGAGGACGAGCTCGCGCACGGCGCCTCGCTCCCCGGGGGACGGATCGCGGCCGCGGAGCTCGAGTACCGAGCCGCGATCGACGCCGGCGACGCGTGCGAGATCGTGCGCCAGCCGATCGACGACGGGTTCGCGTGCTGGGTCACCGTCGACGGCGACGTGCGGGTCTCGGCCCGGATCCGCGGTGCGGAACGTCGCTAGGCGAGGGGACTCAGCGCCGTCCGACGCCGGACCCACTTGTCGAGACCGACGATGCCGTAGCCGACCATGGCCGCACCGACGACGCGCAGCCACGCGTCCAGGTCGATCGATGCCGAGTGGAACAGCGTGTGCATGAACGGCGCGTACGTGAACAGCACCTGGAGCGCCAGTGTGATCGCGATGCCTGCCCCGAGCCAACGGTTCGAGAAGATGCCTACCTGCAGCATCGATCGCTCCAGCGATCGGCAGTTGAGAAGGTACGCAATCTCGACGAGCACGAAGACGTTCACCGCGACGGTCCGGGCCTCGGCGATCGAAGCCCCGCGGTCTTGCTCCCACTGGAAGAGCCAGAACGCGGCGGTGACCATGATCACCGACACGAGGACGATCCGTCCCACGAGCGCGCGCGTCAGGAGCGGCTGTCGCGGGTCGCGCGGCGGCCGGTGCATGATCCCCGGCTCGGCCGCCTCGACCGCCAGCGTGAGGCCGAGTGCGACCGCGGTGATCATGTTGACCCACAGCACCTGCACGGGGAGGATCGGCAGCGCGGTAGCGGCAATGATCGCCGCGAGGATCACGAGGCCCTCTCCCATCGAGGTCGGCAGCGCCCACACGACGAACTTCGTCAGGTTGTCGAAGACCGTCCGGCCCTCCTCGATGGCGGCCTCGATCGACGCAAAGTCGTCGTCGGTGAGCACCATGTCGGCGGCTTCCTTCGCGACCTCCGTACCTTCCTGGCCCATCGCGACGCCGATGTCCGCCTGCTTCAGTGCGGGCGCGTCGTTGATGCCGTCGCCTGTCATCGCGACGACGTGCCCCTGCGCCTGCAGCGCCTCGACGAGTCGCAGCTTCTGCTCCGGTGAGACGCGCGCGAAGACGTTGGTCCGGTTCGTCGCGGCAGCGAGATCGGACGACCCGGCCTCGGCGATCTCGAGTCCCGTCATCAGGCGATCGGCGCCGTTGGGCCCGGCTCGTGCGTCCGTGATCCCGACCCCCCGTGCGACGGCACGAGCGGTCGCGGCGTGATCGCCGGTGATCATCTTCACCGCGACCCCCGCCTCGTGGCACGTGTGCACTGCGGCGATCGCGTCGGGACGCGGTGGGTCGGCCATGGCGACGAGTCCGAGGAACGTGAAGCTCCGACGCTCGACCTCGTCGTGCTCGAGTGGGAGGGCAGCGGTCGATCGAGGTTCCCGGGCGACCGCGAGCACACGCAGCGCGCGGTCCGCGAGCTGACGTGCACCGGCGAGGACGGCGCTCGCGTCGAGGGTCTCGACCCGGCCGTCGGGTCCGACCTGGTCGCCGCACAGATCGACGACCGTCTCGACTGCACCCTTGAGGATGACCGCGACGCCGTCGTCCTCGCCGCGATGAGCGGTCGCCATGTAGCGGTTCGACGACTCGAAGCCCAGCGTGTCCACGCGCGGTGACGCGCGGACGGTGTCGTCGAGATCGAGGCCCGACTTGCGCGCGGCCACGAGCAGGGCCGCCTCGGTCGGGTCGCCGACGATGGTCACGGCCTGGCCGGACTCCTGGATCGCGGCGTCGTTGCACAGCACGGCGCCCTCGAGGCAGGCGAGCAGCGCCGGCTCCTCGTCGAGGGTGACCGGCTCGCCGTGCTCCATGACGCGACCATCGAGGGCGTACCCGGTGCCGGTGAGCTCGAACGTGCGCGTCCCCGCCACGACGACCAGGACGGTCATCTCGTTCTCGGTCAGCGTGCCCGTCTTATCGGTGCAGACCACCGTCGTGCTACCGAGCGTCTCGACCGCGGGGAGCCGCCGGATGATCGCGTGGCGGCGGGCCATCCGGCGCACCCCGATCGCGAGCGTGATGGTGACGACGGCCGGCAGACCCTCGGGGATCGCGCCCACGGCCAGCGCCACCGCGGCGGCGATCATCTCGGACGCGCTCTCGCCGCGGGCCACCCCGATCACCAGCGTGAACACGGCGAGGCCCAGGATCGCGACGGTGAGCCAGCGACTGAACTGACCGATGCGCCGGGTGAGCGGCGTCGCCAGCTCGGTCGTCGCACCGACGAGTCGATGCACGACGCCGAGCTCGGTGTCGGCGCCGGTGGCCACGACCATTCCCTGGCCGCTGCCGGCAACGACCAGCGAACCCGAATACGCCATGCTGACGCGCTCGGCGAGCACGGTGTCGCGCTGCACGGGCGTCGCTGACTTGTCGACAGGCATCGACTCGCCAGTGAGCGCCGACTCGTCGATGCGCAGCTCGTCGACATCGAGCAGTCGCAGGTCGGCCGGGACCTTGTCACCGGCGGTGAGGACGACGAGGTCACCCGGCACGAGCCGAGACGAGTCGATCGCCACGCGCTGCCCGTCGCGGATCACGAGGGCGATGGTGCGCACGATCGACTGGAGCGCCTCGAGCGCGCGTTCGGCTCGAGCCTCCTGGACGAAGCCCACCGCGGCGTTCACGACGACCACACCGAGGATCACCAGGGCATCGACGGGCTCGCCGAGCGCAGCGGTGACAACACCGGCGACGAGCAGGATGTAGATGAGCGGGTTGTGGAACTGAAGCAGGAAGCGCACGAGCGGCCCGTGCCGCTGAACGTGCGGCAGGACGTTCCGGCCGAAGCGGAGGAGCCGTTCGTGGGCCTCGCCTTGAGAGAGTCCGGCGGCGGGATCCGTCTCGAGAAGGAGCACCACGTCGCTCACCGGCAGATGGTGATGGTCCTGGCGCGCGGCGCCCGGCGCGACCTCCGCTGCCAGGTCGCAACCGTGAGCTGTCACGACCACCCCGCGCGGCGTCGCTTCATCCGGGGTCGAGGGGTCGGTGCTGCGCGGCGCGACCGGTGCCGACCGTGATGACCGGCACGGTCGAGGTCGCGTTGACCCTTCGAGCGACATTGCCGAACGCGACCTTCGAGACGCCCTGGCCGTGCTGCCCGATCACCAGGTAGTCGAACGGGCCGGCGGCCGCCCGCTCGACGAGTGCGGCCGCCGATGGGCCGGCCAGCACGGTCGTCTCGGGGGTGCAGCTCGTGCGTCCGCGGATGCGTGCGCACGCTGCCTCCAGGATCCGGTCCGACGCGTCGCGGTCGTCCTCGTCGCCCGCGGTCGCAGCGTCGTAGTCCGAAACAGTCGTGATCTCGAGCCGACCGAGCCGCGGCCCCAGGAGCGCCAGGATCGAGTCGAGCGCGTGAAGGGAGGGCTCCGAACCGTCGACGCCGACCAGCACCGAGATCGAACCAGCGCCGGCCGTCCCCGCCTGCACCACTCGCGGCCGCGCCTCGTGCTCCCGGAGGATTGCGGCGTGCGCGCCGATGAGCACGAGGGGTCCGAGGGCGGCACCGACCAGCAGCCACAACGCAGGGTCGTGGCCGCGTCGACCCATCACCAGGGACGCGATGACGCCGCACAGGATCCAGGCGCCGAAGAAGACGAGCAGGGCCTCGGTCGCAGACATGAGGACAATCGTCGCGCGCGATTCGACGGCGCCCGGGGCCGAAGGTCACAGACGGTGCGGCCTCTGCCCTTGCATCGGACCGCGGGCAGCAGCGACGCTGCGCCGATGCTCGAGCCCGTCGACGTCGGCGTCCAGCTCCTCGACTCGTACCGCGCGAGCGCCGGCGATGTGGCCGTCGAGGACCTTTCACGACGCCGCGCTCCACGCGACGGCGAGGCCGACGACGTAGGCGACGAGCAGCAGGATCGGCCCCGGATCGAGTGGTCCGGCACGTTGCTCCTCGCGATCCACGACGATCGCTGCCAGTGCCACCCCCATCAACGCGATTGCCACCAGGCCAGCCACCACGTCGACCGGTCCGACGGCGCTCATGATCGGGCCCTGGGTGAAGAAGAGGTCCGCGACGAGGAGCGTCACGACGTTGAACGCGTTGCTGCCGAGCAGGTTGCCGATGGCGAGGTCGTAGGCTCCGAGTCGGAGGGCTGCGAGCGACGTGAACAGCTCGGGAAGTGACGTCGCGAGGGCGAGAAACGCGATCCCGAAGAACCCGGTCGCGATGCCGGTGTCCTCGACGATGTGCTCGGCGGCGCGCACGACGACGGGTGCAGCGACGAGGAGCGCGATCGAGGCGACGACGAACCGCACGGCCGGTCGGGTGAGCCCCTGCGAGCGCACGCGCCACGATGCACGCGCCTTCTGGTCTGGCGGCGCAGCCGGCACCGAAGCACTGCGGAGCCAGCGCATCGTGAGCACGTAGAGCACCGCGATGACCAGCGGGTACACACCGACCCACCCGATCTCGGCGCTCGAGGGGTTGACGATCCCGAGGACCGCGACCGCGGTCAGGAGCATGGCGACAGCGGCCAGGCGGGCCTGGCGAAGCTCGACGGACACGAGCATGCGACCGCGATGCGCGAGATCCAGCACCGCGAGGATCGCCATGTTGGCCATGGAGCTCCCGAAGACGCTCCCGACCGCGAGCTCGGGCTCGTCCGCGAGGGCGGCGCTGGCGGTGGTGACGATCTCGGGCAAAGAGGTAGCGAACGCGATCAAGAGGGCTCCGACCAGGAGCTGGCTGACTCCGAGCCGACGCGCGATCTCCTCGCCGCCGGCCGCCACGCCGATCCCGGCACGGACCATGACGGCGGCACCGACGAGAAAGACCAGGCCCCAGAGCAACATGCCCAGTCTCTCGCAGGTGACAGCGGCCAAGGCGTCCACGCCGGCGTCCGGCATCGCACGTGCTCGGCGCGCGCCATGGGGCAGCGATGCTGCCGAGCGGCCAGAATGCGGACGATGACGGGGCAGACGAACGACTTCGCGGGCAAGGTCGCGCTCATCACCGGGGGCGGATCGGGGCTCGGCCGCGCGGCGGCTCGGTTGTTGGCCGAGCGCGGGGCACGCGTCGTGGTCGCCGACGTCGACGACGAGGGTGGCGCGCGAACGGTCGCCGACTGTGAAGCAGCCGGGAGCGAGGCAACGTACGTGCACACCGACGTGACGCGCGACGACGAGCTCGCGGCCGCGGTCGCCACGGCCGTCGACTTGTGGGGCAGCCTCGACGTCGCCATCAACAACGCGGGCATCAACGGCCCGACGAAGCTCGTCGCCGACTACACGCCTGAAGAGTGGAACGGTGTCATCGCCGTCAACCTCAACGGCATCTTCCACGGCATCCGCCACGAGGTGCCGCAGATGGTGAAGCAGGGTGGTGGTGCGATCGTCAACACGTCGTCGGGCGCCGGGCTCGTCGGCTTCCCGATGCTCCCGGCGTACGTGGCGAGCAAGCATGCAGTGCTCGGCCTGACAAAGGCCGCCGCGCTGGCGTACGTGCGAGACGGCGTGCGCATCAACGCGGTGTGCCCGGGGAGCACCCGCACCCCGCTGCTCGAGGGGTTCATGTCGCAGAGCCCCGAGATCGAGAAGGCCATCGCCCAGTCGGCTCCGATCGGACGGCTCGCGACGCCCGACGAGATCGCCGAGGCGATGGTGTGGCTGTGCTCCGACGCGGCGTCGTTCGTCGTCGGCCACGCGTTCGCGGTCGACGGGGGTGCCGTCATCCAGTGAGGGGTCGCGTCAGATCGCGTCCCAGACCATCGCGTCCTGGCGGGCCGCCCCGGTGTCGGGGTCATCGTCGGGCAGGTCCCCGAGCATGTCGGCGGGGTCGTGCTTGTCGATGTGGCCGATGAGCCCGCGGTAGATGCCGTAGCCGCAGAGCTCGCGCAACCGGGGTGAGAAGCGCGCCGCGACCTCCCGCGGGATGCCGAGCTGCTGGTTCTCCTGTTGGCGGATGTAGCCGGCGCAGTAGTTCATGGCGATCCCGACCCGGCGCTCGTCGGTCGTGTTCGCGCCGCCGCCGTGCCAGAGGCTCCCGTGCCAGATCAGCACGCTGCCCTCGGACATCTCGGCGGGGACGGAGTCGTAGGGCGCGCCGTAGTCGGGGGAGTGGTCGGCGAGGTGTGACCCGGGGATCACCCGCGTCGCGCCGTTCGCCTCGGTGAAGTCGGCGAGCGCCCACATCGAGTTGCAGACCGTGGGCGCGTGCGGCTTCGCCAGCGGGATGAGCTGGTCGTCGGCGTGGATGGGTTGGGCGGTCTCCCCAGGCAGGATCGTGATCGACGACAGTGACGAGACGAGGCAACCGCGGTCGAGGACGCGCTCGACGACGGGCAGCACGTGCTGGTGGACCGGTATCGCCTCGTACACGCGGCCGAGCGCGAGCAGGTTGTAGACGCGAACGGTCTTCGAGCCCTCGAACGAGTTGCTCGCGGGCTCGATGGCGTAGACGTCCTCGAGCCGGCGGAGGTCGTCGCGCAGAGCCGCGACGAGATCGGGTTCGATCGCGCTCTCGATGATCGTGTACCCGTCGCGGGCGACCGCTTCGGCGTGCTCCTCGAGCGCAGCGCCGTCGAGCACCATCGTCTTGGCGGCCACGTACGTGAGGGTAGCGTCGGATCCGTGGCCGTCTACGCCCTCGGTGACGTCGAGCCCGCGATCCACCCCGATGCGTTCGTGCACCCCGACGCGAGCGTGATCGGCAACGTGACGATCGGTGCAGGGTCGACGATCTGGGCCCAGACGGTGCTGCGGGGCGACTACGGCCGGATCGAGATCGGCGCGCGCACGTCGATCCAGGACGGCACGGTCGTGCACTGCACGCAGGAGCTGCCCACGATCGTCGGCGACGACTGCGTCGTCGGGCACCTGGCGCACCTCGAGTGCTGCGTCGTCGAGGACGGCGCGCTCGTCGGCTCGAACTCCGTCGTGCTGCACCGGGCCGTCGTGCGCAGGGGGGCGCTCGTCGGCGGCAGCGCGTTCGTGCCCAACGACATGGAGATCCCGTCCGGCGCGATCGCGCTCGGCGTGCCGGCGAAGGTCAAGCTCGACGCGGTACCGCCCGGGATGATCGCGAAGCTCGCCCAGGGCTACGTCGAGAACGGCCAGCGCTACCGCGCAGAGCTCCGCCGCCTCGACTGAGCGCCGGAAACGCGTTCAGCTCTTCGCGTTGGCCTCGAAGCTGGCCGAGGAGGGCTCGGAGCGCTCGGGCCTTCGGTACTCGTCGGGCTCGATGTAGATGAGGCGCGCGGTCGGCACGACCGCGCGGACGCGACCCTCGAGATCGTCGATCGCGCGCGCCAGCTCCTCGACCGAGGGCGCCTCGACGTCGACCTTCGCCGCGACGAGCAGCTCTTCGGGGCCGAGGTGCTGGGTGCGCAGGTGGATGACCTTGTGGACGGGCGGTGCCGTCTCGAGCGCCTCGAGGATGGCTTCCTCGTCCTCGGGGGACGCGGCCTCGCCGATGAGGAGGCTCTTCATCTCGACCGCGAGCACGACCGCGATCACGCCGAGGAGAAGACCGATCGCGACGCTGCCGAGCGCGTCGAACGTCTCCTCACCGGTGAGAGCCGCGAGCGAGACGCCGAGGAGCGCGAAGCACAGGCCGACGAGCGCGCCGAGGTCTTCGAGGAGGATGACCGGGAGCTCGGGCGCCTTCGTGCCGCGGACGAAG
This sequence comes from uncultured Bifidobacteriaceae bacterium, assembly GCA_964532485.1. Classification (GTDB taxonomy): domain Bacteria; phylum Actinomycetota; class Acidimicrobiia; order IMCC26256; family PALSA-555; genus DATBSK01. The sequence goes on from CAZHKE010000001.1 coordinate 10,922, forward strand.
CCCCACCAGGAGCGCCCGCGCCGGAGCTTCGCGGCCTCTCTGATCGCGGTGCGGAACGAGAACCCCTCCAGGGCCATCGCGACCAGCAGCACCACGATCGCCACCGCCGGATCTTCGAGCTCGTGGGGGTTGAGGAGCTTGTCGATGCCCTCGTACGTCGCGAACACCGCGCCGAGCGAGAAGAGCACGAGCGCGACGACGAACGCCCAGAAGTAGCGCTCGCGCCCGAATCCGAACGGGTGCAGCCGGCTCGGCGCCTTCTGCGAGCGGCGTCCGCCGAGGAAAAGCAGTCCCTGGTTGCCGGTGTCGGCCACGGAGTGGATGCCCTCGGCGAGCATCGAGGCCGCGCCCGTCAACGCGAATGCGACGAACTTCGCGATCGCGATCCCGAGGTTCGCGAGGAACGCCGCGAAGATCGCCCGCTTGCTCCCGTCGTGCACGAGACAGAGGGTACGGCCCCGGAGCTACACCGAGGAGGGCTCCACGGCCCAGATCGCGCGAGTCGGGATCGCGTGTCGGTGCTCTGCGGCTCCGTCGAGGCGCACGCCCGCGCCCGAGCGCTCGAAGCCGAGGAACGTCCCGGTGGCCGCGTCGGGCCCGGCGGTGCCCAGCCAGCGGACCGTGAGCCGCTTGCCCCGGCCGAGCCGCAGGCGCTCGTCCCATCCGTAGCGCAGCCGGCCGTCCGGACCGCTCCGGGGCGGCTTCCCGACACGGACGCGTTCGGCGGCACAGGACGCAGCCAGCATCACCGCACGTTCGGGACCGAGGAACTCCTCGGTCGCGTCGAGCAGGACGCGTGCGAACGTCGAGCCGTGGCTCGGGAGGTCGATCGCCGACCACAGCGCCCAGTGGACGAGCTCGTGGAGCACCACGCCCTTGGTGCGGTAGCGCCGGGGCAGCGTGATCGTCGGCTCACCGTCGAGCTCCTCTCGGAAGAACGCTTGCCGCGCGCCGTTGCCGGGGCGCAGGCGCGGCGTCAGATCGAGGGTGTGCTCGGGGAACCGGGTGTGCCACCACAGCGTGCCGACGACGCGCTCGGCGAACGTGGCACACGCGTCCAGCCCTGGGAGCGGACTCGACGCGACCGGCATCTCGGCGCGGTAGATGCGAGATCGCTGCGCGTCGCGCGGGCTGCGGGTCTTGCTCACGGACTCCCGTGTACCACGGGTCTGTGACAGCACCGGGGACCGTCGCCCCCAAGACGCGCGGTGGGCGGTGGGGTTCAGCGGTCCGGGAGGAGCTGCATGGGGTTCTCGGTGACGGCGCCGGGCCCCGGGGACGCCCGCCGCGCCACCTGCGACGCCATGATCCCGTGCTCGTCGCGCATGCGGGCCATGCTCTCGTTGCGGCCGGTGAACGACGCCGGCTGACGCACCATCCACACGATGCCCTCAGCCGCCACGCTCGTCGGCTCCCAATCGGAGTGGTCCATCTCGGGCGCGTTCGCGACGAAGCCCTCGGACGCGACGGGGACGTCGATGCGAAACGTGTTCACCGCGATGCCGTGCGGGCGCAGCTGGATGGCCGCCGACACGGTGAGGTGCTCGAGCGCGATCTTCGACATTCCGTAGGCCATGAGCCCCGGGAAGTAGTTGAGCGCGGCGAGCGACGACACGTTGACGATCGATCCCTCGCCCCGCTCGCGCATCCCGGGCACGACGGCGTCGATCGCGAGCAGCGGTGCGCGCAGGTTGACGTCGAACACGAGGTCGTAGCGCTTCATCGGGAGCTCGAGGTCGCCGGGGAAGGTGATCGCCGCGTTGTTCACGAGGATGTCCACTCGGCCGTATGCCTCGATCGTCGTGGCGACCATCGCCGCGACCTCGTCGTCGAGCGCCAGGTTGGTGGGCACCGCGATCGCCTCACCACCCGAGTCGCAGACCGTGCGCACCGTCTCGTCGACGGTGCCCGGCAGGGGCAGGGGAGTCGCGTCGGTGGCACGCGCTGCGCAGGCGACCTTGGCGCCCGCCGCACCGAGGGCGATCGCCGTCGCCGCACCGACGCCGCGACTGGCCCCCGTGACGATGGCGACGCGCCCGGCAAGATCCACGCCCGGGACGCTACGCGAGGGCGGGTAGCTCCTGTGCGCTCGGGTCCTGCGCGTAGAGGTCGCCGAGGCGCTCCACGCGCGCCAGCACGTCGGGGGCCTCGAACACGAGGGCCGTCGGATCGGCGCCGTCAGCGACCGAGGTGACCTCGTCCCACGAGACCGGCGTGGAGACCTGCGGGCGCGGGCGCGCGCGCAGCGAGTACGGCGCCACCGTGGTCTTGTGGCGGTCGTTCTGACTCCAGTCGACGAACACCCGGTCGCGCCGTTCGGCGCGCTCCATCACGATCGTCACGCGCTCGGGGTCGCTCTTGGCGAGCAGCTGACCGAGAGCACGGGCGAACCCCTTGGTCTCCTCGGCGGACGTCCCGTGGACCGGCACCGCCAGGTGGAGGCCCTTCGAGCCCGACGTCTTCACGACGGTTGCGAGCCCGAGGCGCTCGAGGGCGGCCCGCAGGTCGAGCGCCACTCGGCAGCAATCCACGATGGTCGCCGGCGGGCCCGGGTCGAGGTCGAACACGACCGCCGTCGGCTGATCCGGGTGCGTCGCCGTCGCCTGCAGCGTGTGGAGCTCGAGCGCGGCCAGGTTGGCGATCCACACGAGCGTCGCGAGGTCGTCGACGATGCAGGCGTCGATCCCGTCGACGTCCTCGTGGTGAACCCAGTCAGGGGCGTGCGGCGGGCACCGCTTCTCGAAGAACGAGCCCGCGTCGACTCCGTCGGGGTAGCGCACCAGCGTGACAGCCCGGTCGCGCAGGTGCGGCAGCAGCACCGGCGCGACGCGGGCGTAGTAGTCGACGACGCCGGCCTTGGAAAAGGCGACCTCGGGGTAGAGGACCTTGTCGAGGTTGCTCAACGTCAGCTGGCGCACCGTGCCGTCGGCGCCTGCGACCTCGATCCGGCTCTTGGACGCAGGTGTCCTCGAGCGTGTCGCCTTGGAAGGCACCGGCACGACATGCGAACCTAGTGGCATGCCGAGTGCGATCTGGTCGGGAACCGTTGGCTTCGGGCTCGTGAGCGTGCCCGTCAAGCTCATGAGCGCGACGAAGAGCAAGGACGTGCGCTTCAACCAGCTCGAGGAGTCGACGGGCGCGCGCATCCGCTATCGCAAGGTGTCGGACGCGACCGGTGAAGAGGTGCCGAACGAGGAGATCGTCAAGGGCTACGAGATCGCGCCGGGGCAGTACGTCGTCGTCGACGACGACGACGTGAAGGCGCTCGCCCCGAAGGCGAGCCGCACGATCGAGATCGAGGACTTCGTCGACCTCGAGCAGATCGACCCCCTCTACTTCGAGCAGCCCTACTACCTCGCGCCCGAGGCACAGGCGCTGAAGCCCTACAAGCTCCTGGTCGAGGCGATGTCCGAGCTCAAGAAGGTCGCGATCGGGCGGATCATCATGCGCTCCAAGGAGCGGCTCGTCGCGATCCGCCCGGTCGACGGCGTGCTGTGCGTCGAGACGATGCGGTACGCCGACGAGGTGCTGCCCGCTTCGAGCGTGCTCCCCGACGACGTCGAGACCGCCGAGCCGACGGCGCGCGAGCTCGAGATGGCCGAGCAGCTCGTGGAAGCCCTCGCCGGGGAGTTCGAGCCCGAGAAGTACGAGGACGCCTACCGCGAGCAGCTGATGGCGCTCATCCAGAAGAAGGCCGCCGGCGAGGAGATCGTCGCCGAGCCGATCGTCGAGGACCAGGGCAAGGTCGTCGACCTGATGGCCGCGCTCGAAGCGAGCCTGGCGCGCGCGGGTCGTGACGGTGGTGAGGGTGGAGACGAGGAGCTGCCGCCGGCGGCCGAAGCGGCGGAGAAGCCCGCGAAGAACGCGAAGAAGAGGGGACGAGCCAGGAAGTCGGCCTGAGCGCGTCCCGCCTATGCGGCGACGGGCAGCGAGGCCTCGTGGTCGTCGGGCGCCCAGCCACATGCGGCACAGCAGCCGTGGCCGGCGTCGGGGTCGTCGTGGAACTCGGGGCAGGGCTCCCAGGCCACGGTCGTGGGCGAGAGCTCGGTGATCGTCGGCATCGGTTCCTCCCTGGTCGAAGGAATCACACGAGTGTAATTCCCTGCTGCGGGCGCCTCGCGGCCCCTCGGGAGGATCAGACCACGAGGGTGAGACAGGTCAGGTCGGCACCTGGACCGACTGGCCGTCCCTCCACTCCCGCAGCACGAGGAAGCCGTGGGAGAGGGCGCCGTGGTCGTAGACGCCGAAGCCCATGGTCGTGCCCTCGTAGCCGCAGGCCGCCGGAAGCCGCTTGATTCGCTCCAGCGACTCCCGCACACCGTCACGGGTCAAGTGGTCGGCGCGGGCGATCGCCTCGCCGGTGAGTCGTCCCATGTCGACGAGCGCGCACGTGACGGGGCTGGCGGCGAGCGTCCGGTCCTGATCGGCGATCGCCTGACGGCGGCGGTTGTCGTCGGCGATCGCGTCGAGGTACTCCCAGCCGGCCCACCCGTCGCGCCATTCGGGTCGCGCGTACCCGAACATCAGCGCGGAGTTCGCGAAGACCGGGACGTTCCAGCCGATCGCCTCGATGCCGAGCGCAACCGCGCGCGACGTGACGCCGAGACCGAGGTAGACGAGCGAGTCCGGACCGCTGTCGCGCAGCCGCGAGAGCGGCGCGGTGACGTCGTCGGCGAGCGGCGACACGGCGTGTCGCCCCGTGATCTCGAGCCCCAGCGTCGCGGCCGCGTCGTCGAAGCACTCGACGTAGCGCCTCCCGACCGGCGAGCGGTCGTGCACGACGCCAGGGCGCGACAGACCGCGCCGCTCGAGGCGCTCGACGAGCGCGGCCGGCTCCTCCTCCAACGATCCGACCTGGTAGTGGAACCCGAACGCGCCCCGAGTGCGCTCACCGCCGGTGTAGTTGATGGTGACGAGCCCGAGGGCGTCGCCGATCGGGGTCGTGATCAGCGCGTTGTCACTGATCGCCGGGCCGATGACGAGCAGGCAGCCGGCATCGTCGAGCGCACGGAACCCCCGGACCACGTCGTGCTCGGATCCCATGGGCAGCCCAGCCACGTGCTCCGTGACGAGCTCCACCTCCCGATCGAGGCGTCCGTCGGCGCGCACCTCGTCGAGGCCCGTCAGCAGCGCTCGCTCGGCGGCCGCCCCGCCGTCGGCGTGCGGGAAGTCGTGGAGGACTCCGAGCCGGAGCGGGGCGCCGCGCATCGCCTCAGCCGCCGAGCGCCGTGCGTGTGTACTCGACGACCTGCTCGATCTCCCTCGGCGTCAGGCGACCATCGAAGGAGGGCATGCCGCGCCGCCCGTTCGTCACGACCGCGATCTCGTCGGCGGCGTCGGGGAAGTCGTCGACGACCTCGCCCGCGAGCTTCGGTCCGATGCCACCCCCACCGTCGGCGCCGTGGCAGCCGGCGCAGCTCGCGCTGAAGATTGTCGCGCCCGGCGGCGACTCGGACGCCTCACTCTCGCCGTCGGGCTGGTTCGCGAACAGCATCACGACGAACCCGAGCGCGACGACCGCGACCGCGATCTCCATCAGGTTCACGAACCGCTTGAAACCCATCACTCCGCTCCTGGCGGCTGGGCCGCGGGGGCGCGGGGGCGCCGTCTCGCTGCCGCGCAGGGTACCTGCGCCGCGGGCGCTCGACTCGGGCTCCCTCCCATCAGAACAGGGGGAGCCCGGCCGGGCGGTCGACGAACCACCAGAGGCTGCTGGTCACGAAGACGAGGACGAGCGCGCCGAACACAAGGCCGCCCGCAACGGGGATCGCCCAGCCGGGGAGCCCCTTCACGCGTACGCAGAGCACCTTCGTGACGAACGCTCCGTAGAAGCAGCAGCCGACGATCGAGTGGACGAGCACGCGCGTGCTCGACGCGCCCGTCATGTCGGTCGATTGGAACCCGAGCGCCCACAGGCAGTGGTAGGCGACGGGCAGCGTGAGCCCGAACGCGACGATCCCGACGAGCCGGTGCGCGTCGCCGAGCCACGCCGGCGACTGCTTCGGCCACCGGAGCCTCCCGTACAGCCGCATCCCGAGGAGCACCTGCACGACGGCCAGCACGACCGCCGCGCTGGCGAACCACACCTTGAGCTGGATCGTGTCGGTGAAGAACAGCGCGTACGGCTTGTCCTTCGTCGGCGTGTGCTCGTTCGCGTACACCCCGAGGAGCACCGCCACAGCAGCGCCGGCCAGGAAGACCGCGAGGATCCTCGCGGTCGCGCCCTTCGCAGTCGGGCTCGTCGTCTCGTGCGGCACGGTCGGCGCGACCATGCATCCCCCTCGTCACGACCCATCCGCTGTTCGGGCCGGTGGCTCGAACACTACGAGCATTAGCCTCCGGGCGTGCTCGCCGCGGCGGATCGGGGCCTCGACTCCGGCTGGCCACCTGTGCTCGTCGCCTTCGTCGTGCTCGTCGTGGGCGCGGTGGTCGTCTCGGCGGTCGTGCTGTTGCGAGCGCTGCGCGGCGAGCGGGGTGCCGGGAGGACGAAGCCGTGACGCCGGTCCCGGCCTCCGGTGCGACTCGGGGCCGCAGCTCGCGTCGTCGTCATCGGTCCGCCTGAGTGATCGACGCGATGCGGCGCCTGCTCGGCGACTCGTTGCTCGCCCGGTGGGAGCGCGTGAGCGGTTGGGCCGCCATCCGACCGACGAGCAAGCGTGCGCGCAGGTTCCGCGAGTTCGGGGCGAGCAGCGCGATCTGCTTCCCGCCCGCCGCGCTGTTCGGTGAGCGCTACATCAGCGTGGGGGAGGGGACCGTCGTCGGGCCGTACTCGACGCTCTCGGCCGGTGTCTCTCCCGAGCACGAGCTCGGCGACGTGGAGATAGTCCGGATCGGCGACCGCTGCCTCATCGGCAATGGGAGCGGGATCGTGGCGCACGAGCGCGTCGTGATCGGCGACGACGTGTTCACGGGTCACCACGTGTACATCACCGACGCGAACCACGGGTACGAAGACGTGACCACGCCACCGGGACGCCAGTTCGCGCCCTCGAGGCCCGTGGCGATCGGCGACGGCGCGTGGCTCGGCCACGGTGCGATCGTCCTGCCCGGCGCGGTGGTGGGCCGCCACACGATCGTGGGCGCGGGCACGGTCGTGACCGGCCACCTCCCCGACTTCTGTGTCGCCGTCGGCAATCCCGCCCGTGTGATCCGCCGCTACGTCCAGGGTCAGGGCTGGGTCGAAGGCGCGCCCGAAGCTGGCGGTGACGGATAGGCGGGTGGGCGCGCGTCGGGAGGCAGCTCCTCGAGGATCGTGACCGAGGTCGCGTCGTCGTAGAGGCCGACGTGGCCGTCGGGCCACTCGTCGGGGAGGTAGCGGCGTCCTTCGCGCGCGTAGCGCCAGAGGCCGGTCCCGGCGTTGCCGACCTCGTCGGGGCCCGACGCGTCGGGGTCCCACCACACCACGGCCGCGTCGTCGCCCGCGGTGAGGTCGACGCCGGGCCAGATGTGGTGACGCCCCCACGAGAGGTGGAGGAACGGCGACCGCGTCGGCCGGTCGCCGGGGAACCGAAAGAGCCCGGCTCGGAACGTCGCCGCGGTGAGGTTCGGGCCCGCGAGGTGCAGGCCGGTGAAGAAGAGGAGCGGGGCCTGCACGAGCAGCCGGAAGGTCTTCGCGATCGGGGGCTGTCCGGTCTGCCACACGAGGATCGACGCGAGCTCGTCGATGTCGTCGGCCTGGCGGGTCGGGAGGAGCGTCACGCCGAACGCGTGCTTCCACTGCTGCTCGTCGTACTGCCGTCCGAAGACCGCGGTGTCGGTGTACGCGTACCCGAGGACGACCCATTCGGGGAAGTAGCCCTGCGCGGTCGCCTCCTCGGTGAGGAACAAGGGGAACACGGGGTCGCCCGCGATGACCACGCTCGTGACGTCGGCCTCCCGCAGCCCGGCGATCGTGGCTCGCGCCGCTTCCTGCGACGACTCCAGGTCGAGCTGATAGGGCAGCTCGGTCGCGAGGTCGACGTCGCGGGCGCGCAGGAGCTCGCGCAGCCTGGCGAAGCTCTGGTCGAACGTTCCCGGCTCGTCGTCGTAGCGGACGACGCCGAACCGGCGTTGCCGGTGGCGGAGCTCGGCGTCGCCGGCGAACCGGGCCCGGCGGCCGTCGAGCTCCTTGCCGATGAACGCGGCCCAGTGGTGCGCGGCCTGGTCGGGGGATGCGAGCGTCGGCCAGACGTACGGCGACCGTGAGCGGAGGAACGACTCGGGGGCCGCGGTCGTGCAGTCTCCGACGCAGAGCACGCCCCGGGCCGCGAGCTCGTCCGCGTACACCGTCGTCTGGCTCGGACCGCCGAACGACGCGAACGCGCCGATCTCGGTCGCGACCTTGATCGCGTCGGCGCGGGCCGAGATGTCGTCGTCTGGTGGACCGCTGGCGCGGATCGGCACGAGGCGGACGTGGCGGCCGTACGTCTGATAGCTCGCCTCGAAGAAGTCGACGTATTGCTGGTTCGTCTCGAGCTCGCTGTCCAACGCCTCGTCGCTGCCGCTGCGCTCGAGGATCGTCTGCTCCAGGAGGTCGGGCTGCGCCTGGTAGACGGCGACGACGACCTCGTCGGCCGTCACGCCGGGCGCGGTGGCTCCGCCGTTGTCACCGCCTGTCCAGGGCACGACGCAGGGCGGCGCGTACCAGAGCGGGACCGCGACCTGACCCCTCGTCGTGTCGCAGCTCGCGCCCCAGTCGACCTGCTGGCCGCGCGCGGCGGCCTCGTCGAACGTGAGCGGCAGCGAGCTCGTGCCGACGGGCTCTCGCGGCCCGGTGACCCGGTCATCGGCACCCGTCACCGCGCCCGCGACCGCGATTGCGACGGCGACGGCGATCGCGGGCACGTAGCGTGCGAGCACCGTGGTCAACGACGTGCGCTCGGTGCGGGTCACGGCGCCTTCCCCACGTAGGCGGACACGACCGCCGGATCGCGCACGACGGCATCGGGGGAGCCCTGCGCGATGACCGTGCCGACGTCGAGCGCGATCACCCGGTCGCAGACGGCTTGCAGGAGCGCGAGGTCGTGCTCGATCACGACGAGCGTGACGCCCTGCTCGTCGCGTAGTCGGCGCAGGAGCGGCGCGAGCGCGTCGGTCTCAGCCCGAGCGATTCCAGCCGAAGGTTCGTCGAGGAGCAGCACGCGTGGCTCCGCGGCCGTCACGCAAGCGAGATCGAGCACGCGGCGTGTCCCGGTCGAGAGCTCGCGCACGAACGCCGTGCGTCGCGACGAGACGCCGAACCGCTCGAGCAGCTCGTCGACGTGCGCTTCGACGGTGCGCTCGGAGCGCGACACCACGGGGAGGTGCAGCGCCGCGGCGACCGGGTCGCGCACCGCGACCTGGTCCTCGCCGGCCACGGCAACGGCTTCGCCGCTCGTGAGCGCCGGGAACAGGCGGGCGTCCTGGAACGAGCGCCCGAGTCCGGCTTGGGCGCGGCTGGCCGGGGAGCGGCGGTCGAGGTCGACTGCGGTGCCGTCGTCGCGGTGGAGGACCACGCGCCCGCGCTCCGCGGCCACGAACCCGCTGAGCACGTCGAAGAGCGTGGTCTTCCCGGCGCCGTTGGGGCCGAGCACGCCGAGGATCTCGCGGTCGTGCACGTCGAACGACACGTCGTCGAGCGCGACGACACCACCGAAGCGCTTCGACACGCCCCGCACCTCCATCCGCACCGCCCCGGTGCGGCGGTCCGGCACGATCTCCGCCGGAGGGCGCCGGTCTCCCTGCCCGGAGCCGGCCGCGGTGGGCGTCGCGTGCTCGAGGAGGACCGCGCGGACAAGGTCGGGGCGCTCGAGGAGCTCCCGGGTCGGGCCGACGAAGCGCACCTGGCCCTTCTCCAGGAAGTACGCGCGCTCCGCGACCCGGAGCGCGAGCGGGATCGACTGCTCGACGAGGACGATCGTGGTGCCGGCCGCGCCGAGCTCGCGCACGATGTCGAGCAGCCGGGTCACGACCGCAGGCGCGAGGCCGAGCGAGAGCTCGTCGAGCAGCAGCAGGCGGGGCTTCGCCACGAGGGCCATCGCCACGTTGACCATCTGCTGCTGGCCGCCGGACAGGTCGCCGGCGCGGTCGTCGAGCCGCTCCGCGAGCTCCGGGATGCGGTCGAGGGCATCGCGCCAGGCAGTGGGCGTCGCCGTGGCCCACGCGGCGAGCCGCAGGTGCTCGCGCACCGTGAGGCCCGGGAACGTGCCTGCGTCGCCGGGTGCCGACACGATGCCTCGGCGAGCCCGGACGTCGGCGGGGACGCGCGAGACGTCGTCGCCGTCGAACACGATCGAGCCGCCGGTGACCGCCGCGGTGCCGGCGATCGCCCGCAGGACGGTCGACTTGCCGGCCCCGTTGGTGCCGAGCAGCGCGACCACCTCGCCCGCTTCCACCGCGACATCGATGCCGTGGAGCACGCGCACCCCGTCGAACGCGACGTCGAGGTCATGGACCTGGAGAAGCGCCCCCTCGGGAGAATTGGGCACGTTCGACACCAGAGTGTGGTGCTCAACGTGCCCAGAATCCGTTGGGGCGTCGGGCACGAGGCTCGGGACCGAGAGCGCATGGCGACGCGCCACACGACGCAGGAACGCGTCGCGCAGGTCGGCGAACGCGCCGCCCAGGCCCCCGGGGAACAGCCAGAGCACGATCAGCAGGCCGGCGCCGGTCGCGAGGATCTGCCACTCCTGCGCGAAGTAGTAGTCGACGCTGCGGACGTAGGCGGCCCCGAGGATCGCGCCGGGTATCGAGCCGAGCCCCCCGATCACCGCCATCGTGAAGACCGCGAGGCTCTCCTCGGGCCGGTACGGGCCCGCCGTCAGGCCGCTCTGCTGGTGCACGAGCAGCGCGCCGGCGAACGCGGCCAGGAAGCCCGATGCCGCGAAGGCGAACAGCGTGATCCGGTGCGCGTGCACGCCGAAGGCCTCCCCGCCGCGCTCGTTGTCGCGGACGGCCACCAGCGCGCGCCCCGTCCGCGTGCGACGGAGCCCGAGCGCCGCGACGAACGCCAGGGCGAGCCCACCGAGGCACACGTAGTACATCCGGGTCTCGCTGCTCAGTGATACGCCGAACAGGTCCGGGCGCGCGATGCGATCGGACGGCAGCCAGTCGAGCGCGTGGCCGGGCCCGAAGAAGCTGCGGTTGAGCAGCCACGACGACGTCGCGAGTGCGAACGCGAGGCTCGTGACCGCGAGCGTGAGGCCGCGACGGCGCAGCGCGGGAAGCCCGATCACGAGCGCGACGCCGGCACCGACGAGGCCTGCGAGCACGATTGCGGGCACGAGGTCCCATCCGAGACGCGCCGTCGCGGCGCCTGCGACCGCGGCGCCGATCCCCACGAACGCCATCTGCCCGAGGCTCACCTGACCGGCCCAGCCCGTCAGCAGCACGAGCGAGATGCCGATGATCGCGAAGACGACGATCGCGGCGGCGAGGTTCGTGCGGCTCTCCGACAGGAAGAGGGGGACTGCGAGCAGCACTGCGCTGCCGACGGCGACCGCGCCCCAACGCATCACGCGCACCTCGGTCAGGCGCGCGAGCTCGCGCGGGATCGGGCGGACCTCGCGCACGGCCTGCCAGGCCGAGGGCTCGGGGGTTCGGTCGGATCGGACGTGGGTCACCAGCAACGCGACCAGCACGACGACGAACAGGATGGGGTCGACGTAGTCGGGCTCGCGCCAGTGCCAGATCACCGACTGCTCGATGATGCCGAGCATGATGGCGGCACCGGCGATCGTCGGCAGCCGCTCCATGCGGCCGATCACCGCGGCCGCGAGAGCGCGCAGGAGGATCGCCGGGCCGAGCACCTCGCCGATCGGGAGACCAACGATCCCGGCGCGCAGGAACACCGCGAGGAACGCGAGCACGGTGGCGATCATCCACACGATCGTCTGGAGGCGACGGACCGGGATGCCCAGCATGAGCGCGCGATCGGCACGCTCGGCGCCCGCACGCACCGCGATCCCCACCTCGGAACGGGTGAAGAACAGCGCGAGCGCGAGGAACACGAGCGGGATGACGATCGCCGCGACGATGTCGCTGCCGCCGAACGTGATCGGGTCGATCGTGATGTGGGCGTCGATCGGGTCGGGCACCGGATTGCCCGGGAGCGTGAACAGGCGCGGGAGGAGCAGCGCGCCTGCCGCGAGCAGCTGCGCGAGCCCGATCGTCGCGACGGTGAGCACGAGCCGCGGTGACGACGTGAAGCGCCGGATGATCACGAGCTCGACGACCGCGCCGAGCGCCAGTGCCGTGGCGAGGCCGACGGCGAGGCCGCCCCACCAGCCGAGGCCGACCGTGCTGACGGTGAGGAGCACTGCCAGCGTCGCGGGTACGGCACCCAGGTCGCCGGCGGCGAAGTCGATGACACGGTTCGCCCGCCACACGACGGCGAGGCCGAGCGCGAGCAGCGCGCTCAGGCCGCCGACGATCGCGCCCTGCACGAGCACGCCGGCGGGGACGTCCCACCCGACGACGACGAAGAGGAGCACGACGACGGCGGTGAGCGCCGGCACCAGGCGTTCCGTTCGCAGCACTCCGTGGGCCTCCCGTCGATCGCCCGGTCGAAGGTCTCGGCGGTGGGGCTACGCGGTCTCCCAGACGAGCAGCTCGACGCCGGTCGGGCCCGCCACGACGCGCCGCTCGCCCGCAACGGTGAGCCGCACGGCGTCACCCTGCTCGAGGTGCTGGGCGCCGCCGAACGTGGCGTCGCCCGCGGCGACGAACACGTGGACGTGCGGCGCGTCGGGGATCGTGGTGCTCGCAGCCGCCGCCAGGCGCCCGGCCCACAGAACCGCGTCCCGTTGGTGGATGGCGAGCGCGCCGTCGTGGCCGCGGCCCGATGCGACCGGCACGAGCCCACCGTCTGCAAGCAGGTCGTTGACATCACGCTCTTCGTAGCCGGGGTCGATGCTCTCGGTGTCGGGGAGCACCCACATCTGCACGAGGTGCACATCGGCCGTCGAGCTCGGGTTGATCTCGGAGTGGCGGACTCCTCGCCCGGCGCTCATGCGCTGCGCGAGGCCGGGGTAGATGATGCCGTGACCGCCCGAGCTGTCCTTGTGCTCGAGCTCCCCCTCGAGCACCCACGTCACGATCTCCATGTCGGAGTGGCCGTGAGTGCCGAAGCCGGTTGCGGCGCGCACCCGATCCTCGTTGCTGACGACGAGCAGCCCGTGGTGGGTGTTCCGCGGGTCGTAGTGGCCGCCGAAGCTGAACGAGTGCCAGGAGTCGAGCCAGTCGATCTCGGTGTGGAAGCGATCGCCGGCACGGCGGACGTCCACGGGCGGCATGCTGGCAGAGTATTGCCAGATGCGCGGCGGACTTCTCGACGGCATGCGGGTGCTCGACTTCGGGCAGTGGCGCCCGGCGCCGTACGCCACCCAGCTCCTCGCCGATCTCGGCGCCGAGGTCCTGAAGGTCGAGCCGCCCGACGGCGATCCGATGCGCGTGTTCCCCGAGATCTTCGCGACCGTCGCCAGCCACAAGCGCAGCGTCGTGCTCGACTTGAAGGACCCCGACGGCCTCGCGCGCGCGCTGGAGCTCGTCGCCGAGGCCGACGTCGTCGTGGAGGGCTGGCGGCCGGGTGTGGCGGCGCGGCTCGGTGTCGGCCCCGACGACGTGCGCGCCGTCAACCCGTCGGTGGTCTACTGCTCCTTGTCGGGATTCGGCGCGGTTGGGCCACTCTCGCACGTGACCGGGCACGACGTGAACTATCAGGCGCGCGCCGCTTCGCTCTCCCCCGACGGTGGCGCGCCGGCGCCGGCCCCGTCGCCGCGAGTGCCGTGGGCCGACCTGGCGGGCGGGCTCGGCGCCGCGTTCGCGATCTGCGCCGCCTGGATCGGGCGTGCTCGCACCGGTGAGGGAGAGACGGTCGACGTCTCGATGACCGACCTGCTCGCGACGTGGACGGGCACGGTCGGCGGTGGCGTGCTCGAAGGCATCGGCAGACCGGTGCACGGCCTGCCCGGCTACGGAACGTTCGAGGTCGCCGACGGGTACGTAGCGCTCGGGGTGATCACCGAGCCGCACTTCTGGGCCGCGACGTGCCGGGTGCTCGGACTCGACGACGCAGTCGAGCTCGACGTGTCCGAGCAGATCGAGCGGAGTGACGAGCTGCGGGCGCGGATCGCCGCCGCACTCGCGACCCAGAGCCGCGACGACGTCGTCGAACGACTCGTCGCGGCGGGTGCGCCGGCGGCGCCCGTGGTGAGCCGCGCGGAGATCGTCGTCGACGATCACTTCCGTGCGCGCGCGACGTTGCACGACACACCGCGAGGCCCCGCGTTCGGCCACCCGATCCGATTCGTCGACCATCCCGCGCTCGAGCCGACGCGACCGCCCGAGCCCGGAGCACACCAGGACACCGGGTTCTCGGCACGCTGACCGGCGGGCTCGGCGTCGGAGATCCGGCCCGGAACGCGACGCGACGCGCTCGCGTGTGCTCAGACGATCCGGTAGACGAGCGTGCCGGTCGCGATGAGGCGGTCGTCGGGGTCGAGGACCCGGATCTCGGCGAAGCTCAGGTCGCGGCCGCGCCGCACGCACACCGCGTCGGCGAACAGATCCGTGCCGCGGCCGCCGCCCGTGTAGTTCACCGTCATCGACACCGTCGCCGCGCGCACGCCCTTGTCGAAGTCGTGCCCGGCCCACACGGCCGCGGCGCCGGCGGTGTCGACGAGCGACGACACTGCACCGCCGTGCAGCACCACACCGTCGTTGGTCAGTCGTTCGGCGAACGGGAGGCGCAGGCGGACGCCACCCTCGCTCCAACGCTCCGCCGTGATGCCGAGGTGCTCGATGTACCTGGTCGACAGCATGACGTCGCGCATGGCGGCGCGGCGTTCGCGCTGCTCCTCGTGGGTGAGTGCCACTGCGGCCTCCCGGCGCTCGCCTGTTCGGATGGGCGGATCGCGGCGCGGGTGCGGCCGGTCCTGTGAAGCCAGACGTTACGCTCGCTCCGGATGGGTGATGTCGATGCCGGTGACCTCGCGGGGACCCGCGCCGCGCGCCGCCAACAGCAGAAGCAGCAGCGGCGGCGGCGGACCGTGATCATCGCGACGGTCGTCGGGTCGATCGTTGCCGTCGCGGTCATCGCGGGAGTGGTGCTGCTCGTCACGCGAGGCGACGACACCGACTCCGCGTCGGTGTCGCAGGACCGCACGACCACGACCACGTCGCCGAGCACCACCACCAGCACCACCGAGCCCGTGGCGACGACGGCGGTGCCGGCCTCCGACGACCCCGTCGTCGCGCTCGCGCAGCAGTACGACGGCCGCTATGTCGGCACGTTCACCAACACGACGTACGACACCACGGGACCCGCCAGCCTCGAGCTGCGCATCGACCCGACTGGCTCGATGGCCGTCGATGCCGACTTCGACGGCGATCTCTTCGGCGACCAAGCCAAGGAGGTGCGCCGCATCAGCAGCGACGTGTCGCTCGGATCGGACGCCAACGCGACCATCACGACCCAGACCAGGGCCTTCGGGCCGGTGTCGGGACGCATCGACGAGAGCCTGGCGCTGGTGCTGACCGCCGACGACGTCCCCGGCGCCAAGGTCAAGGCGTTCGTGCTCACCGGCCGACTGCGGCCCGACAACACCGGCTTCGACGCGACCTACACCGTCACGTTCGAAGACGGCAAGACCGCGGACGGGACCGTCACCGTGACGTGCGACCCGGGCGGGATCCGCGGCAGCGAGGTGACGACCGTCTGCGCCCTCACGACGCCGACCGGCTAGCCCCGCCCGGTGTCCGGGAACCCCGAGACGACTTCGGGGAGCAGCGGGTGTCGGCCGGCGAGCGGTTCGCCGGCCGCCGACGTCGCGGCGGCCGGTACGATGCGCGCATGCGCAAGCCTCTCGTTCGTCCCGGCGCGTTCGCAGCGCTCTCGATGGTCATCGACGTGCCGTCGTCGCGGCTCGGCTGAGGTGGCCAAGGTCATCTTCCTGTGCACGGGCAACGCTGCCCGGTCGGTGATGGGGGGGGCGATCGCCCGCACCCGTCACCCCGACCTCGAGGTCGTCACGGCCGGCACGCACGTGGTCGAGGGCATGCCGATGAGCTGGCGGACGCGCGACGCGCTGGCCGGCATCGGCTACCAGTCCGACGGCCACCGCAGCACGCAGCTGCGCGCGCGTGACGTCGGCGACGCCGAGCTCATCATCGCGATGGCCGGCGAACACGTCGCGTACGTCCGCCGGGTGCACCCCGAGGCCGCTGAACGGACCGCGACGCTCAAGCGGCTCGCTCGCGACCTCGCGACCGACGAGTCGCCGTTGGCAGAGCGGCTCGCCGCGCTCGCACTCGCGAGCTCCGAGCTCGAGGCCTGGGAGGACGTCGTCGACCCGGCCGGAGGCGAGCTCGAGGACTTCGAGGCCTGCGCCCGGGAGATCGACGACCTGCTCGCCCAGGTGCTGCCCCGCTGCTGAGCGCAACCAGATCTGATATACCGTCAGATCTCGGTCGGCCGGTCCAGCCCGCCGGCGCACGACCAGCCGAGCGCGCCAGGCCAGGACGACCAGGGGGAGCGGGGTTGGTGACAGCCGCGGCGACGGTCGAGCAACCGGCCGATCCTGCTGAGGAGTCCGTCGCCCTGCGGCTGCGTGGCGTCGCCGTCCGCTTCGGCGGCATCACCGCGCTGTCCGACGTCGACCTCTCGGTCGCGGCCGGAGAGGTCCACGGCCTGATCGGTCCGAACGGTGCGGGCAAGACGACCCTCTTCGACGTCATCAGCGGTGTGCGCGCTCCCGACGGCGGGACGGTCCACTTCGCGGGCAGCGACATCACCCGCCTCGGTGCCGTCTCGCGCGCGCGACGCGGTCTGCGCCGCACCTTCCAGCGCGTGCAGTCGTTCGGATGGCTCACGGTCGAGGAGAACGTGCTCAGCGCGCTCGAGTGGCGCGGCGGAGGCGGTGGGCTGGTTGCGGATCTCGTGGCGTTCCCGACGCGGCGCAGCCGCGAGAGGGCACGACGCGCGCGTGCCGCCGAGGTCATCGCGCTGTGCGGTCTGACGTCGGTTCGCAACGAGTCGGCGGGCTCGCTGCCGATCGGCCTCGCACGCATGGTCGAGCTCGCCCGCGCCATCGTCGACGACCCGCGCGTCCTGCTCCTCGACGAGCCGACCTCGGGCCTCGACGAGGTCGAGGCCGCGCGCCTGGGGGAGCGCATCCAAGAGATCCGATCCGGTGGTGAGTGCGCCGTCGTCCTCGTCGAGCACGACGTGGGCTTCGTGATGGAGCACTGCGACCGGATCACCGTCCTCGATCTCGGTAGCGTGCTCGCCGTCGGCGGGCCCGCGGAGATCAAGGCAGACCCGAGGGTACGAGCCGCGTACCTGGGGGAGGCGTGAGCAACCTGCTCTCGAGCATCAAGGGGGGAACACCGTGAGACGAACCAAGCTGGTCGCCCTGGCGGCGGTCACCGCGGCCGCGGTCACGCTCGCATCGGTCGGGGTTGCGGGAGCCGACGCGCGGCGACAGAACACCGGCATCACCGACGACGAGATCACCGTCGCCGGGCTGGGCCCGGACAACCCGTACAAGCAGTTCGGTGCCGACACCGGGGCGATGGCTCGCTTCCAGGTCGCCAACGACGACGGCGGCGTGAACGGCCGCATGATCAACTATCTCGGCTGGACCGACGACGGGAACAGCGCCGACACGAACCTGCAGGAGACGCGTCGCCTGATCCAGCAGGAGGGCGTCGCCGCGCTCGTGCCGGTCCTGACGCCGTGGTTCGTGGAGGGCGCGAACTTCGCGGAGCAGCAGGGGATCCCGAGCTTCGGCTGGGGAATCGCGCCTGGATTCTGTGACACGAAGTTCGCGTTCGGCTTCACCGGCTGCCTCGTGCCGCCGCCTCCTGTGAAGGTCGCGAGCAACACATGGGGCTCGCTGATCGACGACTACTTCCAGTCGCAGGGTGAGGAGCAAGGTGCCGAGGGCAAGACCGCCGCGGTCATCGCCGAGGACAACGACAGCGGCAAGTCCGGCGTGAAGGTCATCGCCGCGACGGCCGAGGCCGTCGGCATGGACGTCGTCTACGAGAAGGCCACGATGCCGGCCGCCGAGGGCGGTACGCCGGTGAGCGACTTCTCGCCCTACATCAACGACATCATGACGAGCGCCGACGGCAGCCCGCCGGACGTCGTCTTCGACGTGATCTCACAGAACAACCTGCTCGGCTTCGCGCCGGCCCTGGCCGACGCGGGCTACGACGGGCTCCAGACCAACGCGGTGCTCTACTCGCCGCTGGCGGCGGCGACGATCACGGGCCAGTTCGTCCTGACCCAGTTCGCGACGCCCGAGGCCGCGGACACCACGTCGACCGTGCAGGACTTCGTCGACGCCGTCGAGGCAGTGGCGCCGGGCGAGCCCATCAACCAGCCCACGATCGCCGGCTACATCGCGGCCGACATGTTCATCCAGGCGCTCAAGAAGGCCGGGAAGAACCCGACGCCGGAGTCGATCCAGAAGGCGGCGGCGAAGATGACCTACTCCATCGAGGGGATGGTCGGGCCGACCAAGTACCCGAAGGGCTACAAGCAGGGCACACCCTGTGGTCAGCTCGTCGAGAGCGACGGCACCGCGTTCTCGGTCGCCTCGCCGTTCGCGTGCTTCGACAACATCAACGTCAAGAACCTGAAGCCGATCAAGTACTGACCGAGGGCGAAGGGACGGGAGCGGCGTCCGGCAGCGTCCGGGCGCCGCTCCTGCTTCCACTGCTCGTCGAGCTCACCGCGAGGTCACCGCCACCGTGGATCGCTTCTTCAACCTGGTCGTGTCGGGTGCGGTGACGGGCGCCATCTACTCGATGATGGCGTCGGGCCTCGTGCTCACGTACCAGACGTCGGGCATCTTCAACTTCGCCCACGGCGCCATCGCGTTCACGGTCGGCTACTTCTACTTCCAGCTCAACACCGGCGAGGGGATGCACTGGATCCCCGCGCTGATCCTGTCGGTGCTGGTGCTGGCACCGCTGCTCGGCCTGCTGCTCGACCGGGTGATGCTGCGCCGGCTCGCCGCGGCACCGGTGTACGCGCGCATCGTCGGCACGATCGGCCTCCTCGTCGCGCTGCCGAACCTGGTGCAGTGGCTCGCCGAGACCGCCGGCGACGTCGTGTTCGACTTCGGGCTCCCATCGGCTGCCGACACGCAGGCCGCAGGGAACGCGCGCGGGGTCGGACCGAGCCCGCGCGAGGTGTACCACGTGTTCGGCGTCGTCCTCGACAGCGACAAGGTGGCGGTGTTCGTCGCGGCAGCGCTGTCGGCGGTCGTGCTCTGGGTCGTCCTGCGCCGGACGCGGGCGGGCCTGTCGATGCGAGCGGTCGTCGACCGCCGCGAGCTCGCCGGGTTGCGCGGCATCAACGACGCCCGGACCTCGGCGATGGCCTGGATCCTGTCCGTGATCATCGCGGGCCTCGGCGGGATCCTGATCGCGCCGCTGTTCCAGCTGAGCGACATCGTGTTCACGCTCGTGGTGTTCGGCTCGCTCGCGGCGGTGGCGTTCAGCGGCCTCTTCTCGATCCCGCGCGCGTTCGTCGGCGGCCTGCTCCTCGGGATCCTCGTGAACCTGCTCGCCGGGTACTCCGACGACATCTTCCCCGGCTTCCTCGCCCGGCTCTCCGGGCTGAAGACGGCGATCCCGTTCGTCCTGACCCTCGTCCTCTTCTATGTGTACGCCCGTCGTGGCCGCGAGCGCGAGGCCGGGTCGGTGGCCGACGAGCGTCCCGCGCCCGACCACCGCGCGGGGCTGCCGGCGTGGCGTCGCCGCCTCCCGTGGGCGATCTTCACGCTCGCGCTCGTCGCGTTCTCGCTCCAGTGGATCGACGTCGCCTGGCTCCAGGCCGACATCTACGAGTCGTCGCTGATCGCACAGGGGCTCGCCGTCGGACTCGTGTTCCTCTCGTTCGTCGTCGTCACCGGCATGGGCGGGATGGTGAGCCTGTGCCAGGCGACGTTCGTCACCGCCGGCGGCTTCGCCGCCGGGTGGGCACTCGAGCGCGACTGGGGGATCGACATCCCGCTGATCGCGTCGGACGGTCAGCTCAACTTCGTGTGGGCCGCGCTCATCGGTGCCGCGCTGGCTGCGCTGGTCGGTGCGCTCGTCGCGGTCCCGGTGCGCCGGCTGGGGGCACTCGTGCTCGCGCTGTCGACGTTCGCGGTGGCTTTCGCGGCGGATCTCCTGTTCTTCTCGTACGAGCCGATCGGGCACGGCACCGGCGGCTGGACGATCCGCGCGCCGACGCTCGAGCTGCCGGTGCTCGACGACGTCGCCGATCTCCTGATCAACGGCCCGCAGGACGGCCTCGACTTCTCCCAGCCCCAGCAGCAGGTGGTGCTGCTCCTCGTGCTGTTCGGGCTCGCGACCCTCGTGTTCCACGCCCTGTCGCGGTCGGCGTCGGGCCGGGCGATGCTCGCGGTGCGCAGCTCGGATGTCGCCGCGCGCACGGTCGGCATCTCACCCGCGAAGCAGAGAGTGATGATCTTCGCGCTGTCGGCGGCGATCGCCGGCTTCGGCGGCGTGCTCTACGGGCTCGTCAACTTCTCGATCAGCCGCTCCACCATCCCACCGCTGCTCGGCCTCATCTGGATCGCGATCGCGGTGACGTTCGGCATCCGCCGTCCCGGCGGCGCGCTGCTCGCCGGGCTCGCGTTCGCGTGCTCGGCGCAGATCTTCGAGTGGATCGGCACCGACTTCCTGGGTGGAACGGTGCAGGAGCTCACGACGTCGCAGTACTTCACCCCGATCCTGTTCGGTCTCGGTGCGATCAACCTGGCGAAGAACCCCGACGGTCTGCTCGCCCTCGTGGGTCACCAACGGCTCGAGAAGCGCCGGGCCAAGGAGCGTCAGACGGTCATCGAGCAGGCGGAGGCGAGCACCCACGGCGGTGCGGTGCCCGAGCACGAACGCCCGCATGTGTCCTCCACCACGGCCTCGCTCCCTGCGGGAGGGGATGCCCCGCCCGCGGCTGCTGGCTCGGCAGCCGACGAGCCCGACGCCGCCCTGCTGCTCCGGCGCGTCGTCGCAGGGTACGGCGAGGTGGAGGTGCTCCACGGCGTCGATGTCGCCGTACCACGAGGGCGGATCGTCGCACTGCTCGGTGCGAACGGCGCGGGCAAGTCGACGCTGTGTGCGGTCGCGGCAGGCCTCGTCACGCCGACGAGCGGGCAGGTGCTGCTCGAGGGCGAGGACATCACCGCGCACCCCGCGTACCGCCGTGAGCGCGACGGGATCCTGCTCGTGCCCGAGGCGCGGGGCATCTTCCCCGGGCTCACCGTCGAGGAGAACCTCGCCATCCTGCTGCGGACCGACGACGAGCAGGCATCGGCGTACGAGCGGTTCCCGATCCTGGGCGAGCGCCGCAAGCAGGCCGCGGGATCGCTCTCCGGTGGCGAGCAGCAGATGCTGAGCCTCGCTCCCGCGCTCGTGCAACCGCCGAAGGTCTTCATCGCCGACGAGCCCACGCTGGGCCTGGCGCCGCTCGCGGCCGAAGAGGTCGTCGGCGCGCTCGGCGAGATCCGCGACGCCGGATCGTCGATCCTGCTCGTCGAGGAGAAGGCCCGGGAGGTGATGACCCTCGCCGACGACGTCGCGTTCATGGAGCTCGGCCGCATCAGCTGGATGGGCCCGCGTGAGCAAGCCGACGAGGAGCGCCTGGCCGCGGCGTACCTGGGTGGCGCGGATCGCTGACCCGCGGTCTCGTGATCCCCGATGCGTATCTGGAGGCCGCATAACGTCCTCTGGATACGCATCATGAGCAGCCGCGTCATCGGAGGTGCCCTGCTCGCGGCGGTGCTGTGCTCGGGATCGGTCTCCGCGGCGGTCCTGGGGGCGCAGGACGTCGCGCCGACGACCATCCGGGTCGCCGGGCTCGCCGACGCCGAGCTGTTCCGCGGCGCGGAGATCGGCGCCCGGGCGCGCTTCGAGTCCGTCAACGCTGCCGGCGGGATCGACGGCGTCCCCATCGAGCTCGTCGGCGTCTCCGACGACTCGCGCGACGCGTCGGTCGCACGCCGCGAGGTGGAGCGGCTCGTCGACGAGGAGCACGTCGAGGCGCTGGTCCCGGTCGTCACGTCGCGCTTCACCGACGACGGGACTCTCGCGCGGGCGAAGACGCCGGCGTTCGGGTGGGGGATCGCGAGCGGCTTCTGCGGCAACCGGTGGGCGTTCGCCATCACCGGATGCCTCGCGCCGCTGCTGCCCCCTCGGGTCCCCACGATCTGGGGCGAGCTGGTCGCCGAGGTCCTGGAGTCGCGCGGTGTCGCGCATCCGACGGTCGCGTTCGTCACCGAGGCGGCGGCGATCCCGCGGACGTTGCGCGAGCTGCGCGCGCTCGCCGAGGCCTCGGGATTGCGTATCGTGGACGCCAGGGCCGGGCTCGGGAACGGTGAGAGCGCGACCGCGGGCGTCGAGGAGCTGGCGGCCGATGTCCTGGCCGGCACCCAGCCGCCGGACGCGATCTTCACGGTGGCGAGCTTCGCCGCGGTGGGTGCGTTCCAGGAGGCGCTGGGCGCGCAGGGATACGCCGGTGTGATGACGAACCTCGTGCAATACGGGCCCGCGCTCGCCGCGCCCGCCACCGGCGCGTACGTGCTCACGCAGTTCGCCACTCCCGAGAGCGCGCCCGACAACCCGGCGATGCAACGCATCGTGGGGGAGATCGCCGCGGTGACGCCCGACGCAGTGACGCCGGCGATGCTCGCCGGCTGGCTTGCTGCCGACGAGTTCGTGCAGGCGAAGGAGGCGGCCCAGGCGGACGCGTCGCCCGCCGAGCTCGCGCGCGTCGCGTCGACCATGCGCTACCGCGTTCGCCGAACGGTGGGACCGACCGTGTACCCCGCCGCGTTCGTGCGCCCCACGTCTTGCGGGCAGCTCGTCACGAGCGACGGCACCGCCTTCACCGTGGCTGCGCCCTTCCGCTGCGCCGGCTACGCACGCGTCCACTAGAACCTCTCCGTGCGCGGGTTCGTCGCCGGGTTGCTGGTGCTCGTCGGGTTGGTGCTCGTGCCGTTCGCGACGGTGGGGATCTGGTTGCAACGCCAGATCCTGCCGACGGAGGCGTTCGCCGACCTCGCGACGGAGGTCGTGCAGAGCGACGCGGTGAGCGATGCCCTCGCGAACCGGTTCGTCGACGAGCTCGAGGACCGCGAGCCCGCGCTCAGGTTCGGCCGGATCGTGCTCGAGCCCGCCGTGAAGGAGGCCATCGGCACACCCGAGTTCGAGCAGATCTTCCGGCTGGCGGTCAGTGACATGCATGACCAGCTACTGCGCGGCGACGACGAGCTCTCCCTGAACCTCGACGCGCTGCTGCCGATCGTCAAGGACCTCGTCGCGCAGGTGAACACGACGGTCGCTGACCAGATCCCGTCGTCGGCTGGTCTGCCTGCGATCACGGTCGTGCGAGAGGACCAGGTGCCGGAGCTGTGGTTCGCGGTGCAGGTGACCCGCGCGGCGGCCTGGGTGTTCCCGATCCTGATGCTCCTCGCGCTCGCCGGCGCGGTCGTGGTCGCCGAGAAGCGGGCCCGCACGCTGCTCGTCGCGGGGTTCGGTGTTGCATTCGTCTGCCTCGTGATCGGTCTCGCGCTGCGCACGGGCGGTGACCTGCTGTCCGACGACGTGGGGTCCGTCGTCGACGTGCGCGCGTTCGATGCCGGGTACGACATCGTCACCGACTCGCTCGCGGGCCAGGCGCTCCTGCTCGGGCTCGTCGGTCTCGCCACCGGCGTCGCCGGTGTGGTGTGGCTGGTCGTCGGGCGGGGCGCTCCGCGGCGTCGCGCCATGATCTGAACACAGCGGGCGGGCGCGTGAGCACCCGGGCCTATGCTGCGAGCATGCCCGGGCTTCCGAAGATCATCTCGGTCGACGACCACGTCATCGAGCCGCCCGACGTGTGGACGAAGCGGCTCCCGGCCAAGTTCGCCGACGTCGGGCCGCGCGTCGTGCGCCAGAAGATCGCAGAGATGACGTTCGTCGGGGGCGTGTTCTCGTACCGCGAGGCCGGTCCCAGCGAAGACGGCGACTGGTGCGACTGGTGGTTCTGCGAGGACCTTCGTTACCCGATGACACGCGTCATGGCCGCGGCCGGCTACCCGCGCGACGAGGTGACGGTGTCGCCGATCACCATGGACGACATGCGCCCCGGCTGTCACAGCCAGAAGGAACGCCTCGAGGACATGGACGCCAACTGGACCGAGGCGTCGTTGTGCTTCCCGACGTTTCCCCGCTTCTGCGGCCAGACCTTCCTCGAGCGCGCCGATCGTGAGCTCGGCGACCTCTGCGTCAAGGCGTACAACGACTGGATGTTCGACGAGTGGTGCGGTGGCTCCGCTGGACGGCTCGTCCCGCTGCCCATCGTGCAGCTCTGGGACGCCGAGCTCGCCGCCGCCGAGGTGCGGCGCAACGCGGCTCGGGGCGGGCACGCGGTCGCGTTCACGGAGATCCCCCCGTTCCTCGGCCTTCCGTCGATCCACGACGCCGACGGCTACTGGGACCCGTTCTTCCAGGCGTGCTCCGAGACCGAGACGGTCGTGTGCATGCACATCGGCTCGTCGTCGAAGATGCCGTCGACGTCGGCCGACGCGCCCCCTGCCGTGGGCTCCACGCTGACGTACATGAACGCGGCGATGTCGCTGACCGACTATCTCATGTCCGGTGTGCTCGAGCGCTTCCCGCAGCTCGAGATCGCGTACTCCGAGGGTCAGATCGGCTGGATCCCCTACGTGCTCGACCGCGCCGACAAGGTGTGGCTCGAGAACCGCGGCTGGGGTGGCGTCGCCGACACGGTGAAGCGGCCTCCGAGCGAGTCGTACTTCCGCGCGGTGTACGGGTGCTTCTTCGACGACCCGCACGGACTGCACAACCTCGAGGCCGTCGGAGAGGACAACATCACCTTCGAGACCGACTATCCGCACAGCGACTCCACGTGGCCCGAGACGAAGGAAGTCGCCGAAGCCCAGGTGAAGAACCTGACGGACGAGCAGCTGTACAAGGTCATCCGCGGCAACGCGATCCGCATGCTGCGGCTGCCGCTCGCCTCCTAGCCCGCGTCCGGTGGCCGCTTCCGACCGCCAACCGGTGGGCGACGTCGACGAGCTCAAGCGCGCCGCCGCCGAGCGTGCCGTCGCGGACGAGGTCCGCAGCGGCATGGTCGTCGGCCTCGGCACCGGCACGACCGCGATCCATGCCACGCGTCGCATCGGCGCGCTGCTGCGCGGCGGTGAGCTGCGCGACATCGTGGGCGTGCCGACGGCCGTCGAGACGGCCAACGAGGCGCGTCGCGGTGGCATCCCGCTGCTCGGCGACGACGTCCCGTGGGAGATCGATGTCACGATCGACGGCGCCGACGAGGTCGACCCGCACCTCGACCTCATCAAGGGCGGGGGCGGCGCCCTGCTGCGGGAGAAGCTCGTCGCGCAGTCGAGCGCGCGCGAGGTGATCGTGGTCGACGCCTCGAAGTGCACGGCGCGACTCGGCACCCGCTTCCCGCTGCCGGTGGAGGTGGTCGACTTCGGGCTCGCCACCACGCAGGCGGCCATCGAGCGGCTCGGGGCCACGATCGTGCTGCGGGGCAGCGACGACCCGAGCGGCCCCTTCCGCACCGACCAGGGCAACCGCATCCTCGACTGCTCGTTCGGCGAGATCGAAGACGCCGAGTCGCTCGCCGCCGAGCTCGCCGGCCACGCCGGCGTCGTCGAGCACGGGCTGTTCCTCGGCCTCGCCAACGCGCTCGTCGTCGCCGGCGACGCCGGCGTCGAGGTCACGGAGCGTCCACGCCCGTAGGTTCGCGCGGGCTAGGCCAGCAGTGCGGTCGCGAGCGTCCGCGTGTCGCGCAGGGCGCGGTCGGGATCGTCGGCCAGCACCTGGACGGCGACGTGATCGGCACCCGCGTCGTAGTGCGCTGCGATGCGAGCAGCGACCTCGTCGATGCTTCCCCACGCCACCACTCCGTCGACGAGCGCGTCCGACGGTGGGTCCCGAAGGTCTTCGTCGGTGAACCCGAGTCGCCGGAGGTTGTTCACGTAGTTCGGAAGGCCGGGGATGTACACCGCGAGTGCGCGGCGTGCGATCGCGCGTGCCTCGTCGGGGTCGGTCTCGAGCACGACCTTCTGTTCCGGCGCCAGGATGCGATCTGGGCCGAGGGCCGCGCGCGCGCGGGCGGTGTGCTCGGGCGGGACGAGGTACGGATGCGCGCCGTCGGCCTTGTCGCGCGCGAGGTCGAGCATCTTCGGGCCGAGCGCCGCGAGCACGCGCTCTGGGCGTTCGGGCGGTGCCAGCGCGGCGTAGTACGACGCGTCCATGGCGTCGAGGTACTCGCGCATCGCGGTCAAGGGCGGGCCGTAGGAGCCGCCGAACAGCCCTTCGACGAGCGGTTGATGGCTCACGCCAAGCCCCAGGAGGAATCGATTGGGGAACGCCTCGCTCAGGCTCTGCCAGCCGTTGTTCATCGCCATCGGCGTGCGGGCATAGATGTTGGCGATTCCCGTCGCCAGCACCACATGATCGGTGGCGTCGAGCAGGAGCGTGGCGTGGACCAGGGGGTCGCGCAGCACCGCTTCAGGGATCCAGATCGCGCCCCAACCCTGCTCCTCGAGCTCGGCTGCCAGCTCGCGCGCCCGTGACGCGGGTTGCTGGTCGAGCAGGGAGGTCCAGAGGCCGAGACGGCCGAGCTCGACGGCCACGATCGCAGCGTACGGGCATCCAGCGCCCGGACCGGCGTGGGTGTTGTCAGTGTTGCTGGTGTTGCCTAGCCTGGTGCGCTTCGTGCGCTTCCCCCCGCTGCTTCACCCTGCCTGCCTCACCGCACTCGCCCTCGTGGCGACCGGGATCGTCGCGGGCGCCATGCCGGGGATCGACGCGCCCGCCGGCGCGCAGTCGGGCGACCCGTTCGACGCCGAGATCGAGGCCGCGCGTGCCCAGGTCCAGGAGGCGCAGGCCGCGGCGCACGAGGCGAACAACAAGCTCGAGGCGACCCGCCAGCGCCAGACCGAGGTCGAGGCACGGGTGGCCGAGGTCGAGGCCGAGGTGGCGCGCCTCGAAGCCGAGATCCCAAAGCTCAAGGCGCAGGTCGCGCACCTCCGCTCGATCCTGCGTCAGCGCGCGGCCGCGCTCTACGCGGCCGGCGGGCCCGCGGCCGTCTACGGACCTCTCGCCGCCGAGCCCTCGCTCGAAGCGGAGCGGCGCCGCGTCCTCGCCGACGCCGCGGCGCGGCGCGACGATCAGGTCATCACCCAGATCGAGGCGACCGCGAAGCAGCTCGCCGACGCGCAGGCGCAGCTCGAGACCGAGCAGTCGACGCTCGCGACGGAGCAGGCGCAGCTGGCCGAGCTCGAGGCTCAACAGACTGCCCAGCAGGCCGAGCTCGACCGCCGGGTCGCGGCGGCGAACGCCGCGCTCGAGCGCGCGCAGCTCATCGGCGCGCTGCGGGCGCGGGGGGAGCCGGTGCAGGGGCCCACCGTGCTGACGGGCGCGCAGATGGCAGCGTGGATCCGCGCCAAGGGCTACCGCCCGAGGATCAAGGCCTCGATCGACGAGCTCGCGCAGATCTACGTGGAAGAGGGAAGCGCGGAGGGCGTGCGCGGCGACTTCGCGTTCGCGCAGTCGGTCGTGGAGACCGGCGGGTTCGCCTCGTCGCCCGACAACAACTTCGCCGGTCTCGGATGGTGCGACAGCTGCTCGCACGGCACGACCTTCCCGACGCCCCGCGATGGGGTTCGCGCGCAGATCCAGCACCTCCTGAACTACGCCGACGCGTCGTCCCGGGCAACCGGCCTCCACAACCCGCCGTCGCCGTACTGGTACTCGAGCGACCCTGCGACCGCAGCTCGCAAGTTCGACACCTTCTTCGCCAAGGGCTGGGCGCCGACGTGGAACGACATGGGCCACGGCAACTGGGCGACCGACCCGAGCTACTCCGGCAAGGTGCTCAAGGTGTTCGCCGACATGGTCGCGTTCGCGCGCACCGGCAGCGTCTGAGATCGAGCGCACCTCGCGGGCTCCCGCGGCGGGACCCGTAGGCTGCCCGCATGGCGGCACTCGAGTTCTCGAGCATCGACTTCGACGAGTTCCATCGGGAGGAGCTCCCGGCCCGGATCGCCGCAGGCAATGGCGCACTCGCGGCGCCTGACCTCGCGGGCATCGGCCCGCTCGGCTTCAAGGTCACCGACGACGGCGCTTCCTACACCTACGTGCCCGGCTCCGAGACCGTCGAGATCTGGTCGAGCGACGTCGCGGCCGACACGCTCGTCGAGCTCTCGCGCGAGGCGTTCTCCGACTTCGCCAACGAGCTGCGCACCTCGTTCGGGCTCCTCTACGCGGGCATGGCGGACGTGACTCGCGGCAGCTTCGGGTGGTTCGAGCGGTGGGAGCCCGCGCTGCGCGCGCTCTACCACGGTCGGCCGATCCTGGATCTCACCGCCGCCATTGGGACCGATCCGGGGCGGTCGTTCGCATCGGGCGACGCCGACGACGAGATCCGCGCCGCGCTCGTTGCCAACGGCTTCGTCCACGTCCGCGGTGTGTTCGCCGAGGAGGAGGTGGCCGCGCTTCGCGCCGAGGTCCAGCGTGGGCTGGCGACCGCTCGTCCCGACGACGGCCGTTCGTGGTGGGCGACCCAGCGCGACGGCACGGAGGTGTGCTGCCGGCTGATCTACATGGGCGAGTGGTCGTCGATCGTCGGCGGCCTGGCTGACGACCCGCGGCTGCGCCGGCTCGCCGCGCTCGGCGGCGAGGGGCTCGTGCCCGAGACCGACTGCCTCGACGGTCAGAGCGTCGTGGTCAAGAACCCTGACGTGACCGCCGGGCTCTCCGATCTCCCATGGCACCGCGACTGCGGCCTCGGCGGCCACCCGGTCCTGTGCCCGAGCGTCGCGGTCGGCATCCAGCTCGACCCCGCGTCCGCCGAGACCGGCCAGCTCCACTTCGTGGCGGGCTCGCACCGCGGATCGTCGCACCCGCTCCAGCCGGGTGACGAAGCGGCCGCGCCGGTCGTGGCCGTCGACGCCGAGCCGGGCGACGTCACCGTGCACTTCGGCGACGTCCTGCATGCGGCCCCACCGCCCACGGGCAAGGGTCCGATGCGTCGAGCGATGTACATCACGTTCACGCGCCCCGAGACGGTCGCCTTCGTCGGGCCCGGGAACGGCTACAACGACGTGCTGTTCGAGCACGACGG
>CAZHKE010000001.1:40152-132457 GCA_964532485.1 uncultured Bifidobacteriaceae bacterium
GTGAGCGACCGGCCGCGCTACGCGCAGCTCCCGGACGGCTGCGCCTGGGACGTGCTCGATCCCGCCCTC
This sequence comes from uncultured Bifidobacteriaceae bacterium, assembly GCA_964532485.1. Classification (GTDB taxonomy): domain Bacteria; phylum Actinomycetota; class Acidimicrobiia; order IMCC26256; family PALSA-555; genus DATBSK01. The sequence goes on from CAZHKE010000001.1 coordinate 40,222, forward strand.
GGGTCTCTCGCGCTCCTCACCCGCGAGCGTGTCACCGCGGCCGCTCGGCTGGTGCGCACCGGGCGTCGCTTCAGCCTCGACCTTCCGATCGATGTCCCCGATCCGCCCTTCTTCGGACGGGAGCCGGTGCGGCACACCGTCTTCGAGTTCTCCGAGCACGTCCTCGACGACCGCCTCGACAGCTACTTCCCGCAGGGCTCGACCCAGTGGGACGCGTTCTCGCACTTCGCGCACACGGGGCACGGGTTCTTCGGCGGATACGACAAGGACGCGATCCGGGAGGACGGCGCGCTCGGCGTCGACGCCTGGCATCCGGCCGGGATCGTCGGTCGCGGGGTGCTGCTCGACGTGGCGCGGCACACCGAGATCCCGCCGGACTCGCCGTTCGTGGTGACGCCGGACCTGCTGGACGCTACGGCCGCGGCCCAGGGCGTCGAAGTGCGGGAGGGCGACGTCCTGTGCGTGCGGGTCGGGTGGATCGGCTGGTACCACTCGCTCGACCGGCCGGCGCGTGAAGCGCTCGCCGCGGCCAGCCGGGCGTTCGAGCGGTTCGCGGTCCCGGGGGTCGGGCCCGGCGCGCCGACCGCCGAGTGGCTCTGGGACCACGGTGTCGCTGCGCTCGCGGTCGACAACCCGGCGGTGGAGCCGATCCCACCGTCGGTCGGGAGCGAGCAGCAGCTCACTGCCGACGACATGGTGCACGTGAAGGTGCTCACGATGCTCGGCATCCCGTTGGGCGAGCTCTTCGATTTCGAGGCGCTCGGCGAGGACTGCGCCGACGACGGCGTCTACGAGTTCCTGTTCACGAGCGCACCGCTGGGCATCCCCGGTGGCATCGGCTCACCACCCAACGCGCTCGCGATCAAGTAGCAAGAGGGCACTGCTCACCACCACTTGTCGTGGAGCTGGTGGTCCTTGGCGAGCTTCTGGGCGATGATCGTCTGGCCGTTCAGGTCGGCCGCGTCGGGTGACGTCGCCAGCCAGGCGATGACCGCGGCCGGGACGCTCGGTGGCGCGCCCGGGTAGCGCCCCTCCAGCCCGAGGTCGGCCGCGTTCTGGATTGCGCGCTCCGTCTGCACGTACCCGGGCTCGAGGTTGAAGAACGCGAGGTCGGGATACTCGACTACGAGGTTCGGCGCGAGGCGGTGGAACGCCCCCTTCGACATCGCATACGCGAGGCCCCACCCGCCCTCGCCCGGGGGAGCGGGCGGGTCGGTGATCGCGACCGCCGAGGTCACGTTCACCACCGTGCCGTGACCGCGCTCGGTCATGTGCGGAATCACCGCCTTGAGCAGCACGACCTGGGAGACGACGTTCGCGGCGAGCTTCGTCTCGATCATCTCGATCGTCGTGTCCTCGAAGCGGAGCATGCTGCCCGGGCCGGTGTGGATCGCGTTGTTGACCAGCACGTCGATCTCGCCCCAGTCGCCGACGACGCGATCGACCGCGGCCTCGAGTGACGAGCGGTCGAGCAGGTCCATCGGGACAACCAGCGTCTGCGCGCCCTGCTCCTCGACGAGCGCGGCCGTCGTGTCGAGGCTGCCGGGCACGGTGCGTCTGGCCGAGTCGGAATCGTCGAAGCCCTCGCCCTCGTGGACCGTACGGGCAGTGATCGCGACGTCGTGGCCAGCGGCCGCCAGTGCGACGGCGGTGGCCTTGCCGATCCCGCGAGAGGCGCCGGTGACGAGCGCGGTCGGTCGGCCGGTTTGACCTCGGGCGGACATGTCCATGAACGTATCCGCAACTCTCGAATGGAGGCCGAGTGCTTGAAGGGATGGAAGGCAAGGTCGCGATCGTGACGGGGGCCGGGCAAGGCCTCGGGCGCTCGCACGCGCTCGAGCTCGCCCGCCAGGGCGTGAACGTCGTCGTCAACGACTTCGCTCCCTCGGCTGACAACCCGGCCGAGGCCGTGGTGGCGGAGATCGAGCAGGCGGGCGGCAAGGCCGTCGTCAACGCGGCCGACGTCGCCGACTGGGGCCAGAGCGAGGCGATGGTCAAGCAGGCGATCGACACCTACGGCCGCCTCGACGTCCTCGTGAACAACGCGGGTGTGCTTCGCGACCGAATGCTCTTCAACATGACCGAGGAGGAGTGGGACCTCGTCATCCGCGTCCACCTCAAGGGGCACTTCTGCCCGACGCGCCACGCGGCGTCGTACTGGCGCGACAAGTCGAAGGCGGCCGACGGGCCCACGTACGGGCGGATCGTGAACACGTCGTCGGAGGCCGGCCTCATGGGGAGCGCGGGCCAGCCGAACTACTCGACCGCCAAGGGGGGCATCGTGCAGCTCACGCTTGTCTGCGCACAGGGCCTCGGGCGCTACGGCGTCAACGCCAACGCGATCGCGCCGCGGGCACTCACGCAGATGACCGAGTCGCTCGGCGGCTTCGACGCCAAGGACGGCGACTTCGACGTCTTCGCGACCGAGAACGTGTCGCCGCTCGTTGCGTTCCTGTCCTCGCCGCAGGCCGAGAGGGTCAGCGGTCAGCTGTTCATCGTGTGGGGTCGGCAGATCTCGGTCGTCGCGGGTCCGACCGTCGACCGCCAGTTCGAGACGTCCGATCACTGGACGCCCGAGAACGTGAGCGAGCAGCTCGAACCGTTCTACGACGGACGCGAGCCGGTCCGCGACGGCATGCTGCTGAAGCACTGACCGCATGGGCCCGAGCATCGAGCCGTTCCGGATCGACCCGTTCCGGATCGAGGTGAGCGACGCCGTCCTCGCCGACCTGCGCGAGCGGCTCCGGCGCGCACGGTTTCCCGAGCAGATCCCGGGCGCGGGCTGGGACTACGGCACCGAGCGCGAGTACCTGCGCTCGGTGGTCGCGTACTGGGCCGAGGGCTACGACTGGCGTTCGCGTGAAGTGCGGATGAACGAGCTCGACCACTTCCGCACCGAGATCGACGGTGCGGGCGTCCACTTCATCCACGCGCGCTCACCCGTCGCCGACGCGCTGCCGCTCGTGCTCACGCACGGCTGGCCCGGGTCGTTCGTCGAGTTCCTCGACGTCATCGGACCGCTCACCGATCCGGTTGCGCACGGTGGCGAGGCGGCCGACGCGTTCCACGTCGTCGTGCCGTCGCTGCCCGGCTACGCGTTCTCCGGTCCGACGCGAGAGCGGGGATGGCATCCCGGCCGGGTCGCGCGCGCCTGGGCGGAGCTGATGGCGGCCCTCGGGTACGACCGCTACGTCGCCCAGGGTGGCGATTGGGGATCGTTCGTCACGATCCAGATCGCCCGGGCCGACCCGGAGCACTGCGCGGCGATCCACGTCAACCTGCTCCCGCCGATCCCGATGACCGAGGACATCAGCGACGACGAGCAGCGCGGCCTCGACCGGATGAACGAGTACAACGAGACCGACTCCGGGTACTTCAAGGAGCAGAGCACGAAGCCGCAGACCATCGGCTATGCGCTCGACGACTCGCCCGTGGGCCTGGCGGCGTGGATCCTCGAGAAGTTCCGCACGTGGACGGAGCCGAGCGAGGGGTTCGAGAGCCGGTACTCGAAGGACCAGCTCCTCGACAACCTGATGGTGTACTGGGTCACCACGACCGCCCACTCGTCGGCGCGCATGTACTACGAGTTCGCGCACGGTCTCGCCGACGGCACGCTCGACCTGTTCTCTCCGATCAGTGTGCCGGTCGGCTACGCGCGCTACCCGAACGAGATCATGCACACGTCGAAGCGATGGGCCGAGGCGCAGTACCCCACGCTCGACCACTTCGCCGACATGCCCCGCGGCGGGCACTTCGCCGCGTTCGAGGTGCCCGACCTCTTCGTGGACGATGTCCGCGACTGCTTCCGCCGGGTGCGGTGAGACGGATGGGGTGATGGACGACTTCGAAGGGCGAGTCGCCGTCGTCACGGGCGCGGCGAGCGGCATCGGCAAGGGGCTGGCGCGCACGGCGGCGCGCGAGGGGATGCGGGTCGTCATGGCCGACATCGAGACCTCGGTGCTCGAGCAGGCCGCGGCGGAGGTGGCGGAGCTCGGGTCCGAGACTCTTGCCGTGCCCACCGACGTGAGTGACGCCGCCGCCGTCGAGGCGCTCGCCGCGGCCGCGTACGAGCGGTTCGGCGCCGTCCATCTGCTCTGCAACAACGCGGGGGTCTTCCAGGCAGGCGTGATCTGGGAGCGCAAGCGCGCGGACTGGGACTGGGTCATGGCGGTGAACTTCTGGGGCGTCCTGAACGGCATCCAGGCCTTCGTCCCCAAGATGCTCGAGGCCGGAGAGCCCGGTCACATCGTCAACACCTCCTCGGTGGCCGGGATCACGACCGTCGCCTACTCCGGCCCGTACGTGGTCTCGAAGTTCGCGTGTGCGGCGCTCACCGAGTGCCTCGCGCACGACTTCCGCGCGCAGGGTGCCGCGATCGGCGTGTCCTGCCTGGTGCCGGGCGCGGTCGCGACCGGCATCGCGCGTTCCGCCCGCAACCGACCGGACGAGCCCCCGTCGGAGGCTCAGGCGCCCGACCACGCCTTCGTCGAGGACGCGCTCGCGGACCTGATCGCGACCAAGGGCCGCGAGCCGGACGAAGCGGGTGAGATCGTGTTCGCGGGCATCCGTGCGGGCCAGTTCTGGATCTGCACGACCGACGAGTACGACCGGCTGATGCAGGAGCGCTACGACGCGATCCGCGCGCACGCGCTCCCCGTCGGCGCGCAGTACGACTGAAGTCGGACCAGGCATGGAACCCGTCGCGCAGGATGTCCTCGACGACCTGCGTGACCGACTGAGTCGCACGCGGCTGCCGAACGCGATCGACGGCATCGGGTGGGAGCAGGGAACCGACCGCGACTACCTCGCGGGGCTCCTCGACCACTGGCGCGACGACTACGACTGGCGAGCGTGCGAAGCGCGCCTCGCGTCGCACGACGAGCACGTGCTCGAGATCGACGGCCAGCGCATCCACGCGGTCGTCGCGCGCTCGCGGCACGCAGACGCGATGCCGCTGCTGCTCGTGCACGGGTGGCCGGGGTCGGTCACCGAGTTCCTCGACGTGCTCGGACCGCTCACCGATCCGACTGCGCACGGTGGCGACGCGGCCGACGCCTTTCACGTCGTCGCGCCGTCGCTCCCCGGCTTCGGGTTCTCCGGGCCGACGCACGAGCGCGGCTGGCACCCGCGCCGCATCGCCGAGGCCTGTGTCGAGCTGATGAGCGCCCTCGACTTCGAGCGGTTCGGCGCGCAGGGCGGTGATTGGGGTTCGATCGTGACCGCCAACGTCGCGGACCTCGCGCCCGGGCGTGTCACCGGCTTGCATCTCAACTTCGTGACGGTGTCACCTCCCAAGGACGGGCCGCCGCTCTCTGACGACGAGCAGGCGCAGCTCGCCCGCCTGGTCGAATGGCGCAAGGACGGGGCCGGTTACCAGGAGATCCAGGGCACGCGCCCGCAGTCGCTCGGCTTCGGGCTCGAGGACTCGCCCGCGGGCCTGTGCGCGTGGATCGTCGAGAAGCTCCGCGCATGGTCCGACCCCTCGCTCTGGTCCGACAAGGACGTCGAGAGCTCGCTCTCGCGCGACCGGATGCTCGACAACATCACGCTGTACTGGGTGACGCGCACCGCGGCATCGTCGTGCCGCATCTACTGGGAGATGCGCCAGGCAGGGAAGCGAGCGATCCCGCAGGCGTTCGTCAGCGTGCCGACCGGCGTGGCGAGCTTCCCGGCCGAGATCACCAAGATGCCGCGCCGCTGGGTGGAGGGCCGCTACAACCTCGTCCACTGGACCGAACCGCCCCGCGGCGGCCACTTCGCAGCCATGGAGGTGCCGGGCCTCTTCGTCGACGACGTGCGACAGTTCTTCCGGATCGTGCGTTGAGAACGAAGGGGAGCCCGTGCGAGTCCCGCTGACCGTCAACGACTTCATCGACCGGGCAGAGGGCGTGTACGGCGATCGCCTCGCGATCGTCGACGAGCCCGATCAGCCCGCGCCGCCGCTGGCTGATCTCACGTACCGTCGAGTCGCCGACCTCGCGCGCGCCCAGGCGGCCGCACTCGACGAGCTGGGCGTCGGCGTGGGGGAGCGCGTCGCGATCGTGTCGCCCAACGCAGCACGGCTGCTCGTGGCGCTGTTCGGCGTGAGCGGGTCCGGGCGGATCCTGGTGCCGGTCAACTTCCGTCTCAATGCCGACGAAGTGGGCTACATCGTCGAGCACTCGGGTTCGACGGTCCTGCTCGTCGACCCAGAGCTCGACGAGGACCTGCGCGGCGTCGATGCGCGGCACCGGTTCGTGATCGGCGAGGAAGGCGACGCCGCGATGTTCCGGACGGGCGTCGAACCCGCATCGTGGGCGCGAGACGAGGACGCCACCGCGACCATCAACTACACCAGCGGCACGACCGCGCGGCCCAAGGGCGTGCAGCTCACACATCGCAATCTCTGGGTCAACGCCACGACGTTCGGTTGGCAGCTCGGCGTGAACGACCGCGACGTGTACCTGCACACGTTGCCGATGTTCCACTGCAACGGTTGGGGCATGCCCTACGCGGTCACCGGGATGGGTGGGCGTCACATCGTGCTGCGCAAGGTCGACGGCGCGGAGATCTTGCGGCGGATCGATCGGCACGGCGTGACCATGCTCCACGGCGCGCCGACCGTCGTGAACATGGTCATCGACGCGGCCCGTGACTGGTCCGGCGAGATCCCGGGTCGGGGCCGGGTCCGGATCACGGTTGCGGGCGCGCCGCCGCCGACGCGCACGATCGAGGAGGTCGAGACGGTCCTCGGCTGGGAGTTCGTCCAGATCTACGGCCTCACCGAGACTGCGCCGTTGCTCACGATGAACCGGTCACGCGTCGAGTACGACGAGCTCGCGCCGCCCGAGCGCGCGGCCCGCCTGGGGCGGGCGGGCGCGCCCGCGCTCGGCGTCGAGCTTCGCGTCGACGAGGCGGGCGAGGTGCTCGGTCGCAGCAACGTGATCATGGAGGGCTACTGGAACCAGCCGGAGGCGACTCAGGAAGCTCTCGGTGACGGCTGGTTCCACACCGGTGACGGCGGCACGCTCGACGAGGAGCACTACCTCACGATCTCCGACCGCAAGAAGGACGTGATCATCTCCGGCGGCGAGAACGTGTCCTCGATCGAGGTGGAGGACTGCCTCTTCTCGCACGTTGCGGTCGCCGAGGTCGCGGTCGTCGGCGTCCCCCACGAGCAGTGGGGCGAGACCGTCAAGGCGCTCGTCGTGGTCGTGGATGGAGCGTCGGTGACCGAGGACGAGCTCATCGATCATTGCCGTGAGCACCTCGCGCACTACAAGTGCCCGACCTCGATCGAGCTCCGCGACGAGCTCGCTCGCACCGCGACCGGCAAGCTGCAGAAGTTCCGGTTGCGCGCCCCGTACTGGGAAGGCCGCCAGCGCCAGATCGGTTGAGCTACCGGTACACCGCGTCGTTGCGGTCGCGGCGTCCCTGCAGTGCCTGCGGCGGCAGCTCCCACTCGCCGACGACGGGATCGTCGCGCGTCCAGTCGAACACGCAGCGTCGGTCGGCGATGCGCCACTCGCCGCCGCGTTGCTCGAACAGGTCGACGTAGCGCAGCCCCATCCACAGGTCGTTCCCCGGCTCACCGTCGCGCGCGCGCCGGCGGTGGTACGCGACGCAGTAGGTCTCGCTGTGTGCACGGTCGCCCGACCGCTCGATGAGCTGCTGGCCGAGGAAGTGCATCGTCGTGTCGAAGTACGACAGCACGTCGGCCACCCAGTCGGCGAACTCCTCCGCGCTGCCCTGGAAGGCGCCGTGGTCGTCGTAGGCACCGGAGTGATAGCAGGACAGCACCAGCTCGCGGTCCATGCGATCGATGCCGCGTGTGTAGCGGCCGAGCACGTCGCGGATCTCCTGCTGGGCGACGAGATCTTCGAGGGTCATGGCGGAATAGGGTACGACCATGCGCATGCGAACGCTCGGACGCTCGGGCGTCCAGGTCAGCGAGTACTGCCTCGGCGCCATGATGTTCGGACAGTGGGGCGAGCCCGACCACACGGAGTCGATTCGGATCATCCACCGCGCGCTCGACGCCGGCGTCAACTTCGTCGACACCGCCGATGTGTACTCGGCCGGGGAGTCGGAGGAGATCGTCGGCAAGGCACTCGACGGCCGTCGCGACGACGTCGTCGTCGCGACGAAGTTCTTCGCGCCCATGGGCAAGGACCCGAACGCGCATGGCGGATCGCGGCGTTGGATCATGCAGGAGGTCGAGAACAGCCTGCGGCGGCTGGGTACCGACTACATCGATCTGTACCAGATCCACCGGCCCGACGATCAAGCCGACATCGACGAGACGCTCGGCGCGCTGAGCGACCTCGTCCACCAGGGCAAGGTCCGCTACCTCGGCCACTCGACCTTCCCCGCCGAGTACATCGTCGAGGCGCAGTGGACGAGCGAGCGCCGCAACCGTGAGCGGTTCGTGTGCGAGCAGCCGCCGTACTCGATCCTCATGCGCGGCATCGAGCGAGCCGTGCTGCCGACCTGCGCGCGCTACGGCATCGGGGTGATCCCGTGGAGCCCGCTCGCCGGCGGCGTCCTCACCGGTCGGTACCGCAAGGGTGAGCCGCCGCCCGAGGGCTCGCGCCTCTCGCGCGGGTTCGGCTCGCAGCACCAGAGCGAGCGCCAGCAGCGCGTCCACGAGGCACGGCTCGACGCGGTCGAGCGGCTGCTCGAGATCGCCGAGCGTGCGGGTGTGAGCCTCACGCACCTCGCGCACGCCTTCGTCCTCGAGCACCCGCACGTGACGTCGGCGATCATCGGGCCGCGCACGATGGAGCAGCTCGACGACGCGTTGGCGGGCATCGACGTGCGCCTCGACGGCGACACCCTCGACGCGATCGACGACGTCGTGGCGCCGGGCAGCGACATCAGTGGCGGTGACCCCTGGCAGGCGCCCGGTCTCGCCAAGGAGAGCCGCCGCCGCGCGCACGAGTGAGCACGGTCGGTCAGCCCGTCGGGAGCGTGGTGAGGTCGACGAGGCCGAGTTCCATCGCGCCGGTGAAGCCACCGTCGGCCATCAGGTCGAAGCCGTTCACGTACGACGCCTCGTCGCTGTTGAGGAACACGAGCGGCCCCGCCATCTCGTCGGGCCGGCCCATGCGGCCGACCTGCGCGGCGGTCCAGTCGAGCAGCTCCGAGCCGAGGGCCTCGCGGAACTTGGGCATCATCGGCGAGTCGATCGGTCCCGGGCTCAAGCAGTTCATGCGGATGCCGCGGTCGAGCAGCTCGTGCGCTCGCTTCATCGTGTAGACCACGACGCACTCCTTCGAGAAGAAGTACGGGTCGCCCTGGTCCCCGAGGTTGGCGTTCGCCCACGTGGCGCCGCGTGCCACGTCGGGAGTCGCGAGCACGTCGAGGATCGCGGGCAGGTGGTTGCGCCAGCCCGATCCCGCCTTCGAGGCCACGTGCGCGATCGCACCGCCCTCGCCCATCATCCCATCGAGCACGCACTCGGTGACATGGCGGAGGCCGAGGAAGTTCACGCCGAAGACGCGGTCGGCGGCGTGCGTCTGCGGGACGCCTGCGACGTTGAACAGGCAGTGGACGGGTGCACCGATCCGGTCGAGCGTGGCCTCGATCGACGACGGGTCGCCACAGTCCGTCTCGTACGTCCCCGCGCACGGGCTGCCGACCGGCGCGACGTCGAGGGCGTGCACCTCGGCACTCGAGTCGGTGAGCATCGCGACGGTCGCGGCGCCCATGCCCGACGCGGCCCCGGTCACGATGACGCGCTTGTGCTCGTAGCCAAACGGTGGCACCCGCAGCCTCCTTGTGCGATTCGTCAGTCGAGCACGATCAGGTTGTCGGTTCCGCAGTCGAGAGTGCCACGTTCGGACGGGCTGACGCGGGTGAAGCGGCCGGCGTCGATCTGGAGCAGCGCGTAGCAGCCGTTGGGCGTGCGGGTGCCGACGTCGGTCGGACCGATGAGTCCCCGAGCGGTGAAGGCGTCGATCGTGGCGAGCGACGCGAGGAGGCGCTGGCGGCTCAGACCGTCGTCGCCGTGCTCGGCGACGATCGGTGCGACGGCGTCCTCGAAGAGCACGCCCGCCACATAGGCCCGGAGCCCCTCGTAGGAGGGCGGGTGCTGCGCGCGGGCTGTGGCCTTCAGGTACGCGCGCAGCTCGGGCACCTCGCGGCGGTCCTCGAAGGGCACGGTCTCGATCGCGACGTACTCGCCGTCGGCGTCGGCGTTCACGCTGAACGTCGCGTCGTAGCAGCGCGCGTCGCAGTACCAGGCCTCGACGTCGTTCGTGCCGGCACTCGCCGCGGCCCGCCGCAGCTCCAACGTCGAGTCGGGGCCCAGGCCGCTCGCGGCGAACGTCGCACCCGATGCGACGAGATCCTGCGCCAGCGCGTCGTAGTCGGCGCCCGGCGCGTCGAGGGCCACGTCGGGCGTCGCGACCGTGTCGAACCCGGTCGCCTCGGCGGCATCGATCGCGGTCTCGGTCGGCACGCGCTCGGGCCCGTCCGCGGGCACGAGCACGTACTGGGCGCAGCAGTCGTCGAGCTCGGTCTGCAGCCAGTGGTACGGGCCGACGCTCGCCACGCCGGCGCGGCGCGGGAACGCCGGGTACGTCGTCGGGCTCTCGGCGTGTGGCGCGCTGGTCGTCTCGACCGCCAGGTCCGGGATGTTGCACGTCGACGGCTCCGGGATCGCGTCGTGCACCGAACGCGTCGCCACCATCGCGAACGTCCGCTCGCAAGCCGTGGCGACGGCCGCGTCGTAGCCCTCCGGCGTGGCGTCGGTGCTCAGCAGGTCGAGGCGCACGTTGCGCCCGGCGATCCCGCCGCGGCGGTTGAGCGCCTTGGCCCATGCGCTGGCGCCGTCGAACGTGGCGCGGTCGTCGGCGATGACGGCCAGTCGGATCTGGGTCGACGTGATCCCGGGCGCGGGCTCCCGTGGCGGGAGGCTCGTGCTCGTGCTCGTGCTCGTGGTGGTCGGCTCGGTGGCGCTCGGCGGAGGCTGCGTCGGAGGCTCCGTCGCCGGTGCTCCCTGGGGCGCGACCGTCACGGGCGGGGAGGTCGTCGTCGTCCTGGGCTTCGGCTTCGGGTCTCGCTTCGGCGCCTTCGTCGTCGGTGTGGTCGACGACGGAGGGACGATGCGGATCGTGGGTGGCGGCGTCGTCGGCACCGTCACGGCCGGACGCCCGACGAGCGTGGTGCTCGTCGTCGGGGACGACGGAGCACTCGACGTCGTGCTCGACTGCCGGTCCCGGCGGTCGGCGGCCTCGTCGTCACCGCCCGACGAGGCGAGCAGCGCGATGCCGGCGCCGAGCAAGACTGCCAGCACCACTGCGGTCAGCGTGAATGCGAGCTGACGACGATCCACTCAGGCCAGTGTTCCCCACCCGAGGTCGCTCGCAGCGTCACCCGCATGCTCGAGCAGGGCCTCGACCCGAGCGGCGATCGTGGCCGCGTCGCCCGTGGCCGCCCCGCCCGTCGCACCCTTGAGGCGCCGGGCGTAGACCCCCTCGACGATGCAGGCCATCTTCCAGTAGCCGAACACCGTGTACCAGCCGAGCGCGTCGAGCGGGCGGCCCGAGCGGTTTTCGTAGGTCCGCGCGACCTCGCCTCGGCGCGCGAACCCGCCGGCGAGCGTGGGCGACGACGTGAGGAACGGGAGCGGGTCGCCGGCGTCGGCCCAGTAGAGGAGCGACCAGCACGCGTCCGCGACCGCATCTCCGATGGTGGCGAGCTCCCAGTCGAGCACCGCAGCGACGCGCGCGCCGTCGTCGAGCACGACGTTGTCGAAGCGGTAGTCGCCGTGCACCAGTGAGGGCCGACCCGTCTCGGCGGGCACCGACGCGGCGAGCGCATCGTGCAGGGCATCGAGGGCGGGGAGCTCACGGACGCGCGCCCGCTCGACCTGGGTCTGCCAGCGCCGGAGCTGGCGCGCGGCGTATCCGGTCCGGTGCTTGGCGAGGTCGCCGAGCCCGATCTCGTCGACGTCGAGCGCGTGGAACGCCACCTGCACGTCGACGAGCGAGTCGGTAGCCGCTCGGGCCTCGCGCTCGTCGAGCTCGGCGCCGTCGGCTTCGGTGCGCAGGATGCGCCCGTCGACGAATCCCATGACGTAGAAGGGCGCGCCGGTCACATCGGGGTCGGCGCAGCGCGCGAGAGGCGCCGGGACCGGGACGTCGGTGTTCGCCAGCGCGCTGATGATCCGCCATTCCCGGTCCATGTCGTGTGCCGTCGCGAGCACCGCGGCAATCGGTGGGCGGCGCAGCGCGACGGCGCGCCCACCGGCATCCACGACGCGGAACGTGAGGTTCGAGCCGCCCGCGGCGACGAGCTCGTAGGTCAGCGGCGCGTCGAGGTCGGCGACGTGCTCGAGGGTCCAGCGCGTCACGGCGTCGGTGTCGAGCCCCCTGTGTTGGTCGCGAGGGTGCGCGTCGGTCACGCGGCAGCGCGCGCGGCCGGCGTGTACCTCACCGGCATGTGCTTGATCCCGTTGATGAAGTTGGACCGGAGCCGCTCGACGGGTCCGGTGAGCTCCATCTCCGGGATCCGCTGCACCAGCTCGTCGAACATCGCCCGGATCTCGAGCTTTGCCAGGTGCGAGCCGAGGCAGAAGTGCGGGCCGCCGCCACCGAAGGCCTCGTGCTCGTTGGGGTGCCGCGTGATGTCGAAGCGGTGGGGATCGTCGAACACGGCCGGATCGTGGTTCGCGGCGATGTACCAGAGCGCGACCTTCTGACCCTCGTCGATCGTCTGTCCGTCGAGCTCGAACGGCTCGCGCGCGGTCCGCCGCATGTACATGACCGGCGACGCCCAGCGGAGCATCTCCTCGACGGCCATCGGCATCTTCTCGGGGTCGTCGAGCAGGTGCCGGCGCTGGTCGGGGTTCTCGATGAGGGCCAGCATCCCGTGCGAGATGAGGTTGCGGGTCGTCTCGTTGCCGGCGACGGCGAGCAGCTCGAAGAACAGGTCGAACTCGAGGTCGGTGAGCTGCTCCCCCTCGACCTCGGCCTGCAAGAGCACGCTGATGATGTCGTCCGACGGGTTGGCGCGCTTGTTGGCGGCCAGCTCGTTCGCGTACAGGAACATCTCGGACGCGGCCTCCATCGCGTTCTCGGCCGACACCGCGTACTCGGGGTCCTCGGAGCCGATCATCCGGTTGCTCCAGTCGAAGACCATGTGCCGGTCCTCCTGGGGCACGCCCATCATCTGGGCGATGACCTGGAGCGGGAGCTCCGCGGCGACGTCGACCACGAAGTCGCACTCGCCGCGCTCGATGATGTCGTCGACGATCCGGCTCGTGATGACGCGGACCTGGTCCTCGAGCCCGCCGATCATGCGTGGCGTGAAGCCCTTGTTGACGATCCGCCGCAGCTTGGTGTGGTTCGGCGGGTCCATCATCAGCATCATCATCCGCTGCTGCTGGAGCTGCTCCTCGGTCACGTCCTCGTGCAGCGTGATTCCCCACTCGCTCGAGAACGTGGGCCACTCGTGGCTGACCGTGTAGAGGTGGTCGTAGCGGGTGATGCACCAGAAGCCGCTGCCCTGGGACTCCTCGTGGAAGTACACCGGCCGCTCGCGGCGGATCACATCGAACTGGTCGTGCGGGACCCCCCGGACGAACGTGTCGAGATCGGTCAGGTCGACGTCGGCGAGCGTCGTCCCCACGGCAGGCACCTCCAGGTCGGCAGGACTGGAACACGTTACGATTCGCGCCACGAGTCCGCCACCGGTCCGGCGGGCACCAGCAGCGGAGCGAGCGCCCCGTTGGGCGGCGACGGGCATCCCGGCGCCGAGCGAGCGACGCAGTGGAGCAGGGGAGTCTGCCGATGCACGATCTCGTGATCCGCGGTGGGTCGGTCGTCGACGGGACGGGGGCGGCGGCGGTCGACGCCGACGTCGCGATCGACGACGGCTGGGTCACCCTCGTCGGGCGTGTCGAGGCCGAGGGAGCCGCCGAGATCGACGCCACCGGGCGAATCGTCACGCCCGGCTTCGTCGACGTCCACACCCACTACGACGGCCAGGTCACATGGGACCCGCTGCTCACCCCGTCGACGTGGCACGGCGTCACCACCGTCGTGATGGGCAACTGCGGCGTCGGCTTCGCACCGGCTCGGCCCGACCGGCACGAGTGGCTCATCGGCCTGATGGAGGGCGTCGAGGACATTCCCGGCGCGGCGCTGTCGGAGGGCATCCGCTGGGGCTGGGAGACGTTCCCCGAGTTCCTCGACTTCCTCGACACCCAGGAGCTCGCGATCGACATCGGCACACAGGTGCCGCACGGCGCGGTGCGCGGGTACGTGATGGGCGAACGTGGCGCGCGCAACTACCCGGCGACACCGGACGACATCGCGGAGATGGCAGCGATCGTCCGGGAGGGGATCGAAGCCGGCGCGCTCGGCGTCTCGACCTCGCGCACGATCGCGCACCGGGCGATCGACGGTGAGCCCGTGCCCGGAACGTACGCCGCGGAGGACGAGCTGTTCGCGATGGGTCGCGCGCTCAGCGACGCCGGCGCCGGCGTCTTCGAGCTCGCGCCCGCGGGCGTGATGGGCGAGGACCTCGCCGCGTCCGAGAAGGAGATGGATTGGATGCGGCGCCTGTCGCGCGAGACGGGGCGGCCGGTCACGTTCGCGCTGCTCCAACACGACTACGACCCCGATCAGTGGAAGAAGATGCTCGACCTCGCGACCGAGGCGTACGACGAGGGCGTGCCGATCCGGCCGCAGGTCGCGGGCCGCCCGCTCGGCCTGTTGCTCGGGCTCCAGACGTTCCACCCGCTGAGCAAGCGCCCGAGCTTCGAGCCACTGCTCGAGCTGCCGCTCGACGAGAAGGTGGCGGCGATGCGCGACCCCGAGCTGCGGGCGCGGATCATCGCCGAGAGCCCGAACCCCGACGACGCCATGGCGTTCATCGGGATGGGGCTCGACCGGATCTTCAGGCTGGGCGAGCCGCCCGACTACGAGCCGGCACGCGACCAGAGCATCGCGGCGCTCGCGGAGCGCGCGGGCGTCGACCCGACGGAGCACCTGTACGACCTCCTGCTGGAGAACGAGGGACGCGAGCTGCTGCTGCGGCCGTTGCTCGGGTACAGCAACTTCACCCAGGATCCGATCCGCGAGATGGTGATGCACCCGGCGAGCGCGCTGGGGCTCGGCGACGGTGGCGCGCACGTGGGCGCGATCTGCGACGCGAGCATCGAGACGTACATGCTCACGCACTGGGTGCGCGACCGCAGCCGTGGCGAGCGGCTGCCACTCGAGCTCGTGATCCGCAAGATGACGAGTGACACGGCGGCGCTGTACGGGCTCGGTGACCGCGGTGTCCTCGCGCCGGGGTATCGCGGTGACGTCAACGTCATCGATCTCGACGGCATGACGCTGCACCGGCCCGAGATGGTGTACGACCTGCCGGGAGGCGCCCGCCGGCTGCTCCAGCACGCCGACGGTTACGACGCGACGATCGTCGCGGGCGAAGTCATCCTGCGAGACGGTGCCGACACCGGTGCGCGCCCGGGACAGCTGATCAGAGGAGCACGATGAGCGAGCCAAGCGCGACGGCGAAGGTCTCGGTGGTCGCGAAGCTGACCGTCAAGCCCGAGAAGGCCGACGAGTTCCCCGCGCAGTGGGAGAAGGTCTTCGAGCACATCACGGCGCACGAGCCGGGCTGTGAGCACTACACGCTGCACCGGTCGTCGACGGAGCCGAACGTCTTCTACGTCACGGAGGTCTACGAGAGCCAGGCCGCGCTCGACGCGCACATGGGCTCCGACGCGTTCGCCGAGCTGGGTGCGGGCCTGGGCGACTTCGTCGAGGGCGCCGACATGCAGCTCCTCAACCCCGTCATGTCGGCCAGGGGCTGACCGGCCGCGACCTCGAAGCGCTGGATCCGGAGCACGAGCTCGTCCCGTCGTGTCCCGAGCCGAACGCGATCATCCGGGAGACTCGATCAGCTCGAGGACGGCGCCGTCGGGGTCGTCGAACAGCAGGGCGCGCAGCGGGGGCATCTCCGGCCCCATGTCGAGGTCGGCCGGCGGTGACCAGCACCGGACCCGGCGCGCCTCCAGCTCGGCATGGTCTCGGTCGATGTCGTCGGTCATGAACGCGAGCCGGAACGGGCCGAGCCGGTTCGCGGTGCGCGACGGCGCACCCGTCGCGCTCGGGGTCCTCCACTGCACGAGGTCGAGCGCGAACGCCCCGACCCGGCGGGGATCGTCGAGGTAGGCCATCTCGAGCTCGACCTCGTCGTCCATCCCCAGGCCGGCGCCGCTCTGCTTGCCGGGGCGCAGGCGAGCGAGCGGAGTGAAGCCCAGGACCGACTCGTAGAACTCGACCGACCGATCGAGGTCGCTCACGTTCAGCGCGAGGAACGAGAACCGGCTCGTGACTCCCTCCCTCCCGATCAGCTCGACCATCGTGCCGTCGGGATCGAGGCAGGTGAGCGCCCGCATCGACTGCGCTCCCTCGATCTCGACGTCGTGTGGCTCACCGAGGCACCGCGTGGCCCCGGCCTCGAGCCGCGCGAACGTCGCGTCGACGTCGCCCACGGTGAAGCCGAGCCGGCTGAAGCCGAGCGTGTTGGCAGCGACCGCCGGCGTACCCGTCGGTCGGGGCGTCTGCCACTCGAGCAGGTCGACGACCACGCCGTCGTAGCCCCGCTCGTCGAGCATGATCCATGCGTCCCACGCCGCCCGCTCGAGCCCGAACGCGGCACCGTCCTGCTCCGGCGACACGGTGTGCGCGGCCTGCGTGAGCCCCAGCAGGTCGCGGTAGAAGCCGAGCGACCGCTCGAGGTCACCGCAGTTGACGTTGAGGTGGAAGACGCGGGACACGCCGATCGCCATCGGGCGGCTGCCTCTCGAGGGGCTCGGAACCGGCGCACGGTAACGTCCGGGGGGTGTCCAGAGCCAGCGAGAGCGACGCGCGGAGCGCGATCGAGCACATCGTGTACGGATACGCCGAGCGGATGGATCTCGGCGACTTCAAGGGAGTCGCGGCGCTGTTCGCGCACGCCCGCTACAAGGGCGGCGGTCCCGACGACCCCGGCGTCAAGGGGGCGGCGCCGGTGCTGGAGATCCTCGAGACGATGGTGCGCCGCTACGACGACGGCACGCCGCGCACGAAGCATGTCACGACCAACCTCGTGATCGACACCGACGAGTCCGAGGGAACCGCCACGGCGCGCTCGTACTACACGGTGTTCCAGCAGCTCGACGGCTTCCCGCTCCAGCCCATCATCGCGGGCCGCTACCACGACTCGTTCGCGCGCGCCGACGGGGACTGGCAGCTCAGCGAGCGCGTCATCTACTGCGACCTGATCGGTGATGTCTCGAAGCACCTCAGCACGGATCCCTTCGCGTGAGTGACGACGACGAACGACAGGTCGCGTCGGTCGACGATGCCGATCGTGTCCGCCTGATCACGTTTCGCCGCCCCGATCAGCGCAACGCGTTCGACACCGCGCTGTACGGCGCCGTCGCGGCGGCGCTCGACGACGCGGCGTCGTGCGACGACCTCGCGGTGGTCGTGCTGACGGGCGAGGGCACGGCCTATTCCGCCGGCCAGGACCTCGCCGAGATGGGGCGTCTCGGCAACCCCGAGAGCCGCGACGCGGCGCCGCCGGAGGAAGCCGCCGAGCACGGCTTTCGGCGCTTCATCGCCGCGATCGAGTCGTTCCCGAAGCCGATCGTCGCCGCGGTCAACGGTGTGGCCGTGGGCATCGGCACGACGATGCTGCCGTACTGCGACATCGTGCTCGTCTCGGACTCGGCGCGCTTCCGTCTGCCGTTCGCGAGCCTCGGCGTCGTGCCCGAGGCGGGCAGCACGTTCACCCTGCCGACGGTGATGGGCTGGCGGGCCGCCGCCCACGCGTTCTTCACCGGAGAGTGGTTCGGGGCCGAGGTGGCTCTCGCGTGCGACTTGGCCTCGCGCGTGTGTCCTCCCGAGGAGCTGCTCGACGAGGCGCTGGCGACCGCTCGACAGATCGCGAAGATGCCCGTCGTGTCGCTCGTCGAGACCAAGCGCCTCCTCCTCGCGACTCGCATCGATGCTGCCCGTGCGGCGCGAGCCCGAGAGGAGGACGTGTTCGCCCGGCTCACCGGCGCACCCGCCAACCGCGAGGCGATCGCGGCCTTCCTGGACAAGCGCGAGGCCGACTTCACGAGCCTGCCCGCGGACTAGGGTCCGGCGGGCGCCAGCAGCGGAGCGAGCGGCCCGAAGCGCGATGGCGGGTACCCTGCCATCGAGCGAACGAAGCAATGGTGAGGAGATGTGTGATGGCCTGGAAGGTCGTGGTCGACTTCGACGTGTGCGAGAGCAATGCGATCTGCATGGGCATCGCGCCCGAGGTCTTCGAGGTGCGCGACGACGACTTCCTCTACGTCCTCGACGAGACGCCCTCCGACGACCTGCGCCCGAAGGTCGAGCAGGCCGTGCGGCAATGCCCCAAGCAGGCCATCTCGATCGTCGAGGAGTAGCGCACCCGGTCGACGCATCGGTGAGCGACGAGCAGGGTGTCGTCGACGGGCACGGTCCCGACGCGACGCACCCACCCGGGCCGGAGCTCCGGCGCCTCGCCGACGCGATGCGTCGAGTGACTGATCAGATGGTGCGCACGCACGCCGCGCCCTCGCTGCTGGCGGAGGCTGCGGCCGCCGTCGAGCAGGCGGGCGACCTGCTCGAGCCCGACACTCCCACCTGGGTCGCCTCGCTGCCGGCGATGCCCGAGGTCGATCTCGATCCGCACGTCTACTTCCCGTTCTCACCGATGATCGGGTGGTACAGCCCGCTCGCCTCACCGCTGGAGTGCGAGGTGCACGACCAGACGATCGTGGCGCGTGCCACGCTCGGCGCCGCGTACGAGGGTCCGCCGGGATGTGTGCACGGCGGCATCCTCGCCGGCCTCTTCGACGAGCTCCTCGGGATCGCCAACATCACGGCGGGGGTGGGCGCGATGACCGGCACGTTGACGATCGTCTACCGCAGCCCCACACCGCTCCACACGGAGCTGACGTTCCGGGGCGAGACCGATCGCATCGACGGTCGCAAGGTGTTCACGCGCGGCACGGTGCACGCGGGCGACCGGCTGTGTGCCGAGGCCGAGGGGATCTTCATCCACGTCGTGCGCGAGCGGTTCGAGTCGCACGCGAGCGAGCACGGCGCGCCCGACGCCGGCGGTGCCGCGTGACCGATCGAGCAGTCCCGCTCGCCGGTCCCGTCAACTTCCGTGACCTCGGTGGCTATCCCACCGCCGACGGGCGAACGGTGCGGTGGCGTCGGCTCTACCGCAGCGACTCGCTGCACCACCTCGAGCCCGAGGACGGGCCGATCTTGCGTGACCTCGGCTTGCTCAGCGCGATCGACTTCCGGGACGACGAGGAGCTCGAGCGCATCGGCATCGGCCGCCTCGGGAAGCTCGACATCAAGCACGTGCACCTGCCGACCATCGACAAGGCACTGCACACCGTTCGGCCACCCGACTGGGAGCCGCCGGAGAGCGCGGCCGCGATCTACGCGCTCATGATGCGTTCGGGTGGCGCCGCGTATGCCGCGGCGCTGCGCGCGCTCGTCGAGCCGGGCACCATGCCGGCGGTCTACTTCTGCATGGCCGGCAAGGACCGCACCGGAGTGTTCTCGGCCGTGGTGCTCGGGCTCCTCGGCGTGTCCGACGAAGACATCATCGGCGACTACGTGCTCACCCACGAGGTCGTCGACGTGATCCACGCGCGCGGCAGACGCGACTACGCCGACATGGCAGACCGCTGGCCCGGGCTGCCCGACGACATGCGCGGTGCCGTCCCGGCGACGATGGCCGGGATGATCGAGCGCATGCGTGACGAGTACGGCAACTGGCTCGGCTACGCGGAGGCCATCGGCATCGAGCCCGGCGTCGTCGACGCACTCCAGGCCCAGCTCCTCGACGAGTGATCCGGTCGGACGTTCACGGTGGAGGTGGCCCGGTGACCATCCCTCGCCCCAAGCGCTTCGGCGCGTTCATCGCGCCGTACCACGGCCTCGACGGCAACCCGACGCTGCAGATGCATCGTGATCTCGAGCTCGCGGTGCTGCTCGACGAGCTCGGGTACGACGAGGTGTGGTTCGGGGAGCACCACAGCGGTGGCTACGAGACGTTCGCCTCGCCCGAGCTGATGATCGCGGCGGCGGCCGGACGCACGAAGCGGATCCGGCTCGGCACGGGCGTCAACTCGTTGACGTACCACCAGCCGTTCATCCTCGCCGATCGCATCATGCAGCTCGACCACCTCACCATGGGGCGGGCGATGCTCGGGATCGGACCGGGTCAGCTGCCGTCCGACGCGTTCATGCTGGGCATCGACCCGCGTCGACAGCGCGACATGATGATCGAGGCCGCGGAGGTCATCCTGCCGCTGCTGCGCGGCGAGGTCGTGAGCCGCCGCACCAACTGGTTCACGCTCGACGAGGCGCACCTCCAGCTCCGGCCGTTCTCGCACGACGGCATCGAGGTCGCGGTGGCGTCGACGTCGTCGCCGACCGGCGCCACGCTGGCGGGCCGACTCGGCCTCTCGATCCTGTCGCTGGCAGCGACCGACCCCACCGGCTTCGACGCGCTCGACACCAACTGGGGCCACTTCGAGCGCACCGCGGTCGAGCACGGCAACGCGGTCGATCGTGATCGGTGGCGGGTCGTGGCCACGATGCACCTCGCCGAGACGCGCGAGCAGGCCGAGCGAGAGATGGAGCACGGCGTGCTCACGCTCTGCGGCTACTTCGAGGGCATGAGCAACACCAAGATGCCGTGGGCCGGCTCGGCTCACGAGGCGCTGACGCACTGGACGACGAACGGCTACCCCAACTTCGGCGTCGCGACCGTCGGGACGCCCGACGACGCGCTTGCCACCATCGAGAAGCTGAGTGCGAAGACCGGCGGGTTCGGGACCTTCTTGTTCCTCGCCCACAACTGCGCCGACTGGGCCGCGACCAGACGGTCGTACGAGCTGTTCGCCGAGTACGTGATCCCGGCATGCCGGGAGATGAACGCCGGGCGCACTGCCAGCATCGGATGGGTCGGTCAGAACAGCGGCAAGTTCTTCGGCGCGATGCTCGAGGCGACCCGGGAGGCGATCGAGAAGTACTCACGACCCACGGGGTGATCCGGGTTTCGGTCAGTCGCCTCCGCAGCCGGCGCCCCGCAGGCTCGCCTGGAGCCCGGCGGCGAGGTCGCGCCGCTCCTGTGCGGTCAGGTCCGCGTCCGAGTGCAGGCCGAGCCAGGTGTAGTAGCCGGGGGGCATCGAGCCGTTGCGCACGGTCTCGGCCGCGTCGTCCGACTCGCCGCCGTGGCCCGTGCACTCCGAGAAGTTCAGTGCGTCACGTCCCTCGTTCACATGATTGGTGATCCACCACGAGAGCGGTGCGATGTCTTCCCACCACAGCGTCTCGGTCTCGTTGCTGTGGCAGTCGAAGCAGGCCGCGCGGGCGAGAGCCTCGGTACGGGGGCTGTCCCAGTGCGGGCCTTGTCGGACCTTCTGGTTGGAGACCCGATACGGAACGAGCTGCAAGAGACCGAACGCGAGCACGATGATGCCGACGGTCAGCAGCACGCCTCGCGTGCTCACGTGCTCTCGCAGCCAGCCCATCAGTCGCACGGTCGCGACGGGGGTGACTCATACACCACGACGCCCTTCATCCGCGCCACCTCCTCGACTTCGGGGCGACGATGTCCGACCGGGTGGTCCCCGACCAGGGCCAGAGGTCCCGACGTCCGCCCTGACCCGCCGCGGCGAGCTCAGCGGGCACGCGGTGAATCGTTCCCGGCTGGGTGCCATCGCAGACGAGTGAGCCGCGACTTCACAGTGCCCTGACATCCCGTTGACCGCTCGTCTGCAGGCCAGGAGCATCGTAACCGTCATGAGCATCAGGAGCAGAGCCCTCCCCGTCGCCTTCGGGCTCGTCATCGCGATCGTCGTCGTCGTCTCGGCCGGTGCCGGCCGGGCGGCGACGTCGACGCGCGCCGACGACACGTCGGGTAGGGAGGTCTGTCGCCCCGGGCCCGATGCCGTCCGGAACCTCGAGTACGAGACGATCGACGGCGTCGGCGCCAACCTCCTGTCGCTCGACCTCTACCTGCCGGCGACCGGGAACTCGTGCGCCCCCGTGCCGCTGGTCATCGGCGTCCACGGCGGCGGCTGGATCGTCGGTGACAAGCGCGGGTTCACGGGCGACAAGGCGAAGCTGTTCAACGGGCAGGGGTGGGCGTTCGCGAACGTCAACTACCGGCTCAGCGCGCGCAACCAGGATCCGCCGGTCCGCTACCCGACGCACAACGAGGACGTGGCTCGGGCCGTCGCATGGCTGTTCGACCACGCCCAGGAGTACGGGCTCGATACCGACCACGTCGGGATCCTGGGGCACTCGGCCGGCGCGCAGATCGTCGCGTCCCTGACGACCGACGAGCGCTACCTCGACGACGTGGGTCTCGGTCTCGACGAGATCCAGTGCTCGTTCCCGGACGACACGGAAGGCTTCGACGTCGTGGCCCGCGTCGCCGCCGGCAACCGCGGGGCGCGTCTCTACGCGGCGATCTTCGGCGCTGATCCCGAGACCCAGCGCGAGGCGTCACCGATCGAGCACGTCGAGGCGGGCAAGGACATCCCCTCGATGCTGCTCGTGCAGCGCGGTAGGCCCTCTCGTGTCGCGCAGCTGGATGAGTTCGCGGACGCGCTCCGGGCGGCCGACGTCGACGTGCAGGTCATCGACGCAACCGGCTACAGCCACATGCAGGTGAACGACCTCGTCGGCTCGACGGTCGACCCGATCATGACGAAGCCGGTGACGGCGTTCTTCGACGATTGCTTCTCCTGACCCGGCGTCGCCGGCTCGTGGATAGTGTCATCGCATGACGACGACGTTCGGTCTCCAGCTCCCCAACTTCTCGCTCCACGTCCCCGACTCAGCGCTGTTCGACGGGATCGTCGAGATGGCGGTCGCCGGCGAGGAGAGCGGCTTCTCGTCAGTGTGGGTGATGGACCACCTGTACCAGCTGCCTGCGCTCGGCGGTGAGAACCAGCCGATGCTCGAGGCGTACACGCTCCTCGGCGCCCTCGCCGCACGCACGCGCAGCGCGCAGCTCGGCACCCTCGTCACCGGAGTGACGTACCGCAATCCCGCGATCCTGGCGAAGCAGGTGACGACGCTCGACGTCGTGAGCGGCGGCCGTGCGATCCTCGGGATCGGCGCCGCGTGGCACGACGTCGAGCACGTCGCCTTCGGGGTCGACTTCCCCGGCGCAGGCGAGCGCCTCGACCGGCTCGAGGAGGCCCTTCAGATCTGCCGGGCCATGTTCACCGAGGAAGCGCCCACCTTCACCGGGGCGCACTACCGCGTCGAGGGCGTGCGCAACCTCCCGCGGCCGATTCGCCCGGATGGCATCCCGATCATGGTCGGCGGTGGGGGAGAGCGGCGGACGCTGCGGCTCGTCGCGCAGTACGCCGACCAGTGCAACGTCTCGGGCGACCTCGACACGGTCTGTCACAAGCTCGAGGTGCTGCGCGGCCACTGCGCCGAGGTCGGCCGCGACCCCTCCGAGATCCGCACGACGCGGCTCGGCTCGCTGTTCCTCACCGACAGCGAGCAGCAGACGATCGACACGCGGGCGATGCTCATCGACCTCGCCGGCGAGGAGTTCGCCGCGGGCTGCACCGTCGGCACCGACGACGAAGTCGTCGAGCAGGTCGCGGTGATGATCGATGCCGGCGTCGACGAGCCGATCTTCAACCTGCCGTTCTCCGACTCCGCCGCGATCCGTCGCGCGGGCGAGCTGCTGTCGAAGATGTTCTGATCGACGGCCCGCGTGCTCGGAGCGTGTGACGCGCTCTGGGGCGCTCACGTCACGCGCGTCACGCGCCGGCCGTCGCGCCGGGTTGCTGGTCGGGCAGTCGTCGACTCGCGAACATCGCGAGGAGAGCGAAGATCGCGAGGATCGCGAGCGCGGCGCGCAGGCCTTCGATTCGGGCGTCGGCGTTCTCGTCGACGATCGCCTCGGCGGTGTCGGCTGAGACGTCGGCCTTCTCCAGGTCCTGCTCGAGGTCGGCGTCCGAGACGAAGGGGATACCGCTGGCGAGCTCGGTCGACGCGCTCGTCGCCACCTTGTCGGGGACATCGGGGTTCCCCGCGAGACCGGACAGGAACGAGCTCGTGAGGATCGTGATGAGCACTGCACCCGCCACCGCGGTGCCGATCGACGCGCCGAGGTTCGTGACCGTGTTCTGAAGGCCGCCGACCTCGGCGCTCTGGTCGTCGGGCACCGACGACACCGTCACCGCCCCGAGCTGCGACGCGAGCGCGCCGATCCCGAGCCCGGCGAGCAGCATCGGCCAGGTCGTGATCTCGGCTCCCGCGCCCTCGTCGAGCAGCGCCATGAGCACGACGATGCCGAGGAACAAGATCACGAAGCCGAGCCGCACGATCCGACGCGGCGACGCGTGCGGGAGCACCTTCGGGATCCCGACCGCGGCGATCAGCAGCGTGATCGAGAGCGGGAGCAGCCGGACGCCCGTGTCGATGGCCGATAGCCCGAGCGCGACCGAGAGGAACAGCGGCACCACGAAGAAGAGCCCCATCTGGAGCAGGTACTGGAAGAAGAAGGCGGTGAGACCGCCGCGCAGCGTCGCGTTGCGCAGCATGGCGGGGTTCACCAACGGCTCCGCGCCGCGCCGGAGCCGATGGATCTCCCAGAGCATGAAGCCCCAGAGCACGAGCCCGCCGAGCAGGACGAGCCAGATCGCCGGCGAGAGGCCCAACCACTCGGGCGCGCCCTCCTTGGGTATGACGAGTCCCCAGCTCCCCGCCTTCAGGATGCCGTACACGACGAGGCCGAGCCCGAGCGCCGAGAGGCCGGTGCCGACGAGGTCGAGCCGGACACGCTCCTCGGGCGGCGCGTCGGCCATGCGGCGCGTGAGCGCGAGGATCGCGAGCACGACGAGCACCTCACCCGCGAACACGTATCGCCACGACGCGTACGTCGTGAGGAGCCCACCGATGAGCGGACCGGCGGCCACCGCGATGGCGCCGGCTGCCGCGACGAGCCCGTAGGCGCGGGGTCGATCGGGGCGGCCGAAGTTCGACGCCACGAGCGCGACGATCGCGGGGAGGATCAGCGCGGCCCCGATGCCCTCGAGCACGGACCATCCGATCATCAGCACGGCGAGACTCGGTGAGATGGCCGTGACGAACGATCCGCTCCCATAGATGATGCAGCCGATCGCGAACGCCCGCTTGCGTCCGATGATCGCGCCGATCTTGCCGCCCGTGATCATGAACGCGGCCATCACGAGCGTGTAGAATGTGATCGCAGTCTGGATCCCCGTGACCGTCGTGCCGACGTCCTTGGCGACCGTCGCGATCGCGACGTTCATCACCGACGTGTCGAGCGTCATCAGGAACTGGGCTGACGCGAGGGTCAGCAGCGCCAAGCCGGCTGCGCTCTTCTCGGCTGCGTTCGTGGTTGGCGATGTCATCGGGGCAGCTCTCGACTAGATCGCGCGCTCGCGGCCTTCCCAGTACGGGTCGCGCAGCTTGCGCTTGTAGAGCTTCCCGTTGGGGTCGCGCGGCATCTCGGTGGTGAAGTCGATCGACTTGGGCCGCTTGTACTTGGCGAGCCGCTCGGCCGACCACTCGAGGATCTCCCGTTCGAGCTCCTCGTCGCCCTCGACGCCCTCGACCGGCTCGATGACGGCCTTGACCTCTTCGCCCCAGTCCTCGTGGGGGATGCCGAACACCGCGACATCGGCGACCCTCGGGTGCATGATCAGCTCGCTCTCGATCTCGGCGGGGTAGATGTTCGCCCCGCCGGAGATGATCATGTCGATCTTGCGATCGGAGAGGAAGAGCCAGCCCTCGTCGTCGAGGTAGCCGACGTCACCGACGGTGAAGAACTTGCCCTGTCGGCTCTTCTCCGTCTTCTCCTTGTCCTTGTAGTACTCGAAGTTGCCCGTCATCATGTGCATGTAGACGGTGCCGACCTGGTTGGGCGGGAGCTCGTTGCCGTCGTCGTCGAGGATCACGATCTCCGAGATCGGCCACGCACGTCCGACCGTGCCGGGGTGCTCGAGCCACTCGTCGGCGAACACGATCGTGCCGCCGCCCTCGCTCGCCGCGTAGTACTCGTCGATGACCGGTCCCCACCACTCGATCATCTGGCGCTTCACCTCGGGTGGGCACGGCGCCGCCGCGTGCACCATGTGACGCAGCGAGGACACGTCGTACTTCGCTCGCTCTGCTTCCGGCACGTTGAGCAGTCGGACGAACTGCGTCGGCACCATGTGCGTGTTGGTCACCTTGTACTTGTCGATCAGGTGCAGCATCTGCGGTGCGGTCCACTTGTCCATCAGCACGACTGTGTGCCCGATGTTGATCGCCGAGCCCGAGAAGTTGAGGACGGCCGTGTGGTACAGCGGCGATCCGACGATGTGCACGTTGTCCTCGAACGGCTGCAGCCGGAACATGTACAGCATCCCGCCGAACCCGTTGCCGGCGGTCTCGGGATCGACGCCGGGCAGCGTGCGGCGCACACCCTTGGGCTTGCCCGTCGTGCCCGACGTGTAGTTCATGATCATGCCGGCGGTGCGGTCGGGTGGATCGGACGTTGGTTGCCCGGCCTTGAGCTCTTCGAAGGCGCGGAAGCCGGGGATCTCGCCGCCGACGGCGAAACGGCCCTCGGCGGGGAAGTCGATCTCGTCGGCTGCGGCCTCGGCGTCGTCTCGGAACCGCGCGTGGGCGACGAAGGCCTTCGCCTCGCAGTCGTCGACGATGTACGCGATCTCGGGCCCGACGAGGTGCCAGTTGATCGGGATCAGGTAGAAGCCCGCCTGGGTGACGGCAAGGAAGAGCTCGAACACCTCGGTGCAGTTGGGGAGCAGCATCGCGATCGCGTCGCCGGGCTCGAAGCCCATCGCGCGCAGTCCGTGCACGAGCTGGTTCGCCGAACCGAGCAGCTCACCGGCCGAGATCTCGCGCTCGTCGGGGTCGACGAGGGCGAGGTGGTCGGGCCGGGCCTTGGCGATGTCCCAGAAGCCGAGGGTCGCCGGTACTTCCATCATGCTGCGCTCACTCTCTGCGGGCCGAGGTACCCGGCCCGCGGTCGTTCGCTTGCTGGCGAGCTCACTCGCTGCGCTCGTTCACCGCGATCCTCTTCGCCTGGCGGTAGTCGGGCTTGCCGACGGGCGTGCGGGGGATCTCGTCGGTGACGTGCAGCTGTCGAGGCACCTTGTAGCCCGCGATCTTGGTCCGACAGAAGGCCTGGAGCTCGGCGAGCTCGAGCATCGCGCCCGGGCGGGGCGTGACGATGGCCACGACGCGCTCCTGGAACCGCTCGTCCGGGACACCCACGACCACGGCGTCGAACACGTCGCGGTGCGCCTTGAGCGCCGCCTCCACCTCCTCGGGGTACACCTTCTCGCCGCCGGTGTTGATGCACACCGAGCCGCGCCCGAGCAGGTTCAGCGTGCCGTCGTCGTCGATCGTCGCGGAGTCGCCGGGGATCACCCAGCGCTCTCCGTCGGGGTCGACGAGGAACGTCGCGGCGGTCTTCTCCTCGTCCTTGTAGTAGCCGAGCGGGATGTGCCCACGGCGGGCCAGCTTGCCGACCTGGCCCGAGCCCGGCTTCACGGGGCGTCCCTCCTCGTCGAGCACGTTCGTCGTCGGGTTCATCGTGAAGCGCGGGCCGCCGCGCTCGAGATCCATGACCGTACCGGCGTGGCCGGTCTCCGACGCGCCGAAGCTGTCCATCACCATTGCGTTCGGCAGGAGCGCCTGGAGCTCCTCGCGGATCGCCTTCGACAGGATCGCGCCACCCGACCCGACGACGAGCACCGAGGACAGGTCGTAGTCGTCGTCGGGGTCCTCGATCGCGTCGGCGAGCGGGCGCGCCATCGCGTCCCCGACCACCATGATCGACGTGGCGTGCTCGTCGGACGCGATGCGGGCGACGTGCTGGCCGTCGAAGTGGTGATCGCAGTTGAGGACGACGGTGCCGCCTCCGAAGAAGCCGATGAAGGTCGTCCACTGGCCACCGCCGTGCATCACCGGGGAGTTCACGACGTTGACGTTGATCGCGTCGTCGCCGGCGACACGCCCGGCGAGCTCTTCGGGCGTGGTGATCGGCGCCTGGCCGAAGCCACCGCCGCCGAGGGCGGCGAAGAAGATGTCCTCGGCGCGCCACAGCACCCCCTTGGGCATCCCGGTCGTGCCCCCGGTGTAGAGGATGTAGAGATCGTCGGGCGAGCGGGGCGGGAAGCCGCGCTCGGGCGACGCGGCGGCGAGGGCGTCCTCGTAGTCGATCGCGCCGAGCTGGGCGACGGCCTTCGCGACGGCTCCGCCCCGATCGGACGCAGACGCATCCCCGTCGTCGATGACCACGAAGTGCCGGAGCTTCGGGGCGTCGCCGCGCACCTCGGCGACCATCGGGGCGAACGTCCGCTCGAAGACGATCGCAACCGCGTCGGAGTTGTCGAGCATGTAGCGCAGCTCGTCGGCGACGTACCGGTAGTTGACGTTGATGACCGAAGCCCGGGCCTTGTAGATGCCGAGCTCGGCCTCGATCCACTCGGCCCGGTTCCACGAGAGCACCGCGACGTGGTCGCCGCTCGCGACGCCATGGTCGAGCAGATGGTGGCCGAGGCGGTTGGCTCGCTCGTCGAGCTGGCGGTACGTCCACCGGACGTCGGTCCCTCGAGCGTGGCCGTTCGCCGGAGCCGGGCACACGAGCGCCGTGCGGTCGGGGACGGTGTCGGCGACGATCTCGAAGAGGTCGGCGAGGTTGAACGTCCGGGTGGAGGCCCGCTCCGGAGTCGGGTTGCCGGACACGGCCGGTGAGTAGAACATGTTCTCGTCCGCTGCCGCCAGCCCGGCGGGCGTCAGCTGCGGAGTGAGCGACCGCGGGCCGGGTATCCCGGTCCGCAGCGAAGGACGCAATGGAGATGAGCGACACGGCGGGGTTGCTGGACGGACGGGTCGCCGTCGTCTCGGGGATCGGCCCCGGGATGGGCCGGGCGATCGCGCTGGAGCTGGCCCGGGCCGGGGCCGACGTGGCGCTGGCCGCTCGCCGGGAGGTGTCCATGGCACCCGTCGCCGAGGAGATCGCGGCGCTCGGGCGCCGGGTCGTCACGGTGGCGACAGACATCGCCGAGGCCGCGGCGTGCGCCCGACTCGCCGAGACCGCGGCCGCCGAGCTCGGGCAGGTCGACGTGCTCGTGAACAACGCGTTCGCCGAGGAGGACTGGCACGACCCGTTCGACGGGTTCGAACCGGAGCGCTGGCGCCGGCCGATCGACGTCAACGTGTTCGGCACGCTCCAACTCACGCAGGCGTGCGTGCCCCATCTTCGCAAGGCCGTCGCCGACCACGGCGACGCGTCCGTCGTGATGATCACGACGCTGTCGGTGCGCAACCCCATCCCGCTGCTGGCGGGCTACGCGGCGTCGAAGCGCGCGCTGACCACGGCCGCGCACGTGCTCGCGAAGGAGCTCGGCCCGTCGAAGGTGCGCGTCAACTGCGTCGCGCCCGGGCACATACGCGGTGGGTCGCTCGACGAGTACTTCGAGTGGATCGCCGAGCAGCGCCAGATCGCGCCCACCGAGGTCGCCGACGAGATCGCGGCGATGAACCCGCTGCACCACATCGCGTCACCGGAGGAGATCGCGCCCGCCGTCTTGTTCTTCGCGTCGCCACTGGCGCGGGTCGTCACGGGCCAGACGCTCGACGTGAACTGCGGCCGCACCATGAGCTGAACGGAGGCGTACCCCATTTGATGCGTCTCTCACCCCGAGATGCGCGGGTGAGAGACGCAACCAGAGGAAAGGGAGCACACGCGGATGTTGCTGAAGGACAAGCGTTGCATCGTCTCGGGGATCGGGCCGGGGCTGGGAAAGGAGATCGCGCTGGCGTTCGCCCGCGAGGGCGCCGACGTCGCGCTCGGCGCCCGCACCGAGTCGTACCTCGAGGAGGTGCACGGCGAGATCGAGGCGCTCGGCCGGCGAGCCGTGCACGTGCGCACCGACATCACCGATCAGGCGCACTGTGACGCGCTCGTGCAGGCGACGGTGGACGCGTTCGGCGGCGTCGACGTGCTCGTGCACAACGCGTTCGCCCCCGACGTCTTCCAGCGCTTCGAGGACGTCGACCTCGCGGCATGGCGTCACATCATGGACGTGAACCTCTTCGGGAGCCTCCAGCTCACGAAGTCGGTCATCCCGCAGATGAAGTCCCAGGGCGGCGGGTCGATCGTGTTCGTGAACTCGATGATCATCCGCAAGGTCCTGCCGCTCCAGGGTGGGTACGCCACGTCCAAGGGCGCGCTGATGACGGCTGCGCAGGTGCTCGCCAAGGAGCTCGGCCCCCACAAGATCCGCGTCAACTCGATCGTGCCCGGTTGGATGTGGGGCCCGTCGGTCGAGGGCTACATGCAGATCCTCGCCTCGGGATCGGGCAAGACGCCCCAGGACCACTACGACGAGATCGCGGCCGAGATCGCGCTCGGCGAGATCCCTCCCGACGACGACTGCGCGAACGCGGCCGTCTTCTTCGCGTCCGACCTGTCGTCGGTCATCACCGGCCAGGCGCTCGACGTGAACGGCGGCGAGGTGTTCCACTGAGCCGCGAACGCGCCGAGCGCGCGCTCGACGCGGCGGCGACGGACCTCGGCACCGCGCTCGGTGTCGATGGGCCCGCGCTCGTGGGCGAGCGCGCCGAGATCCTCGGCATCGCGCCCGAGGGGACGGTGTCGGCGGGTGGCTCGTGCCGACTCCTGCCGTCGCGCGACGGGCGGTGGGCCGCGATCAACCTCTCCCGGCGCGGCGACGTCGAGCTCCTCGCGGCGTGGATGGAGCACGACTGGGACGGCCCCGCGTGGGACGCCGTGGCCCGGCACCTCGGGTCGGTCGATGCCGAGCCGGCGGTGGCGCGGGCCCAGCTGCTGGGGATCCCGGCCGCCGTGGCCGTCGCCGCGGGATCGGAGGCGACGCCGGTGCGCGTGAAGCGTGGTGGCCCGAGCGGGCGCGCTCGCGCCGATCGCCGGCCGGTCGTCCTCGACTGCTCGGCACTGTGGGCGGGACCGCTGTGCGCCCGCCTCCTCGGCGAGCGTGGCGCGCTGGTCCGCAAGGTGGAGCTCGCGGACCGGCCCGACGGCGCCCGCGCCGGCCCTCCGGAGTTCTGGCGCCGTCTCAACGGATCGAAGGAGGAGATCGCGGTCGAGCGGCACGAGCTGCCCCGTCTGGTCGAGGGTGCCGACGTCGTCGTGACGTCCGCCCGTCCACGGGCGATCGAGCAGCTCGGCCTCGACCTCGAGCATCGGGTTCGCGACGACGGGCTGGTGTGGGTCTCGATCACGGGCTACGGGTACCAAGGCACGTGGCGCGACCGCGTCGCGTTCGGCGACGACGCCGCGGTGGCGGGCGGCCTCGCGGTCGCCGCCGGTGGCCCAGACGCGCCGGTCTTCGTCGGCGACGCGCCGGCCGACCCGCTGGCGGGGCTGCACGGGGCACGGGCCGCGTCGTCGCTGCTCGACGAGGGTGTCGGCGCCACGATCGACGTGTCCTTGCGCGACGCGGTCGCGCAGGCCGTGGCGTCCGACGGGTACGGTGCACGGGTGCGGCCTGCACGTGTCCAGGAGGTGGCGTGATGGCCCGGCTCGATCTTCCTGAAGGTGACCAGCCCGAGATCGTGCGGGTGTGGTCGCTGCGACCCGAGATGGGCGGCGCGGTCGCGCAGCTCTCGACGGCCGTGTACCAAGAGAGTCAGCTGCCCGCACGCGTGCGGGAGGCCGCCCGAATGCGCGTCGCCGAGATCAACGGCTGCGTCGTCTGCCAGGGCTGGCGGATCCCCGAGCTCGCCGAGCAAGGCGTCGACGAGGAGCTCTACGCGCACGTCTCCGAGTGGCAGGACCACCCCCAGTACTCGGAGCAGGAGCGCCTGGCGATCGAGTACGCCGAGATGTTCTGCCTCGACCATCGCAACATCGACGACGCGTTCTTCGCGCGGCTCAAGGAGCACTTCACCGACCCGGAGATCCTCGACCTCACGATCTGCATCGGCAACTGGGTCGCGTTCGGCCGCCTGACGATGCTCCTCGACCTCGACGAAGCGTGCGAGGTGCGCCCGCGCGCGCAGGTCTGAGCGTGCGCGCGTGACGCAGGCGACCGCGCCTCCTGGCGCCGCGGGCCCCGACCTCTTCGACCTCGGGCTGTTCGCAGACGGGCCACCCCACGAGGTGTTCCGGCGCCTGCGCGCCGAGTCGCCCGTCTGCTTCCTCCCCGAGCCCGACGGGCCCGGGTACTGGGGCGTGTTCGGCTACGAGGACGTGTTCGAGGTGTCGCGCCACCCGCAGACGTTCGGCTCGCATCCGTCCACGTTCATCAGGGACAACCCCGACGGTGATGGCGGCGCGGGTGAGCTCATGCTCAACCAGGACCCCCCGCGCCACACGCAGCTGCGCAAGCTCGTCAACAAGGGCTTCACGCCTCGCCAGATCAACGCCCTCGAGCCGCGGATCCGCGAGATGGTCGTGCGGATCCTCGACGACGCCGCAGCGAGGGGGAGCTTCGACCTCGTGACCGACGTCGCGGTCGAGGTGCCGCTCCAGGTGATCGCCGAGCTCGTCGGCGTGCCGACGAAGGAGCGGCACACGGTCTTCGCGTGGACCGAGACCATGATGAGCCTGGACGACCCCGAGGTCGGCGCGACGATCGAGGATGCGCACCAGGCGATGAGCGAGATGTTCGCCTACGCGGATCGCCTCGCCGCCGAGCGCGCCGACGGCGACGGCTCCGACCTGCTGAGCGTCCTGCTCCGAGCCGAGGTGGACGGCGCGCGCCTCTCGGCGATGGACGTCGACCTGTTCTTCATGCTGCTCATGAACGCCGGCAGCGAGACGACCCGCAACCTCATCACCGGAGGGACCCTGGCGCTCTTCGAGCACCCCGAGGAGCGGGCGCGGCTGGCAGGCGATCCGGTGCTCCTCCCGACGGCGATCGAGGAGATGCTGCGCTGGGTCACACCCGTGATGCACTTCCGTCGCACCGCCCGTACCGACACCGAGCTGGGTGGGCAGCAGATCCGCGAGGGCGACAAGGTCGTGATGTGGTACTCCTCGGCCAACCGGGACGAGTCGCACTTCTCCGACGCCGATCGCTTCGACGTCGGGCGCACGCCGAACGAGCACGTCGCCTTCGGTGCCGGGGGCCCGCACTTCTGCCTCGGCGCGAGCCTCGCTCGGCTCGAGGCGCGGGTGATGTTCGAGGAGCTGCTCGCACGGATGCCGGGGCTCGCCCCCGACGGTCCCGTCAAGCGCCTGGGCTCGAACTTCATCAACGGCATCAAGTCGCTGCCCGTCCGCACCACCTGAGGCCGCGGCGTGCACCGTCCGCTCGATGGCAAGCGCGTCGTCGTGACGGGCACCGAGCGCGACTTCGGTCGTGAGCTGCTCGACGGTGTCCTCGGTGGCGGGCCGTCCCACGCCAGTGGCATCGCGACCAGCGCACTCGAGACTCGGGCGCAGGTCGACGTCCAGCTCGCCGCCGCGGCCGAGCGCGCCCGTGGCCCGGTCGACGTCGTCGTCCATGTCGCGATGCCCGAGGTCGCCTTCGAGGCGATCGACTTCGCCGAGGTCGACGACGCGCGCTGGGAAGCGGTGTGGGAGGGCACGATGCGCCCGACGCTGTTCGTGCTGCAGGCGGCGTTTCGCGAGATGCAGGGTCGAGGCGGCAGCATCGTGCTCGTCACGCCGACGGTCTCGATGTCGGGTGCGGAGCGGCTCGTGCCGTACACGGTGGCCGTCGAGGGCCAGCGGCTGCTCGCGAAGTCGGCGGCGCGGCAGTGGGGACCTGACGGCATCCGCGTGAACTGCGTCGCGCCCGCGCCGGAGCACTCCGCCGTCGGTGTCGAGTCGACGGCGGTGTCGCTCGCGCCGCCCGCGCTGGGCGGGCCCGGTGACGTGGTTGCCGACATCGCACCGGTCGTCGTGTGGCTCGCCAGCGACGCGGCTCACTTCGTGACCGGCGTGACGGTCTGCGCCGACGGCGGCGTCTGGATGGCACCGTGAGCTCGCCTGGTTCTGGTTCGGGTTCGGGCGGAGACCGTCTCGCGGGCCGAACCGTCGTCGTGACCGGGGCGGGCCAGGGGGTCGGCGAGGGGATCGCGAGGGCGTGCGCCGCCCAGGGGGCGAACGTCGTGATCGCGGCCCGGCGCGCCGAGACGGGTGAGCCGGTCGCGGCGTCGATCCGTGAGCGCGGCGACGAGGCGGTGTGCATCGTCACCGACGTCACGAGCCGCGACTCGATGACGGCGTGCGTCGCCGAGACCATCGAACGCTACGGCGGCCTCGAGGTCATGGTGCACAACGCATACCGGGGCGCGGCGCCGCACCGGCTGGAGGAGCTCGACGTCGAGCTGTGGGACCGGAACTCGCGCACGGCGGTCTGGGGCTCGTACTACAGCGCGGTGCTGGCGTTCCCTCACCTGCGCGATGCGGGCGCGCGGGGTCGTCTCATCCTCATCACGTCGCCGTCGGGCGTGGAGGGCAGCGTCAACATCCCGATCTACTCGCCGGTCAAGGCGGCGCAGCGCGCCATGGCCAAGAGCCTGTCGCGGGAGTGGGGGCCGCTCGGGATCACCGTCAACTGCATCGCGCCCGTCGCCGCGAGCCCCGCGCTCATGGGCGCGTTCGAGCAGAACCCCGTCCTCGAGGAGCGTGTGACGGCACGCACCTCTCTGCGGCGAATCGGCGACCTCGAGCACGACATCGGCCCCGTCGCCGTGTTCCTCGCGAGTGGCGACGGCGGCTACGTCACCGGCCAGACGATCGTCTGCGACGGTGGCAGCTTCATGGGCCTGTGACGGCGCCGGCGCGCTCGGGGGTCAGCGCCGGCCGAGCTCCTCACGGACGGTGCGCCGCAGGATCTTGCCGGTCGCGGTCTGGGGCAGCTCGTCTCGGATGGCGATGGTCTCGGGCGTCTTGAGGCCGCCGAGGTGCTCGTGCACGTGCGCGCGCAGCTCCGCCTCGTCGGTCGCCGCGCCGGCGCGCAGCGACACCATCGCGACGATGCGCTCGCCCCACTCCTCGTCCGGCACACCTACGACGGCCGCGGCCCCCACGGCGCGGTGGTGCAGCAGCACGTCCTCGACCTCCGCCGGCGCCACGTTCTCCCCGCCACGGATGATCGTGTCGTCGCCCCGTCCCTCGACGTAGAGGTAGCCCTCGCCGTCGATGCGACCCTGGTCGCCGGTGTGCAGCCAGCCGTCGCCGTCGCGGTGCGAGCCGCCGCCCACGTAGCGGCCCGAGACCTGGGCGCCGCGCACGCAGATCTCGCCGATCGAGCCGTCGGTGACCTCGCCGCCGTCGGCGCCGACGATCCGCACCTCGATGCCGGGGACGGGCCGCCCGACCGACCCCAGCCGGGCACGCGCGGCCGGGTCGTCGCTCGCGGCCGCGGTCCGGTGATCGTCGGGCCCGAGGACGCAGACGGTGCTGCTCGTCTCCGTCAGCCCGTACGCGTTCACGAAGCCCGCGTCGGGCAGGAGGTCGAGCGCACGTGCGAGCACGGGCGCGGGCATGCGCGCCCCGCCGTACACGAGGTGTCGCAGCGTCGACGGGCAGAGGCTCGAATCGGCCTCGAGCGCGTGCACGATGCGCGCCAGCATCGTCGGCACGACGAACGCATGCGTGACCTGCTCGCGGTTCGCGGTCTCGAGCCAGGCCTCGGGCGTGAATCGCGGCAGCGGCACGATGCGGCGTCCCGCGTACGTCGAGCTCAGCACCGCGGTGACGCCCGCGATGTGGAACGGCGGGACCGACAGCAGCACGGCCTCGTCGTCGCCGGCCGACGCGAACTCGACGGTGTTGATCTGGTACGCGAGGAGCTGATCGTGCTCGAGCACGGCAGCCTTCGGCTCCGCCGACGTGCCGCTCGTGAACAGGAGCACGGCCGGGCGCTCGGGCTCGTCGGGGTACGTCTGATCACCGGCGCCTGTCATCGCGATCCACGACTCGTCGGCGACCACCACCGGCTCGAGCCGGTGCAGCAGCGCGTCGCGAGCCTCGGCGGGCAGCCGGTAGTTGATCGGCGCGTACGACACGCCCGCCCATGCGGCGCCGAACACGACGGCCGGGACGAGCGGCGACGTCTCGCTGACCAGCGCGACGTCGTCGGCATCGGCGCGGGCCAGGTGCGCGCCGATCGCGACCGCGCGCTGGCGCAGGTCGGCATACGTCAACCCGCCGTCACGTGGCCCGATGGCGACGCGGTCGCCGAAGCCGTCCGCGGCGATCTCCAGCAGCATGGCGATGTTCACGTCAGCGACTCCGCGATCTCGAAGGCCCGTGCACGCAGACGATCGTGAGACACGATCTCGTCGACGAGACCCCAGTCGCGCGCCTGGTCGACGCCGATCGTACCGTCGCGCAGCAGCAGCGAGAGGACTGCGCGGCGCCCGGCACGGCGAGCGATCGACACGGTCCCGCCCGCTCCCGGCACGAGGCCGATCGCCTGTTCGGGCAGCCCGATGCGGGTGTCGTCGCTCGCGAGCACGTGATCGGCGAACGCCGCGAGCTCGATGCCCGCGCCCAGACAGGTCCCGTGGACGGCGACGACGAGTCGCTCGTGCAGCGCGGCGAACCGCCCGGCCGGTGAGCGCAGCAGGCGGACCATGTGGGCGGTCGCCGGGTCGGGGAACGTCCCGAACTCGTCGAGGTCGCCCCCCGACGAGAACGACGGCCCGTCGCCGCGCACGACGATGCCACCCGAGCTCCAGGTGGCGTCCGCCAGCGCGGCGTCGAGCGCATCGCGCATCGCGGCGTCGAGGGCGTTGTGGCGGCCCGGGCGCGTCAGCACGATCTCGGTCACGTCGCCGACCGACTCGACGCGGACTCGCGCGAGATCGGCGTCGTCGGCGGGGCGAGCAGGGGTCGCGTCGCGCCAGGCGCGGAACTCCGGACCCGCCTGCAGCACGGAGTAGACCGCAGACTCGGCGTTGAGGCCGTCATCGACGTCGGTGCGCGGTGCCCGTAGCAGCAACGCTGCGCTGACGGCCGCGAGTGGCGCCCGCGCGAACGCGTCCTCGACGGCGCGCACGTCGTCGTCGGTCGCGACGACATCGAACGAGCCCTCGATCTCCTCGGGTGGTGAGATCGCGACCGTCAGCGCCGGCACCGCGCGCAGGACGGCGCGCGACGACGGAGGGACCGACTCGGGCCAGGCGCCCTCGAACCGGACGCACGCTCCCGGCGCCAGTGCGTCACGCAACATGGCGTCGAGCGCGACGCCCCCGGCCGCGAGGCCGGTGGCATCGACCCGAACGACCGTCGCGTGGGTGGCGGCGGCGCCCTCCATCCCTGCCTGGTGCGTGGTTCAGTCCGACGACGGGAGCGGCTTGGCCTGGGCGACCTCCATCGCCTGGCCGTGGCACGAGACCTCGCCGTCGCCCGGCTTCGTGACGAGGACCGTGGCCTCGCACACGCTGCACTGGTAGCGCTTGCCCAGCAGGTTCGCCATGCGTGCGTCCTAGGAGCTCTTGGCGGTCATCGGCTCGTCGCAGCAGACGATCACCTCGTCGGTGCCCTTCACGACGATGATCTCGGTCCCGCACTTCGAGCAGCGCAGGCGCGTTCCCACGGCCGTCGGTGCCATGCGGTCAGACTATCGCCGCATGTCTTCCGGACCTGAAGCCCGATCCGACGGGCCCGACCCGGACGTCGCGCCGGACATCGACGTCCCGGCCCTCACCGACATCCGGTTCGAGGTCCGGGACCACGTCGCCGTCGTGACCCTCGACCGGCCCGACCAGCGGAACGCGTTCACGGGGGCGATGGGCGACAGCCTGGGCCGGTTGCACGCGCACTGCGACACCGACGACGACATCCGCGTGGTCGTGGTGACCGGCGCGGGTGACGCGTTCTGCGCCGGGGCCGACCTCACGCCCGGGGGCGCGACGTTCGCGGCTCCGGGCGAGCGGGCTGGAGGCGCCGAGGCGTTCACGTCGTCGCCGATCCGGCCGACCGCGTGGCAGATCCGCAAGCCCGTGCTCGCGGCGATGAACGGGCACGCGATCGGCATCGGCATGACGCTCGCCATGCACTGCGACGTCCGCTTCATGGCGACCGGCGCGAAGTACGGCTTCGTCCACAACCGGCGCGGCGTCCTGCCCGACGCGCACTCGCACTGGACGGTGCCGCGGGCGGTCGGGTTCGCGCGAGCCGCCGACCTGCTGCTGTCAGGCAGGCACTTCACCGCCGAGGAGGCGTTCGCCATGGGCCTCGCGGCGCGTGCGCTCCCCGCCGACGAGGTGCTGCCGGCCACGCTCGAGTACGCCCGCGACCTCGCCGTCAACACCGCACCGCTGTCGATCGCGCTGTCGAAGCGGCTGCTCTGGCACCAGCCCACGCTGGACGCCGACGAGTGCGACCGGCTCGAGACCGCGTACCACCGCGTCGTCATGGGTCGCGACGACGCCCGTGAAGGCGTGCTGGCGTTCCTCGAGCGCCGCGACCCCGAATGGTCGCTGAGCCCGACCCGCGACTGGCCCGAGGAGCCTTGACTCGCTCTCTGATGCGTCCCTCACCCTCGAATGCGCGGGTGCGGGACGCAACCATGGGTCCGGCTCAGGCCCAGGGGACACCCTCGCCGGGGGACTCGAGGCCGAGCATGTCGGCGAGGACGCGGGTGACGGCGTTGTTCTCGGCCATGTCGGTGTCGGGGGGCATGAGCTCGAAGTCGACGAGCAGGTGCTTGAGCCGCATCATCACGACGGCGAACCGCAGGCCGCCGAAGATCTCGTAGAGCTCCAGATCGCGGGCGGCCCGGCCGCTGGTCTGCTCGTAGCGATCGACCATCTCCTCACGAGTCGGGAAGCCAACCAGGCGCGGCGCGGGCATGCCCTCGTGGAAGTGACGGTCGAGGAACAGCCACCATCCGAGGTCCATCATCGGATCGGCGAGGGTCACCATCTCCCAGTCGACGACGGCGCGCACGTGGTGGTCGGGACCGAAGAGCTGGTTGTTGATCCGCGCGTCACCCCAGCACAGCCCGATCTCGGGGTCCTCGGCCGGCGCGTTCTCGCGCACCCACTCGAGCGCGGCCTTCGCGATCCGAGGTGGCTCCGATCCCGGGTCGGCCCACTCGTACGACGCCTCGTAGTACCGCAGCTGTTGCTCGAAACCGAGCTTCCCGTACTGCGGCTTGTCGAGGAACTCGAAGCCGAGTGCCCGCCAGTCGACGGCGTGCACGGCCGCGAGCGCATCGAGCCCGCTCTCGACGAGCGTCCTCCGGTCGGCGGGCGTCGTCTCCTCGAAGAACCAGCCGCCGAGGGTGTAGGGCGGTGTGTCGGTCGGCGCCCGCCCGTCGACCTTGTCCATCACGAAGAACGGCGCGCCGAGGTGCTCGTCGCTCTCCTCGAACCACCGCATGGTGGGAACGGGAACGTCCGTCTTCGCCCCGAGCGTCTCCAGCACCCGGTACTGCGACTCGAAGTCGGCTTCCAGGAAGACCGTGTGCTGGGTCGGCTTCACGCGCAGCACGAGGCCCTCGGTGCGCCGGGTGCCCGCGGCGTCGGTGCAGCGGGCGTCGAACAGCAGGGTCTCGTTGGAGAAGCCGGTGAACGCGGGGCCGGAGAGCTCGCCGACCTCCACGTCCCTCACATCGGGCAGCCGCTCCGCCAGCCAGCTCGCGATGATGCCGCGGGTCTTCTCGAGATCGCGCTGCTCGGGGATCGGCACGGTCTCGCTCCCTCTCCGCTCTTGGCGCCTGCGGCGCCGGGATGCTCGGCCACGGCTCGCTGCGGCGCAGGGTACCTGCGCCGCGGGCGCTCGCCTCTGGCTCCTAGATCACGACACCCATGGCGACGAGGCCAGCCACCTCGTCGCGCGACAGGCCCCACGCCTCGAGGACGTGCGTCTCGCGTTCGCCGGCGTGCTCGGGCGGTGCCGGGTCGGCCAACGGCGTGCCCGAGAAGCGCGGCGCGGGCGCGGGTTGAGGAACGCCCCGGATCTCACGGAACGTCGCGCGCGCCCGATTGTGCGGGTGCGATGGCGCCTCGACCGGGTCGAGGACCGGTGCCACGCACGCGTCGAAGTCGGCGAAGTGCTGCTCCCACTCGTCGCGGGTTCGCGTCCGGATCACCGTGGCGAACCGCTCGCGCAGCTCGGGCCATCCGTCACGGTCGTGCTGCTCGGGGAGGTCCTCGCCCGCGAGCTCGAGCCCTTCGAGGAGCTGCGCGTAGAACTGCGGCTCGATCGCGCCGACGGCGAGCCACCGGCCGTCGCTGGTCTCGTAGCTGTC
Source organism: uncultured Bifidobacteriaceae bacterium (assembly GCA_964532485.1). GTDB lineage: Bacteria > Actinomycetota > Acidimicrobiia > IMCC26256 > PALSA-555 > DATBSK01. The sequence goes on from CAZHKE010000001.1 coordinate 80,468, forward strand.
GTACCAGGGCGAGCCCGTGTCGAGCATGTTCGTGCCCCGCGGTCCCCAGAACCCCGACGCGCGCGCCGCGTAGAACGGGGTCAGCATCACCGCCGCGCCGTCGACCATCGCCGCGTCGACGACCTGCCCCTGACCGGTGTGCTCGCGCGCGAGGAGCGCCGCGACGATTCCGTACGCGAGCAGCATCCCGCCGCCCGCGAAGTCGGCGAGCACGTTGATCGGTGGCGTCGGCGGTGCGCCCGCGCGGCCGAGCGGCTCCAGTGCCCCGGCGATCGCGAGGTAGTCGAGATCGTGGCCGGCCCTGTCGGCGAGCGGGCCGTCCTGGCCGTACCCGGTCAGTCGCCCGTACACCAGGCGCGGGTTGCGGCCGCGCGCGACGTCGGGGCCGATGCCGAGGCGCTCCGCGACTCCCGGGCGGAACACCTCGAACACGGCGTCGGCTGCATCGGTGAGGCGCAGGAACGTCTCGACGCCGCTCGGTGCCTTGAGGTCGAGCCCGATCGCGGCCTTCGATCGGTACATCGCGTTCGTCGCCGGCGTGGAGGCGTCGATCGCGCGCACCGCGTCGACGCGGTCGACGCGCAGCACCTCGGCGCCGAGGTCGGCGAGCAGCATCCCGCAGAAGGGACCGGGCCCCAGCCCCAGGAGCTCGACGACCCGCACACCCTCGAGCGGCCCGCCTCGCCCGAGGCTCACGCGTCTGCGCGCCCGACGCCGGGCAGCATCTCGGTGCGCGCGACGATGAAGAGGCCCTCGGCCTCCGCGGTCACCTCGTCGGCGGCGGAGACGGTCGCGGTCGTGACGATCTTGCGCCCCTGGATGCTCGCGACGCGGCTCACGTAGCGGAGCTCGGTGTGCACGGGCGTCGGGATTCGGTACCGGATCGTGAGGCGACCGGTCGGCGCCGGTCGCCCGGCCGCGCGTGCAGCAGCCGCGCCGAGCACGAGGTCGAACGCGGCGGCGAGGACGCCGCCGTGCACCTTGCCGGGCATGCCCTCGTGGCGCTGGTCATAGGTGACCGTGGCTGCGGGACCGTCGTCCGTCTCGAACAGGTGAAGCGGCGGCGCGAGCGGGTTCGAGAGCCCGGCGAAGGGATGGTGCTCGAAGAGCCGGTCGTCGGCGAGGGCGGGGCGGACGCGCAGGCCTTCGCCGTCCCCGTATCGACTCGTGACTGCGTGCGGGCGCAGCCGGTCGTTCACGGCCTCGATGGTCGCGGCGACGTCGTCGAGGTCGCCGGCCGGGGCGGTGCTCCCGACGAGGTAGCCGATGAGGTCGCGGGTGGCACTCCCGACGCGGCGGGACGCGGCGAGCCGCGTCGCGTCCTCGTCGGCGGGGGAGGTCGGGGCAGGTTCGCTCATGGGATGGCCGCCGATGATGGCCCCTAAACTGACGGCCCGTCACATCTGCTCGAGCCGCCACGACGCGCTCAGGAGAGGGGTCCACCCCATGCGCCAGCCCGTCATCGTCGAAGCCGTCCGCACGCCGATCGGCAAGCGCAACGGCTGGTTGTCAGGCCTCAAGGCCACCGAGACGCTCCGCCATGTGCAGCTCCAGGTGATCGAGCGCGCCGGCATCGACCCGATGCTCGTCGACGAGGCGATCGGCGGTTGCGTCACCCAAGCCGGCGAGCAGGGCTCCAACGTGACGCGCAACGCATGGCTGTCGGCCGGCCCGGACCTGCTCCCGTACCAGACCGCGTGCACGACGGTCGACGCCCAGTGCGGCTCGTCGCAGCAGGCCAACCACCTCGCGGCAGGGTTGATCGCGGCCGGCGGCGCCGACGTCACGATCGCGTGTGGGGTCGAGCAGATGAGCCACGTGCCGCTGGGCGCGAACGTCGTGAACGGACCGGGGCACTACAAGACGGAGCCGTGGCCGTGGGACGACCCGCCCAACGGGCAGTTCGGTGCGGCCGACCGCATCGCCGACAACCGCGGCATCACGCGGGAGGACCTCGACGAGTGGGGCTTCCACTCGCAGCGCAAGGCGAAGCAGGCGTGGGGCGAGGGTCGGTTCGAGCGCGAGATCGCGCCGATCGAGACGCCGGTCATCGGTGACGACGGCGAGCCCACGGGTGAGGCCCAGCTGATCTCGCGCGACCAGGGCCTGCGCGACACGACCATGGAGGGCCTGGCGAAGCTCAAGCCCGTCGTCGAGGGCTACAAGCACACCGCCGGCACGTCGTCGCAGATCTCCGACGGCGCCGCGGCGGTGCTGTGGATGAGCGAGGAGAGGGCCGCCGAGCTCGGGCTGCGCCCGCGGGCGAAGCTCCTGCACCAGCTCGTGACCGGCACCGACCCGTACTACCTGCTCGACGGGCCTGTCGACGCGACGGCGAAGATGCTCGACCGCTCGGGGATGGCGATGGCCGACTTCGACGTGTTCGAGATCAATGAGGCCTTCGCCTCGGTCGTGCTGTCGTGGGCGCAGGTCCACAAGCCCGACCTCGACCGAGTCAACGTCAACGGCGGCGCGATCGCGCTCGGTCACCCCGTGGGGTGCACCGGGGCCCGGCTGATCACCACCGCGCTCCACGAGCTGGAGCGCACCGACGGCGAGCTCGCGTTCGTCACCATGTGCTGCGGCGGCTCGCTCGGCACCGCCAGCATCCTCCAGCGCCTGTAGCGGGGCCGGGGTTCCCTGTCGCGCGCCGGGTCTAGGACCGCGCGTCGAGGGCCCGCGTGAGGAACGCGGCGATCTCGGCCATGGCCTCGTCCGCCGCGGGCGTAAGCGCGTCCATGCTCAGGAAGCCGTGGATCATCCCGGGGTATCGCAGCGAGGAGACGTCGACGCCGGCGTCGCGCAGGGCCTGCGCATAGGCCTCGCCCTCGTCGCGCAAGACGTCGTACTCGGCGGTGATCACGAGCGCCGGCGGCGCCTCGGCGAGGTCGGTCGCGCGCAGGACCGACGCGTACGGATCTGCCGGGTCGCCGTCGGGCCCGAGGTACTGGGACCAGAACCAACGCATCTGGGAGGCGGTGAGGGGGAACCGGTCGGCGATCTCGGCGAACGACTTCGTCGCGCACGCGGCATCGATCACCGGGTAGACGAGCGCCTGGGCCGCGAGGCCCGGCCCGCCGTTGCGCGCCGCGAGCGCGGTCGCGGCGGCCAGGTTGCCGCCCGAGCTGTCGCCGGCCACCGCGATGCGCTCGGGGTCGCCGGCGAACTCGGCGGCGTGGCCGGTGAGCCAGTGGGTGACCGCCATGCAGTCGTCGAGCGCGGCCGGAAAGCGGTGCTCGGGCGCGAGCCGGTAGTCGACGCTGACGACCACCGCCTTGGTCGCGTTGGCGAGTCGACGACAGACTCGGTCGTGGGTCTCGATGCTCATGAACACGAACCCACCACCGTGGAAGTACGCCACGACCGACGAGGTCTCCTCCGGGTCGGGGTCGTACACCCGCACGGGGATGTCGCCCGCCGGACCGGGGAGGTGACGGTCCTCGACCACCTCGACCGGCTCGGGCTCGCGTGCGCCGACGAAGCCGATGGCCAGTGCCTGCTCGCGCGCGACGTCGAGCGCGAGACTCTCGAGCGCGGGAGCGTCAGGCCTGGCCGTGGCGTCGAGGTGTGCCTGTATCTCGGGGGCGACGGGCATGGGCGCAGAAGCCTTGCACGTCGCGCGGCGTCCGCCGCGGACCTCAGGCGGCTCCCGACCAGTGGCCCTCGAGCGCCGCGGCGGCCTCCGCGGGTCGCTCGACGATCGCCCAGTGACTCCCGTCGAGGAGCGCGACCCGCGCGCCGCTGATCTCGGCGAACCGGAGACCCGACGCCGGTGGGCCCACCGGGTCGTGCTCGCCCCAGAGCACGAGGCCCGGGAGCTCGACCGGTCCGGTCGGAGCCCAATCGCCCGGTAGGTCCGTCGCCGAGCGGTACAGCGCGAGGATGCAGCGCTTCATCGTCTCGTCGATCGCGGCGGCGGCGCCGTCAGCGTCCGGGTGCCCGACGTCCGCGAGGCCGGGCGCGATCGTCTCGCCGCTGAACGACTCCATGATCTGCTCACCGACCTCGGGCGTCTGCCACTGAACGGCGAGGTCGTGCCACCTGAACCTGTCCGTGACCGCGCCGTTGCTCAACGTGAAGGTGCGCAGCAGATCGGGGCGCGTGAGCGCGACGCGCTGCGACAGCAGCGAGCCCCAGTCGTGGCCGACCAGATCGACGGGCTCCTCGATGCCGTCCACCTGAGCCACGATCCAGTCGACGTACGCCTCCTTCGTCGCGGCGAAGCCCTCGGGCAGCGGCGCGCCGAAGCCGGGGAGTCGAAGCGTGATGACGTCGTCGCGCGAGAGCTCCGAGAGCAGCGGATCCCACATCCCGGCGGTGTCGGGGACGCCGTGGACGAAGACGGCAGGCACGGACGGAACGCTAGGTGCTCGCGGTCGCCGTGGTCGCGACCTGCTGGGCCCACCGGTAGTCGGGCTTCCCCGACGGCGAGCGTTGGATCGACGCGACGAAGTGCAGCTCGCGCGGCACCTTGAAGCCGGCGATGACGCCGCGGCAATGCTCCTGGATCGACTCGAGCGTCGGCTCCGCCGACTCACGCGGCTGCACCACCGCGACGACGCGCTGACCCCAGCGGTTGTCCTTCACGCCCACGACGACGCAGTCGTACACGTCGGGATGCCCCTTGACCGCGCCCTCGACCTCCTCGGGAAAGATCTTCTCGCCGCCCGAGTTGATCGATACGGAGCCCCGGCCGAGCAGCGTGATCGTGCCGTCGGCGTCCATCGTCGCGGAGTCGCCGGGGATCGCGTAGCGCACACCTTGCCTGTCGGTCACGAACGTCTCGGCGGTCTTCGCGGGGTCCTTGTAGTACTCGAGGGGGATGTTCCCTCGACGCGCGACCCGGCCGATCACCTCGGAGCCGGCTTCGACGATCTCGAGGTTCTCGTCGAGGACGACCGTGTCGGCGATCGGGGTCACCGTCGGACCGCCCTTCATCGCCGTCTTCCCCTTCCGGACGAGCGTGTAGCCGTTGGACCCGCTCTCCGAGGCGCCGATCGCCTCGGAGAGGATCAGGTCGGGGAAGCGCTCGAGGAACTCGTCCTTCACGCTCGGAGAGAACAGCGCCGCGGTGCTCGAGAGCGACACCCACGACGAGAGGTCGAGCGCCTGCACCTCGGGGTCGTCGAGTGCCTCCAGCAACGGGCGCGCCATGGCATCGCCCGTGATCATCATCGCGTGCACCCCTTCGGCGGCCACGAGCCTCCAGACCTCGACCGGATCGAACTTCGGGACGAGGCAGATCTTGTTCCCGATCAGCGCGCCGCCCATGACGCCCCACTGCGTCGCGCCGTGCATCAGCGGGGCGATCGGCAGCATCACGGCCTGCGTAGCGTTGGTGAGTCCCTTCTCGACCATCGCCTCGGGCCGGTCGACCTTCACGCCGGTCACGACGTCGATCCCACCACCCAGGGCGAAGAACACGTCCTCTTGGCGCCAGACGACGCCCTTGGGCATGCCGGTCGTCCCCCCCGTGTAGAGGATGTAGCGGTCGTCGGGGGAGCGGGGCCCGAAGTCGCGCTCGGGGGACGCACCCGCGAGCGCGTCCTCATAGGCCACCGACCCCAGCTGCGAGACGTCGGCGCCGGAGCCGTCGTCGATCACGACCGAGTGGGTGAGCAGCGGGAGCCGGTCGAGGACGCCCTGCGCCCGGGGGCCGAACTCTCGCTGGTACACGAGCGCCTTCAGGTCGGCGTTGTCGAACAGGTACGCGAGCTCGTCCTCCACGTAGCGGTAGTTGATGTTGACCCACACGGCCCGCAGCTTGAAGACGGCCCAGAGGGTCTCGACCCACTCGACGGAGTTGAGGGCGTAGATCCCCACGTGGTCACCGGGGCCGATGCCGTGCGCCGCCAGGTGGTGGGCGAGGCGGTTCGCCCGCTCTTCCATCTCCGCGTACGTGCGGCGCTTGCCGGCGCACACGAGGTACTCGCGGTCGCCGAAGTGATCGACCGAGTTCTCGAACATGTCCGCGAGGTTGAATTCCATGGTCTTCGAACGGTAGCGGCTCAGGTGGTGAGGTCCGCGAGGACGCGCAGCGCCTGCTCGTCCTGGCCGCCGACGAGCAGCGTCGTGACGGGCGTCGCGCGCCAGGCCTCGAGCCGCTCGGCGATCCGCTCCTTCGGCCCGACGAGCGAGATCTCGTCGGCGAACGCCTCGGGGACGGCCATGATCGCCTCGTCGCGCTTGCCCGCGAAGAACAGGTCCTGGACCTTGAAGGCCTCGTCCTCGTACCCCATTCGGGCCATGAGCTCGGTGTGGAAGTTCTTGCTCCTCGCGCCCATGCCGCCGATGTAGAACCCGAGCGCGGCCTTCACCGGCCAGAGGGCGACGCTCACGTCGTCGGCAACGCTCACCGACACGTTCACCGCGATCTCGAAGCCGGGCTCGGCGTGCGCGATCTGCTCGTCGTAGACCTCGGGCCGGTACGGCGAGTAGTACAGGGGCACCCACCCGTCGGCGATCTCGGCCGCGAGCGCGACGTTCTTCGGGCCCTCGGCGCCGAGGTAGATCGGGATGTCGCTCCGCCGTGGGTGCGTGATCATCTTCAGCGGCTTCCCGAGGCCGAGCGCGTCGTCACCCGCGTAGGGGAGCGGGTAGTGGGGGCCGGCGCTCTCGACCGGCTCCTCCCGGGCGAGAGCGTCGCGGATGATCTGGACGTACTCGCGGGTGCGCGCGAGCGGCTTGCCGAAGGGCCGGCCGTACCAGCCCTCGACGACCTGGGGACCGCTGACACCGATGCCGAGGCACGCGCGCCCTTCGGACAGCCCGTCGAGCGTCATGGCGTGCATCGCCATGGTCGTGGGTGACCGTGCCGACATCTGCGCGATGCCGGTGCAGAGCTTGAGACGCGACGTCGCGGCCGCGACCGCGGCGAGTGGCGAGAACGCGTCCGAGCTCCACGACTCGCCGGTCCAGATCGAGTCGAAGCCGAGATCCTCGGCGAGGGTGGCCGACTCGACGAGCTCGCGTGCCGAGCGCGGCTGCGCGGTCCAGTAGCCCATCTGCAGCCCGAGCTTGAGGTCCTGTGCCACGGGGGTGACCGTACACGTGGCTCTCGGTGCGTATCTCGAGGTCGCAGAGCGACCTCGAGATACGCATCAAGGGGAGGAGAACGGGACGTCGCGGTCGAGTCGGGGCTCGGCGGGGAGTCCGAGCGCGCGCTCGCCGATCATCGTGCGGTGGATCTCGTCGGTGCCGCCACCGATGCTCGCCCAGAACCGGTTGAGCAGGAGCGTCTGCCAGAACCCGCCGCGAACCGCGTCCGCACCGGTGAGCATCCCGGCCGCGCCCAGCAGCGCGAACGCCAGCTGGCCCTTGGCAGCGCGATCGAGCGACCAGAGGACCTTCAGGACCGAGCCGTCGATCGTCGGGCGCCGGCCGGCAAGCAGCTCGGACTGCACCCGGTCGCGCAACCAGCGCAGCGCGTGCTCGCGCGACCACACCTCGGCGAGGCGCTGTCGCGTCACCGGATCGCCCGCGCGGTCGCGCTCCTGCGCGAGCGCGATCAGCGCGGCCGCGTCCGATCCGACCGCGGCGGAGCTGCCGATGAGCGCGGACTCGTTCGCCAGCGTCGTGCGGGTCGGGCCCCAGCCGCGGTCGATCGCCCCGACGACGTTGGCGATCGGCACCCGCACGTCGGTGAGGAACACCTCGTTGAAGTGCGCGGCACCGGTGATCTGGCGCAGCGGCCGGACGTCGATGCCGGGCGTCGTCATGTCGACGATCAGGTAGGTGATGCCGCGGTGCTTGGGCGCGCTCGGCTCGGTGCGCACGAGCAGGATCGCGAGGTCGGCATGCCGTGCGCCCGAGGTCCAGACCTTCTGGCCGTTCACGACCAGCACGTCCCCACCGTCCGGGGAGGTGGCGCGCTGCGCGCCCGTCCGGAGGCTCGCGAGGTCGGAGCCCGCGCCGGGCTCGCTGAACAGCTGGCACCACACCTCGTCGCCGCGCAGCAACGGCCGGAGGTAGCGCGCGCACTGCGCCGGCGTGCCGTGTGCGAGCAGCGTGGGCCCCACGAGCGCGATCGTCGAGGCGAGGAAGCCCGACGACACGTCGAAGCGAGCCTGCTCCTGGTTGAACGCGACCGCCTCTGCGGGTGTGGCGCCGCGTCCGCCGTGCTCGACGGGCCAGGTGATGCCGGCCCAGCCGCCGTCGAAGAGCGTCCGCTGCCACGTCCGGCAGCGCTCGAAGTGCTCGGACTCCGCTTCCCAGCTCGCGTCGCGGGGACCGTTCGACCAGTCGCTCGCGCCGCGTCGCACCTGGGCGTGCTGGGCGAGCCAGGCCCGGGCCTCGGCCCGAAACGACGCCAGGTCGAGCGTCTCCGGCTCCGGTCGTGCGAGGTCGGCCGCCGCCACGGTCCGAACCCTAGGCGAGAACTCTGGACAGCTGTCCAGACTACGGTCTACGGTGCCAGCGAGCTCGGGGGGTCCCGATGACCGACTTCAGCGCGGCGATGTCCGCGCGCATCACCGAGTTCGACGGTCGGACGCCGCTCCAGGCGCTCGCCGAGGGCGGTGGCACGCACGAGACGAGGTTGACGTCGCTCGAGCGCTTCCCGTACTACCGATCGTTCCCGTTCGCGTGGTACTTCGCCGCGTTCTCCGACCACGTCGGCGTCGGCGAGGTTCGCACCGCGCACTGGCTGGCGCGCGACCTCGTGATCTGGCGCGGCGAGGACGGCGCCGCGCACGTGATGGAGGCGTACTGCCCGCACATGGGCGCGCATCTCGGGTACGGCGGGCGCGTCGAGGGCTCTCACCTCGTGTGCCCGTTCCACTGGTGGGAGTACGACGGCGACGGCACCAACGTGCGCATCCCCTACGCCGACAAGCCCAACGGCAGGGCGCGGGTGCGCTCGTACCCCACCATCGACCGCAACGGGCTCATCATGTTCTGGTACCACCCGGCTGGTGATCCGCCGGTGTGGGAGGTGCCGGAGATCCCCGAGCTCTCCGACCCGTGCTGGCGCGACGAGTTCCGCGCCGAGTGGGACGTGCGCTGCCCGTGGCAGGAGATGGCCGAGAACGGGCCCGACTACGTGCACCTCAAGACCGTGCACGGCGCCGCGTCGGTGCCCGAGGTCGAGAGCCTCACGTACGAGGGACCGTTCAGCCACCTCCGCTCGAAGGTCAGCTTCTCGACGCCGCGAGGTCCACAGGAGGGTCGCATCGACACGGACTCGTGGGGTCCCGGGTTCGCGATCGCACGCTTCTCGGGGATCACGCCGACGCTCTTCGTGAACCTCACGACCCCGATCGACTGGGAGATGACGCGCTCCATCAAGCTCTACCGAGTCGAACGGCGCGGCGAGTCCGACGCGGACCGCTCGCGGGTGCAGCGCGTCGGCGAGGCGCTCGTGCGCGACCTCCGCAAGCAGATGGATGAGGACGTCGTGATCTTCGACCACAAGATCTGGGTCGACCCGCCCGCGCTCGCCCCCGACGACGGCCCGATCATCCGGTTCCGGAAGTGGGCTGCTCAGTTCTACGTCGAGGGCGATCCGCGCGCCGCGGACCGATGGGACGGCGACCGAAGTGGCCGGACGGTGCGCACGTGAGTCACGGCGTCGATCTCGGTGCCGGCGACCAGGAGTACCGCATCGCCGACGACGACGAGACCGCGGCGCGCGAGCACGAGCGGCTCCGCATCCTCGGGCGGTGGCGCGACCCGTCGACGATCACCGCGCTCGAGGCCACCGGCGTCGGCCCCGGCTGGCGTTGCCTCGAGGTCGGTGCCGGCGCCGGGACGACGTCGGCGTGGATGGCAGCGCGCGTGGGTGAGACCGGCTCGGTGCTGTCGACCGACGTCGACCTGCGCTTCCACGGCCCCGCTGTCGGCAACACCGAGATCCGCGGCCACGACATCACGCGCGATCCGGTCCCGGAAGGCACGTTCGATCTCGTCCACGCCCGCGCGGTGCTCCAGCACGTCGCGGCTCGCGAGGCGGCGCTCGATCGAATGATCGCGGCGCTGAAGCCGGGCGGCTGGATCGTCGTCGAGGAAGCCGACATGCGGGCCTTCGAAGCGCAGCCACTCCCCGAGCCGCTCGGCGCGCTGCACCGGATGATGGTCGCCGCCGCGGCGCAGCAGGTTTACCGGGAGCCCAACTTCGGGACCCGGCTGCTCCGCCTCTACCAGGAGCACGGTCTGGCCGAGGTGCACGCCCGGGGGGTCGTGGAGACGATGCGCGCGGGCGAGGACAGCGGGGAGTGGTGGTTCCTCGCGGTCGAGCACGTGCGTGATCGCATCGTCGATGCCGGCGTGATGTCGGGCGACGACTTCGATGCGGCGCTGGCGATCGCCCGCACGCCCGGCTTCCTGATGCTCGGGCCCACGTCGATCCAGGTCTCGGGCCGCAAGCCGTGACGTCGGCGCGAGTCGCGACTCGGCGGGCGCTCCGTGCCGACGCGGCGGCAACGCGGCGGCGCGTCATCGACGGCGCGGTGGAGCTGGCTCGCGAGCGGCCCTTGGCCGAGCTGACGATGCGGGACATCGCCCGCACGGCCGAGGTATCGGTCGCGACTGCCTACACCTACTTCTCGTCGAAGGAGCACGTCCTCGCCGAGGCGTACCTCGACGGCGTCGAGTCGCTCACCGAGAGCGTGCGCGCCCGACCGCCGTCTGGAGCAACCGCGGCCGAGCGGGTCGCGGCCGTGATGCGGCGTGCCATGCGGGGCGCGGCCTCGACCGGCGACGTCGTGCAGGCTGCCGCGATCGCGCTGGCGTCGTCGGACCCCGCGGTCGCCCCGCTCCGGCCGCTCGCGGACGAGGCGTTCGAGGAGTGGTTCACGATCGCCCTCCGCGGCGCGACGATCGCCGACCACGACGAGGTCGTGCAGCTGCTACAGCTCACGATGTTCGCGTCGTTCGTCGCGGTGGCCCACGGGCGGCTGTCGCTCACCGCGAGCGGCCGTCTCCTCGACCTCGCAGTGCGCCGCCTCGTCGTCGAGACCTGACGTCGGCTGGCGCCACGGCGGGCGGGGCTGGTTGACTCCCCGCGCCATGGACCGCACCCCCGTCATCGCCGGCATCGGCCTCTCCGACTACCCGAAGGCACCCCACCTCGACACCGTCCAGCACCATGTGCTGGCGATGCAGCGCGCGCTCGCCGACTGCGGGATCGAGAAGTCCGAGATCGACGGCTACATCAACGCCAGCTCCGGCGGGATGATGGTCGACGACCCGGTCACGATGGCCGAGTACCTGCGCATCGACCACCGCTACATCGACGGGACGATGACCGGGGGATCGTCGTTCGAGTTCCACCTCCAGCATCTCGCAGCCGCGATCCAGGAGGGGCTGTGCGACGTCGCGCTCGTCACGTACGGGTCCGACCAGCTCACGCGCATGGGGCGCAAGCTCGGGACCGGCGGCTTCCAGCGCGGCGGGCAGAAGGTCCCCGGCCCGGTCCAGTACGAGGTGCCCTACGGCGGCTCGCTGGTCGGGTCGTACGCGATGTACGCGACGCGGCACGCGCACGAGTTCGGCACGACGTCGGAGCAGCTGGCCGAGATCGCAGTCGGCGTGCGCGAGTTCGCCGGACTCAACCCGAACGCGATCTACCGCGACCCGATCACGGTCGACGACGTCGTCAACAGCCGCATGATCGCCGACCCGCTGCACAAGCTCGACTGCTGCGCGATCACCGACGGCGGCGGCGCGCTCGTCGTGACCACCGCGGAGCGCGCCAAGGATCTGAAGCAGCCGCCCGTGTACGTGCTCGGCGCGGCAGGCGCGCAGACGCACTGGAACATCTCCCAGCAGACGGACTTCACGACGTCGGCGGGGGCGCTCGCCGGACCGATCGCGTTCGAGCGCGCGGGTGTCACGCACGACGACGTCGATCTGCTGATGTTCTACGACAGCTTCACGATCACCTGCCTGATCCTGCTCGAGAGCCTCGGCTTCGTCCCGCAGGGTGAGGGAGGCCCGTTCGTGGCCGAAGGCCACCTCAAGCGCGGCGGCAAGTGGCCGCTCAACACCGATGGCGGCGGGCTCTCGTCGTGCCACCCGGGCATGCGCGGGATCTTCTTGCTCATCGAGTCGGTGCGACAGCTGCGCGGTCAGGGTGGTGAAGCTCAGGTGCCCGGCTGCGAAGTCGCCCTCGCGGCCGGCTCGGGTGGATGGCTCAGCTGCATCGGCGTCGTGCTCACCGGCCGAGAGCACCCCTGAGCACCCGCGAGGAGGCAGCGCCCGTGAGCGACAGCGAGATCGTCACCGTCGAGGAGTGGGAGAAGCCGCTCCCGCGGACGGACGCGATCAGCGCGCCGTACTGGGAGGCGGCCGCGCAGGGCCGGCTGCTGATCCAGGAGTGCGCGAGCTGCGGCAACCGCCAGTGGTACCCGCGGGCGATGTGCACGAAGTGTGGGGGGGACGTCACCTGGCTCGAGTGCTCGGGTCGCGGTGAGGTGTACACGTTCACGGTCATCCGGCAGATGGGCATGCGCCCCTTCCGCGACGAGCTGCCCTACGCGATCGCCATGGTCCGGCTCGAAGAGGGCCCGCTGATCTTCGGCAACGTCACCGACGTCGATCCCGACGACGTGCGCGTCGGGCTCCCGGTCGAGGTGTGGTTCACGAAGGTCGACGACGAGATCGGTGTCCCCAGCTGGCGTCCGGCCTGATCCTGCCGACCCGCCGAACCCGGGTAGCGTGAGCGCACCGCACCCGTCACTGCTCACTTCCTCCTTGGGGGCTCGCAATGCGCAAGGCAGCCGCTCTGCTCGTCTCGACCGTCCTCGTCTCCGGCGTCGCGCTCGCTGCGGTCTCGCCAGCGGGCGCGTCCACGCCGGCCAAGACCAGCAAGTTCTGCAAGGCGGTGAAGAAGACCGACTACGAGAACCTCGGCAACCCGCTCTCGAAGAAGAGCTCGGCCAAGGTCGAGAAGCAGCTCAACCGCCTCGAGGACTCGGCGAAGGGGAAGAGGAAGAAGGCGATCGAGACGCTCAGCGATGCCTACGGCAAGATCGCCGACGGCGACAAGCTGAGCGAGGTCTACTCCGACGGTGACGTGATCTCGGCGCTCGGAACGTTCGGACTCGCGGTCGCGAAGTGCGCGTTCGCCGACCTGCCCGACATCACGCTGCCCGACAACGTCGATCTGCCCGACATCACGCTGCCCGACCTCGGGAGCTGAGCGGCGAAGCGAGCGCGGCGGGGCGAGCGCGGCGGCACTAGCGGGGACGCCCCGTTCGAGGCGCGACGAACACGATGTCGGCCTCGGCGAGACGCTCGCCGTCGCACGACGACGTGGCCCAGACGGAGATCTTGCGCCCCTCGACGCGGTCGATGGCCGCCTCGTAGTCGATCTGCTTGCGCAGCGGCGTCGGGCGCAGCATCTTCACGGTGAGCGTGCCGGTGTAGCCGGCGATGCCCGACAACGTCTGTGCCGAGCCCATGAGGTCGTCGAACGCGGCGGCCACGAAGCCGCCGTGCACGTGCCCGGCCGGCCCTTCGTACGCAGGTGAGTAGGTCGCCCAGCCGACGGCACGGTCGGCATGCAGCTCCCACTGGACCGGCGCGGCGAGCGGGTTCGAACGACCGCTGATCCCGCTGCGTTCGAGGAGCGCCCCGTCGTCACCTCCGGCCGAGCCGAGCCCGCCCCTCTCGTGCAGCGACGGCAGGCTCTCGAGCGCGTCGCTGACCGCGTCGACGCGTGCGGTGACGTCCTCGATGCCCGAGAGGTCGTCGCACGCCTCGACGTCGAGGTGCGCCGTGAGCTCGATCAACCGCTTCACGGATCGCACCAGCGCGTGCTTGGCGGCTCGCGGGCGATCCTCGACGGGATCGTGCCCGTCGTAGGTGGTGTGTGCGTCGGGGGGAAGGCTCACGCCGGCGAGCCTACGGCCGACCCGGTCAGCCGGTTCGGTACACCTCGTCGTAGTTGCCCCACTCGATGTCGCCGTCGACGATCTTCCCGAGCTCTTCGGCCCAGTGCTTCGTCTCCTCGCGATCGTTGTTCTTCGTCGCCTCCTCGACAGCCGGCACGTCGGGATCGACGACGCCGAACTCGGCGATCATCAAGTAGTGGCCGGGGCGCTCACGATCCCGCAGGATGTGGGAGCCCATGTAGCCCATCACGTCTCCCTGAGCCTGGAGCCGGTCCCAGCCCGCCGCCAGCTCGACCAGCCGGTCCGGATCGGTGCACCGGAACGAGATCGTCTGGGTGAAGTTCAGGTTCACGGGCGCGCTCCCTGACGTTCCTCGGCGAACCGTCGTTGCATGTCGGACATCCCCTCCAGCTCGAACGCACCCGGCGACCCGAGGTCGAGCGCCGCTCGTGACTTCTCGGGCACGAAGAGGATCTCACGAACCTCGGGAACAGGCCGCTGCGCGAGCGCGTGGTAGTCGACGACGAAGAGGTCGGTCTGACAGCAGGTGCTCACCTGCTTCCCACGGCGGATCGCGTCGGCGATCCGCACGTGCATGCCGCCACCCTGCGCGTGGTGCTCGCGCACGTCGCGGTCGAAGAAGCCGGTGCCGGAGATGTATCCGGTCTCGAAGAGGCCGATGAGCGTGGCGAGCCACGCGAAGCCCTTCGGATCCGGGTCGGCCCGGCCGATGAAGGCGAACACCTCGATCTCCCCTCGCAGGTTCGTGCCGTAGTCGGCGAGCACGTGCACGAAGTCGTGTTGCGCGAGGTACTCGGGCGCGCCGCCGGCTGCACCGGGGAGGACGAAGCCGCGCCCGTCGTACATCTCGACGACGCTGCGCCCCAGCGAGCCCTCGGGGAGCTCGCGGAAGGCCTGCCAGCGCGCCTCGAGCTCCGGGTCGACCTTCGCGGGATCCAACGCGCCCGTCTCGACATGGCGCGTGGCGACGCCGGCGTCGCCCGTGTCACGCACGTGCTCCTCGAATCCGCTGCGCTGGAGGTCCATCCAGGCCAGGCCGTAGGCGCCCTGGGCGTAGCGTCGAGCGACCCGCACGAAGTCGTCCCGGATGTCGAGCGCCTGCGCGTACTTCGCGACCCGCGCGGCGACGGCGACGGGGATCGGCCGCAGGATGAGCTCGGCCAGCACCATGTGGTGGACGATGCGCTGACGGTGGTGCTGGTCGCGATGGGCCAGCGCTTCGGCGAGCCCCTCGGGCGCGAGCGGCTCGAGCGAGTGGTAGTCGACCTCGAAGCCGGTCAGGGAGCTCGCGATCGCGCCGAGCAAGAGCGCCTGGACCTCGGTCAGGCCCTCCTCGGGAGCCACCGCGGTGGCGATGCCTCGGGCCGTGAGCATCACCTCGTCGAGCTCGAGCCCCTCGGGCTGATCCGGACCGATCATCGGTGCCATCTTCGCGCTTCGCGTCGGCGACGGGCGCTCGCTCGTCCGGTCAGGACGTCCGGACCCAGGTGTCGCGCGACAGGATCCGCCAGCCGGCTCCCCGGTCGAGGAACCGCGCCACGTCGGCGGCGACGACGCGCCGACCCTCGTCGCTGTCGTAGAAGCGTTCGCGGAGGTCGGCTACGGAGCGGAACCGCATCTCGGCGACCCCGTCGACTTCGGGTGCCTCGGCGGTCAGCGGCTCGAGCACGACGTTCTGCGCGTAGTGCCAGAAGGCGGGGTGGTGCCGGCGCACGATCGGCGTGTGGTGCTCGGTCCAATGGGCTGCCATCTGGGCGCGGGTGAGCGACGGCAGGCGGCGCAGGAACACGAGGCGGCAGAGCCCGGGAGGCTGGTCACCGTCGGACGGGCGCAGGCCGGCGTCGATCTGCACGTGCTCGTCGACGCGGTAGGCGTCCACGCGCCCGCCGAGCGCCCAGCCCCCGATCGTTGCCGCATCGGGCTCCTCGTCGCACCACGCGACCACCACCGCGTGCAGGCCGTCGGGCTGCTCGGCCGGCTCGTCGGGGTGCGGACGGTGCACGACGATCCGCGACGCAGGGAGCGCGCGCAACGCGTCGAGGTCCGGGTCGGCGCCGAGAACCACGCCCACCACCTTGATGCTCTCGCCCGCCGTCACGTGTCGTATCGCGGCGACGGGACGTCCTCGACCCCGTTGCGGTGCGAGATCAGCTGGACGCGCCCGGAGTCATCGCGCTCGAGCAGCGCGGCGACCGCGTCGGCGACCGTCTCGGGTGCCAGGAACGTCGCACCACGGTCGACCCCCTGCTGCAGCCGCGCTCCGGCGACCATCGGCGTGTCGATGCCCGAAGGGCAGATCGCGTGCAGCCGCACCCCCTGCCGAGCGAGCTGCGGGGCGACGCTGCGCACGAAGCCGACGACGCCGTGCTTGGTCGCGGCGTAGATGGGATCGCCGCCGTAGGGGATCAGCCCGGCCAGCGACGCGGTGACCACGATCGCGCCGCCGCCGCGCTCGATCATCACCGGGGCGAGCGCGTGCACGCCGAGCACGATGCCGTCGAGGTTGACGCCCACCAGCGCGCGATAGCGCGCAACCGGCGTCTCGAGGAACGGCACGCTGTCGGTCGATGCGAGGATCCCCGCGTTGAGGTGGACGAGGTCGACCCCCGTGCCAGCCCGCACGTCGTCGGCGAGGATCGACCATCCAGCCGCGTCCGAGACGTCGAGGTGCACGTAGCGACCGCCGACATCGGTCGCTACCCGTCGTCCGTTGTCGTCGTCGTTGTCGACGACGACGACCGACGCGCCGTCACGGGCGAGCCGACGCGCGCTCGCGGCGCCGACTCCGGAGGCGGCGCCGGTCACGACCGCCACGGGGCTCACCGCTCGGGCCGGTTCCGTGAGAGGTGCGCGCCGTCGTCGGCCAGGAGCGTCTGGCCGGTCACGCCGCGCCCGAGGTCGATCGTCACGGCTCGACCACGACCTTGATCGCGCCCGCAGCACGGTCGCCGGCGACGCGGAACGCCTCGGCGGCGGCATCGAGTGGGAAGCGATGGGTGATCAGCGTCCCGGCGATCAGGCGGTCGGACGCCAGGAGCATCGCCGCGTCGCCGAGGTCGGTGCCGTGCTCGTGCGCGCCGTACGTGAACGACCACTGGAAGCCCAGCTCCTTCATCAGGGCGGGCACGCTCGGGATGGCCACCGGAGACCAGTGGGTGCTGAGGAACACGACGCGCCCGCCGGGACGGCACAGGCGCACCGCGGTCTCGAGCGCCGACTCCGTGCCCGCGCACTCGAAGACGACGTCGTACTCACCGTCGGCCGGCACGGCGCCGAGCCGCTCACCCGCGATTCGCTGGGACTCGTGTCGCGCGACGAGTCCGACCTCGGCGGCCGAGCCGCGCGCGGCTGCGATCGTCGCGAGACCGATCCCGCCGGCACCGATCACGGCGACGCGCTCACCGCCCGAGAGCCCCGCGAGGCGCACCGCGTGCGTCGCGACGCCGAGGGGTTCGACGAGGCAGGCGGTCGCGGGCGTGAGGCCCTCGGGCAGGGGCACGATCGATGCCGGGTCCACGGCCACCGCGTCGGCCATGCCGCCGTCGGTGGAGACGCCGTGGATGCGCTGTGAGCCGGTGCGGCAGCGGTAGCCGTACCCGGCGCTGCACTGGTCGCACGTGCCGCACGGCCGGTTGGGGTCGACTGCGACCGCCGTCCCGTCGTCGAGCAGGCCCGCGAACTCGTGTCCGAGGATCTGGGGGAGCGGCCCGTACTCGATCAGGTGCAGGTCGGAGCCGCAGATGCTCGCCGACTGCACCCGCACGATGACCTGCTCACCATCGGCTGGCGGATCCGGGACGTCGACGACTTCGATCCCGCGCTCGGCGCTGCGGACGCCGCGCATCTCACGCGGGTTTGCGTCGAAGAACCACACCTGACGTGGGTCTGCGACGCAAGAGTGTCATCAGCCGCCGGTGAGCTCGGTGGGCTCGATGCCGAGGTAGCGCTCGAGGTTGCGGTGGAGGCTCTCGATGCGCATCTCCTCGCGCGACAGCGTGAGGTGGGTGAACCCGGGCTGGTGGAGCCCTCGCTGCGCTCGCTGGAGGTTCTCGACGTCCTGGTTGAACACGACGCCGAGGTCCGCGGTCTCGGCGTCCATGGTCACGTCGACCGGTCGGTCGCGGGGCGCATCCCGTGGGACACGCGAGAAGTAGAGGAGATCCATCAGGCAGTCGTCGGGTGTCGCGCCGGGACGCATCCGGAGCAGGGCGAGGCTCTCGGCCAGGAACACCGGTGAGATGTTGGGGAAGCAGTTGTACTGGTGGAGGTCGGTGACCTGCTCGTCGGTGAAGTCGTCGAGGTCGACGCCCAGCTCGACGGCGCGCTCGCGGATGAGCCGCGCCAGCAGGGTGCGCATCGACTCGCCGGGCTCGCGCTCGGGCACCGGTCCCGGGTCGCCGCCGCTCGGTCGACCCACGCGCTCGCCCTGCGTCGCGCAGAACGACTCCCAGATCTGTTGATCGGACGCTCCGTCGCGCAGGCGCGGGCTCGGGATCCCGTAGGGCTGGTTGAGCCGGCCGTGCCGCTCCCACACCTCCTGCGGACCGTTCACGTCGTCGGTCGACGGGATCATCTGCCGGTGGATGCCCTGCACGTGGTACGTCTCGCTGAACGCGTCGATGCCCGTCTTCCAGTTGCACGCCAGCGGCACGGTCACGATGGCGCGGCACGCGAACTCGTCGGTGCGCAGCCACGCCGTCTCGGCGGGCACGGGAGCAAGGAAGTCGCCGAGGGGCTCGGCGTCGAGGTCGAGGTTCACGAAGACCATCGGGCCCCAGGTGTCGACCTGCACCGCGCGCAGTGCGTAGTCGTCGTTCTCGATGACGCCGAAGCCCTTGCGCGACGGGACCTCGCGGAGCCGGCCGCCGAGATCCCAGCACCAGCGGTGGTACACGCAGCGGATCTCGGTGCGACCGGTGCCGGCGCCGTTGCACAGCTCGTTGCCGCGGTGCAAGCACACGTTCTGGAACGCCCGTAGCTCGCCGTCGTCGCCCCGCACGATCAGCACCGACAGCGGCCCGCACGTGTACTCGAACCAGTCGCCGGGGTCGCGCACGTGGTCGACGCTGCACGCCACCTGCCAGACGTGGGGCCAGAGGTGCTCGGTCTCGAGCGCGGCCCACTCGGGGGACGTGTAGCGCGACGCCGGCACGAGCACGGGCCTGCGCCGGTCGCTCACCGTCCCGATCGTGGAGCCGACCGGTGCCTCCTCCGTCACCTCGCCCGCGTAGGCAGGGCCGCCCGGTCGGGCATCTCGGATCCTGACCTCGCGGGTCCGGGGCGCCGGGGCCTGGGTCACGGGGTGCACCCTACGGCGACATCTGACGCCTCGTCAGGCTTGAAACACGTTCCAGTCGCGGTCAGAATCCCCCGGCCTGGGCCTACAGTCCGGGCTCGGCACGATTCCGGACCCGGACGGGGCCGGTGACAAGGGGGGAAGGGTGAGACGGACTCGCTGGGTGGCGCTCCTCGCCACGACGGTCCTCGCGCTGTCGGCGACGACCGCGATCGCAAGCGCGCAGGGCGGAGACGAGAAGCCCGAGGCCACCGAGGTCGGGATCACCGACGACGAGATCCGCGTCGCCGTCATCGCCGACGTCGAGAACTCGCTCGCACCGGGCCTGTTCCAGGGTGCGCCCACCGGCGTCGAGGGCTGGGCCAAGAACGTCAACAAGAACGGCGGGCTGGCGGGCCGCAAGGTGGTCGTCGACTTCATCGACTCGCACCTCTCGGCCGACGACTCCCGCAACGCCTTCATCAAGGCGTGCTCGGAGGACTTCGCTGTCGTCGGTGCCGCGGCGCTGTTCCTCAACAACGTCGACGACATCGAGGCGTGCGTCGACCAGGCCGGGAACCCGACGGGTCTGCCGGACATCGCGGTCGTGACGACCGAGGTCGTGCAGCAGTGCTCGCCGACGACGTTCGGCATCAACCCGCCGACGATCGTGTGTGACACCAAGGACGAGCACCCGCAGACGTACCAGGCCAACGCCGGGCGCGCGTACTACTACCAGAAGAAGTTCGGGAAGGACCTCCACGGCCCGTTCCTCTTCTCGGCCGACATCAAGGCGGCGAACAACGCCAACCGGGCCTCGATGACGCCGATGCAGGAGGTCGGGATCCAGGCCGACGAGGAGCTGGACATCGGTGCGACCGCTCCGCAGAGCGAGTACACCCCGGTCGTCCAGACGATGAAGGACAACGGCTCGAACTACGCCCAGAGCGGTCTGTCGTTCAACTCGACGGTCGCGCTGCGCAAGGAGGCCAAGCTCCAGGGCCTCACCGACCCCGACATCATCTGGGACTGCACCCTCCAGTGCTACGACCAGGCGCTGCTCGAGCAGGGCGGATCCGACGTCGAGGACCAGTACGTCTCGCTCCTCTTCCTCCCGTTCGAGGAGGCCAGCTCGAACAAGGAGCTCAAGACCTTCCTCAAGACGGTGGGCAAGGACGAGGCCGACGGCTTCGGTGCCCAGGCGTGGGCGTCGGGGGTGCTGTTCCAGCAGGCCGTCGAGAAGATCGCCGACGCGCAGGGCGTGAACGGCATCAACCGCCAGGCGCTGTTCGACGAGCTGAACAAGGTGACGGCGTTCGACGCCAACGGGATGATCGGCACGGTCAACGTCGCCGAGCGCGTCCCGACGCCGTGCTACGCGCTGGTGCAGGTCGAGAACGGCGAGTTCGTGCGGGTGACCCCGACGAAGAAGGGCACGTTCAACTGCGACAAGAAGAACCTGCAGCAGGTCGAGCTCGACCTCCTCACGGGCTGAGCGACGAGCCGGAGCGACGAGGTGCCGTGGCCGTCGGCCGCGGCACCTCGTTCGTGTCGGGCCCTGGGAGATCGGGGTGGGGGCGCTTGAAACGTGTTCCATCCGACGACAGGATGAGCCGACACGATGATGGGGGGACCGGTGGGACACAGGCGCGCTCGGACGACGACGATGCTCGTGGCGGCGCTGGTGGCGATCGCATCGATCGGCACGACGGCGATCGCCTCGGCCCAGGACGGCGGCGGTGAGTCGCTCGAGGCCACCGACATCGGGATCACCCCCGACGAGATCAGGATCGCGGTGCTCGCCGACGTCGAGAACCAGCTCCAGCCCGGCCTCTTCCAGGGGACACCGGACGCGATGGCCGGCTTCGAGAAGTACATCAACAAGACCGGTGGCCTGGCGGGGCGCAAGCTCGTCGTCGACTTCATCGACACGCACCTGTCGGCCGACGACACTCGCAACGGGATCGTCGAGGCGTGTGAGAACGACTTCGCGCTGGTCAGCACCACGTCGCTGTTCGTGAACAACGTCGACGACATGCTCAACTGCGTGGACTCCGCGGGAGCCGCGATCGGCCTGCCCGACTTCCCCGTGCTGACGACCGAGCCGGTGCACCAGTGCTCGCCGGTGTCGCACCCGATCAACCCGCCGACGCTCGACTGCGCAACCATCGACCAGCACCCGCAGACGTACCGGGCGAACACCGGCCCGACCGGGTACTACCTCAAGCAGCACGACGACGACCTGAGCGGAGTGTTCCTCTACCCCTCCGACCTCAAGTCGGCCAAGGACTCCCAGGTGCCGATCTTCAAGGCCCAGGAGGAGAAGGGCATCGAGCTCGACGCCGAGTACGACGTGTCGGCGCGCGCGCAGCAGAGCGCCTACACGCCGATCGCGCAGCAGATCAAGGCCGACGGCTCCACGTACGCCCGCAGCGGCCTGGCGTTCAGCTCGACGGTGTCCTTGCGCAAGGAGTCGAAGCTCCAGGGCGTCGACAGCGTCGAGGTCTGGGACTGCTCGGTGCAGTGCTACAACACCCAGCTCCTGGAGCAGGGTGGATCCGACGTCGAGGACCAGTACGTGTACCTGACCCTCGTCCCGTTCTTCAACGAGGCCAAGGCGAACAAGATGACGAGCAACTTCGTCAAGTACACCGGGAAGGACAAGGTCGACGGCTTCGGCGCGCAGGCGTGGGCGGCGGGCGTGTACTTCCGGGATGCGGTGAGCTCCGTCGTCGACGAGGGAGGCAACAACGCGTTGACCCGCGAGGCACTCCTCGATGCCGCGGACAACGTCAACGGCTTCACCGCCGACGGGATGATCGGCAAGACCGACGTGGGCGACCGCGTGCCGTCGCCGTGCTTCGCGCTGCTCCAGGTGCGCAACGGCGACTTCGAGCGCGTCTACCCGAAGAAGGCGGCGTCCTTCGACTGCAAGAAGAGCAACCTGGTCACGCTCGACCTCGATCTGATCACCGGCTAGCCGCGAGCGGGGCGACAAGAAGGGGAATCACGACGTGGCGACCGTGACCGAGCGGCTGCGGGGGCGACAGCACCGGTCGACGCTGGTCGCGGCGTTGGTCGTCGCGATCTTCGTCGGCTTCATCGTCCAGGAGTCATGGGCGGGGCGGGAGGTCACCGGCGACTCGCTGCTCTTCTTCGTCATCGTCGGCATCACGCTCGGCTCGATCTACGCGGTCGCGGCGGCCGGTCTGGTCGTCACGTACACGACCTCGGGCATCTTCAACTTCGCGCAGGGCGCGATGGGGATGTTCCTCGCGTTCATCTACTGGGAGCTCAAGGTCAACGCGGGCATCCAAACGATGGTCGCGCTGATCCTCACCGTGCTCGTGGCCGCGCCACTCATGGGCGCGGTGATCGAACGCGTCTTCATGCGCCGGCTCACGACCGCGCCCCTGGTCTCGCAGCTCGTGGTGACGATCGGCTTGATGCTCTTCCTCATCGGGCTCGCGGCGACGTTCTGGGACCCCGGGGAGACCCGCTCGGTCGGGACGTTCTTCGGCAGCGACGGCTTCAACATCGGTCAGACGTTCCTCCCGTGGTACCGGCTCATCACGATCGTGGCCGGGCTGCTGCTCGCGCTGGGGATCCGGTTGCTGCTCTACCGGACGCGTCTCGGCGTCGCGATGCGGGCCGTCGTCGACAACCGTGAGCTCGCGGCGCTCAACGGCGCACGCCCGGGCCTCACGTCCCAGTTCTCGTGGGCGCTCGGCACGGCGATGGCGGCCCTGGCGGGCATCTTCCTCGCCGAGGAGCTGTCGACGCTGTCGATCGAGACGCTCACGCTGCTGATCATCGACGCCTTCGCGGCGGCGATCATCGGACGTCTCAAGAGCCTCCCGATGACCTACGTCGGCGGGATGATCATCGGGCTCTCGCTGTCGTTCCAGGCCAACTTCCTCACGTGGTCCGGCCGTTGGAGCCCCGCCGGTCAGGCCATCCCGACGATCATCCTCTTCCTCGCGCTGCTGTTCCTGCCCCAGGCGCGCATCGAAGGACGGCGCATCGGGCGCGTGATCGCGCCCCGACTGCCGACGATCAGACGCGCGCTGTTCGGCTTCGCGTTGCTGCTCGTCGGGATCTTCCTGCTCATCGGGTTGATCTCGCGTCCCGACGTGCGAATGGTCGGCCTCGCGATGGTGACGGCCTTCATCATGCTGTCGCTCGTCCCGCTGATCGGCTGGTCGGGGCAGGTGTCGCTCGCGCAGGTCACGTTCGTCGGCATCGGTGCGTGGGCGGCCGTCGAGTTCGCCAACGGTGGTGGTCAGGTCTTCGGACTCGAGATCTTCAGTGCCGGCAGCCCGTGGCTGCTCCTCGTCGGTGCGATCGTCGCCGTGCCGATCGGGGTCCTGATGGCGCTCCCCGCCTTGCGGTTGCAGGGTCTGTACCTCGCGCTCGCGACCCTCGCGTTCGCGCGCCTCGCGGAGTTCGTCATCTTCGACCAACCCGAGGTGTTCGGCGGCGCCGGGCGGCGGCTCGCCGACCTCGAGGCGTTCGGGCAGAACATCACCGAGCCGTTCGGCGTCCTCGGTCTCGACTTCCCCCAGGACGCAGGCTTCGTGCTGTTCATCACCGTCATGTTCTGCCTCTTCGGCTTCATGATCGTCCTCATGCGTCGCGGCGCGTTCGGCCGCCGCCTGATGGCGATGAAGGACAGTCCGGCGGCGTGCGCCACGCTCGGCGTGAACCTGCTCACCACGAAGGTCGCGGTGTTCGCGCTCTCGGCCGCGATCGCGGGGTTCGGCGGCGCCATGCTCGGCATGCTGCGCGGGTCGGCATCGACGGCGAACTTTCAGGTGCTCCAGGGCCTGCCGTACGTCATCCTCGTCGTCATCGGCGGCGCGTCGGTCGTCAGCGGTGCCCTCCTCGGTGGCTTCCTGTTCCAGCTGCCGGTGTTCCTCGTCGACCGCCTCAGCACCTGGGAGGTCACAGTGCCGCTCGCGGGCACGTTCAAGCCGTTCGTCATCTGGAACCGGATCGCCACCGGTCTGCTCGGTGTCGCGCTCGGCCGCCGCCCCGAGGGGATCGTGCCGGAGGTCAGCAGCGAGCTGGACGAGAAGCGACGGAATCGCAAGCGGGGCGCCGTGTCGTCGGGCGCCGCCGGCGGCAGCGGGCCGCCATCGTCGTCCGAGCCGGCGCCGGCGGAGCCGGTCCCGACGCCGGGGGGCTGACATGGCGCTGCTCGAGGTCCACGAGGTCGGCGTCCGCTTCGGGGGTCTCCAGGCGCTCGACGCGGTCACGGTCGGCGTCGACGAGAACCGCGTCACGGGGCTGATCGGCCCGAACGGTGCCGGGAAGACCACGCTGTTCAACGTCATCACGGGACTGCAGCCGCCCACGGCCGGAAGGGTCGTGATCGGCGGCGAGGACATCACGCTCGCGAAGGCCCACGTTCGGGCCCGCAAGGGCATCGGCCGCACGTTCCAGCGACTCGAGACGTTCGGGACGCTCACCGCGCGCGAGAACGTGCTCGTCGGTGCCGAGATGCGACGCGGCTGGTCGCGGGAGAAGTTCGACGTTCGCCAGCTCGCCGACGAGCTCATCGACAAGGTCGGCTTGCGTGACGTCGCCGACGAGAAGGTCGACAAGCTCGCGACCGGCACGGCGCGACTCGTCGAGGTGGCGCGTGCCCTTGCGAGCAAGCCGCGCGTGCTGCTGCTCGACGAGCCGTCGGCCGGTCTCAACGAGAACGAGACCGGCGCGCTCGGTGCACTGCTCCGTGAGCTGAGCGCCGACGGGCTCGCGGTGCTGCTCGTGGAGCACGACATGAGCTTCGTCATGGGTGCGTGCGACCACATCCACGTGCTCGACTTCGGGCGGCTCATCGCCGAGGGCTCGCCGACCGAGATCCAGGCCAACCCCGACGTGCGCGCGGCCTACCTCGGCTCGAAGGACCACAGCGGCGCACAGGGCGCGGGAAGGGCCGAGGAGGCGGCCAAGGCCGCCGGCGCGGAGCCGGAGCTCCCCATCGTGACGTTGCCCGGCTCCACCAAGTCCGACTCCGGCGAGGACGGCTCGGGCAAGCCCGACGTTGGCGAGAAGCCGGCCGCGCCCGCACCGGGGAGCGCCGACGCGCTCGCGTTCCGCGACGTGAGCGCCGCGTACGGGATCATCGACGTGCTCCACGACGTCGACCTCACGCTGCCCTCGGGCAGCGTGTTCGCGCTCTTGGGACCGAACGGCGCCGGGAAGTCGACGACGCTCAAGGTCGCGAGTGGTCTCATCAAGCCGACCAGTGGCTCGGTGCACCTGCTGGGCGAGGAGGTCACCGGCACTCACGCCGACGCGATGGCGCGTCGGGGCGTGTGCCTGGTGCCGGAAGGGCGGGGGATCTTCCCGAACCTGACGGTCACCGAGAACCTCCGCATGGCGACCTACAGCGGCACGCCGTTCAAGACGGTGGCCGAGCGTTCGTTCGAGCGGTTCCCGCGGCTGAAGGAGCGACGCAAGCAGGTCGCGGGCACGTTGTCGGGCGGCGAGCAGCAGATGCTCTCGATGGCGCGCGCGCTCGCGACCGACCCGAAGGTGCTGCTGCTCGACGAGCTCTCGATGGGGCTCGCACCCTTGATCGTGGAGGAGCTCTACGAGGTCGTGAAGCGCATCGCCGAGGGCCACGTGTCGATCCTCATCGTGGAGCAGTTCGCGCACGAGGTGCTCGGTGTCGCCGAGACCGCGGCGATCATGCTGCACGGCCGGATCGAGTTCGTCGGTAAGCCGACGGAGGTCGGCGAAGCCCTCGACCGCGCCTACCTCGGCGGAGCCGTTTGACGCTGCGGCGCGCGCCGCAGCACGACGACCGTGGCATAGGCAGCGCAGACCGACGCGCCGATCCCGACCGCGAGCGGCGCGCCGCCGACGTCGGCGACGGTGCCCATCCAGATGCCGCCGAACGGGATCAAGCCGGCCCAGGTCACCGTGAAGAGCCCCATGACCCGACCGCGCTTGTCGTCATCGGCGAGGTGCTGGAGCAGCGTGTTGAGCGAGGTCGTCGTCGAGAAGTAGCAGAAGCCGACGATCGTGAGCAGGGCCAGCGACAGCGTCCACGACTCCGAGAGCGCGAACGCGAGCGCCGCGATGCCGTACACGAGGATGTACGTCGCCGCGACCCGCAGCGTCGGTACGTTCCGCCGGAACGCCGTCGACAGCGCTCCGATGACCGCGCCGACCCCCGACGCGATCACGAGGTACGTGAAGTCGTCGCGGGGATGGCCGAGCACGTCGGTCGTGAACACCGGGTAGAGCGCCACCTGCGCCACGCCGAAGATCGAGAAGACGCCCATCGTCACGAGCGCGGCGACCGCCGGGGGCCGCGAGCGCGCGTGGCGGAGCCCCTCCTTCCACCGCTCCCAGCTGCTGCCGCCCTCCGAGGTGTCGAGATGGCTGCGCAGCCGGACGGGTATCAGCGTCACGAGCATGAGCACGTTGCTCGCGGCGTAGATGGCGAATGCCCAGCCGGCGCCCCAAGCGGCGAGGATCGGCGCGGCGAGCGCGGGGCCGGCGATGCGCGAGATGTTGGTTCCCGCGCTCTCGATGGAGATCGCGCTCGTGAGATCCGACGTCGGCACGGAGTTGGCCGTCGCGGCCTGCTGGGCGGGCGCCATGAACGCGAACAGCGTGCCGATGCCGAAGCCGAAGGCTGCGAGCATCGCCGCGCTCTCGATGTCGGCGAGCACGAGCACGGCGACGATCGAGGCGAGCAGGCCAACGAGCGCCCGCGTCGCGATCAGCATGTGCTTGCGGTCGACGCGGTCGGCGACCACGCCCGCCGCGGGCGCGAACACGAGCATCGGCAAGAACGTCGTGAAGAAGAGCAGCCCGAGCCAGAGCGACGAGCTGTCGGTGACGCGTGCCATCTCCGACTGGAGTGAGATGTGGCTGATCCAGAACCCGAGATCGCCGATGGCATAGGCCGAGAACAGGAGTCGGAACTCGCGTCGGCGCAGCGCGCGGAACGGGTCCCTTCCGGCCCGGACGACGGGCTCCCCGATGCTCGGGCCGGGCAGGCCGAGCTCGTCCTCCGCCAGGGGAGGGATCGTCACGACCGAGACATCAGGGCGCGTAGGTGCCGTCGTCACGGCGCACCCAGCCGGACGCGGCGTGGCTGCCGCCGTCGACGTGCACGACGGTGCCGGTGACGAAGCGCGAGAGCTCGCTCGCCAGGAACACGACAGGCCCGGCGCAGTCGTCGATCTCGCCCCAGCCGAGGGGCACCTTCGCGCCGTAGGCCTCGCGCACGCCCTGCGTCGACGCCTCCGCGAGGTCCTCGTCGCCGGGGGTGGGGATGGCGTCAGGCGCGATCACGTTGACGCGGATCCCTCGTGGCGCGAGCTCGAGCGCCAGCGTCTTGGTGAGGCTCTCGACTGCTGCCTTCATCGCCGCGTACACGCCGAACCCGGGGGCGGCCCGCGATGCCTCGATCGACGTGACGTTGATGATCGAGGCACCTTCAGCCATGAGGGGTGTGCACGCGCGCACGAAGTTGGTGACGCTGGTGAAGTTCTCGTCCACGAGCGACCGCTGGCCCTTCAGGTTCGTGTCGACGAACGCGGCGTAGAAGCCGCCGCCGGCGTTGTTGACGAGCACGTCGAGGTGGTCGAACGTGCCACCGAGCTCCGCGACCCAGGAGTCAACGGCTTCGGTGTCGCGCACGTCGAGGAGTCCGGTGGCGCACCGGCGACCGAGCGCCTCTACCTGCGCCGCGGTGTCACGCATGCCGTCCTCGTTGCGGTCGCAGATGGCGAGGTCGGCGCCGAACCCCGCGAGCGCGAGTGCCGCGCCGGCGCCGATGCCCTGGGCGGCACCCGTGACGAGCGCGACCCTGCCGTCCAGCGAGGCGGCGTCCCGACCGATCACGCGCCAACCCTAGGTGTCTCGTACGCTCCCGGACGATGTACCTCAAGGTGGATCTCGCCGAGGAGCCGCCCGTCGTGACGCTCGAGGAGCCCGACGCCACCGAGAGCTTCCAGGTCACGGTCGTGGGCGGTGACAGCTGGGCACTGCTCTTCGGCGCGCTCGTCGACGCGGCGGCCGGCAGGCTGGAAGGGGACGACGCGTGGATCGCGGTGGACGCGGTCCGCCGGATGGCGAAGGGTCGGGTCGGTCCGGGGTGGGACGGTGAGCTCGACGCGATGCTCGCCTACGCGCGCACCAAGGAATGGCTCGATCCCACCGGCAACGCCATCCGCGCCCACGTCGAGTGGGCGCGCTGAGCCACCGCTGCGGTCGCCGACCGCGCCGACTCACCGGAGCGGCGGGGCGTCAGGTCGCCGTGGCCCAGTAGCCGGCGAGCTTGGCGGCGGCGGCGAGGTAGAGGCGCGTGCGAGCGCGGTCGGCGGCCGCGGCGTCGAGGCACGCGAGCGTGTACTTCGCGTAGTGGGCGTCGCCGTGCACCGCGGCGCGGGTGACGAGCTCGGTGACGACGCGGCCCGCCATCGGCCCCGGCGCGTGCCACGCGGCCGCCGCAGCCAGGTCGGGACCACCTTCGATCGCCTGCGACAGGTCGACGCCGGGGTCAGGTGGCGGTGCCTCGACCAGCGGTCGCTGCGCGAGTGCGGCGCGGAAGCCGACGACGTGGGTCGACGCCACCGCGAGCGCCGTGCGCGCGTCGAGCGCGTCGGCGATGCCCAGCACCGCCTGGGGCATCGTCATGCAGTGCGTCCAGCCGTACGGCACGAAGTCGCGTGGCTCCGTCAGCATCGACCACGCCGCGGCGCGCAGCAAGACCCGGGTGCCGGCTGCGCCGTCGACGCCGCCGGTCGGCTCGGTGAGCAGGTCGGCGGCGACGCCGCTGCGCTCGACCTGCGACATGACGGGGTAGATGAACTCGCTCCCGGGGGCGCCCAGGCGCGGTGTGGCCGCGATCGCGTCCCACAGCGCGCTCGGCGAGAGGCGCCGCCGCCGCACCTTCCGCTCGTGCCACGTCAGGCGCCACTCCGGCTGGCGGGCGAGCTCACGGGCCAGTGGTCGAACCAGCTCGACGGGCAGCTCGCCGCGGGGTGCGACCCGAGGCAGCTGGTAGAGGAAGATCGGTGCGTGGGCGGCAGCGGAGAGCCGCGCCACGAGGGGCTCGGCCAGCAGCGAGCGCAGCTCCGCCGCCGTGGCGATCCGCGCGAACGCCGACGCCGTCGCGTCGACCTCGTCGAGATCACCCGCGTCGAGCGCCGCCGCCAGTGTGGTTGCGGCTTCGGCGGGCGAGTCGTAGCGACGCCGTGCGGGTTCGGGGACGGCTGCGCCGAACGAGGCGTACCTGGTCGCGATGTCGCGGATGCGGCCGCGCGCCGCGTCGCGGTGCGTCGCGGGGACACGCGGGAGGAGGGCGGTGCGCGCCGCGAGCTCGAGCGGCGCGTGCAGCACGAACGAGTCGGCCGGGTCCTCGCGGGGGTGGCGGACCTCGTCGGCCACCGCGTCCACGAGGTCGGCGTCGGAGGACTCGTCGAGGGTCGGATGCACCTCGGGGTCGGCCATCGACGGCAACGTACGACTTCAACCTGACTCGAGGTCAAGCGGCTTCGAGCACCTCAGGTCGACAAGCGCTGCGGCCCCTCCGCTCTCAGGAGCACGACGGCTCCGTCCAGGACTCCGTCGTCGAGCACCTCGACGGCGACGGTCATGCCCGCGAGGAGCACACCGTCGGCCCCGAGCTCCTCGTGACCGAGACCCGTCCCCTCGACTCCGATGCCGGCGGAGCGGAGGTCGCCGACGCGCGCCCCGACGCGGCACCGGGCGACGGCGTCGTCGAGCCCGGGCGCACGCACCGGGTCGCCGTCACACACGAGCGTGCGGGTGACGAGCCCCTCGAACCCGTCGAGCATGACCCCGGCTCGCACGTGGATGCGGTCACCGTCGCGCACGGCCCTGTCGGTCACGAACGTCCGGGGCGGCGCGCCCGCCTCGGCGACGCAGAACGTGCCCTCGAACGCGGGGGCGGTGAGGCGCGTGCGGGTCATGTGCTCCTCGAAGCGGGCCTTCAGGTCGATCTCGCGCACGCCGGCACGCAGCTCGCCTGCGGTCTGCGTGAGCGCGTCCTCCGCCGCGCGCACTGCGGCACCGATCGCGTCGACCTCGTCGGGTTCCTTCACCCGTCGCAGCTCGCGCAGCAGCGCCTCGGCGTCGACGAGCGCGGCGTCGGGGAGGGTCGCGCCGAGGAGCTGCTCGAAGAGCGGGGTCATCCCGTCGACGCCGATCAACGTCGCGCCGGCGACGCCCCGGATCGCGGCCAGCGCGTCGAGGATGTTCATCGGGTTCCACGAGATCGGGAAGAGGTGGTCGGCGCCGATGTCGGGAGGGAGCCCGTCGTCGGTGATCGAGAGGAGATGCACCTCGCCGGTCGCGGCAGGCAGCACGCATCCCGGTGCGAACGGCCGCGTGCCCGCGAGCCAGAGACGGTCGGCGCCCGACACGTAGCGCGCGTTCGCCTCGCGACCGAGGACCAGCACGTCGATGCCCGCATCGTTCATGCGGTCGACGACGCGCGCTCGTCGCGCTGCCGTCGTCATTCCCAGCCGTCCCACGTCAGCTGCGACAGCGAGCGCCAGCCGTCGTCGGTCACGGTGACGATCTGCTCGGCGCGAAACCCGCGGTGCCCGTCGTCCCAGGCGACCGGTTCGAGGACGAGGACCATCCCGGTCTCGAGCACGACGCTCTCGTCGAACGCGTCGCCGAGGTCGGTCCCGACGAACGGCGGCTCGGCGCTCTCGGTGCCGGTGCCGTGGGCAAGGTAGAGGTGGGGGAGCCAGGGACGCGTGCCGCCGGCGGCCTCCATGGCCGCCGCCGTCAGGTCGCGGGCGGTGGCGCCGGGCCGCGTCTCGTCGAGCGTGGCGTCGACGACCTCACGCCAGCGACGGCACTGCTCCCGTAGTCCGGCGTCGGGCTCGGCGTCGACCACCCACGTGTGCCCGTAGTCGGACATGTAGCCCTCGTACGCGAGGCCGTTGTCGACCCAGATCACGTCGCCGCGCTCGAAA
Source organism: uncultured Bifidobacteriaceae bacterium (assembly GCA_964532485.1). GTDB lineage: Bacteria > Actinomycetota > Acidimicrobiia > IMCC26256 > PALSA-555 > DATBSK01. Next base: position 111,577 of record CAZHKE010000001.1, read on the forward strand.
GGCCGGTCGGTGGTGACCGTCGGGAACACGAGGTCGCCGGTGACGCTCGTGGGGCCGTCCGCGATCGACGCCGGCATCACCTGCCAGATCGGATCGACGTTGTTGGCGCTCGCGCCCAGCTCGAAGGCATGGCGGAGGAACGCGCCGGTGAGCTCGGTGCCCCGCGTCCCCTCGGTGACCGTCGGCGCGAGCGCGGCGATCGCCTCCTCGTTGATCGCCTGCGCACGCCGGATGCACACCAGCTCGTCGGCCGTCTTGCATGCCTTCGCCGCGCCGATCGCCGGGCCACCGTCGGTGTAGGGCCGCGCGCGCGCTCGCAGCTCGGCGCGCAGCGGCATCGTGAGCTCGTCGACCGCGAGCGAGGCGTCGCCGGTGACGACGCCGTCCACCACGTCGAGCAGCGCGCCGGCGTCGGCGTCGAGGTCGAGCGCGAGGCCGTGGTGCACGTGGTCGCGCGGCAGGTCCGTTGGCGCACCCTCGGGAAACCACGTCCAGAGGTGCGGTTGCGCACCGTCACCGGTGACCAGCGCGACCGACCGCCGGTGGATCGCCCGCGCTTGGTCGGCCGCCGGGACCCGCGCGCCCGTCGCGTAGCCGACGTTCGACTGCCCGAGCAGCACCAGCGCCTCGATCCCGGCGTCGGCCATCCCGTCGACGAGGCGGGCGTGGCGCTCTCGCCGCATCCGGGCAAGGTCGGGTGCGACCTCGTCGACCGCCTCGGCCGGGGGTTCGGGCACCGTCAGAGCGCCAGGTCGTACAGGGCGACGGCGTTCTCACCCAGGATCTTGCGCCGCGCGCCCTCGTCGAGGGGCGCGAGGTGCTCGCGCAGCTCGTCGACCACGCCCGCGTGGTACTCGGGGTGCGGGTAGTCGGTCGCCCACAGCAGCCGATCGGCGCCGAGGAAGTCCGCGCACGCCGCCAGGTTCCACTCCTCGGCCTCGAAGCAGACCCAGCACTGGCGCTTGAAGTACTCGCTCGGGAGCAGCGACAGCCTGCGCCGCTCGAGCGGGAACGCCTCGACCTGCTCGTCCATGCGCTCGAGCTGCGTCGGCACCCACCCCCCGCCCGACTCCAGGAACACCAGCTTGAGGTCGGGGAAGCGCTCGCAGACGCCGCCCATGAGCAGCCGGCCCATCGTCACGATCATGTCGACGGCGTTGCCGACGGCCTGCCCGAGCGCCGAGCCACCGTGCAGCTCGTCCGTCGCCATGTTCGTGACCGACATGTTCTCCGACTCGGCGACGAGCCCGAACTTCCGGCATGCCCCCGGCGTGTCGACGTGCACGCCGGGGTGGAACGCCACGGGCACGGCCAGCTCCTGCATCGCGGCCCAGAACGGGTCGTACGCCCGATGATGCAGGGGCAGCTCGCGTCCGTCACCGTCCGTGAGGTACGACGACGGGCGGAGGAAGACGGCGACGAGGCCCCGCTCGCCGCACGCGCGCTGCGCCTCGGTGATCGCGCGGTCGACGTCCTGGAGCGGCACGGCGGCGACGCCGAACAGGCGCGTCGGATGCGGCGCGCAGAAGTCGGCAACCCAGTCGTTGTACGCGCGCTGGCAGTCGGCGACGAAGTCGATGTCGTGCAGCGCCGGGATCGGGTCGCACGGGCCGAAGAACATGCCCTGCGACGGGTACACGACGGCGGCGTCGATCCTGTCGGCATCGAGGTCGGCGACGCGCGCGTCGGGGTCGTGACCGCCCGGGACACGTAGCGATGCCATGAGGTCGTAGAGCTGCTGGGGCGTCAGTCCGACCGCGGCGGCCATCTGGTCGTGCAGCTCGCGGCCGCCACCGCGGACGACCCCACCCGTCCAGATGGTCTCGTAGCACTCGTCCTCGGTGACCTTGCGGGGGATCCAGTCGCCCCAGCGGTCGGCGTCCATCCGCGCCGACCAGCAGTCCTCGGGCTCCATGACGTGCCCGTCCGCGTCGACGACCAGCCCCGCGTCACCCATGAGTCAGCGCTGCAGGTGCGGGGCGACGTCGCGGTGGAAGGCGTCCAGCTGGTCGAGGAGCTCCTGGAGCGACCGGTTGCGGAAGCGCACCTGGAGGTGGCTGACGCCCATCGACCCGAACTCGTTGAGCTTCTCGGCGATCATGTCGGATGAGCCCGCGAGCGTCTGGTCGCCCACGTCCCACCCAGGGTCGCCGACATAGAGGAACTCGGTGATCGTGCCCAGGTCGATGGGCTCGTCGCCGACGGCGCGCTTGCGCTCCTCGAGCAAGAACGCGATCTGATCGGGCATCTCGTCGCGGGGGGTGCCCTGGGGGAGCCACCCGTCGCCCTTGACCGCGGCGCGCCGCAGCGCTGCCTTCGACGAGCCGCCGACCCAGATCGGCAGGTGTGCCTGCACCGGGCGCGGTGCCACCCCCGCGTCCTTGATGTGCCCGTACCGCGGCGAGTCGATGTCGGGGTACTCGTCGGTGAGCGCGGCGCGGACCACGTCGATGGCGTCGTCGGTCACTCGGCCTCGTTCGGCGAAGTCGAAGCCCAACAGCGCGAACTCGCCCTCGAGGTGCCCGGCGCCGACGCCGAGGATGGCACGCCCGCCCGACAGCTCGTCGAGGGTCATGAACGACTTCGCGGTGTGCAGCGGGTGGCGGTAGCTCATCACGTACACGTGCGACAGGACGCGCACGTTCTCGGTGAGCGCTGCGATCCACGCGAGCGTCGCGACCGTGTCGAACCACGTGGTCCGCATGTGCGCGTCGAGCGGCTTCGGCACTGCGAGGTGGTCGCACACCGCCACGTAGAAGAAGCCGGTCTCGTCGGCCTTTTGCACGAGCTGACGCAGCTCGTCCGCGCCGGCGTCGGCCTCCCAGTCCTCGACGAACGTCTTCGACTTCGCCTGGATCTGGAGCTGCATCCCGTAGACGAGCCGATCCGACGGGACGATCGTCGTCATCGCTCGCGCCCCTGGCCCGAGAGGTGCGCGCGCATCGCGTCGAAGGCGACGCGCTGGGCGTGCTTGGCGCCATCGAGCGCGGCGTCCATGTTGAAGAACCCGTGGAACATCCCCGGCGCTCGGTACAGGACGACCGGGACGCCGGCCTCGGCCAGGAGCGCGCCATAGTGCTCGGCCTCGTCGCGCAGCGGGTCCATCTCCGCGGTGACGATGCACGTGGGGGGCAGACCCTCGAGCGACTCGGCGAGGTGCGGCGACACGTCCGGGTGCTCGCCCGCCTCCTCGTGGGGGAGGTACTGCTCCCGGTACCACTCCATCTGCGCGGTCGTCAGGAAGTAGCCGGTCGCATTCTCGGTCTTGGACCGGTGCTCGCTGCGTGTCCCCGACGAGTCGATCACCGGGTAGATCAGGAGCTGGAACGCCAGGGATGGGCCGCCGCGATCGCGAGCTCGCTGAGCCACGACCGCGGTGAGGTTCCCGCCCGCGCTGTCGCCCGCGACGGTGAGCCGCTCCGGGTCGATGCCCAGCTCGTCGACGTGCTCGGCCGTCCAGGACAGCGCCGCCCAGGCGTCGTCGGCGGCCGCGGGGTACTTGTGCTCCGGGGCGAGCCGGTAGTCGACCGACACGACGACGGCGCCGAGCTCGTTGGCGATCCGGCGGCACGCGTTGTCGTGGCTGTCGAGCCCGCAGATCACCCAGCCCCCACCGTGGAGGTACACGACACCCGGCTTCGGGCCGGCGTCGGGCGCCGCGGCTTCGCCGCGCGCGGGGTGGTAGATCCGGACGGGGATGTCGCCCGCGGGTCCGGGGATCGAGCGGTCCTCGACCGAGCCCATCTCCTCGGTGGGGTCGATCTTCGGCATGGCGTCGGACTGGGCGCGCACCTCGGCCGCGTCCGTGCCGGGCCCGCTGATGCGCGGGAAGACCGACTCCATCAGCTCGATGATCGGTTCGGCCGCAGGATCCAGGGGCACGGCGCGGGAGGCTAGCGGGGCACCTGACGGGGCGTCAGGAGTCAGTGGGCCTCGGTAGCCTCCCGGCCGTGGGCTCCGATCTTGCCGGGCTGACGATCCCGGGTCTCGTGCGGCGTGGGGCACGCGAGTTCGGCGACCGCGAGGCGCTGGTCGACGAGGACGGCGCGGTCCGCCTCGACTTCGGGGGCCTCGAGGAGGCCATGGTCGCCTCCACGCGGGCCGCGATCGCTGCCGGGCTCCAACCCGGCGACCGCGCCTCGATCTGGGCGCCCAACATGCACCAGTGGATCCGAGCCGCGCTCGGCATCCTCGGTGCGGGTGGAGTGCTGGTACCGCTCAACACCCGCTTCAAGGGTGCCGAGGCCGCGTACGTCCTCGGCAAGTCGCGCGCTCGCATGCTGTTCACCGTCACCGACTTCCTCGACACCGACTACGTCGCGATGCTGCGGGCGGCCGAAGCCGATCTCCCCGGCCTCGAGCAGATCGTCGTGCTGCGCGGCGACGCTCCCGAGGGGACGATCGGCTGGGACGACCACGTGGCCGGCGGCGAGACCGTGTCGGAGCCCGACGCGAGCGCGCGCATCGAGGCGGTGAGCCCGGACACGCTGTCCGACCTGATCTTCACGTCGGGCACGACCGGCAGTCCCAAGGGCGTCATGGTCACGCACGGCCAGTCGGTGCGCGTCTACGAGGCCTGGACCGACGTCATCGGTCTGCGCGAGGGCGACCGCTACCTCATCGTCAACCCGTTCTTCCACGCCTTCGGGTACAAGGCCGGGTGGATGTCGTGCATCCTGCGCGGCGCCACGATCGTGCCGTTCGCGGTGTTCGACGTGCCGAGCGTGCTCGAGATGGTGGCCACGGAGCGCATCACGGTGCTGCCCGGGCCGCCGACGCTGCTCCAGGGCATCCTCGACTTCCCCGACCGCGACCGCTACGACCTCTCGTCCCTTCGGCTCACGGTGACCGGCGCCGCGGCCGTCCCCGTGACGCTCGTCGAGCGCCTGCGCGACGAGATGACGTTCGAGACGATCATCACCGGATACGGGCTCACCGAGTCGACCGGCACCACCGCGATGTGCCGCCACGACGACGATCCCGAGACGATCGCGCAGTGGTCGGGCCGGGCCATCCCCGACACCGAGCTGCGCGTCGTCGACGACGACGGCGCCGAGGTGCCGCGTGGCGAGCCGGGGGAGGTCGTGACCCGCGGCTACCACGTGATGCAGGGCTACTTCGACGAGCCCGAGGAGACAGCCGCGACGATCGACGCGGACGGGTGGTTGCACACCGGCGACATCGGCGTGATGGACGAGCGCGGCTACGTGCGCATCACGGACCGCAAGAAGGACATGTTCATCGTCGGGGGCTTCAACGCCTACCCGGCCGAGATCGAGAGCCTCCTGCTCGGCAACGACCAGCTCAGCCAGGCCGCGGTCGTCGGCGTCCCCGACGACCGCATGGGCGAGGTCGGCGTCGCGTTCGTCGTGCCCCGCCCCGGCGCCACCGTCGACCCCGCCGACGTCGTCGCCTGGGCACGCGAGCACATGGCCAACTACAAGGTGCCCCGCCTGGTCGAGGTCGTCGACGAGCTGCCCCTCAACGCCAGTGGCAAGGTGCTCAAGTACGAGCTGCGCGAGCGGGCGGCTGCGCTCAGCTGACCGTGATCTGGGTCGAGGGGTCGCCGTCGCGGGGCGTGCCGTCGGCGCGGCTAGGTTCGCGCGGAACCAGCGGTGCGGAGCCGCGGCGGCCTCGGTCGCCGCGAGCAGGGAGCGGACATGTCGTCACGGTTTCGGACGAGCCTCGCGGCCGGCGCGATCGCCGCGCTCGCGATCGGCCTGAGCGCGGTGCCCGGAAGTGCTGGCCTGGAAGCTCCACCGCCGCCCCCGCCACCACCACCCCCCCCGCCGACCGTCGTGGCGGTCAGTGGTCACGCCACCGGCATGTTCGCCGAGACCCAGGATCAGACGAACGGCGCCGACCTGGGGGCACTGCTCGAGGCGATCCAGGCGGGTGACGCGGCCGCGATCGACGCCGCGCTCGCCGACGCCGGGATCACCGGGGACGGCGTGGACGCCCAGGTCGTGCAGACCTCCACCGCGGGCCCGGCCCCGACCGTGACGCTGCCGCCCGAGGGCGGCGGGCCCTTCACCGACTCGCTGGCCTCGCTGGCGCTCTCGGGACTCAACACCGATCCCGTGGCCGGCGCCCTCGACGTGAGCACGGCGGGCGCGTTGGGCCGAACGGGGTACGCGGCGAGCACGGCGAGCATCGCCGACGTCAACCCCGACCGGTTGGAGGACCTCCTCCTCGTGGCGGAGCTCGTCGAGGTGGACTGTCGGTCCGATCTGCCCGGCGGGCCTGTCGGCTCGACGCGTGTGGTCGAAGGCGAGACGTTCGAGGGGCCGATCCCCGAGCTGCCCGATCCCAACAGCGTGCTGGTCGACTTCGACGAGTCGATCCCGGTGGGCGGTGGCGAGATCCACCAGGTGGCCCGGATCGTGGCGAACGAGCAGACCGTCGGCGCCAACGACATCACCGTCGTCGGTCTCCGGGCCGAGCTCCTGATCGAGTTCATCCCGGCGGACGGGCCGACGCAGTTCGGCAGCTCGCTGGACATGGTCGTGGGCGAGGTCTCGTGCGGCATCGTTCCAGGCGCCGAGCTGGCCCCCACCTTCACCGGCTGACGCCGGGTGTGCTCGGCACGCGCTTCAGGCGATCGTGATCAGGCGCTTGACCAGCTGACCGTGATCTGGGTCGAGGGGTCGCCGTCGCGGGGCGTGCCGTCGGCGTCGTAGCTCCAGGGCTGGTACACGCCCTCGGTGGGCTCGAACCTGCCGAAGTGGTCGAACGTCGACGACGCGCCGCGCCAGTGGATCGTCTCGCCGGCCACGAGCAGGTCGCGACACGCCGCGAACGTGTTGCAGTCGTTCGCGCCCTTCAGGTTCGATGCGAACACCTTCGCCATGCGCTTCGGGTCGTCGGACTTCGCCGTGACCGCGGCGAGCGCGGTCAGGATCGTGCAGTCGTAGGAGTGCGCCGAGAACACCGGGTCGATGCCCGCGACCGCGAGCGCGTCGTGGAACGGGCTCGTGATGCCGGCCGGCGCAGCAGCAGGTGCGGTGCCCGAGAGCCCTGCGACCACGACCGGGTTCTGCGGGTCGACGAGCTCGGCGAAGCGCGCCGAGTACAGCGCGTCGCTGCCGTAGGTCGCCAGCTCCTGGGGCCCGGCGCCCTCGCCGACCAGCGCCCGGACCACCGCGGCGCCGTCGTCGAGCTGCCCGATGACCGCGACGGCCTGCGGCGTCGCGTCGAGTGCCTGCTGCACCTCCGCGGTCAGGTCGGTGCTGTCGGGGTCGTACCGCACCACGACGGGGACCTTGGCGCCGCCCTCGCGCAGCGACCGCACGAGCGAGCCGGCGAGCGAGCTGCCGAAGCGATCGTCCCGAGCGACGACCGCGACCCGGCGGTGGCCCGCGGCCAGGATCTGCTCGGCGAGCGCCCGGCCCTGCAGGCGATCGGGCGGTGCGGTGCGGAAGTACAGCCCACCCGAGCGGCGCGGCCCTTGCTTGGTCAGCGCCTCGGCGCTGTTGGTCCCCGAGCACACGAGCGCGCGGTCCTTGGTGGTGTCGAGGATCGCGAGCGCGGTGCTCGAGGACGCCGGGCCGACGATCGCGTCGGCTCCGTTCTCGAGCATCATCGCGACGGTCTGGCGGGCGGTGCCGGCGTCGGTCCCCTCGTCACCGGGGGCGAACAGGGCCGGCTGCCCGTTCACGCCGCCGGCCGAGTTGATCTCCTCGACGGCGAGCTGTACCGGCACCCGCAGCGAGTCCAGGATCGGGGCGAGCTCGCCGGTCTCGGGTGCAAGGTGGCCGATCACGAGCGCGCCGTCGGCGTTGCCCCGGGTGGGTCCGGCGCTCGCAGGGAGCGCGCCCGAGAGGAGCAGCGCCGACGCCCCGCACACAGCGGCGAGGGTCGCCACCGCGACCAGACGCCGCGGCGGGCTGCGGTGCATGATCACGTGACCCCTCGGGTGCGACACGACGGCGCCGACGACCCTACCGGTCGGCAGCCGCGGCATCTCCTCGGGCTTGTCGGGGCCCGTTCGCGGCATGGGAGACTCGTCGCATGCTCGATCTGCTGATCCGGGGCGCGAACGTCGTCGACGGCACGGGCGCTCCGGCGCGGCGGCGAGACGTGGGCGTACGGGACGGTCGGGTCGTCGTCGTCGGGGAGACCGACGAGGCCGCGACGACCGAGATCGACGCCGACGGGCTCGTCCTCACGCCGGGGTTCGTCGACCCCCACACCCACTACGACGCGCAGCTGTTCTGGGACCCGGGCGCGCTCTCGTCGAGCCTGCACGGTGTCACCAGCGTCGTGGGCGGCAACTGCGGGTTCACGCTCGCGCCCCTCACCGATGACGACGGCGCCGACTACCTGCGCCGCATGATGGTGAAGGTCGAGGGCATGCCTCTCGCCGCACTCGAGCAGGGCGTGCCCTGGAGCTGGCAGACCTTCCCGCAGTACCTCGACGCGCTCGAGGGCAACATCGGCGTGAACGCCGCGTTCCTCGTCGGCCACTGCGCGCTCCGCCGTGCGGTGATGGGGCCGGCGGCGACAGGTCACGAGGCATCCGGAGAGCAGATCGAGGCGATGACCCGGCTGCTCCACGACGCGCTCGGCGCCGGCGGGCTGGGCTTCTCGACGACCCTGTCGTTCACGCACTCCGACGGCGAGGGCGAGCCGGTGCCGTCGCGCTGGGCGTCGCGCGACGAGGTGCTCGCGCTGTGCGGCGCCGTGCGCGACCACGAGGGCACGACCCTCGAGTACGTGACCGACGGGTGCCTGCGCGGGTTCCGGCCCGACGAGGTCGAGCTGATGGGCGACATGACGCTCGCGGCGCGACGCCCGCTCAACTGGAACGTGCTGACGATCGACTCGAAGGAGCCGGAGCGCTACCGCGAGCAGCTCGCGGCCAACGAGGCGGCGGCGGCGCGGGGTGGGCGGTCGGTCGCGCTGACGATGCCCGTGCTCGTCGAGATGAACATGAGCTTCCTCAGCTACTGCGCGCTGTTCATGCTGCCCGACTGGTCGGAGGTCATGAGCCTGCCCGTGCCGGAGCGCATGGCGAAGCTGCGCGACCCGATCGTCCGCGAGCACATGGTCGAGCGCGCCGCGTCGCCCGACGCGGGAGTCTTCGCGCGCCTCACCGACTGGGGTCGCTACATGGTCGGTGACACGTTCTCGGAGGCCAACGAGGGCTTGAAGAACCGGCGCATCGAGGATCTCGCGAAGGAGCGCGGCCGGGCGCCCTTCGACACGCTCGTCGACGTCGTGCTCGAGGACGACCTGCGCACGATCCTGTGGCCGCTCCCGTCCGACAGCGACCCGGCGTCGTGGGAGCTGCGCAAGGAGGCGTGGGCGCGCGACGACGTGATGCTCGGCGGGTCCGATGCCGGCGCGCACCTCGACCGCATGTGCGGAGCGCCCTACACCACGCGGTTCTTGGCCGACTGCCTGCGGGGCCGGCAGCTCGTGCCGCTCGAGCGGGCGGTGCAGATGATCACGCAGGCGCCGGCCTCGTTGTTCGGGCTGCGCGACCGCGGGGTGGTCGCCGCGGGCGCCCACGCCGATCTCGTGCTGCTCGACCCCGACGCCGTCGACATGGAGGACGTGAGCCTCGTCAACGACCTGCCCGGCGGCACGGCGCGGCTGTTCGCCGCCGCGCGGGGCATCTCGCGCGTCTTCGTGAACGGGCGAGAGATCGTCCGCGACGGTGACGCCACCGGCGACCTCCCGGGCACCGTCCTGCGATCGGGACGGGACACGAGCACCGTCGGGATCCCCGCCGGCGCCTGAGCGAAGGGCGAGCGAACGGCGACAGGGCGTGCATCCTCGCCTGCAGAGAGCGAGCCGATCGTGAGGTACGTTCCCGTCTCGCATGCCCACACTGACGGGAACCCCCTATCGCAACCTGATCGGCGGCTCGTGGGTCGACGGGGGCGCCGGCGCCTACGGCATCGTGAACCCGGCCACCGAGACGGTCATCGACGAGGCGCCCGAGTCGTCGGTCGCAGACGCCGAGGCCGCGGCGCGAGCGGCGAGGGACGCGCTCCCGGCGTGGAAGCGCACGTCGCCCGAGGAGCGGGCGAACCTGCTCTCGCAGCTCGCGGTCGAGGTGCGCGCGCGCAACGACGCGCTGCTGCCGCTGATCATGGCCGAGACGGGCGCGACGCTGAAGGTGGGGTCGTCGCTCCAGGTTCCGCAAGCCGTCGCGCGGTTCGAGCGCTACGCGAAGGGAGCGCTGCAAGACATCAGCGAGGCACTGCCGCCGTCGATCATGCCCACGACGCCCCTCGCGGCCGGCGGCGTGATCGGTGGGCAGGTGCTCCGTCAGCCGGTCGGTGTCGTGGCGTGCATCTCGCCGTACAACTTCCCGCTCGTCAACATGGCGGGGAAGGTCGGGCCGGCGCTGGCAACCGGCAACACGATCGTGATGAAGCCCGCGCCCCAGGACCCGCTCGCGATCATCGAGTTCGCGCAGATCTGCGAGTCGGTCGGCTTCCCGCCGGGCGTCGTCAACGTCATCACCGGGTCGGCGCCGGAGGTGGGGGAGGTACTCGTCCGGTCGAAGGACGTCGACATGATCTCGTTCACGGGATCGACGGCCGTGGGCGCGCGCATCTTCGAGGCGGGCGGCGCGACGATGAAGCGGCTGCTGCTCGAGCTGGGCGGCAAGGGCGCGTGCATCGTGTGCGAGGACGCCGACATCGGGAAGGCCGTCGCCGGCCTGGCCAGCGTGTGGGGCTTCCACTCGGGGCAGATCTGCACCGCGCCGACGCGGGCGATCGTGCACCGCAAGGTCTACGACGCGCTGATCGGTGCGCTGCAGGGCGCGGCACCCACGCTGAAGCTCGGGCCCCCCGAAGCCGAGGACACCGTCGTCGGGCCGGTCATCTCGGGTCAGCATCGCGACCGCATCGCCGGATACGTCCAGTCCGGCGCCGACGAAGGGGCCGAGCTCCTCGTCGACGGGCGCGACCCTGACGGCATCGACACGGGCTTCTACGTCGGACCGACGCTGCTCGCGAGCTGCACCAACGACATGACCGCGGTGCGCGAGGAGATCTTCGGCCCGGTCATCGTGGTCGTGCCCTACGACGACGACGACGAGGCGATCGCGATCGCCAACGATTCTGACTACGGGCTCTACGACTACGTCTTCTCCGAGGACACCGCGAAGGCGTACGGCATCGGCCAGCAGCTCGAGTGCGGGCACGTCGGCATCAACACCGCCCAGCGCAACCACGAGGCCCCGTTCGGCGGCTTCAAGATGAGCGGCGTCGGCCGCGACGGCGGCGACTACGGCCTCTATGCCTACACCGAGATCCAGAGCATCATCTGGCCCGGGTGACCCGCTCTTTGGTTGCGTCCGTCACCCGCGCATTCCGGGGTGAGAGACGCAGGTCGGGAGGAACTGCATGAAAGCGCTGGTGTACGACGGGGAGAAGGCGGCGATCCGCGGCGACGTCGACGTGCGCCCGCCCGGGCCTACCGAGGTCGAGGTGCGGGTCACCAACGCCGGGCTGTGCCACAGCGACCTGAGCGTCCTCGACGGGACGATCCCGTGGCCGCCCCCGGCCGTGCTCGGCCACGAGGGCGCGGGCGTGGTCGACGCCGTCGGCGAGGCCGTCACCAACGTCGCGCCGGGTGACCACGTGGTGCTGCACACACTGGCGTTCTGCGGCGCGTGCAAGTGGTGCGAGACCGGCCGCCCCGCCTACTGCCGCAAGAGCATCGCCAACGCGAGCCAGCCCTTCACCGTCGCCGGCGAAGCGGCGTGGAACTTCGCCGCCACCTCGTGCCTGTCGGAGCACACGGTCGTGCAGTCCGTGCAGTGCGTCAAGATCGACCCCGACATCGACCTGTCCGTCGCCTGCCTCATCGGCTGCGGTGTGCTGACGGGCATCGGCTCGGTGTGGAACCGCACCGAGCTCGGCCTCGGCGACACGTGCGTCGTGTTCGGCGTCGGCGGCGTGGGCCTCAACGTGATCCAGGCCGCGAAGGTGAAGGGGGCGGCGCGGATCATCGCGGTCGACACGGTGGCCGACAAGGAGCGGGCGGCCCGCGCGTTCGGTGCCACCGACTTCATCGTGGCAGGTGACGGCGTCGACGTCGTCGCGCAGGTGCGGGAGTGGTTCCCCACCGAGATCGCCAACGTCGTCGGCTCGTTCGGCGAGGGTGGCGTCGACTACGCGTTCGACTGCGTCGGCCACCCGGCGATCCTCGGCCAGTGCCTCGAGATGCTCGACTGGGGCGGCCACGCCGTCGCCGTCGGTGTGCCCGCCCCGACGGCGACCGTCGACGCCCGCATCACGAACTTCACCCACGTCGAGCGCACGCTCACCGGCTCGCGCGCCGGCTCGCACCGACCGCACTGGGACATCCCGCTCATCGTCGACGCGTACCAGCGGGGGCTCATCAAGCTCGACGAGCTGGTCAGCGAACGCTACGCCTTCGACGACTGGGAGAGCGCCGTGCATGACCTGCACGAGGGCAAGCTCGCACGCGGGGTGCTGGACATCTCGACGCCGTGAGCGCGACCGACCCCGTCGCCATCGAGCGACGGTTCCGTGGCCCCGACGACTCGGGACAGGGCGGCTACACGTGCGGCCTCGTGGCCGCGGTCCTGGGCAACCCGGCCGAGGTGCGCCTGCGGCGCCCGCCCCCGCTCGAGCGCTCCCTCACGAGGGTGCGCACCGCTGAGGGCGTGGAGCTGCGCGACGGCGAAGACGTCGTCGCCGAGGGACGGCCGATCGGCGCGCTCGAGGTCGAGCTGCCGCCGCGGGTCGGGGACGACGGGGCCGACGCCGGCACGGTCGGCGGCCTCGAGTGGGCGACGACGCCGGGCGCGCACCCGTTCCCCCGGTGCTTCGGCTGTGGGCCCGAACGCGAACCCGGCGACGCGCTGCGGATCTTCGCGGGCCCGGTCCCCGGGCGCGACGGCGTGTACGCGGCGACCTGGACGCCCGACGCGTCCCTCGGGTCCGATGACGACGGTGGCGCGGTGGACGAGGTGTTCGTGTGGGCGGCACTCGACTGCCCGACGTCCGCGCCCGTGGTCCCGACCCTCGCCGACGGTCAGGCCGTCGTCCTCGGCACGATGGCCGCGGAGATCAGGGTCCGCCCGCGCGTCGGCACGCGGCACGTGATCATGAGCTGGCTGGCCGAGCGCACCGACCGGGTCGCGCAGGCCATCGCGGTGCTCCACGCGGGCGACGAGCCGATCGCCGTCGCGCGGGGAACGTGGGTGCACGTCGATCGAGAGCGCTTCGGAGGGGGATGAGATGGGACTGCCCGAGGACGTGAAGGAGCTCGGCGCGAAGGTCCGCAACTGGGGCCGGTGGGGCGACGACGACGAGCTCGGCACGCTCAACCTGATCACCGACGACGTGGTGCGGTCAGCGGCCCAGGAGATCAAGAGCGGTCGGCGGCTCGCGCTCGGGATCCCGATGGACGAGCAGGGCCCACAGACCGGCGCGATCCCGGGCCGCGACAACCCGGTGCACGAGATGATCATGGTCGACACGCCGCTCACGGGTGACCCGTCGCAGTTCACGACGAGCGACGACAAGATCGCGATGGGGTTGCAGTCGGCGACGCACTGGGACGCGCTCGCGCACGTCAGCTACGAGGGCAAGCTCTACAACGGCGTCGACTCGAGCGTCATCACCGAGGCCGGCGCGGCGAGGATGGGCATCGACAAGGTGCGCACCATCGTCGGGCGCGGCGTGCTGCTGGACGTGCCGAAGGCGATGGGCGTCGACCGCGTCGAAGGCGGGCAGGCGCTCACCGCAGCCGACCTCGACGCCGCCTGCGAGGCGGGCAGGGTCGACGTGCGGGCGGGCGACATCGTGCTGCTGCGGACCGGCCACATCAAGTGGTTCCTCGAGGGCGACCGCGAGCGCTACGGCGTCCCCGCACCGGGACCGTCGCTGCAGACGGTGGAGTGGTTCCGCTCGCACGACGTGGCCGCGGTGGCGACCGACAACATCACGTTCGAGGTGTACCCGTGCGAGCGCGAGGACGCGATGCTGCCCGTGCACCTCCTCCACCTCGTCGACATGGGCATGACCCAGGGCCAGAACTGGAACCTCGAGGACCTGGCCGAGGCGTGCGCCGACGACGGTCGCTACTCGTTCTTCCTCGACGCGTCCCCGATGCCGGTGACCGGTGCCGTCGGCAGCCCGGTCAACCCGATCGTCGTCAAGTAGCGGGGTGGGGGGCGCCGGCCCGATCGCGCGCCGCCTCGCGCTCGTCACCGGCGCGTCGTCATCTCGGGGACGGCGGTCCAGAGGGTCGGGGATAGGGTCCTCACTCGATGAGTCGCTTCGACGATCGCGTGGTGGTCGTGACGGGTGCCGCATCGGGCATCGGTCGCGCGACGGCAGCCCGATTCGGCGACGAGGGCGGAGTCGTCGCCTGCCTCGACATCGACGAGAGCGGCGCGTCGGCCACCGCGCAGGCGATCACCGAGGCGGGCGGACGCGCCCGGGGCTGGCAGCTCGACGTCACCGATGCCGACGCTGTCGATCAGGCGATCGCCGTGATCGTCGAGACCCTCGGCCCGCCGAGGATCTGCTGCAACATCGCGGGCATCGGCACGTTCGCGCGCAGCGAGGACCAACCCGTGGACCAGTTCGAGCACATCCTCGCGGTCAACGTCGTCGGCACGTTCGCCGTCTCGCGTGCGTGCCTGCCGCACCTGCTCGAGCAGCACGGCTGCATCGTCAACATCTCGTCGAGCGCAGGGATCTTCGGCCAGCCGTACAGCGCGGCGTACTGCGCGTCGAAGGGCGCGGTCTCACTGATGACGAAGGCGATGGCCGTCGAGTACAACCGTCGGGGTGTACGGGTGAACGCCGTCGCGCCCGCCGGCATCGACACGCCGATCACGAGGGACTTCGGCTTCGTCGAGGGCAGTGACGTCAAGGAGTACCTCAAGATGATGCCACCGACGGGGAAGATGGGCACCCCGGAGATGGTGGCGTCGACGATCGCGTACCTGGCCTCCGAGGAAGCCGGCTACATCACCGGCGTGATCCTGCCGATCGACATGGGCGTCACCGCGTGACGGTGCGCCCCGACATCTTGGGCGTCACCGCGTGACGGTGCGCCCCGACCTCCCGGGAGTGACGGCATGAGCGAGAGCGACCCGAAGCAGCCGTTCGGACAGGGCGTCAAGCAGCGCGACCTCATCAAGATGACGCCCGAGGAGGTCGACGACTTCCTCCACGGCTGGCACACGATGAGCTGCGCGACGTACAACCACGACGGGACGATCCATCTGGTCGCGATGTGGTACGGCTTCCTCGAGGGCGCGCCTGCGCTGGAGACGAAGGCGAAGAGCCAGAAGGTGCAGAACCTTCGCCGCGACCCTCGCATCACGTGTCTGATCGAAGAGGGCGATTCCTACGACCAGCTGCGTGGCGTCGAGCTGGTCGGCACCGCGGAGATCATCGAGGACTACGACCGAGTCTTCGAGATGGGCAAGAGCCTCGTCGCTCGCACCGCCGGCCAGGAGTACACCGACGACATGAAGTCGATGGTCGACGTGATGATCAACAAGCGCGTCTGCGTGAAGATCGACGTCGAACGGTACGTCTCGTGGGACCACCGCAAGCTGGGCTTGCCGGAGATGCCCAAGCCGCCGTCGTAGGGCGGCCGACCTGATCGTCAGCCGGCCGTGACCGTCTCGGTGTCGCGGCCGCTGCGCAGCACGGTCCCGGGGAGCGCCCCGGTGAGCTCTCCGTCACGCACGATCTCGGTGCCGTTCACGATGACGTGCTTGACCCCCTCGGCGTCGCCGTAGAGGCGGCCCGCCCCGGCGGGCAGGTCGTCGCGCCACACGATCGGTCCGGGCGCGACGGTGTCGGGGTCGAACACGACGAGGTCGGCGTGCCAGCCCTCGGCGATCCGGCCGCGATCGGTGATGCCGTAGAGCCGGGCCTGTCGGTCGGTCAGGAGCGACACCGCCTCCTCGAGCGGCATGAGCTGGTGCTCGCGGCACGCGCGCAACATGGCGGTCGAGTAGTTGAACGTCGACAGCATGTCGAGGTGCGCGCCGGCGTCGGACGCGCCGACGACGGCACGCGGGTCGCGCCAGACGTCGCGGCGCAGCTCCCAGCTGTCGATGTCGTTGCCCGCGACGGGAGGGCAGAGGACGGTGGCGAGGCCGTCGGCGACGACGATGTCACACAACGTGTCGAACGGCTCCTGGCCGCGCTCGGCCGCGATCTCACCGACGGTCCGACCGGCGCACCCCGCGTTCTCAGGCGCGAACGTCTGGTTGATCTCCATGTTCGCCCAGTTCGCGAGCCCGCGGAGGAGACCCGCCTCGGGTGACGCCGCGCCTTCGGCGAGCCGCGCGCGCTCGGCCGGGTCGGACAGCGCCTCGAGCTTCTCCGTCGGCGCCAATGCCATGGTCTTCGCCCAGCCGGGCAGCGCGTCGAGCACGAACCCCGACCGAAAGCTCAGGAACGTCTTCATCGTGTCGGGCACCGTCAGCGCCAGCACCTTGCCGCCGCGCGCGGCCGCGTAGTCGCCCGCCTTCAGCGCCTCCCACGCGTAGTCGGCGCGAGCAGAGGTCGGCACGAGCACGTTCCAGTTCAGCGGCCGGTCCGCGGCCTTCGACATGTCGGCCATCAGCTGGAGGTGCTCCTCCTCGAAGCCGCCGACGGACGGGATGAACTCGAGCGTGGTGCCCTCGTGTGTGCCCGTCGTCTCGCAGAGTGCGATCAGCTCCTCCTTGGTTGCCGCGCGCGACGGCACGGGATCGCCGTCGGCATCGTTGTGCGTGCGCGCCCAGGACGACGAGAAGCCCAGGCCGCCGGCCGCGAGCGAGTCGGCGAGCAGCGCCCGCATCGACTGGATCTGATCCTCGCTCGCCGGCTTGCCGACCGCGTCGTCACCCATCACGCAGCGGCGGATCGCCGAGTGGCCGACGAGGAAGCCCGCGTTCACCGCGGTCTTGCCGTCGATCTTGTCGAGGTAGTCGCCGAAGCTGTGCCAGTCGTACGAGACACCCTCGAGCAGCGAGTCGAGGGGCATGCCCTCGACGCGGGCGAGCATGCGGGTGAGGTAGTCGGTCTCGGTCGGCTCGATCGGCGCGATCGTGAACCCACAGTTGCCGCCGACGATCGTGGTGACGCCGTGGAGCGGCGACGGCGTGACCGCGGGATCCCAGAGCACCTGGGCGTCGTAGTGCGTGTGGATGTCGATGAACCCCGGTGCCACGACCATGCCGTGAGCGGCGATGACGGTCGTCGCGTCGTCGGTGATGTCGCCGATCGCGACGACACGTCCGCCTCGCACGCCGACGTCGGCCCGCCGGCGCGGTGCGCCCGTCCCGTCGACGACGTCGGCTCCGCGGATGATCAAGTCGAGCATCGGACGTCCCCCTTCGCGAATCGCCTGCTCAGGGTAGCGTCGCCGACACATGACCACGATCGCGGTGACGGGCTCGGCCGGCGGCATCGGCGGGGCGATCCGCGCCCGGATCGAGGCCGCGGGCCACGACGTCGTCGGCGTCGACGTGCGCGATGCCGACGTCATCGCCGATCTGTCGACCGCCGCCGGGCGCACTGCGGCGTGCGACGCGATCGTTGCCGAGACCGCCGGGGTGCTCGACGGCTTGGTGGTCGCGGCGGGCATCGGTGGCAGCACGGAAGCGCCGTCGTCGATGGTGGCGCGGATCAACTACTTCGGTGCCGTCGGCCTGTTGGAAGGGCTGCGCGAGCCGCTGGCGGCCGGACAGCTCGAGGCCGCGGTGGCGATCGCGTCGAACTCGGCGACGGCCATGCCGGTCGAGGACCCGACGTTGGTCGACGAGTGCCTGACCGGCGACGAAGAGGCCGCGGCGAAGACGGCTGAAGGCATGGACGGTGAGGCCGTCTACGCCTTCGCCAAGCTCGCGCTGGCGCGCAAGGTGCGGCGGCTCGCGGTCGAGTGGGCGCCTGGCATCCGCGTGAACGCGGTCGCGCCGGGTCCGGTGCTCACGCCGCTGACCCGCGCCGCGCTGGACCACCCGGTGACGGGGGACCTGATCCGCGCGTTCCCGATCCCGATGGACCGCTGGGGCGAGCAGACCGAGATCGCCGAGGCGGTGTGGTTCCTGCTCTCGTCCCAGTCGGCGTGGACGACCGGCACCGTGCTCTTCGTCGACGGTGGCACCGACGCTCTCCTCAACCCCGACCGCCTCTAGGCGGGAAGGAGCGCACAGACCATGACGACGCTGCACCTGACGGACGCCGACGAGGGGCGGCACCTCCCCGGCACGGAGCCGCTGTGGGGTGAGTCGTGGTACCACGACTGGGCCGCGTCGGACGGGAGCTACGGCGGCTACCTGCGCCTCGGGCTGTACCCGAACCAGCAGGTTGTGTGGTACTGGGTCGCGCTCGTGCGCGACGGCGAGCCTCTCGTGCTGCTGGTCGATCACGCGGTGCCCGCGCCGCCGATGCCGGCCGACATGACGGCCGAGCCGGCGGTGAGCGTCGTGTCGGACGGGCTGCGCGCGACGTGGACACCCGTCGAGTCGCTGTGGAAGTACCGGATCACCACAGCAGGGACGGGCATCGCACTCACCGATCCCGCCGACGAGCTGCGGGGAACCGGTGGGGGCCCGGAGGTCCCGATCGGCCTCGACCTCACGTGGCAGGGCGTCGCGCCGACGTTCCCGTACGCGATGACGACGCGCTTCGAGCAGTCCGCGTGGGTGAGCGGTGAGGTGACGATCGGTGACGAGCGCATCGACGTGCACTGCCCGGGTCAGCGCGACCACTCCTGGGGCGTGCGCGACTGGTGGCTTTTCGGCTGGCAGTGGTGCTCGGGGCGGCTCGACGACGGCACGTGGTGGCACAGCGCGCGCTCGATCGTGCCGAAGGTCGACATCTTCCAGACGGGGTACCTCGTGCGCCCCGACATGTCGCTCGAGCCGGTCGACGCCGTCGGTGCCGACTACGAGCTCGACGACGAGATGCTGCCCGTGCGCGGCGAGCTCACCGTCGGCGACCTCGAGATGGGCTGGACGGCGGAGCTGCAGGCACCGGTCCTGCTCGTGTCACCCGAGGGCAAGCAGTCGCGCTTCCCGCGCTGCACCTGCCGGTTCGAGACTGCGGACGGCCGGACCGGGCGCGGCTGGCTCGAGTACAACTTCCCCGAAGGGGTACCGCACCTCAAGGGGTGACGCGTCAGTCGTCGGCGCGATCGGGGGGCTCGGGACCGGTGCGGGGGAGATCGAGGATCTTCGTCGCCTCGTCCGCGGCCGCGACCGGGCGTCCGACGTCCTCGCAGAGGGCGACACCGCGCTGCACGAGCTCTGCGTTCGTCGGCTGCTCGGGGCCCGCGTAGTCCTCGAGGCCCAGGTGCAGGTGCGCTCCCCGCTCGAGCGCGGCGCGCGCCAGCGGCCCGTCGAACACGTCGCCGCCGATCACCGCGACCGACCACGGCAACGGACAGCTGTCGAGCAGCTCGCAGTAGGCGTCCAGCGCGGCCAGTGTCGGTGGCAGCCCGAACGCAGCGCCGCCGTGCTGCCCGACGCTGGTCAGGTAGCCGGCGTCACCGCCGAAGTACAGCTTGATCATCGCGCCCTTCGGCAGACGGCCGGCGTGGTGCCATGCGAGCGCGGTGCGCAGCCAGCCCGGCTCGAAGATCGCCATCGACGGCCCGAGTCGCAGGCCCGAGCACACCGCCGCCTGGTGGCGGATGTCGCCGAACGAGTTCGCGTACACGAACCCGGGTGCCGCGGGCACACCGTCGTCGCCCATGCCACCGAGGTTCACCGATCCGGGATCGATGATCCCGATGCGCAGCCACCCGGTCGCGGCGAGCGGTGCCATGTGTGCGTACGCGCCCTCCACGCCGGGTCCGAAGTTGGTGGTGGGGTAGAGCAGCGCGTCGGGACGCTCGTCGAACACCGGGCGCCAGCCCTCGAAGTAGCGGTCGGCGGCCTCCTGGCCCGAGACCGCGACGACATCGGCGTGGTTGTGGACGATCGCTGCGCCCGCGTCGATGCACGCGAGCGCGTCGGCGGCGATCTCCTCGGGCAGGCGCGGCGTGTTCGGGTTGCGCTCCTTGGTGGTCGTGCCGTTGATCGCGGCCTCGATGACCACCGGGCGCTGCGCCGACGCACCCTGCTGCTTGGCCACGCCGTGACCCTAGGGCCTGTTGCAGCGTCTCGCGGCCCACCGGTACGGTCGCCGCCGCCGTGCACATCGACCTGACCCCCGAGCAGCGCACGCTCCAGCTCGAGCTGCGCGAGTACTTCGAGTCCCTGATGACGCCCGAGCGTCGGGCCGAGCTCAAGGGTGGCGAGGCCGGCGGCCAGGCCTACCGGGACCTGGTCCGCCAGCTCGGCACCGACGGGAAGCTCGGCACCGGCTGGCCGAAGGAGTACGGCGGACAGGGCCGTACACCGCTCGAGCAGTACCTCTTCTACGACGAAGCGAACCGGGCCGGCGTGCCGCTCCCGCTCGTCACGCTCAACACCGTCGGCCCGACGATCATGGTCTATGGGTCCGAGGAGCAGAAGGAGCGCTTCCTCCCGCAGATCCTGCGGGGAGAGGTGCACTTCGCGATCGGCTACAGCGAGCCGGGCGCAGGCACCGACCTCGCGTCGCTGAGCACGCGCGCGGTGCGCGACGGCGACGAGTACGTCATCAACGGGCAGAAGGTGTTCACGACGGGCGGGCACGACGCCGACTGGGTCTGGCTCGCGTGTCGCACCGATCCCGACGCGAAGAAGCACAAGGGCATCTCGATCATCCTCGTGCCGACCGACGTGCCCGGCTTCAAGCACACGCCGATCTGGGTGCTCGGCGGAGGCCACACCAACGCCACGTACTACGAGGACGTGCGGGTCCCGGTCACCAACGTCGTGCTCGAGGAGAACGCGGGCTGGAAGCTGTTCTGGATCGTCGTGGCGATGGTCGCCGCGCGC
>CAZHKE010000001.1:132467-144002 GCA_964532485.1 uncultured Bifidobacteriaceae bacterium
CAACCACGAGCGGGTCGCGCTCGGCCCGGCCGGCAGACTCGATCGTCACCTCACCGCCGTCCTCGAGTGGGCGAAGCAGACGCGCCTCGCGGACGACACCCGCGTGGTCGACCACCAGTGGGTGCAGCAGACGCTCGGCCGTGTCCACGCAGTCGTCGAGACGGAGAAGCTCCTCAACTGGCGGGTCGCGGCCTCGCTGGGCACGGGATCGCTCAACCCGGCGCACGCGTCGGCGATGAAGGTGTTCGGGACGGAGCAGCAGGTCGACTGCCTGCGCCGACTGATGGACGTCGTCGGCGCGCACGCTGCGCTGGCCGACGGCGCGCCCGGCGCGGCGCTCTACGGACAGCTCGAGCAGGCCTACCGCCAGGCGCCGGTCGGAACGTTCGGCGGCGGCGTCAACGAGGTGCAGCGCGAGATCATCCAGATGGCGGGGCTCGACATGCCCCGCGCGCCGCGCTCCTGACGCTATTGGTTCATCGTGGGGTGCGCGAGCACCTCACGGAGCGCGGCGTACGCCGTGGCGCCGATGGGCCAGCCGGCGTAGAAGGAGAGGTGCAGCACCCACTCGTGCAGCTCGTCGGCGCCGAGGTCGCCCGACGACAGCGCCGCGCTGAGGTGTGCGACGAGGGGCTCGCGCAGGCCTCGGGTCGCGATCACGGTGAGCGACGTCAGGCGGCGGTCACGCCGGGCGAGGCCGGGGCGACTCCAGAGGCCCCCGAAGACGGTGTCGGTGGTGGCCTCGGTGTAGGGGTCGGTGATCGGCGGGGCGTCGAACCGCATGACCTCCTGCCACATCTGCTCGGCTGCTGCCCGCGCGTCGTCGGTCATGCGTGGCAAGTTACCGGAACGACGGTGATGCGTCTTTGGAGGCCGCATAGCGTCCTGCAGAGACGCATCGAGAGACGGGTGAGACGATGACAATCGCGCTCGAGGGGTACGGGGTGCTCGTCACCGGCGGTGGCAGCGGCATCGGTGAAGGGTGCGCGCTCGCGCTCGCGCGCGACGGTGCCGTCGTCACCATCTGCGGACGGACGCCCGAGAAGCTCGACGCGGCAGCCGCACGGATCCGCGACGCGGTGCCGGGTGCCGGCGTGCACACGATCGCGGCAGACGTCACCGACGAGGCTCAGGTCGAGGCGGCGGTCGCCAGGGCCGTTGACGAGGCGGGAGCGCTGCACGGCGTCGTCGCATCAGCAGGCGGCTCCCTGCACATGGGGCCGTTGGTGCTCGCCGATGTCGAGGCGGTGCGCGCGACGGTCGACCTCAACGTGATCGGCACGTTTCTCACCCTCAAGCACGCGGCACCGCACCTCTCCGACACCAACGGCTCGTTCGTCGGCATCTCGTCGCACGCCGGCCTCGACTCGTTCCGCTTCCTCGGCGCGTACGGGGCGGCGAAGGCCGGGCTGGACCATCTGGTGCGTGTCGCAGCCGACGAGCTCGGCCCGTCGCGGGTGCGCGTCAACTCGATCCGCCCCGGCATCATCGAGAACGAGCTGATGTCGGCGATCACCGAGGGCGGCCCGGTGCTCGACAGCTACCTCGCCGAGATCCCGCTCGGCCGGGTCGGTACGGTCGACGACGTCGGCGGGCTCGCCCGTTTCCTCGTGGGCCCGGAGTCGTCGTGGATCACCGGGCAGTGCATCAGCGTCGACGGCGGGCAGTCGCTCCGCAAGGGCGCCGACTACGGCGCGTTCGCCGAGCCGGCCTACAAGGACCAACCCGGCTGGGGACTCGTGGTGAAGGAAGCGGACTGAGCCGTGCTCGGAGAGCGGGACGGCGCAAGGGAGCGACCCGGAGTGAAGGAAGCGGACTGAGCCGTGCTCGGAGAGCGGGACGGCGCAAGGGAGCGACCCGGAGTGAAGGAAGCGGACTGATGGAGATCGTCGGCAGCAACGCCGTCATCACCGGTGGAGCGAGTGGCATCGGCAAGGCGACCGCGCTCGAGCTCGTCCGCCGGGGTGCGGCCGGCGTCGCGTTGGCCGACATCAACGACGACCGGCTCGCCGAGGCGAAGCAGGAGGTCGAGGCGCTCGGTGGCGGGGTGCTGACCGTCCACTGCGACGTGGCGAGCGACGACGATGTCGAGCGCCTGCGCGACGAGTCGCTGGACAGGTTCGGCCACGTCGACGTCGTGATGAACAACGCAGGCGTCGCGATGCTCGGCCCCGGCGAAGGGCTCTCGATGGAGGAGTGGGACTGGATCCTCCAGATCAACCTGATCGGCGTGATCCGTGGCGTGCGTGCGTTCGTGCCGCACCTGCTCGAGCGGGGGAGTGGTCACCTCGTCAACACCGCCTCAATCGCCGGGTTGTACGCCTACTCGTGGGATCACCCTGCGTACGTCACCGCGAAGCACGGCGTCGTCGGCCTCACCGAGTCGTACGCGCTCTATCTGAAGCCTCACGGCATCGGCGTGTCGCTCCTGTGCCCGAGCCTGGTCACGAGCAACATCGGCGACACGGCACGGCTCGGCGGCACGGACGCGCTCGACCAGTGGCTCGGCGAGACGCCGATGGGCACGCCCCGCACGCCCGAGGAGGTCGGTGCGACCGTGGCCGACGCGATCCGTGACGATCGCTACCTGGTGCTCACCGATCCCGACGACGTCCGACCGAAGCTGGCCGCCCGCGGCACCGACATGGACGCGTTCGTCGCCGCACAGATCGCGAGCCTGCGCGAGCCCCCGAACCTGTACGCATCGTGACCGAGGACCACGACGCCGCCGGTCCGCTCGACGGTGTGACCGTCCTCGACCTCACTCACGCGCTGTCGGGCCCGTTCAGCACGCTGCTGCTCGCCGACATGGGCGCACGGGTCATCAAGGTCGAGCGTCCTCCGGGCGACACGGGCCGCTACTTCGCGCCGTTGATCGAGGGGGAGGCACTGTTCTTCCACGCGATCAACCGCGGCAAGGAGTGCATCGCGCTGGAGCTCGGCGAGGCCGAGGACCGGCAGCTCTTCGAGGCGCTCGTGCGCGCCGCCGACGTGGCCGTCGAGAACTTCCGGCCCGGCACGCTCGACCGACTCGGCTACGGGTTCGACGCGCTCGCCGCGCTGAACCCCCGCATCGTCCTGGCGTCGGTGAGCGGGTTCGGGCAGACCGGGCCGCAGCGCTGGGAAGGCGCGTACGACACCGTCATCCAGGGCTGCGCCGGGCTCATGAGCATCACCGGCGAGCCCGGCAGCGGGCCGATGACCGTGGGGACCTCGATCGCCGACTACCTCAGCGGCGTGCTCACGTTCGGCGCGATCTGCGCCGCGTTGCACGGCGTCGAGCGGACAGGAGCAGGGACGCACATCGACGTCGCCATGCACGACGCGATCATGAGCATCCTCGGCGCGGCGATGCTGACGTATCTGGGCACCGGGAGGGATCCCCACAAGACGGGCAACTCGTCACCACTGGCCGCGCCCTTCGACGTCTTCGAGGCGAGCGACGGCTGGCTCACGCTGTGTGCGGCCGACGACCTGTCCTACGGGCGACTCTGCGATGCGCTCGGCCGCCCCGACCTCGCGACCGAGGTGCGGTTCGGGTCGGTCGCGGATCGCGTCGCGCACTACGACGAGCTGCGACCCGTGCTCGCCGAGGTGCTCGCGACGCGGACCGTGGAGGACTGGATCGGGGTGCTCCAGCCTGCCGGCGTGCCGTGCGGACCGATCAACACCTTGAGCCGGGCGTTCGAGGAGGCTCAGACCCGCGCCCGCAACATGGTCGTGGGGCTCGGCGACGGGATGCGCGTGCCCGGCAACCCGATCAAGATGAGCACGTTGCCCGATCCCGAGACCCGCGAGCGCGCCGCGTCGTTCGGCGCGCACACCGAAGCGATCAGGGCGGAGTTCCTCGGGGACGGTTGACCGGACGGCGCGCGTTGCGCGCCGGGCTCAGCGCCGGACGTCGAACTTCAACGGGATGTGCTTCAGCCCGTTGATGAAGTTGGAACGGAGGCGGCTCGGCGGTGCGGTCATCTCGATGTCGTCGAGGCGGTCGAGAACCTCGTCGAACATCACGTTGATCTCCATCCGGGCGAGGTTGGCGCCGAGGCAGAAGTGGGGGCCGCCCCCGCCGAACGCGACGTGCTCGTTCGGTGAGCGCGTGACGTCGAACGCGTAGGGATCCTCGAACACCGACTCGTCGTGGTTCGCGGAGATGTACCAGATGACGACCTTGTCGCCCTTCTTGATCTGCTGACCACCGAGCTCGACGTCGGTCGTCGCGGTGCGGCGGAAGTTCATGACCGGGCTCGCCCAGCGCAACATCTCCTCGACGGTCCCCGGGAGCAGGCTGCGGTCGTTGCGCACGCGCTCGAGCTGCTCGGGATGCTCGAGCAACGTCACCATCCCGTGCGAGATCAAGTTGCGGGTCGTCTCGTTGCCCGCCACCGTGAGCAGGAGGAAGAAGAGGTCCATCTCGAGCCCGCTGAGGCGCTCACCGTCGACCTCGGCCGTCGTGAGCACGGAGATGAGGTCGTCCTTGGGGTCGGCGCGCTTCTGCTCGGCGAGCTGCGCCGCGTACGCGTACAGCTCCATCGACGCGTGCTGGGCCATCTCCTCGGTGACGCCGTACTCGGGGTCCTCGGCGCCGATCATCCGGTTCGACCAGTCGAACATCTTGTGCCGGTCTTCCTGCGGGACGCCCATGAGATCGGCGATCACCTGGAGCGGCAGCTCCGAGGCGACGTCGACGACGAAGTCGCACTCGCCGCGCTCGGCGACGCGGTCGATGATCTCGGTCGTGCGCTTGCGCATCGTCGACTCGAGCTCGGACACCATCCGCGGCGTGAAGCCCTTGTTGATCAGCCGGCGGTAGCGGGTGTGCATCGGCGGGTCCATGTTGAGCATCAGGAGGCGCTGCTGCTCGAGGTTCGCGCCGTCGGGATCCCACATGAACACGAGGCGCTCGGCGGACGAGAACGTCGCGTAGTCGCGGTTCACGGCGACCACGTCGTCGTAGTCGGTCACGCACCAGAACGGCCCCGCGCCACCCTGGGGGCCGTTGAAGTCGGGATCACCCTCGTGCCAGAAGACGGGTGCTTCGCGACGTGCCCGCTCGAACCAGTCGTGGGGGACGCCCTGGACGAAGCGGTCCTTGTCCCAGAGGTTGATGTCAGCGAGCGCTGCGGGGGTCGTCGGCATGAGCGCGAGCGTATCTGACGGGTCGTCAGCCGCTCGCGAGCCGCACGAGCGCCTCACGAGAAGGCGGGGATGACCTCCTTGCCGAGCAGCTCGATGGACTGCATGACCTTCTCGTGCGGGATGTCGTAGGGGTTCACGAGGCAGAGCAGCAGGTCGCAGCCCGCGGCCTCGTAGCGCTTCAGCGTCTCGATGCACTCGGCCGGGTCGCCGACCACGCCGGCACCGGCCTCGTGGATGTAGTCGAACGTCAGGTGGTCGAGCGCTCCCTCGCGGTCGTGCTGGAGCGCGCTGCCGGTGTACTCGTAGGTGCCGAGCGCCCGCTGCTTCTCCTCCAGCCACTCCGCGACCGACCCGATGAGGCGCGCGCCGGCCTTCGGGTACCACTCGAACGACTCGCGTGCGACGTCGTACGCCTCGTCCTTGGTCGGCGCGCAGTGCACCATCGTGAACGTCGCCGCGGTCTCGTTCTTGAGCTTGCCGACGGGTTCCACGCACTCCGACAGGCCCTTGCGGTACAAGTCGATGCTCTTGGTGAGCTCCTCGGGCGGCAGGCCGACGGTGAACGAGCACAGGCCGATGCCCTGTCGCCCGACCTCCTCGTGTCCTTGAGGCGAGCTCGTCGCGCCGAAGATCGGCGGGTGCGGGTCTTGCAGCGGCTTGGGCTGCACGCGGCGGGGTCCGCCCATCGTCCAGTACTTGCCCTTCGCCTGGTAGTGCTCCTCGGTCCAGGCACCGACGATGTGGCCGAGGGCCTCCTTCCACATCTCGCGTGTCTCGTCGGGATCGACGTCGAAGCCCTCGAGCTCGAGGCGCGTCGAGGAGCGACCCGTGCCGAAGTCGACGCGGCCGTCGGAGAGGAGGTCGAGCACCGCGGCCGACTCGGCGCTGCGGATCGGGTGGTTGTACGGCTGGGGGAGAAGGCGCACGCCGTAGCCGATGCGGATGTTCTTGGTCCGGGCCGCGATCGCGCCGTAGAGCACCTCCGGGTTCGAGCAGTGCGAGTACTCCTCGAGGAAGTGGTGCTCGACCGTCCAGAACGCGTGGAAGCCGACCTCGTCGCCGAGGATCGCCTGCTCGAGCGTGTGCTTGTACG
Source organism: uncultured Bifidobacteriaceae bacterium (assembly GCA_964532485.1). Taxonomy (GTDB): domain Bacteria; phylum Actinomycetota; class Acidimicrobiia; order IMCC26256; family PALSA-555; genus DATBSK01. Next base: position 138,700 of record CAZHKE010000001.1, read on the forward strand.
CCGCGTGCTCCTTCCCGGGCGAGAAGGGCTTGGGCACCGGGATCTCGTAGAAGAGAGCGAACTTCATCGCCTTTCCCCCTGTCGCTTGTCACGAGAACGCGTTCCAGTCGAGCATAGGCACCATGCGCGGATTGCAGGGCAAGGTCGCGGTCGTGACGGGTGCCGCATCGGGGCTCGGGGAGGCCACGGTGGCGCGCCTCGCCGAAGAGGGCGCCACGGTCGTCGGCTGGGACCTCAGGGGCCCGGTGACCGTGGACGTCACGGACGAAGCAGCGGTGAGCGCGGCGGTCGAGGCGGTCGTCGCCGAGCACGGACGACTCGACGTCGTCGCGACGTTCGCCGGCGTCGCGGGTGGCGGGCCGGTGCACACGGTCGACGCGACCGAGTGGGCGCGGGTCCTGGGCGTCAACCTCACCGCGACGTTCCTGACGTGCAAGCACGCGCTGCGTCCGATGATGGAGCAGCGCTCGGGGAGCATCATCACGGTCGCGAGCGTCGAGGGCATCGAGGGGACCGAGGGTGGCAGCTCGTACAACGCGTCGAAGGGCGGCGTCGTGCTGCTGACCAAGAACCTCGCGATCGACTACGGCCGCCTCGGCATCCGCGCCAACGCGATCTGTCCGGGCTTCGTCGACACTCCGACGTTCCGCGCGGTGATGGGCTCGGAAGGCATGACCCAGTACCGCGACGAGTACCGAGACCACCACAAGCTGGGCCGGTTCGGCCGCCCCGAGGAGATCGCGTCGGTTGCGGCGTTCCTCGCGTCCGACGACGCCTCGTTCGTCACCGGGCATGCCCTCGTCGTCGACGGCGGCTACACGGCGGGGATGCGCACCGGTCTCGCGAGCCTCATGGGCTTGGACTAGACATCGCCCACCAGACGGCCCGCCAGACGGGAGGAGCGCCGACGGTGAGGTCGACGGCGAAGTGGATGGGCCTCGTCGCTGGCGTGACCATCCTGTCGGGGCTCCTGTTCGGATACGACCAGGGCGTCATCTCCGGCGCGCTGCCGTTCATCTCCGATGACTTCGGCCTGAGCGACTTCCTCGAAGAGGTCGTCACGTCGTGGGTCACGCTCGGTGCGCTCTTCGGTGCCTTGATCGCCGGCGCGGTCGCCGACCGCGAGGGACGCCGCCGCACGCTGATCGTCGCAGGCGCGCTGTTCTTCCTGGGCGCGCTGATCCAATCGACGGCTCCCGACACGGCCATCCTCGTCGTCGGGCGCTTCGTGATCGGGTTCGGCGTCGGCATCGCTTCGGTTGCCGCACCGCTCTACGCGGCTGAGATGGCACTCGCCCAGACGCGTGGTCGTCTCGTCTCCGCGTACCAGCTCGCGATCGCGATCGGGATACTGCTCGCGGAGATCATCGACTCGCTGCTGAGCTCGTCCGAAGAGTGGCGCGTCATGCTCGGGCTCTCGGTCGTGCCCGGCGCGCTGCTCGTCCTGCTGATGATCTTCATGCCTGACACGCCGCGCTGGCTGCTCAAGGTCGGGCGAGGAGACGCGGCGCGCTCGTCCTGGGACAAGGTGCACGGCACCGAGCACGAGGCCGCGGGCATCAAGGCCATCGAGAGCAGTCTCGAGGAGGAGATGAAGCAGTCCGCCCGCTGGCGCGAGGTGCTCGCACCATCGGTGCGTCCGATGCTCAAGATCGGTCTCGGGCTCGCGATCTTCCAGCAGGTGACCGGGATCAACGCGATCATCTACTACTCCGATCGCATCTTCGCCGATGCCGGGCTGACGACCGTCCAGCAGCAGACCGACGCGACGATCCTCGCGGTCGGTGTCGTGAACGTGGTCGCGACATTCGTCGCCATCGCGTTCATCGACCGGTTCGGTCGCCGCCCGCTGCTGATCGCCGGGCTCGTCGGGATGGCGCTCAGCCTCTTCGGCCTCACACTCTCGTTCTTCGCGCTCGAGGGCTACGACTCGGTGAAGGGCCCGAGCATCCTCGGGATCGCGACGCTCGTGTGCCTCGTCGCGTTCATCGCGTCGTTCGCGTTCTCCCTCGGCCCGGTGACCTGGACGATGATCTCGGAGATCTTCCCGACGCGCATCCGGGGAAAGGGCGTCGCCGTCGCGACTGCGGTCAACTGGGCTGCCGCCTTCGCGGTGAGCGCGAGCTTCCTCAGCATCATCGACGTGATCGGCACCGAAGGCGCGTTCCTCCTGTTCACGGTCCTGAGCATCGTGGCGCTGTGGTGGGTGAAGCGGTACGTGCCCGAGACGAGGGGCAAGACGCTGGAGGAGGTCCAGGCCGACTTCGCCGAACGGGCACACGAATCGGTCTGACCTGTAACGTGTTCTCGTTTCGGGCGCCCGCGAGCAACTCGGCCGTGGAGCGCCCGGCGGAGGTGACGCGATGTACGTCGGTCTGACCGAAGAGCAGGGGCAGCTCCAACAGGAGGTCCGTGACTACTACAAGCAGCTGCTGACCCCCGAGGTACGGGCCAAGCTCGCCGGCTCGGGTGGTGTGGGCGACGAGCAGCGCAAGGTCGTCCGGCAGATGGGCGAGGACGGCTGGCTCGGCGTCGGCTGGCCGAAGGAGTGGGGCGGTCGCGGCTTCAGCGCGGTCGAGCAGTTCATCTGGTTCGACGAGTCCATGCGCGCCGGCGCACCCGTGCCGATGCTCACGATCAACACCGTTGGTCCGACGATCATGAACTACGGCTCCGACGAGCAGAAGCAGTTCTTCCTCCCGAAGATCCTGAGAGGCGAGATCCACTTCTGCATCGGCTACTCCGAGCCGGGCGCAGGCACCGACCTCGCAGCGCTCCAGACCAAGGCCGAGCGCGACGGCGACGAGTACGTCATCAACGGCCAGAAGATGTGGACGAGCCTGGCGAGCGAGGCCGACTACGTGTGGCTCGCGGTGCGCACGAACCCCAACGTCAAGAAGCACAAGGGCATCTCGCTGTTCGTGATCCCGATGGACACGCCCGGCATCAAGGTGCTTCCCATCAACGTGATGGGGGAGACCGACATCAACCAGGTCTTCTACGAGGACGTGCGCGTCCCCGCATCGACGCGGGTCGGCGAGGAGAACGAAGGCTGGCGGCTCATCACCAACCAGCTCAACCACGAGCGCGTCACGCTGTGCTCGTCGGGCATCGTCGAGCGCGCGCTCAACGACGTGCGCGAGTGGGCGCAGCAGTCGAAGGTGGCCGACGGCTCGCGGGTCATCGACCAAGAGTGGGTGCAGCTGTCGCTTGCTCGGGTGCACGCGAGGCTCGAGTACCTGCGCCTCATGAACTGGAAGATCGCGTCCGAGGCGGCCAAGGGCGCACTGCAGCCCGCAGACGCGTCGGCGACGAAGGTGTTCGGCACCGAGTTCTACCTGGAGGCGTTCCGCCTGCTCATGGAGATCCTCGGGCAGAACGCGTACCTGAAGCAGCAGGCGCCCGGTGCGGTGCTCCAGTCGCGGCTCGAGAACTCGTACCGCGGTCTCATCATCCTCACGTTCGGTGGTGGTGTGAACGAGGTGCAGCGCGATCTGATCGCGGTGTTCGGCCTCGGCATGCCGTTGGCTCCGCGGTAGGCGAAGTGAGCAGTCCTTCAGATCGACGAGTTGGCGCTGACTGAGCGCCGAGCGAACGGAGCAATGGAAGTGGACTTTGGTTTCAGCGAAGAGCAGCAAGACCTCCAGGGCCTCGCGCAGCAGATCCTCGAGGGGGAGCTGTCGCACGAGCGCCTGAAGGAGGTCGAGGGGGGCGACGAGAACTTCGACCGCGAGCTGTGGGCAAAGCTCGCCGAGGCGGGCATCCTCGGCATCGCGCTCCCCGAGGCCAGCGGGGGCGGTGGATACGGCTACCTCGAGGCCGCGCTCGTGCTCGAGCAGGTGGGTCGCACCGTCGCGCCCGTCCCCTACTACGCGACGGTCATCGCCGCGCTGCCGATCGCGAGGTTTGGTACCGACGCGCAGAAGGACGCGCTGCTGCCGGGTGTGATCAGCGGCGAGCTGATCCTGTCGGCCGCGCTCACCGAGGCCGGCACCGATCCCTTGCATCCGACGACCACGGCGAAGCCCGATGGCGACGGCTACCTGCTCGACGGCGTGAAGGACTGCGTACCCGCCGGCCCGCTCGCCGATCGCGTGCTGTGCCCGGCGATCACGCCCGACGGCAAGGAGATCGTCGCGATCGTCGACCCCGACGCGGAGGGCGTCACGCGTGAGCGGCAGGACACGACGAACCAGCACGCCGAAGCGCGCCTGACGCTACAGGGCGTGAAGGTCGGTGCCGCCGACGTGCTCGGTGCGGTCGACGAGGGTGCGGAGGTGCTGCGCTGGACCGTGGAGCGCGCGACCGCGGCGCTGTGCGCGATCGCGATCGGCATCTGCGAAGAGGCCGTGAAGATGACGGCCGAGTACACCAAGACGCGCGAGCAGTTCGACCGTCCGATCGCCACGTTCCAAGCTGTGGGGCAGCGCGCGGCCGACGCGTACATCGACACCGAGGCCGTGCGGCTCACCGCCTGGCAGGCGATCTGGCGGCTGTCGGAGGAGATCGACGCGTCGACCGAGGTCGCGGTGGCCAAGTTCTGGGCCGCCGAGGGCGGTCAGCGCGTCGTGCACGCCGCGCAGCACCTCCACGGTGGCATGGGGGTGGATCGTGACTACCCGCTGCACCGCTACTTCCTGTGGGCGAAGTGGCTCGAGCTCTCGCTCGGCGGCGCCACTCGTCAGCTCCTCACCATCGGCAAGCACCTCGCCGACGAACCGGTCTCGGCCTGAAGACCCGGGTTGCGTCCCACACCCGCGCATGCCGGGGTGAGAGACGCAGGGTCGTCATGCGTCTCTCACCGGGAAATGCGCGGGGGAGGGACGCAACCCGGGGTTACGGACGCCGATCTCCTGCTGGGATACCTGGACGAGAACTACTTCCTGGGCGGCGAAATGAAGCTGGACAAGGCGGCGGCGAAGCGCGGGGTAGAGGAAAAGATCGCCGGTCCCCTTGGGGTTCCCTTTATCCAGGCGGTCTGGGGCATTCACGATCTCATCAACGAGACCATGGCCGGTGCCGCCAAGACGCACATCGCGGAAAAGGGCGGCAATCCCAAGGTTGCCACGGTTATTGCCTTTGGCGGCGCGGGTCCCGTACACGCCTACGGCCTGGCCAAAAAGCTGGGGGCACCCAGGCTCATCGTGCCGCCCAATGCGGGCGTGGGCTCCGCCTTGGGCTTTTTCACCGCCCCAAGGGCCTTTGATCTCCTTAGAAGCCACAAGGTGGCGCTTGAAGATGCCAATTTTCAAGAGATCGAAGGCATCTTCCGGGAAATGGAGACCGAAGGGGCGCGTACCCTC
>CAZHKE010000002.1:0-11763 GCA_964532485.1 uncultured Bifidobacteriaceae bacterium
CCTGATCTTCGTCGTCAACTGCAACCTGCAGCGCCTCGACGGCCCGGTGCGCGGCGACGGCAAGATCATCCAGGAGCTCGAGGCGACGTTCCGCGGTGCCGGTTGGAACGTCATCAAGGTGATCTGGGGACGCGGCTGGGACGAGCTGCTCGCTCGCGACGTCGACGGCGTGCTCCTCAACCAGATGAACACGACCGTCGACGGCCAGTTCCAGAAGTACGCCGTCGAGTCGGGCGCCTACATCCGCGAGCACTTCTTCGGTCCCGACCCTCGCCTCGCGCGCATGGTTGAGAACCTGAGCGACGAGGACCTCCAGCACCTGCCGCGGGGCGGCCACGACTACCGCAAGCTCTATGCCGCGTACCGTCTCGCGGTGGAGCACAAGGGCAGCCCGAGCGTCATCCTGGCCAAGACGGTCAAGGGCTGGGCGCTCGGCACCGGTCTCGAGGCCCGCAACGCGACGCACCAGATCAAGGACCTCGACCCCGAGCAGCTCAAGGTGTTCCGCGACCGCTTGCAGCTGCCGATCAGCGATGCCGAGATCGAGGACGGCGACCCGCCCTACTACCACCCGGGCACCGACTCACCGGAGTACGAGTACCTGATGGCGCGCCGCCGCGCGCTCGGCGGTCCGATGCCCGAGCGCGTCGTGCGCGCGAAGCCGCTCGCCGCGCCACCGCCCGACACCTTCGCCGACTTCATGGCCGGCACCGGCGACAAGGTGCAGGCGAGCACCACGACCGCGTTCGCGCGCATGCTGCGCAACCTGCTGCGCGATCCAGGCATCGGCAAGCGGATCGTGCCGATCATCCCCGACGAGGCGCGCACGTTCGGGCTCGACGCCCTCTTCCGCGAAGTCAAGATCTACGCCCCGTTCGGGCAGGCGTACGAGCCCGTCGACGCGGCGCTCCTGCTCTCGTACCGCGAGGCGCGCGATGGCCGCATCCTCGAAGAGGGAATCACCGAGGCCGGCTCCATGGCGAGCACGACGGCAGCCGGCACCGCGTACGCGACGTGGGGTCAGCCGATGATCCCCTTCTTCATCTTCTACTCGATGTTCGGCTTCCAGCGCGTCGGCGACCTGATCTGGAGCTTCGGCGACCAGCGTGGCCGTGGCTTCCTGCTCGGTGCGACCGCGGGCCGCACGACGCTGACGGGGGAGGGGCTCCAGCACTGCGACGGGCAGAGCCAGGTGCTCTCGTCGACGGTCCCCAACTGCCGGGCCTACGACCCGGCGTTCGCGTACGAGGTCGCGGTGCTGATCCGCGAGGGCATCGAGCGCATGTACGGCGACGACCCGGAGGACGTCTTCTACTACCTCACGCTCTACAACGAGAACTACGTGATGCCGGCGATGCCCGAGGGCTCTACGGACGGCATCGTGCGCGGCCTGTACCGCTACGTGCCGGGCCCGAAGAAGCTGAAGCACCGTGCGCAGCTGCTCGCGAGCGGCACCGCCATGCTCGCAGCGCTCGAGGCGCATCAGCTGCTCGCCGACGAGTTCGACGTCGCGGCCGACGTCTGGAGCGCCACGAGCTACAAGCTGCTGCGGGAAGACGCGCTCGAGGTCGAGCGCTGGAACCGGCTGCACCCCGGCGAGTCGCCGCGGGTGCCGTACGTGACGCGGTGCCTCGGTGACGCGAAGGGACCGATCGTCGCAGTCACCGACTTCATGAAGGTCGTGCCCGACCAGATCGCCCGTTTCGTGCCCCAGCCGTTCGTGCCCCTGGGCACCGACGGCTACGGGTTCTCCGACACGCGCCCGGCGCTGCGCCGCCACTTCGAGGTCGACGCCCCGCACCTGGTGGTGGCCACGCTCGACGCGCTCGCACGCAGCGGCGCGATCAAGTCGGAGGTCGTCGCGAAGGCGATCCGCCGGTTCGACATCGACCCCGACCGTCCCGACCCACGAACGGCCTAGCGGTTCAGACCGGCGTCAGGACGCCTGACGGCCGCCTTCGTCGATGCGGAGGGGGTCGTCCTCGTCCCAGTCGTCGCGGTCGTCGGTGATCTCGTCACGCCAGCTGGGCGTGTCGTCGTCCTCGTCGGCGTCGGCGAGCGACTTGTCGCCCTCGGTGAACAGACCGTCGTCGAAGCCCTGCTTCAGCTCACGCGCTTCGCGGAACCGGCGGGCTCGTCCCTTCCTCGCCACGGCGTCACCTACCTCTTCCGACTGGCCGCTCAGGCATCCAAGACCTCCAGTCTCCCACGCGAGCGGGGGTCTTCGCGCACCCCGGACGGTGCCGCCCCGAGCACCCGATTCCCAGGGCTCGGGCGGCATCAGGGCGTCGTCGGCGGCCCACGAGGGTGGGCCGGGTGGCGCTCGTCGGGATCGGAAGGCTCGACGCGGGCCGACGGTCGTCAGCGCTCGGCGTCGCCGCACAGCGCGTCGAACACCCGTGGCCCGTGCTCGAGGACGAGGAAGTGCCCGGCATCGGGCACGAGCTCGAGCTCGGAGCCGGGGATCGCGCCGGCCAACCGCTCGCCGACCGCTGGTGGCACCGCGTCGTCGACTTCGCCCTGCCACACCCGGACCGGGCTCGCCAGCGCGCCGAGGTCGAACCCCCAGTCGGGGTTGCCGATCGCCTGGTAGTCGTCGACGAGGCCGTGGGGCCCGTGGATCATCGCCGCTCGGAAGGGGTCGGCGATGCGCGCGGCCGGCAGCAGTGCGAGGACGCGACGGTCGGTGTCGCCGAGCCCTCGCAACGCCTTGTCCTTCACCGTCTCGGGCTTCTGGTGCGCACCGGCGCGGAAGACCAAGCCCGCGATCAAGGGTGCCCGCCTGCACAATGGGATCAGCTGGCGGTCCAGGCGCAAGCCGAGCTCGGCGACGTCGACGCGGCTGCGGATAGGTGCCATGCCGCCGATGGTCGCGACGGCGTCGACGCGGTCGCCGAGGGCCGCCGCACACGCGAGCGCGTGCGGTCCGCCTGCCGACCAGCCGAGGACCGAGAAGCGGTCGACCTGGAGGTGGTCGGCGAGCGCGCCGACGTCGACGCCCCAGTCACCGACACGGCGATGCTGCTGGCGATCAGACTCGCCGATGCCGGGGCGATCCGGCGCGATCAGGCGTACGCCCGCGTCGACCGCTGCCGGCACCGCGTGCTCGGCGTCGAGACTGCTCGAGAGCCCACCGTGGCACCAGAAGACCGGATGGCCGTTCGTGTCACCGAGCTCCCTGAACGACAAGGACCGGCCGTCGGGCAGGGTGCAGCTTCCGGTCGCCATGCCCATGGGTCGGGCACAGTAGGTGATCCTCCGTAGGAGCCGTCGCGAAGGGTGGGTCGGAGGCGCACGGGAACGACGACCTCGATCGCAAACGCCGGGCGGTCGACGACACCGGTCCCGGGGTCACCGCAGGGAAGCTGCGCCGCCGTCGGTACACTTTCCGCGAGACGATCCGGGCGATTAGCTCAGCGGGAGAGCGCTGCCTTCACACGGCAGAGGCCACTGGTTCGAAACCAGTATCGCCCACCGCGAAGTTGCAGATCAGAGTGTGATTCCGGTCTGGAGTGAAGTCGATGGTGTCGTGCAGGCGCGGCTCTTGCGCGTAGAACTTCTCGTGCTCTCGATGGAAGTGCGAGAGGTTGAGAATCGCTTCCAGGAGCGGATCAGTCATAGTGCGGGCCTCGGGCTCGGTGCTCGTGTCGATGGTGCACGTCGCTGACGTGCGAATGCGCGTGGACCAAACGCGGGGTGGACATAGGTCACGATCGAATGACGCTGGCGGTGTGTTCGGCGCGGGCTCTGAGGCCTCGCAGCATCTGGCGTTCCATGACGAAGTTGAGCGGCTCGACCCAGCAGATGTGGTGGTCCTGTCCGGAGCGGACGACGTCGCCGACGTGAGGTTCTTGGTGCGCGGGGAGAATCTCCTGGGCGCTGTGGATGTCACAGCCGACGAGGTTCTCGAGGCCGTCGAAGCTGTAGAAGCCGCCGCGCCCTTGTCCGATCTGGGCGAGCCAGGGCCACACCTGCTGTGGTGGTGCTTCGATGGCGATGGCCCGGGCGTAGCCGAGCTTGGGTTCGTTGACGAGCTCGTCGCCGGGGAGGGGCGGGGCGAGCTCGTCGTCGGTGGCGCCCCACCGGTTGTACCAGCGTCGCAAGAGCGGGGACGCGACGACGGTGACAGCAGCGAGGAGGCCACCCACGACGATCTCTCGCACGGTGGTCCACTTCGTTCGCAGGGTCATCGGTGCAGCCCATAGCCTCGGCGAGGAGGTCGATACCGAGATCTTGGCGGGTTCCAGCATTGTCGTCGCGAATCCTTGCCACCGTAGGGGCCGTACGCGAGGGTGAGGCGATGAGCATCGGCGTCGATCAACGGGTCCCGGCCGACGTGTCCCTTCCTCCGCGTCCCCCGGTCTTCAGCGGCTACCTGTGGGGAATCCTGCGCATCACGATCGGCTGGATCTTCCTGTGGTCGTTCTTCGACAAGTTGTTCGGGCTCGGCTTCGCGACGTGTCGCGGCCAACACGGGGTCATCGACGTCGCCTGTGACGCGTCGTTCATCAAGGGCGGTGCACCGACCTACGGATTCCTCGAGTTCGGCACCCAGTCGAGTCATACCGGCGGGATCTTCCGCGACCTGGCGCCCTCGGCCGCCAACTCTCCGAGCGTCCTGGACTGGCTCTTCATGATCTCGTTGCTGCTCATCGGGGTTGCCCTGATGCTCGGGATCGGCGTTCGGCTCGCCGGGATCGGTGGAGCGGTCCTCGTCGCGTTCATGTACCTGGCGGGCTTCGTCTGGCCCGAGAACAACCCCTTCGTGGACGAGCACATCCTGGAGATCATCCTTCTGGTGAGCTTCGCCCTCGTGGGTGCCGGACGTTGGCTGGGGTTCGGCAACCGATGGGCCAAGACGCGTCTGGTGAAGAGATATCCGGTCCTGCTCTGAGCAACGACCTCGGAGGGCGTGACCTGGCGGTCGTCGTCCGCGATCATGGTCGTGGACGCGGTCCGGGTCGGCGACCGCTCGCACCAGCGACGCTCACCGCGGCGACGATCAGCAGCGCGAGCGCGGCCACCCGTCCCGCGGTGGTACCGCTTACTCAGACGTTGCCGACGACGTGATCGGCGAAGGCGAGGCTCGTCGCACCCTTCGGAACGGCGTCGAGGCCGGTGGCGACTGCGTCGACAGGCGGTCCATGCATCGCCGCGTGCGGCACGAGGAGGGCGGGGTCGAAGCCGTACAGCTCGGCCGCCGTGCCACCGAGCATTGCCTGGACCTCGGATCGGTCGATGCCGGCGAAGGTCTTTCGGATCCCCTCCGCCGAGAACGGGAAGGTGCCCTCGCTGTGCGGGTAGTCGCTGCCCCACATGATCTTCTCGGCCCCGATGCGGTCACGTCGCTCGCAGTCGTCACGATGCAGGAAGCTCGCGGCCACGAAGCAGTTCCGCGTCCAGTAGTCACTGGGCTTGTGCTCGAGGCGCTGGGGCTCGAGGAACCTGAGCTCGCCGATCCCGCCGTGCTCGATGGCGTACTGGAACTGGTCCATCGTCTTGAGAGCCCCGGCGATCCACCCGCTGCCTTGCTCGGCGAGCACGAGTCGGAGGGTGGGGAAGCGGTCGAAGACTCCCGAGAGGATGAGCGACCAGAGCACCCGGTGCGAGAAGAAGCTCGCTTCCATGAGCCAGATCGACAGGGACGCCGGGTGCTCGCCGTAGTCGGGTGACTGGCTTCCGCCGTGCGCCGCGATCAGCACGTCCCGATCCGCGCACGCCTGCCAGACCGGGTCGTGGTCGGGGGCGTGGAGTGGGGCGATCCCCGCACCGGGTGGCAGGCCGGGGAGGAGCACGCCACCGCGCAGGCCGTGGTCGGCGATCCAGTGGACGTCGCGCACTGCTTCCTCGGGGTCGTTGAGCAGGATCTGGCCGACGCCCGCCCGGCGCTCGGGCGTCTCGTCGCAGAACTCGACGAGCCACCGGTTGTGGGCGCGGAGGCCCGCGAGGCGCCGCTCGAAGTCGTCGGCGCTGGGGCAGGTCGCGGTGAGGCCGGACCGGGGGAAGAACGGGGGCACGGTGTTCGGGTAGATGACCTCGGCGACCACGCCGTCGCGCTCGAGGTCGCGCGTGCGCTTGTCGCTGTCCCAGTTGCGGTCGGCATCGGGGCGTTCGAGATCACCGAACGGGCTCACGTAGTGGTCCGCCCAGTCGTCGAACTCGTCGTGGTAGCGCGACTCCAGGTAGGGCTTGTAGTCACGGAGCTCGGCGCCGGCATGGCAGTCCGCCGAGATGACGATGTAGCGATCCATGAGCTCGATGCCCCCGTCGGGCTCGTGTCGCTCCACGGATGCGACCCTAGCCATGCCCGCTACGCTGCCGCGCCGTGAGGGACCTGCCGGGCAAGGTCGCCGTGGTGACGGGGGGCGCGGCCGGGATCGGCCGTGCGTTGGGCGAGCGCTTCGCCACCGAGGGCATGAAGGTGGTGCTGGCGGACATCGACGATGCGGTCCTGGACGGCACGGTCAAGGAGCTGCGCGATCGTGGCCTAGAGGTGATCGGTGTTCCGACGGACACCTCAGTCGACGAGTCGGTCGAGCACCTGCGGGACGTGACGCTCGAGCAGCATGGCGCGGTGCACCTCGTGTGCAACAACGCCGGCATCCCGTCGGGCTCCGACGGCCAGATGTGGGAGCACCACGTGCACGACTGGCGCTGGGCCGTCGACGTGAACGTGCTCGGTGTCGTCCACGGCATCAACGCATTCGTGCCCGTGCTCCTGGAGCAAGGTGGTCCCGGCCATGTGGTGAACACCTCGTCGTCGAACGGCACGTACTACCCCTTGTACAACAGCGCGATCTACGCGACGACGAAGTCGGCGGTGACCACGATCACCGAGTGTCTGTGGGGACAGCTTCGCTCCATCGGTGCCCAGGTGAGCGTGTCGCTGCTGCTGCCCTCGACCCGCACGCGCGGCATTCTCAACACCGGCATCTTCCGCCCGGGCCGCAACCGACCGGAGCGGTACGCCCGGCCGGGCCAAGCGCCGACCGAGGGCCGGGACGCGCTCACGCCGTTCCTCGAGTCGATGGAAGCGGCAGGGGAAGAGATCACTTTCGCGCCCCTCGAAGAGGTGGCCGAGCTCGCGCTCGAGGGGATCGTCGAGGACCGCTTCTGGATCACGGTGGCGAGCCAGCGCTCAGCGGACATGATCGAGGCGCGTGCCCGGTCGATGCGCGAGTGCACGCGGCCTGACTACCTGCTCGCGAAGTCCGGCCTCAACGTCCCGAAGAAGTAGGCGCTGTGAAGCACTACGTGATCATCTCTGCCGACTGCCACGCCGGGCCGAACGCACCCGTGTACCGCGATCACCTCGATCCCACCTATCGCGGGGACTTCGACGAGGAGCTGGCTGAGCGCGAGCGGCTGATCGAGGAGCGCCGGCTCTTCACCGGCGACGACGAGTTCAAGGAAGAGTGGTTCGGCGGGGACGAGGAGGGCAACAGCCTGCACGAAGTGGGGCTGCGCGGTGGGTGGGACGCCGCGACGCGGGACAAGGAGCTCGACAACGACGGCGTGTGCGGCGAGGTGGTGTTCCCGGGTCCCGACGCGGTCACCGGCACGATGGGCGCGCCGTTCGGAGCCGGGTTCAACCCGGTGGTGACGCGCAGCCCGGCGCACTTGCTCGCCGGCGCCCGGGCGTACAACCGATGGGCAGCCGAGCTGTGCCAGGACAGCCCGGATCGGCGCGTCGGCCTGATCGTGGCGCCGATCGTGGACGACGTCGACGGCGCCATCGACGAGATCCGCCGCGCGCGCGGCGAAGGGCTCATGGGCGGGATCATCATCCCGCCGCGCTGGGGTGATCACCCGTCGTACACGAGCACCCGCTACGACCCCGTGTGGGCGCTGTGCGAAGAGCTCTCGCTTCCGGTGCACTGCCACTCGGGTCCGGCGCCCCATGAGGACTACGGCGAAGCACCGGGATGGATGAGCGTCTATGGCTTCGAGACCATCTTCTTCACCGCGCGGCCGCTGTGGTTCATGTTGATGACCGGTGTCTTCGAGAGGTTCCCGGGTCTCAAGATGGCAGTCACGGAGGCCGGCTGCTACTGGGCCGCCGATCTGCTCTGGCGCCTCGACCTGATGGCGACGCGCGAGCACGGGATGCGCAAGCTCGTCGGTGCGACGGAGCCACTCGAGATGTTGCCGAGTGAGTATTTCGATCGGAACTGCGCGATCGGCGCGTCGAACACGCGTCGACGCGAGCTCGAACGACGCTACGAGATCGGCGTCGGCAACATCATGTGGGGCAACGACTTCCCGCACCCTGAGGGCACATGGCCCTACACGCGTGACTTCCTGAAGGACCGATTCTGGGACATCCCGGTCGACGAGACCGCCCAGATCCTCGGCCTCAACCAGGCGGAGTTCTACGGCTTCGACATCGAGAAGCTCTCGACCATCGCCAACCGCATCGCGCCGACTCCGGCCGACCTGGGCCAGACCGACGACACCGCCCTCTCGAAGTGGGATCGCTACCGCGCGGCGGGCCGGCCCTGGCTCACCGGAGTGGAGACTCCCGGATAGCCCGAGCTCCCGACAGGAGGATCCACATGGTTCGCTACGCCGCCATACCCGACCAGCCGACACTCGACGCCCATGCGGAGGCTCCGAAGATGTGGTCTCGGAACCTCGTTGCGTTCTACGAGACAGATCCCGAGATCATCGCGGCCGTCCTACCCAAGCCGCTCGAGCCGACCGAGCCACACGTGCGCATCAACCTGGCGCAGGTCGACATGCCGACAGGGCCACTCGGTGCCGGCACCTTCTCGGTCAAGTGCCGGCACGGCGACGTGCACGGTTGCTACGACCTGCTGATGATCATGACGACCGAGGGTGCGGTGGTGGGCGGACGAGAGACGTTCGGCGAGCCGAAGAAGATCGGTGACGCGTCGCTGCGGCACGACGACAGCGGCGAGGTCGTCGGTGTGATGAGCCGAAAGGGTGTCGACATCGTCGAGGTCCGGGGCCGAGTCGCCGAGCCGCTCGAGCCCGAGCCGCTCGACGAGCGGTTCGCCTTCTACTACAAGTTCCTGCTCGATCCCGAGGGTGGGCGTTTCGACGCCGACCCGGCGCTCGTCCATGTCCGTCGCACGCAGGAGGACCGCCTCCGTGAGCGCATCGAGGGGGACATCGTCCTGCGCGAGTCACCGTTCGACCCGGTCGCCGACCTCCCGATGCACCGGATCGTGAGCATCACCTACACCGAGAGCCACCAGACCCAGACCGGTCGGATCGTTCAGAGCGTCCCGGCCGAGTGGGTGTGGCCGTTCCGCCACCAGCGCTACGACAACCTCATCGCCCGCTTCCAGCCCGCCTGAGCGCGAGCGCGCGAGCGCGGGAGGTGGAAGAGGTCGACTGGAGCGCGGGAGCGCACCTGCGCGGTCGCTCAGTCAGTGCTTCTTGAGCGCCTTGATGATCATCTTCGCCATCCGAGACGACCATCGCCGCCTCGAGCTCGGCCCTCACGGCCGCTGTGCCCAGGCGAGGGCCATGGGCTGGTCGACGCGGGTCGTGCCGTTGGTGACGTAGGGGGTCCACGCCTCGACCATCTGGTGCTCCATCGCGGCTTGGGCACGCTCGGGTGCCTGGGCGACCAGGGGGCCCATGGGCGTGAGGTTGATGTAGTTCCACAGGAACTCGGCGGGACCTGGGAGCGAGAAGACCGCTTGGTACTCCTTCGATGCCACCTCGGAGAAGCCGGCGTCGTCGAGCAGCCCGGCGAGCGCGCTGTGGTCGTGCATCGAGAACACTGCCCGCACGAACCCGCCCAGCTCCGGGTTGAGGTTGTCGACGATCGCCTGCTCCATCGCCTCGAACCGCGGTTGGATTCGGCCCGGCGTGTTGGTCACAACCCGGCCTCCCGGCGCGAGCACGCGGTGCATCTCTCTCAACGCGCTGGCCCGGTCCTCCATGAACATCAGGCCCATCTGGCACAGCACCACGTCACAGCACTCGTCGGGGAGGGGCAGGGAAGCGGCGTCAGCCTCGTGCCAGTCGATCGCGGCCTCATCAGCCGCGGCCGCCCGGGCGACCTCGAGCATGTCGGGGGCCACGTCGATGCCGGTCACCGAGCCGGTCGGGCCGACCGCCTCGGCAGCGCTCCGGGTGATCACGCCGGTGCCGCAGGCGACGTCGACCACCCGCTCTCCAGGTTGGAGGTCGGCGGTTCGGAGCAGCTCGGTCGACACGGGCTCGGCGATCGCCGGCACGAAGAAGCTCTCGTACAGCTGGGCAGCCGAACCGGAGTAGTGGCGGTAGGTAGCCGTGGTCATGGCGGTCCTCCTCTGGGCACGCAGGGTCGGGGGCGGGGCGCTCACGGTACGAATCCGGTCGTGGGTGGCGCATCGCCCGGATGCCCCATCTCGTGGTCTCACCGGCGGTGGGGCAGATGCACCATCGCGAGTCTGGGCTCAGAGCAGATCGTGCTCGTACGCGTAGGCCGTCGCCGCGGCCCGACCGTTGACGCCGAGCTTGGAGAAGATGTTCTCGAGGTGGCGTCCAACCGTGTGCGGGCTGAGGGTGAGCGCTTCGGCGACTTCGCGGTTGGTCTTGCCCGCGGCCACGTGTCGCAGCACCTCCAGCTCCCGCCCGGACAGGGAGCCCGCACCCGCGCCGCCACCAGGTGACCCCGTACCCGCCAGGGCCTGCAGCCGTTCGAGGTCGGGACGGGCGCCGAGGGCGGCGAAGGTCGCCCGGGCATGGTCGAGCTCCAGGGCCGCCGAGGACGAGTCGCCCAGCGTCAGGTATCCGAGGCCGACCAGCACCGCGACCCGAGCCGCCTCGTACGGCATCGACAGCCGGGTCCAGGCCGCGCCGGCGGTGTGCAGCGGGGCCAGCGCGGCCGAGACCTCGCCTGCGGCGAGCAGCACCGCCCCATCCGCCTGGGCAGCCATCGAGGCCAGGACCTCGGATGTGGAGCGGTCGGCGATACGCGCCAGCTCGTCAGCCCCAGCGCGCGCTGCCGCGACGTTGCCGGACAGGCGACGGATCTCGACGGCCGCGGCGAGCAGCGGTGGACGTTGGAACGTCGGTGCTGTCTCGGTGAGCGCGCGGTCGATGCTTGCCGCCGCCGACTCGACCTCGCCCCGCGCCAGCTGGAGCAGCGCAAGGCCCGGCATCGGTTGCTGGCCGGCGCGGCTGGCTCGCCCGTAGGCATCGGCTGCTGCGTCGAGGTCGCCGACCAGTCTGTGCAGCTCGGCCTCCTGGTAGCAGGCGAGCCCGAGCGCCGGGTGCGGCGGGTCGGAAAGCCGTGCGCATGCGGTCCGCACCGTCGTAGCCGCCGCCGACCAGTCGCCCGCCGCCTGCTGGAGCTGCGACTGGTGCACCAGGCACTGACCCCGATACGGGACGAGGTCGGGCTGTGCCGCACACCAGCGATCGAGGGAAGATGTCCACTCGGCGGCGCGCTGCAGCTCGAAGAGCTGCATGCACTCGAGCACCACCGCGCAGTAGACGATGCCCGAGGTGATCGGCCCGACGTCTCCCGCTTCGACCGACAGCATCACCTCGTCGAGCGTTGCGAGGCCCGCCGCTGCATCACCGAGCGCGATGAGCGCCTGCCCGTGGCCGAGCGTCCCGAAGGCACCCAGGTCGGGGTCGTCGAACCGAGCTGCAACCTTCCCGGCCTCCACCGCCAGGTTCTCGGCCGTTGCCGGATCGTTCGAGTCCAGCGCACCCAACAGCGCGGGGATCAGCAGGAACCCCCGGGCCGAGCAGTCGAGGTCACCGATGATCCCTTCGGTGCGGCTCAACCAGCCG
>CAZHKE010000002.1:11863-13017 GCA_964532485.1 uncultured Bifidobacteriaceae bacterium
CGCCGTCGCGAGCTGATCGACGCCGGTGCCGTCCTTCTGTGCGACGAGGACACGATCGCGACCACTGGTCTTGGCGTTCAGGAGCGCGGCGTCCGCGCGGGCGAGTGTGCACTCGAAGGTCTCCGGGGGCGCCCATTCCGCCAGGCCGATGCTCACGGTGAGTCCCGGCGTTGCCGCGAGCTCACGCGCGGACGCAAGTCGCTGACGGATGCGATCGGCCACGACCTCTGCCTCGGCGATCGTGCACGACGGGAGCAAGACGACGAACTCCTCGCCGCCGTATCGGCCGGGAACATCGGTCGGTCGAACGCCGTCGCGCAACACGCGGCCGAATGCTCGGAGTGCGCGGTCGCCTGCTTCGTGACCGTAATCGTCGTTCAAGTTCTTGAAGTGGTCGAGGTCGGCGTACGCGACGACGAAGTCGTCCCCTTTTCGTACCAGCTGGTCGGCTTCGTGGTCGATGGTCCGCCGGTTGACGAGGCCCGTCAGCGCATCGATGCGAGCATGGGAGGTGGTGCGCTCGAGCACTCGCAGGAAGCCGATTCGGTCGCCGGCCTTGCGGGCGATCAGCTCGAGATCGGCCATCGCGCTGGCGGGCGGCAGCTGGCCGCTCGGCCCCGTTGTGTGGACGACCCCGGTCGTCGTGCCGGCGATGCTCACCGGGAAGCATGCGGCCGAGATGCCCGGTTCGTCGCGATCGCGCAGGTAGGGGCATGCGTCGAGACGCGTGCCGCTCAGGAACAGGCGCGTCTGCCCGCTGCTCGCGGCAGGGCATTCGAGCGGCGACGCAACCGGACATCCCGGACCCCGGCCGAGTCCGTCCGTGGTCAGCACCTGGCGGAAGTGCGCACGTGGGGAGTCGGCGAGGAGGAGCTCGGTCGCGGAGTCGGGGCGCGCGAGCGCGAGGGCCGTGCCGATCACGCCGTACGTGTCTTCTTCGGTCGGCTCCATCTCGAGCCCGCGTTGGAGCTGGTTCTCGAGATCCGCCCGGCGCTGACCCTCGATGCGCTCTTCGTCGCGTCGCGCGATCACGCGTTCCTGGCGGAGCGCACCGAGCAACAGCACGATGGCGTTGGCGAGCCCGAGCACGAGCACCACCGCGAAGGCGATCAGGACCGCTCGACGGGTTCCGGCCAAGCCGTCGCGAGCATCGC
>CAZHKE010000002.1:13117-19631 GCA_964532485.1 uncultured Bifidobacteriaceae bacterium
GACGCCCACGATCGCGGCTCCGCAAGCGATCGAGACCGCGGTCAGGATGACGACGCGTCGCGAGGACCTCACGGGGTCGCTGTGAACGGCACGAGGGGACCGGTGTCGCTGCGTCGCCACTGGCGCTCGCAGTCCGGGCACGCGTACTTCAGCTCACCGGGGGGCAACAGCCGGTCGCGGTCGGGTTCGGGCGCGTAGAAGACCTCGTCGAGCTCGACGTCGCAGATCGGACAGCGCTTCAAGCGGACGCGCGATCGCTGGGCCGCGTCGCGAAGCGGCTGGCTGCTTCCCGCGTGGCAGCAGCGCGGTTCGAGGCGGTCAGCATTGCCCCGATCTCGTCCGCGGGAGCGGCGCGAGCGAAGAGGTGACCCTGCCCGTACGGACATCCGAACTCGCGCAGGAGCTGGGCCTGCTCCTCGGTCTCGACCCCTTCGGCGATGGTCTCGAGGTCGAGGGTCTGGCCGATCTGAGCGATGGCGGCCACGATGGCGTTGCCGTTGTCGCGTCGCTTCTCACCACGCATCAGCGTTCCGACGAAGCTGCGATCGATCTTGAGGAAGTCGATCGGGAGCTGCTGGAGGTTCGTGAGCGACGCGTAGCCGGTTCCGAAGTCGTCCATGCCGATGTGCAGGCCGAGGTTCCTGACGGCGTCCAGCTCGACCGCGGCGGAGTGACCGGCGCGCAAGAGCGCCGTCTCGGTCAGCTCCAGGCGGAGCAGATCGGCGTCGAGATCGGTCGCCGCAAGGGTCGCGCTGATCGCCGCCGCGAGGCCAGGTTCGGCGACCTGGCGCGCCGACAGGTTGACAGAGATCCACCCCGGCCACGCCAGCTCGGTCGACCAATGTCGCATCTGCTCGCAGGAGTGCAGCAGCACCCACGTGCCGATCTCGACGATGAGCCCGGTCTCCTCGGCGAGCCCGATGAAGTCATCGGGGTGCAGCAGACCTCGCTTCGGATTGTTCCATCGCAGCAGTGCTTCGATGCCGACGATCGAGAGGTCGTTGAGGTCATGGATCGGCTGATAGTGCAGGGCGAACTCGTCGGCCGCGAGCGCACGACGCAGCTCGGGCTCCAGCTCGCGGCGATGCGTCGCCGCGACGACCAGTCGCTCGTCGAACAACGCCCATCGTGCCCGACCGGATCGCTTCGCGCGGTACATCGCGGCGTCGGCGTTGCGGAGCAGCATCATCGGGTCTGCGGTCTTGGCCTCGTAGCCGGCGACGAGCACGATCCCGACGCTGAGCGACACGGCCGCCTCGAAGTCGTCGAAGATGATCGGCTTCTCGACGACGTCGCGGAGCTTCGTCGCAAGTGCGGTTGCGTCATCGACGGCACCGAGTCCCTCGCACACGACGACGAACTCGTCACCACCGGTGCGTGCGATGGTGTCGCTGTCCCGCAACGCCCCTCGAAGGCGGTGCGCGATCTCGATCAGGACCCGGTCGCCGCCCTCATGTCCGACGCTGTCGTTCACGACCTTGAACGCGTCCAGGTCACAGAACAGCACACCGATCATGCTGTCCGCCCTCGCGGCGCGCGCCAGCGCGATCGTGAGCCGATCGATGATCAGCAAGCGGTTGGGGAGCCCGGTCAGGGCGTCGTGCAGGCTCCGCTCGATCAGCTCGACTTCCGTGGCCTTGCGGTCCGTGATGTCCCGCGCGTTGGTGATGACGCCACGGACTGCGGGGTTGGCCAGGCAGTTGGTGTCGATGATCTCGAACCAGCGACCGACGCCCGTCTTGGTCCGAAGGCGCAGCTCTGCGGGCGGGTCGACGGGACCTGTCGTCAAGAGTCGCGCGATGAGATCGTCTCGGAGCTCGCGATCAGCCGGATGGATGAGTGATCGCTCGTTCATCTCCTCCAGATCCTCGGGTGAGTAGCCCAATGAAGCCGACACCGCGGGGCTGCAGTACTTCAGCGTGCCGTCGAGATCGCGCACCCACTCGATGCTGCGCGAGCTCTCGGCGAGCGCGCGGAACCACTCCTGCTCCGACCTCGAGGCGACCGTCGCACCGCCTTGCTCGCCTCGGAGTGCCGACGGCGGTCGCGCACCGCCACGGGCGGTCTGAGTCACGTGCACATCTTCGAGCACCGCGCGTCACCAACGCGTGACGGGGTCGCCACGGTCCGCGAACTCTCCGTAGGACCTGAAGGTGAATACTTCGTGAACGGACGGTGCAGGTCGGTGGTACCCTCTCCACCATCGTTCCGGGAGCACAGTCCACGGCGGCGATCCTCGAGATCTGCTTGCTGGGGACCTTCCGGCTCTGGGTTCGCGGCAACGCGATTCCTCCCGAGCGAGGAGGGTCCCAGCGTCTGCTCGCACTCTTGGCACTCCGTGACCGGGCTCTGACGCGCGCGAGCGTGGCCGGCACGCTGTGGCCCGACTCGTCGGAGGACCACGCATTCTCGAGCCTGCGCTCGGCCCTCGGTCGGCTGACGCGCGTGGCCCGTGACGCGGTCGAGGTCACTCCACTGGACCTCTGCCTCGCGGACAGCGTGAGCGTGGACCTCCGCGATGCTCGAACGCTCGCGCATCGACTCCTCGCCCCCGGCCGCGACTTGGCCGCAACCGATCTCGATTCGCAGGCGGTCGACGTGCTCTCCGCCGACGTCCTGCCCGACTGGTACGAAGACTGGGTCTTGGTCGAGGCCGAAGAGTGGCGTCAGCTCCGTCTCCACGCGTTGGAAGCCCTCTCGGACCGGCTGCTGTCCGATACGCGCTTCGGGGAGGCGATCGGGGCTGCACTCGCGGCCGTCAGGGCCGAACCGCTTCGCGAGAGCGCTCGCGCGGCGGTGATTCGCGTGCACCTTGCCGAGGGGAACCAGTCCGACGCCGTGGCAGAGTACGAGCGCTATCGGAGCGTGCTGAAGGACGAGCTGGACCTCGAACCAACACCGCGCTTGCGCGACCTCTTAGCCGGCATCGGACGTTCGTAGCGCGAGGAGGGTGTCGCGACGTCGGAGATCGACTGGGCGAAGAGGTGATGACCGGGACCGCAGCGCGTGTCCGGTTACGTCGGAGTCACGGTACGCCGTTCACGATGCAATCCCCGCCCGATGTCCGGGGGGCTTCACCTCCCGGACATCGCGGGGGAGGGCCCCCGCTCGCCCCCGTCCTGCCGGCTCTTCGCGTGGGCAACATCCGTCCCGGAAGCTCTTCGCAGGCAGTCAGCTCTCGCGATTGCCGCTGCCGAGGTCGTAGACGGCTGTCTTCCCGTCTGCGAACCGGACGGTCGCACGTCCGCCTTCCGCGAGCACCGCCGTCGGTATCCCGCTCGACATCATCAGCCATCTGAGCAGACACCCGGTCTCGGACTCGTACACCGCAACGCCTCCGTGCGACATCCTCGCCGTGATCATGGCCGGTTCCTGCTAGCGATCGGCGAGCTTGTGGTGCGCGAACGCCTCTACTCGGGCGACGAATCCAGGGCTGCGACCCAGGCGTGGCCCGATCTCGTCATATGGCGTGCCCTTTGCGCGCCACGAGAGGATGCAGCGCTCGAGCGGACGAAGCCGTGACGTGTGCCGCGTTGCCGAGCGTCCCGGAAGCTGCGCGAGCTCCATCAACCGTTCGATGTGCTCAGGGCTTCGGCGGAATCGTTGCCCGATGTCGGCGATATCGACTCCGGCATCAGCGAGATGGAGCACTCGACGCTCGATCGGGCGAAGCTCGCTGTGTTCGATCTCATGGCCTGAGCTCACAACCTTCACCCTACTTGCTCTCGGCAAGGCACCGCTTCAGACCCGGAGCAGCTCTCCGTCCACCGCATGGGCGCGCTCGTAGGCGCGCGCGAGTCGATCCCGAGCGTGGTCGATCCTCTCTTGCGTGAGATCCTCGGCCACGAGCAGGTATCGAACTGCGTCACTTGCCTCGACGAGCTCGCGGTGTGCGGCGACGACCTCACTTCGTTCGATCACGTCCTCCAACCTACTGCGTCGTCGGTCGCGCTGAGAAGAGCCTCGCCGGATCGTCGAGAAGCCAAGTCGGAGCATTCCGATCCGGCATCATGGGAGCATGAAGGTCTGGGAGTATCGCGTCGTCTCGCTGCCCTCGTTCAGAGATCCGACTACCTCGAGCGAGCCTTCGGCCGCGGTTGAGGTGCTCAACGAGGAAGGTGCTCGGGGCTGGGAAGCAGTCGGGATGACTGTCCTGGCCAACGGGAGCATCGCGGTCCTGCTCAAGAAGCCCAAGGCTGACGCGTAATGACGGGAGTCGCCTCCAAGCCCGGCACCCCCGCGGTGGTGGGGGCAGGAACGGCCGCCGAACGGGCGGGTACAGAGGATCCTCGTCACGCCGGCGACGCGACGCCGCTGGTCGAGCGCGCCTTCGTGTTCGTCGACCTCTGCGGTTTCACGAGCTTCATGGCCGAGCACGGCGAGCATTCGGCGATCGACGCGCTGACTGCCTTCCATCAGCTCACGCGCGGTGTCGCGACCCGTCGAGGGGTGCGGGTCGCGAAGTGGCTCGGCGACGGTGCGATGCTCGTCGGCGTCGACATCGGGCCGGCGATCGCGGCCGCTGCCGAGCTTGTCGCGCGCTTCGACCGGCAGTCGCTCGTTCTTCGGGGAGGTGTCGCACATGGTCACGCGCTGCTCTTCGAGGGCGACGACTACATCGGGCGCCCGGTGAACCTCGCGGCCCGACTCTGTGCGGCTGCTCGCCCCGGCGAGCTGCTCGCCGTCGGCTATCCCGCGCGGGCGCTGCCGACGTGGATTCAAGTCCTCGCGACTCGCGACCTGACGCTCCGCGGGCTCGGACGCTTCCGACGCGTCCAGAGCCTCGGGCTCGTGTCGGATCTCGACTCGGGGTAGAAGGTCGGCGCGGTCGTCAGCTGGGGACGTCTGCCTCTTTGGCGTTCGCGACGAACGCGTCCCGGTCGGCCTTGACGAGGTAGCCCTTCTTCAGTGCCGAGTCGGCCGACTTGGTGACGGCTGCGACGTAGTCGGCGTGTGTGGGATAGAGCTCTTCGAGGCGTTCTGGGGACAGCGGGATCGTCTGGCCGAAGAGCCGGCAGATGCGGTTGTCGGACTGATGGACGCTCAGCAGTGACGAGGTGGGACTGTCGACGTCGGGCGTTCGAACGCCACCGACCGCGTTGTTGTCCTCGTCGCGCACGAGGAGGCCGTTGACGTCGGTCTCGAGCACCGGCGGCTTCGGGGGCTGCTTCCCGGTCGTCACCCACCTGCGGAATGCTTCCATCGCGCCGCGGAGCACTTCGGCGTGCGGCCCGGTGTTGGCCGCCGCCCCGCACACGGCGATGATGTCGAACGATTCGACGCCGAGCGACCGCTTCCCTGCCGTCGCGATCGCGTCGTCGGCGTGAGCGGTGCCGGCGACCTCCCAGGTCACGAGGTTGCGCGAATTGGGTTGGCGGGCGAGCGCGAACTGGCCGGTGCCGGCGACGTCGCCCTCCGTCTCGTATTGGAACACCGGGATGTCGAGGTCGGTGCGGATCATCGTCGTCTCGGGCTGCTGCGCGGTCGCATCGGCAGCGACCGGAGCCGTGCCCGGGCCGCGGCTGTGGATCAGGATCCCGTCGTAGGCCTTGGCGATCGGCTGCACCGCGTTGGCGTATGCAGCAATCCGCCCGGCGGACTGGGACTCACCCATCAACAGCACGTTGTCGGGCTTCTTGCCCTTCGTGAGATCACCTGATTGCGCCAGCTTCCCGACCTGCGAGACGATGTCGTAGGAGTAGTCGTCACCCGGGTGCGAGAGATCGGCGTAGCGCTTCGGGTCGCGGGACTTCAGCGGCAGCGTGTCCTCCAGAGGAGGCGACCCCGGGAGCCCGAGGTCGAGGCCGGGACCGGCGTTCACGCCAACGGCCTGCGCTGACACGCCGACGTGCACGTCGCCGTTCGCGGCCAAGACGGGATACGTGAGCCCGAAATCGGGGTCGACTTCGATCCCTGCGGTGACGTTGTGCCACTCGACGAAGATGTTGCCGCTGAAGTCGTCCATGTTCTTCGGCCGGCGCACCTTGACCCGTGTGGTGTACGGCGCAGTACCGGCCGGCGCGACCTCCCAGCGGCCGTCTGCGCCGAGTGCGCCGACCGGGAGATAGCTCGTGGCGTCACCGCTGACGAAGAACTCCTCCTCGACGTACCCGTACTCCTTCGCCACATCCTTCGGCAGGTTCGGCGGAGCCTGCCCGTTCCCCGCGCGGTCGGGGATCGGGCCCGTGATCTCGGCGCGCGCACCCGAGCCGGAGCCGCCCTGGGCGCCGGCCGCGACCGTGCTCGTCAGCACACAGGCGCCGACGGCCGCGATCAGGACCGGGATGCGGAACAAGCGGCTCATGGATCCCCCCCCAACCCTCGAGCTCGCACCGGCGAGTCAGGGTCGAGAACGTACCCACTGGCCCGCCAGGAGACCAGGAGAGGAGAGGACACCACGAGGCCACCGGCTCCGCGGTCGCGGCCGACAGGAGTGGCCCGCATCAGCCCGTATTAAAGAGGATGGGATCTGACTCGGTCGATCACCAGCCTGCGGAACGCTGCTTCGCCGAGC
>CAZHKE010000002.1:19731-66703 GCA_964532485.1 uncultured Bifidobacteriaceae bacterium
TCCCAGCCCGTGCCTCGCGCGCCGAGATCGGCCGCCTTCGCGTCGAGGTCGTCGACCTCGATGACGATCGTCCAGGGCAACGGTCCGTGCGCCGCGACGAGCTCCGCTTCGACCGTACCCGGGGCCGGCTGCACCAGGTCGACCAGCGCGCTTCGCGGGTGGGCGCACCGGATGGAGGCCACGCGCGCCGAGCCGGCCGTCTCCACGACCGGGCTGATCGAGCAATCGAACGTCGCGTGCAGTCGCGCCGACGATTCCTCGACGTCAGGGATCAGCCAGCGCCGCGCTGCGATGCGGGTCATCGCGCCGGCGGGGGCGTCCAGTGGCGGTGGTGGCTCGAGCGCCGACTCCATCACCCCCGGGATGGAGCGGGTCTCGACGAGCTCGATCAGGAGTCCGCCGTCGTCGCCCGGGATCCATCGGTCCTTCTCCTCCTCGCTCACGCCGACCCAGAGACGGTGATGCGGGACCATGTCGTTGCTCGCGTCGAGCCAGTGCCGGAAGCCTCCGGCGCGCACACGCTCGATGGCCGACTCGATGTCGGTGACCGCGAAGACGGTGCCGTGGGTGCGGACAGGGGCGGCCTCCTGGGCGAGACGCAGCCCGGGCATGTGCGGGAGCGTGCGCGGCGGCGGTACGTCCGGGCTCACCGATCGTGCCGCCATGACCTCGAGCCTGGTCGGGGAACCCTGCAGCCGCCGGTGGGTGCGAAGGAAGACGACCTCGAACCCGTGGCCCTCGCCGCCGGCGTACCACTGCGCCTTGGCCTCGCTGAACCCGAGCCTCGACTGCAGGTTCGCCACCGCCCCCTCGAGGTCGTCCACGAGGAGGTCGGCGCTGACGAGGAAGTCGAACACGGCAACCCTTGCGCGGCTCAGAGGCCATAGCGGAACTTCGCGGGGTGGAGGTAGGAGGCGCCTCGCGACGAACACCGCGCATGCCCACCTCTTGGCAAGGCGGGAGGCTACTGGGTGTGGCTTCGGGCGGCTCCGCGCTCGGTCGGGCACGCGTCGAGTCGCCGCCGCCGGCGTCGCCGCTACGGTCCGGGAGCGCTGGAGACTCGGAGAGAGAGGTTGCCGGTGGCGGAGGAACAGGCGGACGTAATCGTGCTGGGCGTGGGGACCGCGGGAGAGGACCTCGTGCTCCGGCTCGCAGGTGCGGGCCTCGACGTCGTCGGGGTCACGGACGAGCTCGTGGGTGGGGAGTGCGCCTACTGGGCTTGCGTGCCGTCGAAGATGATGCTTCGGGCCGCGAAGCTCGTCCAGGAAGCGCGTCGCGTCGACGGCACCGCCGGCCACGCTGACGTCACCGCGGACTGGGTGCCCGTCGCGGCGCGGGTGCGTGACGAGGCGGCTGGCGGATGGGACGACAGCGCCGCGGCGGCGCGCCTCGAGGCGCGAGGTGCCCGCCTCGTGCGCGGCCGGGGCACCCTCACCGGCCCGGCCACAGCGGCGGTGGGTGGGCGTGAGCTCACCGCCGCGCGCGGGATCGTGATCGCGACGGGGTCCAAGCCGGTCGCGCCTCCGATCCCAGGGCTGGCCGAGGTCGACCACTGGACGTCTCACGACGCGATCAAGGCGGAGGATCTGCCGGGCTCGTTGATCGTCCTCGGGGGCGGTGCCGTCGGCTGCG
This sequence comes from uncultured Bifidobacteriaceae bacterium, assembly GCA_964532485.1. Lineage (GTDB taxonomy): Bacteria > Actinomycetota > Acidimicrobiia > IMCC26256 > PALSA-555 > DATBSK01. The sequence continues at coordinate 21,364 of CAZHKE010000002.1, forward strand.
AGCTCGGTCAGGTCTTCGCGCGCTTCGGCGTCGACGTGACCATCGTGGAGGCCGCCGAGCGGCTCCTGGCCGCCGAGGAGCCAGAGGCCGGCGCGGTGCTGGGCGAGGCACTCGGGGCTGACGGGGCCACGATCCACACCAGTGCTCGTGTGACCCGTGTCGAGGGCGGCGAGCGCGGCGGGTGCGTCGTCGTCCTCGACGGCGGCGACCGGCTCGAGGCCGATCGGCTGCTCGTCGCGACCGGGCGCGCGCCGACGACGGAGGGGCTCGGTCTCGAGCATGTCGGCGTCGACGCTTCGAGCGGCGCGGTCCCGGTCGACGATCACCTGCGGGTCACCGACGGGATCTGGGCGCTCGGAGACGTCACGGGCACGGCCATGTTCACCCACGTCGCGCTCTACCAGGCGCGCCTGGTCGAGTGCGACATCCTCGGCCTGGATCCGCCGGCTGCCGACTACCGCGCCGTCCCGAGAGTCACGTTCACCGATCCCGAGGTCGGTGCCGTCGGCCTGACCGAGGCGCAGGCCCGTGCCGAGAGCCGCGACGTCGTCACGACCGTCAAGGAGCTCCCCGCGACCTTCCGCGGCTGGCTGCACGGCCCCGGCGGGTCGGGACTCGTCAAGCTGGTCGTCGATCGCGCCGACGACGTGATCGTCGGCGCGACCGCGGTCGGCCCTGCCGGGGGTGAGGTGCTCGGCCTGCTCGAGCTCGCGGTGCAGGCCCGGATCCCGCTTCGGGAGCTCCGCTGGATGATCTACGCGTTCCCGACCTTCTACGGCGCCGTCGGCGAGGCGATGGGCGCCTACGCCCGGGGGCTCCAGGACGTCCTCGATCCGGGCGGTGACCGCACCCTCCACGACTGAGCGCGCCACAGCCGAGCGCGCAATAGCCGAGCGCGGCACACCAAGCGCGGCGGACGCTCACACGTCGCGGCATCACCGATGGTATCCGATCGGATACCATCGCTGGATGGAGGCGAAGCGCACCGTGCGCCAGGCCCGGACTCGTGCCGGCCTGTCGCTGCGCGAGCTGGCTCGCCGCTCCGGGACATCGCACGCGACGATCGTCGCCTACGAGGCGGGGGAGAAGGTCCCTTCGGTCGCCACGCTCGATCGGATCGTGCGCCGCGCCGGCTTCTCGCTCGAGGTCGAGCTCGCGCCGCTCGCGGCGGCGAGCCCTCGGGATCGCGGTCGTGAGCTCGAGGACGCGCTCGAGCTCGCGTCGCAGTTCCCCGCCCGCCATTCGGCGTCCATCGAGTACCCGGTGTTCGGTCGCTCGTCATGAGGCTGCCCGCGAAGATCGTCGCGCTGCACCGGGCACTTGACAGGTGTGAGATCTCGCACGCCTTCGGCGGCGCGCTCGCGCTCGCGTGGTGCACGCAGCGGGCGCGCGGCACGATCGACATCGACCTGAACGTCTTCGTCGGACGGGATCGCGCGGCCGACGTCGCGGACGCACTGCCGAAGGGTGTCGGGCGAGGGGACGCCGACGTGCTCGCGCTGGCCCGCGACGGGCAGGTGCGCGTGTGGTGGGGCGGGACACCGATCGACCTGTTCCTCGACACCACCCCGTTCCACGAGCAGCTGGCCTTGCGCACCCACCCCGAGCCCTTCGCCGGCGCCGACGTGCCCTTTCTGTCGTGCAGCGACCTCGCGGTGTTCAAGGCGTTCTTCGACCGCACGAGAGATTGGGCAGACATCGAGGAGATGTGGGCTGCGGGGACCCTCGACCGTGAGCACGTGCTCGGCGTGCTCGTCGAGTACCTGGGGCCCGACGACGCGCGCATCGAGAGACTGCGAGCGTTCCCTGGGCGCGCGTTGTGACGGCGATTCCGCCGGTCCAGCGCTCCAAGGCACAAGCGCGCGCCACCTATGACCGTAGGAGCCGCGGCTACGAGCGGATCGAGGGTCGCTTCGAACGGCGTGCCCGCACGACCGGTGAAGCCCTTCTCGGCGTCCAGGCCCGAGAGCGCGTGCTCGAGATCGGATCGGGCCCCGGCGAGAGCCTCGCCGCGTTCGCCCGTGCCGCCGGCGCCGGGGGTCACGTCATCGGCGTCGACCTCGCCCCACAGATGCATCGCGTCGCGGCTGCCCGTCTCGGCAGCACCGATGACGGCGCGCCCTGCTCGCTGGTCCTCGGAGATGGCGCCGCGCTGTCGTTGCGCACCGGGTCGATCGACGCGGCGTTCGCCAGCTTCACGCTCGAGCTGTTCGACACCCCGGAGCTCCCGGTCGTCCTCGCCGAGCTACGCCGCGTCCTACGACCGGCGGGACGACTCGTGATCGTGTCGCTGACCGCGACCGGCCCGCCCGCCATCATGGAGCGCGTGTACCTCCTTGCACACCGACTCCTGCCTCGACTCGCCGACTGTCGGCCGATTCCCGTGGCGGACATCGTCTCCGAAGCGGGTCTGCAGATCACGGACCACCGTCGCTGCGACATCGTCGGGATCCCGGTTGCCGTCGTCGGGGCAGTGGTGTAGCGGCGCGGTGCCACCGGCGCCGACCACCACCAGGCGATGACCCAGGCCATGGCGACGATGTCGGTGAAGCGTCCCGACTTCGGCATGATGTTGTGGAGTCACACCACTGGAGCCGGGAGCCGAGGACGCTCGCGGCGGAGGCCTGGGGGACCATGAAGCGTCTGACGCGACTCGCCATGCTGCTCGCGACGGTCCTGGTGCTCGCACTCGCCACGACGGTGCCGATCGCCGATGCGCAAGGGACCCCGGACGAGGAGCCCGACGCGACCGAGGTGGGCGTCACCGCCGACGAGATCCGGATCGCCGTCATCGCCGACGTCGACACGCCGGTTGCGCCGGGGCTGTTCAAGGGCTCGGTCGACGCCGTCGAGGGCTTCGCGAAGTACCTCAACAAGACCGGCGGCCTCGCAGGCCGCAAGGTCGTCGTCGACTTCTACGACTCCAAGCTGAACGCCGACGAGGCGCGGAACGCGTTCATCGAAGCGTGCAGCAGCGACTTCGCCTTGGTCGGCACGTCGGCGCTGTTCGTCAACAACGTCGACGACCAGCTCGAGTGCCCGGACAAGTCGGGCGCCGCGACCGGCCTACCCGACATCCCGTTCCTGACGACCGAGGTCGTGCAGCAGTGCTCGCCGATCACGTTCCCCGTGTCGCCGCCGAACCTGCTGTGCGACACGAAGGACCAGCACCCGCAGACCTACCAGGCGAGCGTGGGACGCGGCTTCTACTACAAGAAGAAGTTCGGCAACGACCTCCACGGTGCCTACGTGTTCAACAGCGACCTCCGGTCGGCGCGCAACGCGTCGTTCTCGAGCGGCCTCGGTCAGATCCGGAAGGTCTGCTGCACGTCGGATCGCGACTTCGATCTGCCCTCGGCCGCGCCGCAGAGCTCGTACACGCCCGTTGCACAGGAGCTGAAGGACGAGTCGGCGTCGTACGCGCAGGCGGCGGGCCCGTTCAACATCATGGTCGCGTTGCGCAAGGAGTCCAAGCTCCAGGGCGTGAACAGCGTCGAGGTGTGGGATTGCGGCACGCAGTGCTACGACCCGCGGCTCATCGAGCAGGGCGGTGCGGACGTCGAAGGCCAGTTCGCCGACGCCCTCTACCTGCCCTTCCTCGACAAGGCCGACCGCAAGGCCAACAAGATGCTGAAGGCGTTCTACACGAACGTCGGCGCCGACGACGTCGGCCAGCTCGGCGCGCCGTACTCATGGATCGCCGCCGTGGCGTTTCGCGACGCTGTCAACGCGGTGGTCGAGAAGGACGGCGTCAACGGGCTGACTCGCTCGGCGCTCATCGACGCGCTCAACGGCATCCACGAGTTCGATGCCGACGGCATGTACGGCGGGGTCGACCTCGCCGGCCGCAAGATCGGTCCCTGCCACGTGCTCAACCAGGTCGAGGACGGCAAGTTCGTCCGCGTGCAGCCGACCAAGCCCGGCACGTTCGACTGCCCGAAGAACGGCGTGGTCGAGGTGAAGCTCGACCTGTTGGAGGGCTGAGCTCCGACGAGGCAAGGTGTGCGAACCCCTGGCCGACGGAGGACGAACACGTGACATTCAGAGTCGTGCAATGGACGACCGGAAACGTCGGGAAGTCCTCGGTGAAGGCGATCAGCGAGAACCCGAACCTCGAGCTGGTCGGGTGCTACGCGTGGTCCGACGACAAGGTCGGTCGCGACGTCGGCGAGCTCTGCGGGCTCGACGCGCTCGGCGTCGCTGCTACCAACGACGTCGACGCCTTGCTCGCCCTCGACCCCGACTGCGTCGTCTACAACCCGAAGTGGCCGTCGGTGGACGAGCTGGTCCGCATCCTCGAAGCCGGCGTCGACGTGGTCAGCACGGCAGCCTTCATCGACGGACGGCGTCTCGGGCCCGACCGTGAACGGCTCGTCGCCGCGTGCGAGCAGGGGCGCTCGTCGCTGTTCGGCACCGGCATCAGTCCTGGCTTCGTCGAGATGCTCGCCATCGTGGTCGCAGGCATCTGCGAGCGCATCGACAAGGTCACGGTCACCGAGACCGCCAACACGACGTTCTACGACTCGCCGGAGACCGAGATGCCCGCGGGGTTCGGGCGGCCGATCGACGACCCCGACCTCGGGCCGATGGCGGCTGAGGGCACGGCGGTGTTCGGCGAAGCGGTGGCGATGGTCGGTGACGCGCTCGGCATCGAGCTCGACGAGATCGTCTGCGTCGCGGAGTACGCGGCTGCCACCGAGGACCTCGATCTCGGTTCGTGGCAGATCCCGGCCGGCCACGTCGCCGGGGTCGCCGCCAGCTGGCAAGGCCGGGTGGCGGGCCACACGATCGTCGATCTGAACGTCCGATGGAAGAAGGGTGAGACCCTCGACCCCGACTGGCAGATCGAGCGGGACGGGCACACGATCGAGATCCAGGGTCTGCCGACCGTGACCTCGACGCTCGACTTCCTGCCGCCGCCCGACTTCGAGGGCGAGACGTTGGAGGACTTCATGGTGCTGGGCCACATCATCACGGCCATGCCGGCGATCAACGCCATCCCGCTCACCGTGGAGGCCGAGCCGGGGATCGTCACCTATCCCGACCTGGGCCTCCCGCTGCCTCGAGGCCTCGTCCGGCTCTGAGCCGCCGGACGGTGCCTTCCTCCATGGCAAGGTTGTCGGCGTGACCGTCGCCGGCAACGAGGGTGGGCTCGACGACATCGCGCCGCCCGTGGATCTTCCCGACGACCATGGTCGGCAGTGGCGGCTGTCCGATCACCGTGGTCGTCCAGTGGTGTTGATCTTCCACCGCCACCTGGCGTGCCTGCCGTGCCAGGAGCACGCGGTCGCCGTGAGCGACCGCATCGCCGAGTTCGGTGACGCCGCCGTCGTGCTGGTGACCTTCACGCACCCGCGGAACCTGCGCGGCTTTCGACATCGGCTGGGCCTCGCGTATCCGGTGTTGGCGGACGAGGACCGCGCCGTCTACCGCGCCTACAGGTTGGGGCGCGGCGCGTGGTGGCGGGTCTGGGGCCTCGGCACGATGCGCGCCTACGGTCGGCTGTTGCGGGCCGGGCGCCGCGCGGCCCTGCCCCAGGGTGACACCCTCCAGCTCGGAGGCGACTTCGTGATCGATCCCCGCGGTCGGATCGCGTGCGCGTACCGCTCGACCGGTCCCGCCGACCGTCCATCGGTCGATGCGCTGCTCACCGCAGTGCGGGGCGCTCGTTGACGGGCGAGCGAGAGGTTGTGGAGCCCCGGTGGCGTCCCGTGGCAGAGCCATGAATCCCGAAAAATATGATCAACATTTGCGGAATTGCGCGGGCGCGCCTAGGGTGCCGTTCGTGTCGTTCGCCGTCTCGCGCACCCAGAACGCGACGTGGGGTGAGCTCGACCGTGGCCACGTGTACGACGAGCTCTCTCGGGCCTGAGCCGCTTTCGTACTCCACAGGCTTGCCGGCCACCTCCCCCCGGCGGCCGTCCCGAAAGGCCCGAGATGCGCTCTTCCCAGCCGGCCATCGCTCGTGACGTCCCCGGCTACGCCGGTCCATGAGCTCCCGGGTCGACTCGGCGCTCGTCGCCCTGGTCGTGATCGGCGTCGGGCTGGTCGCGGCCCCGGCGGTGTTCCAGATGTTCGACCGCGCTCCGGCGGGTGGCGAGATGATCGACGAGTTTCGGCCGTTCATGACCGAGGCCGAGATCACCAAGCTTCGTGGGTTCCTCGACACCATCGACGCCGCCGCGAACGAGGCGAAGACGACCGTCGACCCCGCGGCCGGGTCCGCCCTGGGCTTGGACCGCGCGGCCTACGAGCAACGCTTCATGTACCTGGCGGCCTTCGAAGAGCAGTACCCCGCCATCGACGCGGACATGAGCGACATGCTCGACAAGATGGAGCGAAACCGCGGCAACTTCGCCGGCGTCGACGCACTCCCGCCCTTCGCCCTGTTCCCGTGGTTCTTCGTGGTGCCCGGCGTGCTCCTCGCCGGGATCAGTGGCTGGGCACTCGCTGCCCGCCGGCGCGGCCGATCGGCACGCGGGCCAGGGGTCGGGCTCATCGTCCTCGGGGTCGGGTTGATCGCCGCGCCGCTGGGCCTGCAGATGTTCGCCCGTGCCCCAGGCGGGGGGCGAATGATCGACGACTTCCGTTCGCTGATGACGCACGAGAAGGTCACGACCGTCCAGGGCTACTTCGTCACGATCGGCGCCGGTGAGGGCGAGCTCCGCACGCAAGCGCGTCCAGCGGCCGGTCTGGCACCGGAAGCCGCGCCCGCCGTCGAGCGCTTCGGCCGCCGGTGGCCTCGGATCAATCGCGAGATGGCTCCGGTCGTCGGCGTCATGGCCGACAACGTCGACAACTACCAGGCGGTGGATGCCCTGCCGCCATTCCCACTGTTCCCGTGGTTCTTCGTGGTCCCGGGTGTGCTCGTCGTCGGGCTCGCCGGATTCGCGGTGCGCCGAGGTCGCTCCGAGGCCGCCGCGCTCCCATGATCGCCGCCCCGACCATCCCGACAGCCGATTCGCATCTCTCACCTCGAAGGAGACTCCCAGTGCGCATGACCCAGGCAACGACGAAGCTCGTCGCGGTGCTCGCAGCAGTGGCGGCGGTGGCCGCGCTCGCGGTCCCCGCAGCTGCGAGCGGGAAGGGCAAGGCGAAGAGCCTCACGGGGACCTTCCGGGTCACCGCAGGGGCAGCGGAGGGCACTTCGGTGACCGGGTCGTACTTCCGCATGGTGCAGCCAGGGGGCACGAGCGAGGCAGGGCCCTTCGTGCCCAACGCCGACTCAGCCGCAACCGACAAGACCTACACCCTGCTCGCCCCGGGCACCGCGGGTGGGTTGACGACCGGCAAGTACCAACCCGATCCGTCGCCGCCGTTCGACGACACCGGGAACGGCCTCGCCACCGCGATCCTCGAGCCCGCCAAGTTCTTCGGCGTCGGGTTCGCGGTCTCGACCAACAAGACCGACCCTCAGACCGGCACGAAGACCAAGCGACCGAAGGTGACGGCCAAGGGCTCGAAGCTCTCGGGAGATCTCGACGCGGTGAGCGTCGCCTACGGCGGCCAGAGCTTCAACCAGGGTGCACCGAAGCCCGGCGGTGAACGTCCGACCGGCACGTCGGGCCCGACGGGGACCTACGACGCCGAGACCGGCAAGTACACGCTCGAGTGGTCGAGCCCGATCGTGGGTGGCTCATTCGATGGGTTCACCGGAATCTGGCACCTCGAGGGAACCTTCAAGGCGAAGAGGTAGCACACAGCTCCGACCGACCGCTCCGACCAAGGAGGCGCGCGTGGCGAGCATGTTCACGTTCCCCAATCCGGTGAACGAGGTGTCGGCGCGGTTGGTCGCGGGTGGCGTCGTCGTGCTCTCCGTCGCGACGATCGTGCTCGACCAGCCGTGGATCATCGCCCTGCTGGCGTACGGCTTCGTCGCGCGCGTCCTCACGGGTCCCACCCTCAGCCCACTCGGCCAGCTCGTGACGCGGGTCGTGACCCCATGGCTGGCGCGCGAACCGAAGTGGGTCGCCGGCCCCCCGAAGCGCTTTGCGCAGGGCATCGGCGCGGTGTTCACGGTCTCGGCGGCGATCGCTCACTTCGCGTTCGGAGAGACGACGGTTGCGTACGCGCTCATCGGCGTCGTCGTGGTCGCCGCGACGCTCGAGTCGGTGTTCGCACTCTGCATCGGTTGCAAGGTCTTCGCACTGCTGATGCGCATCGGGATCGTGCCGGACGAGGTGTGCGAGCGCTGCAACAACATCCGGGCCACGAATCGCGCCGCGTAAGGGGTGTTCGGTGGCCGAGGGCGGCCGAGACGCCCGTCATGCTCGACCGCGGCCGTGGACACCCGAGGTGTCGGCTGGTGACCGGGTAGAGTGGGTCGACCACCAGACCGGCAGGTCACCGTGCTCGGATTGCACAGAACCGCTGGTCGCCTGGTAGTCATACGAGCGACCGCCGAGTTCGAGGCTATGGCCTCGCGCGCCTGGCAGCAAGCAGTTGTCGAGGAAGGGGATGTCGGCATCACACAGGTCACGCACACCCAGCCAGGCAAGGCACGGTTCGATGACGTCTACGACAGGCCCGATCCCCGGGGCTACTACCGGGAGCTGGGCGAGATCGGCTACGAGCTCCCGGGCAACGCCCAGCCCGTGTTCGCGGCGATCCTCGCCGAACGGCGGGAGCGGGCCGCCAAACAACGCCCGGTGGTCACCGACCTCTGCTGCTCGTACGGCGTCAACGCGGCGCTGATCAACCACGACCTGGGGATGGACGACCTCTTCGAGCACTACGCCGATCCCGGGTTGGACCGGTGCACGACAGAGGAGCTGCTCGCCGCGGATGCTCGGTTCTTCGCGGAGCGGCGCCACCAGGATCCGGTGACGGTGGTCGGCGTGGACATCGCCGCCAAGGCCGTCTCCTACGCCGTGGATGCCGGGCTGCTCCACCACGGCGACATCGCGAACCTCGAGGAGCAGATGCCGGGGTTGGCCCTGCGCCGAGCGGTCGCGGACACCGACCTCGTGACGGTCACCGGCGGTGTCGGCTACATCACCGAGAAGACGTTCGAGCGGGTCCTCGATGCTGTGGAGACCAGACCCAAGCCCTGGGTGGTGGCGTTCGCCCTCCGCTGGGTCGACTACGAACGTGTCGCCGAGGTGCTGGCCGCGCACGGGCTCGCCACCGAGCGTGTCGAGGGAGAGCTGTTTCGCCAGCGACGCTTCCGGGACGACGCCGAGCGCGAGTACACCCTGGGCGAGCTGTGCGAGCGCGGTGTCGACCCGACCGGTGTCGAGGACCAGGGCTACTTCTACGCGAACCTCTTCGTCTCGCGGCCGCCCGAGGAGGTGCGCGCTCGTCCCGTGGCTGAGATCCTCGCGCGCGCACGCTGACGATGTGTGGGATCGCCGGCACGGTCGGCGTGCGCGACCGTGCCGCTGTCGAGCGGATGCTCCGGGGGCTTCGGCACCGGGGGCCTGACGACGGCGGGACCTTCACGGCGCCGGACGGCATGCTCGGGCATCGGCGCCTGAGCATCGTGGATGTCGGGGGTGGGCGCCAGCCCATCGTCGATGTCACCGGCCGGCGGGCGATCGTCGCGAACGGCGAGATCTACAACGCCGCTGAGCTGCGCTCGGTGCTCGATGGCACCCACGAGTTCGCCTCTCGGAGTGACAGCGAGGTGGCGCTCCACCTCCACACCGACCAGGGCGCCGCCTCGGCGAAGCAGCTCGACGGGATGTTCGCGATCGCCGTCGCCGACGACGAACGTGTCCTCCTCATGCGCGACCCCGTCGGGATCAAGCCGCTGTACATCGGCAGCTACGACGACGGCACCGTGTTCGCGTCGGAGCTCAAGGTGATGCCGGCGGGGACCTCCGACGTCGCCGCGCTCCCTCCGGGCTGCGTCTGGTCTGCTCCGACCGGTGTGCAGCGCTACCACGACCTCGGCGACCCGGAGCCGGTCGGGGGAGGCCTCGACGAGCACTCGGCGCGCGTGAGGAGCGCACTCGAGCGCTCCGTCGAGCGCCGCCTCATCGCGGACGTCCCGGTCGGCGCGTTCCTCTCGGGCGGGCTCGACTCCAGTGCGATCGCCGCGATCGCACGGTCGAAGGTCGACCGGCTCCACACGTTCTCGGTCGGCCTCGAGGGCAGCGACGACCTCGCCGCCGCCCGTGTCGTGGCCGAGCACCTCGACACCGACCACCACGAGCTCGTCATCGGCCCTCAGCAGATCACCGCCGAGCTCCCGGACATCGTCGCGGCGCTCGAGTCGTTCGACCAGGATCTGGTGCGCAGCGCCGTGCCGACGTGGTTCTGTGCCCGTCTCGCGGCGAACCACGTCAAGGTGATCCTGACCGGAGAGGGCGCCGACGAGCTGTTCGGTGGCTACCGGTACCACCGCGACGTCCTGCGCCGCGGCGGCCCCGAGGCGCTCCGGGCCGAGCTGCATCGATCCGTCAACGCGCTCCACGACGTGAACCTCCAGCGGGTCGATCGGATGACCATGGCGCACTCCATCGAGGGACGCGTTCCGTTCCTCGACCTCGACCTGATCGACGTCGGGCTCTCGGTTCCCGTCGAGCACCGGTTGCCCCTCGACGGACCCGAGAAGCTCGTGCTCCGTCAGGCGGTCGCCGACCTGCTGCCGGCCGAGGTCGTCTGGCGGACGAAGGCCCAGTTCGACGAGGGCACCGGGATCGCCGACGTCCTCCCCGAGCTCGTCGCCTCGTTCCCCTCCGACCTCGACGATGACGAGGCGTACCGGCGCCGGCACGAGGCGGACGGGCTCCGCTCGCGCGAGGAGTGCGTGTACCACCGGCTCCTCGTGGATGCCGTGCCGGATCCGGCGCTGGTGCTCGCCAACGTGGGGCGCTGGACCGACCGCACCTGAGGTCGATCAGGTGAGCCGGTCTTCCCTCGCCGTGCCGTCGCTCATGTTGCGGTACCCCTGGCGGAAGTCGAACTCGTAGTCGAAGTCGTCGAGCTCGAACTGCCGAGCGCCACGGATGTCGACGTTGTGCACGACCAGCAGCTCCTCGTAGAAGTGGGAAGCCTGCACGAGGTTGATCCCCGAGGGTGCCCAGATCCCGGAGCCGCCCCAGAAGGCCTCGCCGGTGATGCCGTGGCGCCCGACGGCGTTGCAGGCGATGGTCCACACCTGGTTCTGCGCCGATGACGCGGCGATCACGGTGTCCCACAGGCGGCCGTAGTAGAGGTCGGTCCGGACGTTCATGAACGCGTACTCGCGGCTCGCGGCACCGCGCCATGACGCGATCTGGACGATCGCGTCGACGCGGTCCTCGAACGAGTACCGCCGCAGGAGCTCCGTGAAGAGGTAGTCGTAGCAGGTGGTGAACCCGAACGTCGCCTCGATCGCCTCACCTCGCAGCACGAGTCGGTCGTCGGTGCCCGAATCGGTGTACGTCTTCTCGATGCCGGGGAGGAAGATCTTGTCGTAGGAGTGCTCGGGAGCGAGCGGGTCGGGCACGCGCGGCGAGAAGAAGATCGTCCGGTTCAGGTACTTGTCGCCCGGCCCGGCCGTGAGGTTGTTGAGGAGCACGCCCCGCAGCGTGCCCGTGCAGAGCGATCGGAGCTCCTCGTCCAGCTCAGCGAGGTGGTTCTCGGTGAGGGCCTCGTCCATGTATGCCCGGCACGCCGGCTCGTCGTCCCAGAAGTACCCGGAGAGGGAGAACTCGGGGAAGATGGCGACGTTCACGCCGAGCTCGCGAAAGACGCGGGTGGCCCGCAGGATCTTCTCCTTGTTCTCCTCGATGCCGGGAACGACTGCGTGGATGTTGGCGAGACCCACGCTGGGAAGCGCGTCGTCGCCGCTGTAGGAGCGCTCGATCACCTGGAACCCGTCGACGACGGGTACCGCGCCGTGCGGTTCCCGGGTCACGAGTCGGGCACCTCGGTGGTGAGCGGGCGGATGTCGGCGTCGGTGCCCACCGGGGCGCTCTCTTCCGTCCACGGGCAGCGGTGGGCGAGATTACTCCGCACGTCATCTCGTCCGACGCGACGCATGCGACGCGGTGGCGTGAACGCTGCTGGCAAGCGGACGGGGACCGATCTATGTTCCGGGACCCGCATCCCGACCTCGGGGCGGACGATCGGGAGGTTGGCGATGCTGTGGCGGCGACCCGAGAGGATGTGGTTCAAGGGCCGGGCCGCGCTGGCCGTGGACGAGTGGTACAGCACCGGCGACGTCGCGAACAACCTCAGAGAGGCGCGCGACCTGCTGCAGCGGGACACGGCGTTCGAAGAGGTCGTCGCCGGACTCAGCCGTGGGCACGACGAGTTCATGTACCCCCTGGGCGGCGGTGCCCTGCAGGGGCCCGCGTTCGAGACGGTCGCGCGGCAGGGCTACCTGGAGGCGATCGGCCTCGCGCTCGATCACGATCCCCCCGTGCCGATCAAGACGTACTGGATGACCGGCGCCGGCAACCGGAAGTTCGAGATGCACATCACCGACGAGGCGGAGCACGTCTCGGTCACCATGCTCGTCCCCAAGGTGAGGGGGGGCAGCAGTTCGTCCGGGAGCCCGGAGAGCTGGGTCGTGAGCATGGATCGAGCCGGCCGGGCGACCACGAAGCGCACGAGCGGTCCGGACGGCAGTCCGCAGCCCTCGATGCGACACCGCTGAGGTCAGCGCGCGAGCAGCTCCTCGGCCTCTTCGCACAGCCGCCGCATCCCGAGTTCGCGGGTGTCCTGCACGACGCCCGCCAGGAGCCCGCGCGCCGCCTGGTCATCACCCGGGTGGCCACGAGCGCGCAGGAATCGTGCCTGCCAATACCGCGTCCGGGGCACCAGCGCACGGCCTCGGGCGCGCTGCTCCAGGTCCACGGCTCGCTCGAAGTGGGCCTCCGCGTCGTCCCATCGCCCGAGCGTCGTGCTCAGCATGGCGAGGTAGCGGTCGGCTGCGCCGAGACACGCCAGCCCGATGACCGCCGCGAGCAGCCGGCCGGCGAATGGTTCCAGGAGCTCGTAGAGCAGCGCCGCGTGCGGGTCCGCCTCGCCGGACGCGGCGACCTCGGACAGCAGCGCGAGGACCGCACCCCAGGCACTCTCGCTCTTGGCGCGACGGAGGTCCTGTGCGGAGAGCGAATCGAGGGTTCGCCGCGCCGCGAGCGAGTCGCCGGCGTCTCGATGCGCCACTGCGAGCATGGCGGGCACGTAGAGGCTCTCCGTGCTCTGCGCCGCGAACTGCTCGAGAGGACCGACGAGGTCGCCGAGGTCGCCCGTCTCGCGCGCGAGGTAGTACCTCTGATTGGCCTCGATGCCGGCGACGGCCCGGTACGCGCGTGCGTTGCGCCGCATCTCGTCCCAGCTGGACCGGACGTCGTCGAACCGCCCTTCCAGCATCGCCTGGGTCGCGCGCCACTGCGCGGCGAAGACGAGCGCCGGGAGCCAGCGCAGCTCCTCGCCCGTGCGCGCGAGCTCCGCGATCGTGCGGCTCAGGGGCTCGGCATCACCGAGCTCGAGGTGCACACCGGCCAGGACGCGCAGCCCCTGTGTCAAGGCCATGGCCGCGCGCCCTCCCGTGGCGCGGCCCAGCTGCACGAGCTCCTCGCCCAGGGCCAGTCGCTCGGTGGTGAGTGGCGTGGACTCGAGGCTCGTGGCACGCGCGAAGAGCGCCACGGTCAGGGTCGAGGCGTCACCCGCGTCGCGGGCCAGGAGGATCGCTCGATCGGCGAGCTCGCGCCCGTCGCGACCTTGGAGCTGGTATGCGGAGTACTTGAAGGCCTCGATCGCCATCAGCCGAGCCCGCAGGGAGCGATGCTCGTCGCCGAGGAGCTGCTGGGCCTCGCCGAGCAGCTCGGCCACCTGGCTCGGGTGCGACAGGACGCCGTGCACCGGCTCCGCGAAGACGGCGACGGCCCGTCCGAACTGCTCCGGTGACCCGCCGGCGCGTGCGGCTTCGATGGCTCGAAGTGCCGCGTCCACCCCTGCGGCTTCGTCGACGAAGCCGCGCACCTCGGCCAGATCGATGAGCAGCCCGACCCGCTGTGTCGTGTCGGCGGGTGAGTGCTGATCGAGCAGGTGGAGCGCCTGCTCGAAGTAGGACACCGCGTCCTCGAACGCGAGATGGCTGGCCGCATCGTGAGCCGCGGCTGTCAGGTACTCGAGGGCCTTCGGGGCTTCTCCCAGGACCAGGGCCTGCGAGAAGTGCTCCGCGAGGACCGCGGCCGAGTACTCCTTGCCGGTCTCTTGCTCCATCGCCGTGCCGACCCGCGCGTGGAGCTGTGCGCGTTGCGCCGTTCCCAGCTCCGCGTACAGCGCTTGTCGGATCAGGTCGTGCGAGAAGGTGTACGAACCGGGCCGGTCGAGCTGCTCGGCGACGAGCCCGGCGTCCTTGGCGCGATCGAGCGACTCGAGCACCTCGCCGGCGGGCCAGCCGCCGGCCCGCGCGAGCAGCATCGCGCTGAACTCCGGCCCGACGACGGACGCCAGGCTCAAGGCGTCGCTCACCGGACCCGCGAGGCGGCGCACCCTCCGCGCGACGAGGTCGCGCACGCTCTGCGGGAGCCCGAGCGCGCCGAGGTCGACCTCGGACGCATCCTGTGCTCCCGAGACCAGGGCGGCGTTGGTCTCCATCAGGCTCCGCAGGAGCTCGGCGAGGAAGAACGGGTTGCCGCCGGCCTCGTGGTGCAGAGCGCGGGTGAGGTCGGGTGCGATCTCGTGCCCCGCGATGTCCCGGAGCAGCGTGGCGGCCTCCTCCTCGGACAGCCCGGTGAGCGCGACCCGCTCGGTGAACGGCTCCCGTCGCAGGTCGGCGAGGAGATCCAGGAGGCCGGCGAGCTCGGAACCTTGGGGGACCTCGACGTCGCGGTAGCAGACGACGATGAGCAGCGGCGCGTGCGACGCGGAGCGCACGACATGACGAAGGAGCTGGAGCGTGGGTCGGTCGGCCCAGTGCAGATCGTCGAGGACCAGCACTGCCGGGCCGGTCGCGGCGACCGCCGTGAGCAGCGACGTGATCGCCTCGAACAGCCGATACCGCTCGGCTTCGGGATCGCTCACCGCGGGCAGCGGCTGATCGAGGATCCTCCCGACGAGGTCGGGGAAGAGCCGCGTGAGATCCCGCTCGAGACCGTGCAGGCGCTCGTGCAGCGCGGTGATGGGATACGCGGCCACGTACGGCTGCAACGCCTCGACGAACGGCTGATACGGGACGACCGCGTCCTCGTCGCAGCGCCCGTAGAGGACGCCTCCGTCCTGTGCGGACACGAGGGCTGCCAGCTCGCCCATCAGGCGGGTCTTGCCGATGCCAGGCTCGCCGCCCACGAGCGCCACCTGTCGACCACCCTCGCCGGCGCGGCGCCACGCGCGCTCGAGGGTGTCGAGCTCGGCCCTTCGACCCGCGAGCCCCTCGTCGGCTCGGGCGAGCAACGGAGGACTGACCGACAGGGGGCCCGGATAGGCGTCGATCGACCGAAGCGGCGCGAACGAGGACGGGAGTCCCGCGATCTCGAGCTGGTACACGCGCTCGGGTTGCGCGATCCCGCGGAGCCGATGCAGCCCGAGATCCACCAGCTCGAGACCTTCCGGCAGCCGGTCGCGTACCAACGCCGCGCTCGCGCTCGTCAGCACGACCTGGCCTCCATGTGCGGCCGCCATCAGCCGGCTCGTGCGGTTCAGCGCGGGACCGAAGTAGTCGCCGTCGCGCGCCTCGACCTCCCCGGTGTGGATCCCGATCCGGACCGCGAGTGGACCGGTCGCTCCCCAGCTCTCCGACGAGAGGACCCGCAGCGCGTGCGCTGCGCTCTCGACCGCGTCCGAGACCGTCGCCAGCGTCGCGAATGCGCCGTCGCCCGTCGTCTTGAAGATGGTCCCGCCGTGCCTCGCGACGGCTTCGCTGAGCATCGCGTCGTGACGTGCGAGCGCCATCCGCATCGCGTCCGGCTGCTCCTCCCACAGGCGCGTCGACTCTTCGATGTCGGTGCACAGGAAGGTGACGGTCTGGAGGGAGTCGCTCACCGGATGCAGGTCATGCGATTGGTGGACACGACGTCGCCGGCGTGCACCAGAAATGCCGTGAGCAGGTTCCGCTGCCGCGCGCGGCCCGGCTCGAGTCGTCGTCCCGCGTCCAAGACCTCGAGCGGTCCCAGAACCCGGAACTCCAAGCTGACCTCCGACCCGACTTCAGAGTCTCGCCACTCGAACGAAGAGCTCCGGCCAAGGCTATTCGCAACGGTTCCGGCGGATTGCTCCACCGAGACGCGGCTGAGATCGGTGACGACGACCTCGATGGTTGGCGCCGCCGCCGACGCGTTATCGTCCGCGACCCGTGGCGCGGTCATCCCAGCTGCACCGAGGGCTCCGGTAGCGAGCGGGAGCGACCCTCGTGCCTGACATCAGTGCGACCCTCGCCGGGCATGTTCCGCACCCGTGGCGCGCGTTCGCACCCTCGGACGACCGCCCGTACCGGCGCCTGACGGGCGACTGGGTGCGCCTGGCCGCGGCCGCGATCCTCCTCGCGCTGAGCGCGCTGCACGCAGGCGACGAGACGACCGCGGCCAAGGACGCCGAGCGCTTCTTCGCCGGCCTCCCCGATGGCGCGCATGGCCTCTTCGAGGCGCTCGAACGCTTGGGGGCGCTGTGGGTCGTCGCGATCGTCGTGCTCGCGCTGGTGGTGGCCCGGCGCTGGCGCGTCGGAGTCCTGCTCGGCGTCGCGGGTGCCGCGGCGTGGCTGCTCGGCAGGCTCATGGGGTTCGTGGTGCTCGGGGGCGAGGACGCCGGAGGTGTGATCGAGGCGGTCTTCGACGGTGCGGACGTGGCGTACCCGCTCGTGCCCCTGGCCGTGCTGACGGCGACCCTGCTGGCCGCGCGACCGTTCCTGGTGCGCCCGGCGCGCCGGACGAGCGCCGTGTTCATCGTGCTCGTCGCCCTGGGTGCTCTGTACCGGGGCAACGCCGGGATCAACGCGGTGTTCGCCGGCCTGGTGCTCGGGTGGGGCGTCGCCGCGCTTCTTCACCTGGCGTACGGCTCGCCGGCGGGGAGGCCGTCGGCCGAGAACGTCGCGGCAGCCCTCGATCAGCTCGGGGTCGATGACGTGGTCGCCGTGCGCCTCCTGCCGAGTCAACCCCGCGGCGCCAGCCTCATGGTGGCCGAGCGCGCGGACGGCACGCAGCTCCCCGTCCGGGTCTACGGACGCGACGCGGCCGACACGCGACTTGTCGCGAAGACCTGGCGTTTCGTGATGTACAAGGACTCCGGGCCGGCCCTGACACTGACACGGCTGCAACAGGTCGAGCACGAGGCACTGTGCCTCATGGCTGCTCGCGAGCATGCGGTGCAGGTGCCTTCGGTGGTAGCCGTCGGGGTCGCCGGCGCGAAGGACGCGTTGCTGGTGACCACTCCGACAGAAGGGGCGACGATCACCGACAGTCCAGACGCGGATGTTGACCTGCAAGCCCTCTGGGAGGACGTCGGCCGACTGGGAGCGGCCAGGATCGCGCACGGCGCCCTCGACCTCGACCACGTCGTCGTGTCGGAGGACGGGCCGACACTTCTCGACTTCTCGACCGCCTCGATCTCGGCGCCCCAGACCGCCCTCGACCAGGACGTCGCGCAGCTGCTGGTGTCGAGCGCGCTCGTCGTCGGCGCCGAACGCGCGACCGAGGCCGCCGTCGCCGGCATCGGCGCCGATGCCGTGGGCGCCGCGCTCCCACTGGTCCAGAAGCCGGCGTTGACCCGGCCGACGCGCGCCGCCCTGCGCCACGACAAGAAGCTGCTCGATCGCCTGCACGAGCAGATCACTGCCGCGACGGGTGCCGAGGTGCTCGAGCCGGTCGAGCTGCGGCGGGTGAGCCCCCTCAACGTCCTGATGGTCGTGGGGTTGCTCTTCGCCCTCTGGGTGATCCTCGGCGAGGTCGGGAGCATCTCCAACCTCGTCGACACGCTCGAGACGGCCGATTGGGCATGGGTGCTCGTGGTCGCGGTGTTCTCGCAGTCGACCAACCTGTCCTACGCGTTGGCGACGGTGGGCTCCGTCGACAACCACGTTCCCTACGGCCCCGCGGTCGTCATGCAGTACGCCATCGCGTTCACCAACATGGTGGCACCGTCGGGCCTCGCGTCGACGCTGATGAACATCCGGTTCCTCCAGAAGACCGGCGCCGCGGTGTCGGTCGCCACGTCCTCAGGGGTCATCGTCGGCATCTCGGGAACCGTCGCGTCGTTCACGCTGTTCGTGCTGACCGCGATCGTGGTCGGCCAGTCGGCGTCGATCAGCGACGTCGGAGGCGGCGGCGACGGCCAGGTCATCCTGATCGCGGTCTTCGTCGTCAGCGTCCTCGCCGGCCTCGTCTTCCTCGTCCCCAAGCTGCGTCACAAGGCTCGCGAGAAGTGGTGGCCGCCGATCGCCCAGGGTCTGCGCAACGTGTGGACGGTCGCCAAGTCTCCCCGCAAGCTGGGGATGGTGTTCGGCGGTGCGATCGGCGCCCAGCTCCTGTACTCGTTCTCCCTCGGCGCCGCGCTGGCCGCCTACGGCGCCGGCGGCGAGCTCAGCATCGCCCAGCTGATCTTCGTGAACACCTCGGCGTCGTTCCTCGCCAGCCTCACGCCCGTTCCGGGGGGCATGGGTGTCACCGAGGCGGCGCTCATCGCCGGGCTCACCGCGTTCGGGATCCCACCCGAGGTCGCGTCCGCCGCCGTGATCACCCACCGCCTCTTCACGACGTACCTGCCCCCCATCCCGGGCAGCTACGCCACCAAGTGGCTCGTCGCCAACGACTACCTGTGAGCACCCACCGACTCAGCCCTCGCATCCGGTCGGGTCCCGCACCGGGTTGAGTGGAGACGGCTCAGGACAAGACGGTCGCGGGGGCCGAGCGCGGCGCGCGACGGTTGACGAGGTCGAGCTGGTCCGCGGTCGCGCGACGTAGTGCGCGGAGCCCGCGGGGTGTCAGACGCTCACAGACCCAGTCCCAGTGCAGCGCGACCCACTCGCCTGCGCCCAGGTCGGCGACGAACGAGTAGCCGTCGTCGGCGACGATCGCCCGCTCCGTGCGGGCGGCACCGAGGGTCAGGTGCGAGCCGTCCCACGCGAGGGGACGGCACCGCACCAGGGCCTCGCCCGGCGTCGTCGCGACGATCCGGCCCCACCGGATCCGACAGCGGTCGAGAACGTGCAGCGCAGCGTCGACGTGACCGCTGCGGAGCAGCCCGACCCATGGGTACACCGCGAACACGTGGAACTGGTGGTGCGGGCGGGCCCCATCGGCCACCGAAGCCCCAAGGTGCTCGAACGACCGTCCCGCGGGCGCGCGGAAGCGTTCCTCCATCGAACGGCCGAGAAGCTCCGCGTCGACGCGATCCAGCAGACGGTTGCCGATCCAGTACGCCTCGACGACGAGATCGTCGAGGGGATCGCCGATCCGGTTCGCCGCCGCGATCAGCTCGAGGTACGGCCACGCGCCCTCGAAGCCGCGCGCGAGCTCCCGCAAGCCGCGCTCGTCGATCGGCTGGCCGGCCCCGGTCGCGCCCTGCTCCAGCAGGCCCCGGTGGTCGTCGGGTCCGCAGTACCCGAGGACGTTCGGGGGATAGGCGAAGTGCGCGAAGCGGACCGGACCGGGGATCATGCGATCGCGCCCACCCGCTCGCGCCGCGGCCAGAGCGCGGCGGCCACCACGACACCGACGCCCGCGGCGATCAGCACCAGGCCCGTCGTGTCGAGCGTCACCGGGCGCGCCGCGACCCGGTCGAGGGCATAGGTCACGACCACCGCGCACGTCAGCACGGCGGTGACGTCGGGGGCCGGCGCCCGGGCCAGGGCCGCGAACCAGACGACCACGTAGACGGAGAGGATCCCTCCGGTGGCGAGCGCCCACCACGACCAGCTCGGGTCCCAGGCGAGCCGGTCGAGATGCCCGCTGACCCCGAGCCACGCGAGGAGCACCGCCACGCCGACCGACATGCGGGCCACGGCGACGGTGAGGGGCGGCAGCGAACCGAGCAGCCAGCGCGCCGTGACGGTCTCGGCAGCCCAGAGGAGCGTGGCCGAGCCGATCAGCACCTCGCCCTGCCCGGGTGCCAGGTGGCCCAGGTCACCGACGAGCACGTATTGCCCCGCGACGAGCAGCCCGATCGCGACCGCGATCGCCCACCCGATCCGCTCCCGCAAGAACACGAACGCGAGGACGGCCACCCATACGACCAGCGTCTTGTGCAGGTACTGGGCCTGCGTGGCGCGTGCCGGGTCGCCGGTCGTGAGCGGCGAGAGTCGTGCGAGCCCTTCGAAGAACAGCGCGAACGCGACGCCGCCGCCGAGCACGCCGATCGCGCCGAGCGCGACCCACTGCCCCCGCGTCCGCGGGGGACGCGGTGCCGACGATCGCCGACGAGTGGTCGCCAGCGCGGCGACGACGACGATCAGCATCGCGGCCACGAGGTTCTTCGCCGTCGTGTACGTGGTGGCGTCGGGTGCTTCGCGCACGCCGTACGAGTTCACGAACACCGCGACCCCGCTGACGCCCGCGGCGCCGAACGCGAACGCGATCCCGGTCCGCTTCATCCCGGTCTGGCTCGTCCCCGTCCGGCTCGTCCCCGTCCGGCTCGTCACGATTGCGCCTCCGTGTGCAGCTGCCGGTGCAGCGCCATCAGCTCGTCTGCCTCGTCGGCGGCGAGACGGCGGACGGCGAAGCCCGTGTGGACCAGCACCCAGTCGCCGGCCCGGACCTGCTCACCCTCGAGATCGAGCACGGTCAGCGAGAGGTGCCGTCGCCGGCCGTCGACGTCGGCGGTGGCCTCGCCCGCGGCGACGTCCACGATCCGCGCCGGCATCTCGAAGCACATCACGCGGCCCGCACGGCGATCTCTCCGAGCACTCGATCCGCGACGGGCCCGACAGCGCCGGCGACCGGTGGCGAGAGGCCGAGCCCGTCCCCGAGGTCGGCTGCCTCCACGGCGAGCACGACGAGGCGCTGGGGCATCCGGCCGAGCGCGCGTCCCAGCCCGATGGCGTCGCCGAGGCCCAGCGCGTGACTGCTGCCACGGTGCGGTCGCTCGGGAACATCGCCGGCGCCCGCTGACACCTCGAAGCGCGAGATCGTGCCCGGCTCGGAGCCCGACACGACCGCGTCGACGACGACGGCGAGCGACGCTCCGTCCCAGGCGTCGAGGAGCCCGGTGGGTTCGCCGTCGCGCTCCACGAGCGCAACCGCGACCGGCGCGCGCTCGCGCAGTCGTGCAACCACCGCGGCTCCGATCCCGTCGTCACGCCGGTACGGGTTCCCGATCCCCACGATTACGACACGCGCGCTCACGCGCGATCCACCCGCAGGTCGAGGAAGTGCGTCGCGCACGAGATGCACGGGTCGTAGTTGCGGATCGCCTGCTCGCAGCGGTGTTGGAGCGCATCGTCGTCGAGGCTGAGGTTGTCGTCGACGAGGTGCCAGAGGTCGTGCTCGATCGTCGGCTGGTTCTGCGACGTCGGCGGCACGATGCGCGCGTCGAGTATCGTCCCGTCCGCGTCGAGGGTGTAGCGGTGGTAGAGGATGCCGCGGGGCGCCTCGGTGATCGCGTGCCCGGTGCCCGCGCGCGGCGTCACCTCGACCGCGGGCCGAGCGGGCGGCTGGTATGCGTCGATGACGCGCAGCGCCTCGTCGCACGCCCAGAGGATCTCGACCGCTCGCACGACGATGCTGCGAAACGGGTTGTCGCACCGGTCACCCAGGCCGGCATCGAGCGCTGCCTCGCGAGCGAGGGCCGACAGGCGGTCGCTCGCCAGGTTGTACCGGGCGACCGGTCCCACGAGGTAGTGGTCGCGGCCCACGATGCGCGCGTGCAGCGCGTGCGAGTACGGCACCTGTTCCTCTTCGATCACCCGCTCGAAGTCGACCTCCGCCACATCGAGCCCGAGACTCGAACGGAGGCGACCCTCGAGCAGGGGATAGCCCTGCGGCCCGAGCAGCGCGACGTGCTCGTGGTCCTGGATCAGGTCCGGGAACTCGAGGCCCGCAGTCCAGGTGACCGTCGCGATCGCGTCGTCGCGGGCCCTCCGGAGCTGCTCGGCCAGCGGCCGCAGCTCGCTCGGCTGCGGGACGCGGTAGAAGCCACCGACTCGGACGTTGACCGGGTGCACGGCCCGGCCGCCGACCTGCTCCATGATCGCGTTCCCCGCCTGCTTGAGCCGCAGGCCCCGTTCGACCAGCGGCCTGTCGTGCTCGGCGAGCTCGACGGCGCTCGCGTAGCCGAGGAAGTCGGGCGCGTGCAGCATGTAGACGTGGAGCGCGTGGCTCTCGATCCACTCGCCGCAGTAGAGGAGCCTCCGCAGCTCGCGGATCGCGCCGTCGACCTCGGCTCCGCACGCCGCCTCGATCGCGCGGCACGCGCTCATCTGGTATGCGATCGGGCAGATGCCGCAGATGCGTGCGGTGATGTCAGGTGGCTCGACATACGAACGGCCGCGGAGGAAGGCTTCGAAGAACCGCGGCGGCTCGAAGATGCGGAGCTGCACGTCGGTGACGCGGTCATCCCTCACCTCGACGTACATCGCGCCCTCGCCCTCGACGCGAGCGAGCTGGTCGACCTTCAGCGCGCGGCTCGCCGGGCTCCGGTGCGTCATGGCGCGGTCTCGTCGGGGTGCTCGCCGGCTTCGTCGGCCGAGGTGCTCGCGGCACGAAACGGCTCGGACCACGCGTTGAACGTGCGGAACACTCGCGAGACGTCGCGGTCGGTCATCCCGCGGGTGCGCAGCAGGTCGGCGAGGGCGGGGACGTTGGGCGAGTCCATCGGGCCGAAGCACCCGTAGCAGCCCCGACCGTAGGCAGGGCAGAGGGCACCGCAGCCCGCATGCGTCACCGGTCCGAGGCACGGGGTCCCCGACGCCACCGTGACGCACACCACGCCGCGAGCCTTGCACTCCACGCACACCGAGTGCGACGGGATCTCGGGCGCGCGCTCGGAGAGGAACGCGGTGATCACCTCGAGCAGCTGGCGCTTGTCGATCGGGCAGCCACGGAGCTCGAAGTCGACCGGGACGTGCGCGGCGACGGGGGTCGAGGTCTCGAGGGTCTCGACGTACGCCGGTTGGGCGTAGACGATCGCCGCGAACTCACGGACGTCGCCGAAGTTGCGCAGGGCCTGGATGCCGCCGGCGGTGGCGCAGGCGCCGATCGTGACCAGCCGACGTGAGACGGCACGGATCTCGCGGATCCGCTCGGCGTCCGCGGCCGTCGTCACCGAGCCTTCGACGAGCGACAGGTCGTAGGGGCCGGGAACCTGCGCGCTCGACGCCTCGAGGAAGTAGGCGAGCTCGATCTCACCGGCGACCTCGAGCAGCTCGTCCTCGCAGTCCAGCAGCGTGAGCTGGCAGCCGTCGCAGGAGGCCAGCTTCCACACGGCGAGGCGCGGACGAGCGCTCGATGTCTTCGCGGCGCTCACCGCTCGCGCACCCCGAGCGACGTGGCGACCCGCGGCCAGGTGAGCACCGGGCCGTCGCGGCACACGAACAACGGGCCGAGCTGGCAGTGACCACAGGTGCCGATCGCACACTGCATGTTGCGCTCCAGCGCCACCGCGATCCGCTCGGGCGCGAGGCCGCGTTCCAGGAGCGCTCGAACGGTCAGGCGCATCATCAGCTCCGGTCCGCACACCATCGCCGCGGCAGCATCAGCGTCGAGATCGACGCGGGGCACGAGCTCGGTGACGACGCCGACGTCGCCGACCCACGGGCGCATCGCATGATCGACGGTCACCTCGACCTGCACGTCGTGCTCGCGCGCCGCCTCGAGCTCGGCGGTGAACAGCAGGCCGCTTGGGGAGCGGGCCCCGACCAGCACCGCGGCCCGTCCGAAGCTCGATCGGCGGGCGAGGAGGTGCGCCAACGCAGGGCGCAGCGGCGCGATGCCGAGGCCGCCGGCGACGAGCACGACGTGGCGGCCGGCAGCGTCCTCGAGCGGCCAGCCGGTGCCGAACGGGCCCCGCAGGCCGATGACGCCCCCCGGCGGCGTGGCGACGAGGGCCGCGGTCACGGGCCCGACGGCTCGGACCGTGTGCGACAGGGTGCCGGCGGGCCCGATGGCGCTCACCGAGATCGGGACCTCGCCCACGCCGAACGCCCACATCATGTGGAACTGCCCTGGGCGCGGCGCCGCCAACGGTGCGTCGACGGGCTCGAGCACGAGCGTCGCGGTGTCGTCGGCCTCCTCCACTCGGTGGAGCACGCGGTGCGCGACCGGCACGGTGGCGTCCGCGGTGATGGCGGCAGCCTCAGCTCGCGACATCGCCGTACAGGTCCAGCAGCCGCACGCGTGTGGCCTGGAGCCGGCCGACCAGCAGATGGGCGAAGCGTCGCGTGAGCTCGAAGCCGAAGGTCGGATCCTCCTCGCACTTCCCCCGCAGGCACGCGCCGTCGAGGGCCACCGCCCGTACCGGCTCGAGCGCGACCGCGTCGAAGTGCCAGCGGTACGGCGGGAACAACCACGACCAGCCGACCACGTCGCCCCCGCCGAACGTCTCGATCACGAGCACACCTCGCGGCGGTGCGGACATCTCGAGGGCGACGCGCCCCGACCGGAGGACGAAGAAGCTGTCGGCCGGGTCGCCCTCGCGCAGGAGGTACTGGCCGGCTTCGAACCCAGTGTTCACGCCGCAGCCCGCGATGAGCTCGAGCGCGTCCATCGGTAGGCCGGCGAACGTCGGCTGCTCGGCCAGCAGGTCCGCGATCGACTTCACGGCGCACGTGGTGGCGCGGTGGCCGACCGGGCGCGCAGGGCCGCGATCTCCTCGGTCAGATCGATGCCGACCGGGCACCACGCGATGCAACGGCCGCAGCCGACGCATCCCGACATCCCGAACTGGTCCCACCATGTCCCCAGCTTGTGGGTCAGCCATTGGCGATAGCGAGATCGCGTCGTGGAGCGGACCGCCCCACCGTGCAGGTACGAGAAGTCGAGGTCGAAGCAGGAGTCCCACCTCCGCCAGCGCTCGGCATGGTCACCGGTGAGGTCGGTCACGTCCTCGATGTCGGTGCAGAAGCAGGTCGGGCACACCAACGTGCAGTTGGCGCAGGCGAGGCATCGCGACGCGACGTCGTCCCAGCGTGGCGCGTCCAGGGTGCGTTCGAGCAAGCCGGGCAGGTCGTCCGGCTGCATTCGGCGCGTCATGTTGGCCTCGGCGCTCGCTGTCACCTCGGCCGCGGCGGCCACGTCCAGCGCGTCTGCACTCCGGTGCGGGACGGCGGCGAGCAGCGTTCGGCCACGATCGGTCGCGGCGACGGCGAGGAACCGATGGGGACCGTCGTGCACGATCTCGGTGAGCACGAGGTCGGCGCCCGGTCCGCTCCTGGGTCCGGTCCCCATCGACGTGCAGAAGCACGTCGCCGCCGGATCTCCGCAGTCGACCGCGATCACGATCGCATCGGCTCGCCGCTGCGCGTAGGCGGCGTCGGCGTGGTCGCGGTCGAGCTGCACACGGTCCTGAACGGCGAGCGCGGCGAGCTCGCACGGACGCACCCCCAGGAAGGCCAGGCCGGGCTCTTCGACGTCGCTCGTCTCGATGTGGAACGTGCCGTCGGCGCGGGTCGCACGCCAGACCAGCTCGCGGACGGGCGTGAGGTGGCGGCGCAATGACTGCGGACCGACCGCGTAGCCGAACCGCTTCTCGTCGTCCCGCCGGCGGAGACGGTAGGTGCCGCCGTCCTGCTCGTCGCCCCACCCGACGGGCAGCTCGTCGGCAGCTTCGATCGCGGCGGGCACGATCGCGCCGTCCCGAACGGTCGGCGCGATGACCACGCGTCCCTCCGCGCGCAGCCGCTCGACGATCGCCGAGAGCCCGTCCAGCTCGACGATCGTGCCCGTCGCTGTCTCGGCCGCCACGAGGGGCATTGTGCATGTGGCGGCGGGCCCGGGAAAGGGCCGATCGGCCCACCCCCGCCGATCTGTCGCATCTCATCGGCCGTCACCGACGGCACGGGGTCGTCGGGCACGGCGACTCCATGACGCGGAGACCCGCTCGCCTTCTACGCTCCCTCGGATGGCGGAAGTGGACGCGGGCGACCGACCCACGGGCTCGGACCCGGTCGCGCCGGACCTCGCTCCCACGACGGCCAACCCGCTGCTGACGGTGCGAGGCCTCGAGGTGGTGTACGGAGGCGCGGTGCGCGCGCTGCGCGGTGTCACCCTGGAGGTGCTCGAGGGTGAGGTCGTCGCGTTGCTGGGCGCGAACGGGGCGGGGAAGACGACGCTGCTGCGCGCGATCTCCGGCCTGCTCTCCGAGCACGACGCACGCGCCACTCGCGGCGACGTCCTGCTCGACGGTGGCTCGATCCTGGGACGGCGCGCCCCCGCCATCGTTCGCAGGGGCGTCGCCCAGGTCATGGAAGGGCGGCGGATCTTCGCCGAGCTCACCGTCGACGAGAACCTTCGAGCCGGATCGTTCACGCGATCGGATCGCACTGGGACGCGGGCGGCGTACGAGCACGTGCTCGAGATGTTCCCCGTGCTGCGCGACCGGCGAGGCTCCGTCGCGGGGTACCTCTCGGGCGGCGAGCAGCAGATGCTGGCGATCGGTCGGGCGCTGATGGCCGAGCCTCGACTGCTGCTCCTCGACGAACCGTCGCTCGGGCTGGCGCCCTTGGTGCAGGAGCTGATCCGAGACACGATCGCCGCGATCGCAGGGGACGGGACGAGCGTGCTGCTCATCGAGCAGAACGCGAGGCTCGCCCTCACCGTCGCCCGACGCGCATCCGTGCTCGAGAACGGGCACGTCGTGCGCGAAGGCCTTGCGTCGGACCTGCTCGGCGACGAGGCCATCCGTGCGGCCTACCTGGGGATGGGCGAGCACGGACACCGCGCGTTCCGCGACCTCAAGACGTATCGGCGCCGGCGGCGGTGGAGCTCATGACGTCCGCGCCGCTCCTCGAGGTCGAGGCGCTGACCTTGAAGTTCGGGGGCGTCACCGCGCTGGACGACGTGAGCTTCTCCGTCGAGGCGGGTGAGCTCCTCGCCGTCATCGGCCCGAACGGGGCTGGGAAGACGTCGATCTTCAACTGCCTGAACGGTGTGTACCGGCCGGAGGGGGGCAACATCCGCTTCGACGGCTCCGAGCTGTTGGGCCGACGACCGGCCGGCGTCGCGCAGCTCGGGATCGCGCGGACGTTCCAGAACCTGGCCCTGTTCGTGCACCTCGACGTCATCGACAACCTGATGCTCGGCCGCCACATCCGATCGCGCACGGGCTTCCTCGCCGGCATGGTCTGGATCGGGCGCGCGCGGCGTGAGGAGATCGAGAACCGGCATCGCGTCGAGGAGATCATCGAGCTGCTGGCGCTGGAGCAGTTCCGCTACGAGCCCGTCGGCACGTTGCCGTACGGGATCCAGAAGCGCATCGAGCTCGGACGGGCCCTGGCGATGGATCCGAAGCTCCTGCTCCTCGACGAGCCGGTCGCCGGCATGAACCTCGAGGAGAGCGAGGACATGGCTCGCCTCGTGCTGGAGGTGCGTCGCGCCCTCGACCTGACGACGGTCCTGGTCGAGCATGACCTGCAGATGGTGATGGAGCTCGCGGATCGCGTGCTCGTGCTCGACTTCGGCGAAGCGATCTCGCTCGGGACCCCAGCCGAGGTGCAGGAGGATCCGCGCGTGATCGCGGCCTATCTCGGGCAGGAGCAGGTGCCGTGACCCGCACTGCGCCCGTCGAGCCCGATGGCGTCGCGCCCGATGATGTCGCGAGGGATGCGACGCCGACCACTGTCCCGGCGTGGCTCCTGTACCACGGTCGCACCCGGCCGCGGGCGACGGCGTACCGGGTGAAGGAGCTCGGGCGCTGGCGCGAGGTCAGCTGGTCGGGGCTCGTCGCCCGCGTCGCCGCCGTCGGTCGTGCGTTCGCGCACCTGGGCGTCGGCCCCGGCGAGCGTGTCCTCCTCGTGTGCGAGAACCGGCCCGAATGGCTCGTGAGCGACCTCGCGGCGCAGGGACTGGGCGCCGCGACCGTCGCCGGCTTCCCCAGCGCCCCCGTCACCGAGCTCCAGGAGCTCGTGCGACGAACCCGACCTCGGTTGGCGGTCGTCGAGGGCGAGGAACAGCTCGACAACGTGCTCGAGGCGCGCGAGTCGTCGCTGGAGCGCGTCTTCGTCGTCGATCCGCGCGGCATCCCCCATCTCGAGCTCCCGGCCGCGAGCTTCGAGCAGCTGGAGGCGTTGGGCTCGGTCGAAGCCGTCGAGTTCCGTGCGGGTGATGTCCGCCTCTGGGAGCGCTCGGTCGAGACGCTGGATCCCGACGGCATC
Source organism: uncultured Bifidobacteriaceae bacterium (assembly GCA_964532485.1). Taxonomy (GTDB): domain Bacteria; phylum Actinomycetota; class Acidimicrobiia; order IMCC26256; family PALSA-555; genus DATBSK01. The sequence goes on from CAZHKE010000002.1 coordinate 49,538, forward strand.
GCGGCGATCGTCTTCACTCCGGGGACGACGGGCGCGCCCAAGGGCGCGATGCTCACTCACGCCAACCTCGCTGCCGCCGCCGACGCGGGCGTCACCGCGTACGGGCTGCGAGCGGGTGATCGCATCGTCTCGTGCCTGCCGCTCGCGGAGATCACCGAACGAGTGCTCGTGGTCGCGCAGGCCACGCGGGCTGCGTGCACGGTGCACTTCGGGGAAGGCGTCGACGCGCTCGAGCGCGACGTCCGAGAGGTCGAGCCCACCGTGTTCGTCGGTGCCCCACGGCTGTGGGCGCGCTTTCGCGGCCGGATCGACGAGGGCCTACGGGATGCCGGGCGGCTGAAGCGGGTGGCGTTCCGTGCGGCCGTCGCACGTCGACGCGGCGTCGGCCGGCTCGTCGGTCGTCTCCTCGTCACCGGGCCGCTGGGGCGACATCTGGGGCTGGCACGGGTGCGCGTGGCACTGGTCGGCGGGGCGCCGACGCCGGCAGAGCTGATCGACTGGTGGGCTCGCCTGGGGATCCGCGTGCGCGAGACCTACGGCCTGACGGAGAGCGGGGGCGTGGGGACCGTGTGCAGCGACGCCGACGTGGCGACCGGCACGGTCGGTCGTGCGGTGCCCGGCGTCGAGATCTCGATCCACGACGAGGCGACGAGAGCCCACGGCGCCGGCGAGGTGCTCCTGCGGGGTCCGGCCGTGTTCGCCGGGTACCTCGACGACCCGGAGGCGACGCGGGCCGTCCTCGCCGACGGCCGGCTGCGCACCGGAGACGTCGGAGCCCTGGACGCGCACGCCCGGCTCACGATCCTCGACCGGGTCAAGGACGTGATCGTCACGTCGGGTGGGCACGCGGTGGCGCCGCGGCCGATCGAGCGCCGGCTCGTCTCGTCGCCCTACGTCCGGAGAGCGCTCGTCATCGGCGAGGGTAGGCCGCACCTCGGTGCGTTGATCGAGATCGACGATCGAGCAGTCGGCGAGTGGGCCGGCGAGCACGGCGTGCCCTACACGACGAGCGCGATTCTCCGCGCCCGTCCAGAGGTTCGAGAGCTCATCGGCGACGAGATCGAGAGCGTGAACGAGGCGCTCACGGACGAAGAGCGCATCGGGGGCTTCGCCCTTCTTCCCGACGAGCTCGACGCTGCCGGCCTGCTCACGGCGACCGCGAAGGCTCGTCGGCAGGAGATCACGGCGCGCTACCGCGACCTCGTGGAGGGGATGTTCGGATGACGAAGCTCCTGCAGCTCGTCGCGTCGGGCGCGGCGCTCGGTGCGGTGTACGCGCTCGTGGGTCTCGGCTTCGTCGTGATCTACCGGGCGACCGGTGTCATCAACTTCGCCCAGGCTGGGATGGTGGTGCTTGGCGCCTTCTTGGTCTACAACGCGACGTCGACCTGGAACCTGCCGTTCTGGCTCGCCGTCATCGTCTCCATGGGCATCGGCGCGTTGATCGGCATCGTGCTCGAGCGGTTCATCCTGCGGCGAATGATCGGGCAGCCCGTGTACGCGGTCATCCTCGTGACGGTCGGCCTGTTGCTGCTCGTCGAGCCCATCGTCACGACGATCTGGCGCAATCCGGGCACGAACATCGAGAACCCCTGGGGGCTCTCCAAGCTGACCGTCGGCGACGTGCAGCTGCTCCAGGTCGACATCGCGACGATCGCACTGGCCGCGATCGTCCTCGGCGCGTTCTTCCTGTTCTTCCGCTACACGAAGTACGGCGTCGCGATGCGCGCCACCGCGATCGACCAGGAGGCCGCGCTCGCGCAGGGCATCGAGGTGCGACGCATCGTCGCGCTGTCGTGGGCGATCGCCGGCGCGGTCGCCGTCATCGCGGGAACGATGCTCGGAGTCGGTGCCGGCCCCGGGGTGGGCCTCGGCGTCGGCATCGGGATCATCTCCCTCAAGGCCCTCCCGGCCGTCGTGCTCGGCGGGCTCGACTCGCCGCTCGGGGCGGTGGTCGGTGGCCTCGTCATCGGCATCGCCGAGCTCCTCACCGCCGGGTACCAAGCCGAGGTCCTCCCGTTCCTGCCCAGGGGGTTCGCCGCCGTGATGCCATGGGTCGTGATGCTCGTCGTGCTGCTCGTGCGGCCGTTCGGCCTGTTCGGCACGCGCGACGTGAGGCGCGTGTGACCGCGCGCCCGCGTCGTCTGCTGCGGGGGTACGGCGACGACCTCCGCCTGACGCGTTCGTGGCGGACGCGCATCCTCCTGCTCGCGCTCCTCGCGCTCTACCTCTGGCTGCCGTTCCAGCTCGACGACTTCTGGGCCAGCGTGCTGACGCTCGCCGGCATCACGGCCATCGGCGCCCTCGGCCTCAACCTCCTGACCGGCTACACGGGGCAGCCGTCGCTCGGCACGGCCGCCTTCATCGGCCTCGGTGCCTTCACTGCGAGCTACCTCGGCCGACCCGAGGACTTCGGCGGGCTCGAGTGGGGCTTCCCCGCGTACCTCGCGGTCGCGGTGCTGCTCGGTGCCGGCGTGGGCTTCCTGATCGGCGTGCCCGCCCTTCGGCTCCGGGGCAACTACCTGATCATCGCGACCTTGGGGCTCGTGTTCGTCGCGCTCTACGTCTTCCGGAGCTGGGACGAGGTCACCGGCGGCAACGCCGGCGTCCCGATGCCGGTGCAGGTGGAGGTGCTGGGCGTCGACTTCGCCAGCCTCGAGCTCTTCGGTGAGGAGCTCGGACGCAACCAGGGCTTGTTCTTCCTCGTCTGGGCGTTCGTCGCGCTCGTCGCGCTGCTCTGCAAGAACATCGTGCGCTCGCGACCCGGCCGCGCGCTGCAGGCGGTCCGCGACCGCGATGTCGCGGCCGGCGTGATCGGCGTCAGCCTGTTCCGCACGAAGGTGGGGGCGTTCGTGCTGTCGAGCGCGATCGCGACCGGTGCGGGGGTCTTCTACGGGATCTGGATCCAGTACCTCGTCCCGCAGGAGTCATCGCTCGGCCTCAACCTCTCGATCGAGTACCTCGCGATCATCATCGTGGGCGGGATCGGCACGATCTACGGACCCATCATCGGTGCGTTGCTCGTCGGCGCGCTGCCGGCGATCATCGACGAGTTCGCCGACCACCTCCCGTTCGTGTCGTCGTCGGCGACGGAGTCGGGCATCTCCAAGCCCGCGCTGCAGTCACTGCTCTATGCCGTGCTCATCATCGTCTTCCTCGTCACCGAGCCCAACGGGCTCGCCGGCATCTGGCGCCGTCTGCGTGACTACGTCAGGCCGTGGCCGCTCTCGCGATGACCGCCGATGGCCACGCCGGTCGCGAATCCGTTACCGTGCACGTCCTGACGTGCCCGCGCGAAAGGTAGTGAACATGTCACGACGAGGCCTGGCACCCCTTCTCGCCCTCGCGGCCACCGTCGGTCTCGTGGTCGGTCTGACCGCGCCGGCCGGCGCCCGCGCCCACGCCGGGGGCGCTCCGGGGGAGACGGACGGGTTCGACGGCAAGACGATCCAGCTGGGCGTGCTCACTCCCCTCACGGGGACCGTCAGCATCATCGGGATCCCGCTCACCGCCGGCAACCAGCTGTGGTGGGACTACGTCAACGACGAGCTCGGGGGCGTGGGCGGAAAGTACACGGTCGAGCTGGTCGAGGAAGACAGCGAGTACGAGGCCGCGACGGCGATCCAGGCCTACGACAAGATCAAGGGTGACGTCGTCGACTTCCAGCAGATCCTCGGCACGCAGGTGACGAAGGCGCTGCTGCCGAAGATGCAGGTCGACGACACGGCCGGCGCACCGGCGACGCTCGACGCGACCTGGGTCCACAACCCGAACCTGTTCCCCGTCGGCGCGCCGTACCAGGTCGAGGCGATCAACGCCCTCGACTACTACGTCGAGAACGGGGGCAAGGGCACCAAGGTCTGCGCGTTGGCGCAGGACGACGAGTTCGGTGAGGCCGGCCTCGAAGGTCTCGCGTCCGCGAAGAAGTCGCTCAAGCTCAAGACCGGGCCCACGCCCCGCTTCGCGACCGGAGAGGACCTCACCGCCCAGATCCAGGAGCTCGCCGACGCCGACTGCGAGGCGGTGCTCGTCGTCGCCACGGCCGCGGATGCCACCGCGATCGTGACCAAGTCGATCCAGCTCAACTTCGCGCCGCGGATGATCGCGCTCGCTCCGTTCTGGCTCCCGCTGCTTGCGCAATCGGATTCCACCCAGCAGTTCCTGGTCGACAACCTCTGGCTCTCGGCGGAGCAGGCGATCGCATGGGGTGACACGAGTGTGCCGGGAATGGACGAGTTCCTCGCGCGCCAGCAGCAGTACGCGCCCGACCAGGATCCCGACCCCTACTTCGTGTTCGGGTACCTGCAGGGTCAGGCGATGCAGCAGATCCTGGAGAAGGCGGTGAAGAACGGCGATCTCTCCAAGGAGGGCATCCTCGAGGCGTCGGACCAGGTCGGGACCCTCAAGTTCAACGGTCTCACCGGCAACTACAAGTACGGCAAGTCGGCCTCGGACCGCAATCCGCCGCGGTCGACCGCGTTGTTCCAGGTCGACCCGAGCCAGCCGGTCGGGCTCTCGATCCTCGAGACCGGCGCGTCGAAGGCCGCCAAGAAGTACCAGCCGCCGGAGAACTGACCGCTCGGGCAGAGCAGAGCCTCGACATCACGGCGGGGGAGTGGCGCGATGAGCACGATCGAGCTGAGTGCCGACGAGGAGACACGGGTCGAGGAGTTCGCAGGGAAGCTGTTCGACGCGTGTCTGGGAACCATGGAGCTGGCCAACGTCGAGCTCGGCATTCGTCTGGGGTTCTACGAGGCGCTGGCAGGGTCCGGTCCGACCACCCCGGGGGAGCTGGCGGCGACGACGCGCGTGATCGAGCGCTACGCGCGGGAGTGGCTCGAGCAGCAGGCAGTTGCCGGCATCGTCGAGGTCGACGACACGACCGGACTGGCGTCCGAGCGGCAATTCACGCTGCCCGACGCGCACGCCCATGTGCTCATCGAGGACGACAGCGAAGCCTGCATGAAGCCGTGCGCCGCAGTCGTGCCATGGGTGGCAAAGGCACTCGACATCATGGTGGAGGAGTTCCGCCGCGGTGACGGGGCGGCGTTCGGGCTGTTCGATCTGCACGACGTGCAGGCGGCCTTCACTCGTCCCGTGTTCGTGAACCACCTCACCCAGCATTGGCTCCCGGCGTTGCCCGACGTGCAGGCGAAGCTGACCTCGGGGAGCCCGATGCGAGTCGCCGAGGTGGGCTGCGGCGAGGGCCTCGCCGCGATCCTGCTGGCCAAGGAGTACCCGAGCGTCGAGATCGACGGCTACGACCTCGACGAAGCGTCCATCGCGGTGGCCCAGCGGGGGGCTGTCGATGCCGGCGTCGACGAGCGGGTGCGGTTCCACGCGCGCGATGCGGCCGATCCTGCGATCGAAGGTGACTACGACCTGGTCATGGCGATCGAGATGATCCACGACGTGCCCGACCCGGTCGGCATCCTGCGGACGATGAGGAAGCTCGCGGGCGAGGGCGGTGCGGTGCTCGTGGTCGACGAACGAACCGAGGACTCGTTCACCGTTCCCGCGAACGAGATGGAACGCCTCTTCTACTCGTTCAGCACCCTCCACTGCCTCGCGGTCTCGATGCAAGATGGCGGCGCGGGCACCGGGACGGTCATCCGCGCTGAGACGCTGCGCGGCTACGCCGAGGAAGCGGGCTTCGCGGCCGTCGAGATCCTCGACGTCGACCACCCCCAGTTCCGGCTCTACCGCTTGACCTGAGACGATCGAGATCGCGTGGCGGGAGGCGCATCCATCTCCGGCGTACACGAGGTCGAGGTCGAGCTGCTCGAGCCCGAGCGGCTCTGGGCGCTGATCGGCGACGAGCGGGCAGTGCGCTTCAAGGCCGCGGCCGCGAGCGCACGTGAGCTGCTCGGCGACCGGCAAGTGCTCAACATCAACTCGACGGCCGCCGGCGGCGGCGTGGCCGAGATGCTCGAGACGCTCCTCGCCTACGCCCGCGGCATCGGGATCGACGCGCGCTGGCTGGTCATCCGAGGCACGCCACCCTTCTTCGAGGTCACCAAGAGGATCCACAACCACCTCTACGGGGCGCGCGGCGACGGGGGGCGTCTCGGTCGCGCGCAGCGCAGCATCTACGAGCGCACGATGCGGGACAACGCCGACGACGTCGTGGCCCTCGTACGACCGGGCGATCTCGTGATCCTGCACGATCCGCAGCCGGCGGGGCTCGCGCCCGCGATCAAGGAAGCCGGCGGTGTGCTCGTCTGGCGATGCCACGTCGGGGTCGACGCGCCGAACAGCTGGACGGAGGAGGGATGGTCGTTCCTTCGTGAGTACCTCGAGGTGATGGACGCGTACGTGTTCACGCGGCGTGCGTTCGCACCCCCGTGGATGGACGAGGAGCGGCTGTGGGTGATCCCCCCTTCCATCGATCCGTTCTCGTCGAAGAACCGTGAGATGTCCTCGACCGAGGTGCACGACGCGCTCGCGCACGTGGGACTGATCGCAGGCGAGCCCTCGGGACCGGTCACCTACACGCGACGGGACGGCTCGTTCACGCGGATCGAGGCGTATGCCGACATCCTCCAGACGGGTCCGCCGGCACCCTCCGACTCGCCCGTGGTGGTGCAGGTCTCTCGCTGGGACCGCATGAAGGACATGGCCGGCGTCATACGTGGGTTCGTCGAGCACGTCGACGGCACCGAGGGAGCCCATCTCGTGCTGGCAGGCCCGGCCGTCACCGGCGTCACGGACGATCCCGAGGGCGGCGAGGTGCTCGACGAGTGCATGCAGATCTGGCACGAGATCCCGCACGAGATTCGGGCGCGGGTCCACCTCGCGTGCCTGCCGATGCAGGATCCCGAGGAGAACGCGACGATCGTGAACGCGCTCCAACGGCACGCGGCCGTCGTCGTCCAGAAGAGCCTCGCGGAGGGCTTCGGCCTCACCGTGGTAGAGGCGATGTGGAAGGGCCGACCCGTCGTCGGGGGCCGGGTCGGCGGCATCACGGATCAGATCATCGACGGCGCCGACGGACTGCTCGTCGACCCGCACGACCTCGCCGCCTTCGGCGCGGCCGTCCGCCGAGTGCTCGAGGACCCCACGCTGGGTGCCGCCCTCGGGGCACGCGCACGGACGCGGGTGCACGAAGCGTTCCTCGGTGACCGCCATCTCGAGCAGTGGGGCACGCTCTTCGCAGAGCTCGGGAGCTGCCCGTAGCGGCGCGCGGGCCCATCTCCGAGCTCCTCGGCTCGACCGGTCAGCCCTTCGTGGAGCGGAACGAGCGCGCTTCGAGGATGCCGAGGACGATGAGGATCACCGCGGTGATGTCGAAGGCCCACGAGCCGAAGGTGCCGCTGCCGGGGATCCCGCGGTCGTCGGAGAACAGCCAGATGGCGATGCAGACGAACGCGACGATGTTGACGATCGCCGCGCCTTGCGCGACGACGCGAGCGGCTGCGTCGTCACGGCTCGACCGCCAGAGCATCCACGCGATCCCGAGCAGTGCCGCGCCCGCGAGCTGGGCGTAGATCCAGGGGACGGGACGGAAGTCGTTGAGGTGGTCGTACGGCTCCGACCAGGGCGCCGCGAGCAGCAGGGCTCCGAGGAGCACGCCGACCACGGCATTGACCCGGAGCACCAGCGGCATCGGAACCCGCGTCGGCTTCGCCTGGGGAGCAGGTGCGGTCATGTCGGGTCCTCTCCTTCGACTTCCGGGCGCGCCGTGTCGGCGTTCGCCATTCTGACGCGAGGTCGCGACCGGCGCGTCCGCACCGCGATGGCGGCGAGCCAGACCGCGGCGATCGCCCAGGCAGCGCCGATCGCCGTCGCGAGCGCCGTCGGATAGTCGAGCGGCTGCACGCTCGGGTTGCCCGGTGCCGTCGCTCTCCCGAAGCCGCGAAGGGCCGGGTAGGCGATGATCGTGAACACCGCCGACGCGATGAGCGCGCTCCTGATCGGCGTGCGCCAGGGTCGCGGCACGAGACGCGTGATGAGGATCGAGCAGATCACCGCGATCGGCGCCAGCACGAGGTCATGCGCGAGGTCGGCGCCCACGACCCAGGTCCCGACGTCGAACGCGCTCGCGGTGCTCGTCGTCGAGACGAGGCCGCCGATCCCGAACGCGATCATCGTGGTCCCGATCACGAGCCCGACCAGGAAGCCTCGCGTCGTCGGGGGTTCGGACCGGCTCATCGAACCTCGAGTCGTTCGACCCACTTCGTCTGCATCACGCCGGGTCGATTGGGGCCGATGAGTCGGAGCGGGAAGCCGTGGTCGAGGTGGAGCGGCTCGCCGTTGACCCGGAGCGCGAGCAACGTGTCGCGGTCGGCGGCCTGGGAGCTGTTGAGCTCCGACGTCCGGTACGAGCGTCGGGCCTGGAGTGATCGCACGGTCGCCTCGGAGCCGTGGGGCGCGCCTGCCATCGTGAGGAGATCGCGCACCCGCACCCCACCCCACCGCTGCGAGGTGCTCCAGCCCTCCACACACGCGATCGGCAGCGTCGCCTCGTGCTGGGGCATCGCTTCCAGGTCGGCGAGGCTCAAGCTCAGCTGCTGTTGGACGTTCCCGTCGACCACGAGCCGGTAGTCGTCGCTCTGCGCGGCGTCGACGACGCGCGCGGCGCTGGCCGTGCGGTTGACCGGGAAGCCCTGGGGACCCACGTCGGGACGGCGCGGCGCGAGCAGCGCCAGTCGCGAGAGCGGGCGAACCGTCTGGCCGACCGTGAACAACGTGACGAGCGCGCTGATGCCGAACGTCGCCGCGAGGAACTGACGCCGGTCCTGCCGGTCGGCCCGCTGGGCTGCGTCGGCGGGCGCGGGCGGACGTCGGAGCGCGGCGCGGGTCGTGGCCCACTTGGCGCCGATGTGGACGACGAGCGCCCCGATCGTGATCCACGCGACCCAGTAGTGCGCTCGGCGGAAGTTGAAGGGCCACGGATACCACAGGTTGATGTTGGCGAGGCCCGTGAAGAGCATGAACACGGCGCCCCCGACGAGAGGCAGCAGCATGATCCGCTCGACGCCGTTCGCCCAGCCGCGGAACGGCGGCCAGACGAAGAGCTTGGGGAAGACGCTCCACAGCTTGGCGAGGAGCAGCGGGATCGACGCGAGGCCGGTCGCGACGTGCACGCCCTGCGTCACGCGATAGAGGCCGGCCGGGCGTGTCGGCCAGCTGAACCACGATGGCGGGTCCTGGATCTGGTGCGAGAGCAGCCCAGTCATGAAGCAAGTGGTGAACGTCAGGCCGAGCGCGATGCCGAGGACTGCCGCCACTCGCTCTGAGCGCAGCGGGCTCGTCGCCTCGGGCAGTCGAATGGTGCTCACGGCCTCGCCTTCGACAACGAGGCGAAGAAGCGACCGCCGACCGACCAGGCCTCGTCGGCTCTGAGAGCGGCGTCCCGTGCCAACGCGTCGAGCGTGTCGACGCCGACGCTCGCCAGAGCGAACCACGGTCCGGGATCGACGCCGAAGTCGAATCGGACGGTGCGCGACTGCCGCGCGGTTCCTGGCGCGTCGAGCTCGACCAGCACGACGCCGTCAGCGCGCACGAGCGCGGCGACGCGGTGGAGCAGCGCGACCGGATCGCCGCCGATCCCGATGTTGCCATCGAGGACCAGCGCGGATGCCCACTGTCCGGCTCTGGGGATCCGCTCGAAGACCGACCGCTCCAACACGGGCGCGCCTCGCCGACGTGCATGCTGGATGGCCGCCGGGGTCACGTCGATCCCCATCGCGCTGATCCCGCGCTCGGCGAGCGCGACGACGTGGCGTCCGGGACCGCAGCCGACGTCGAGGGCCGGGCCACGCGCCCGCTCGACCACACTCAAGTCCGCGTCGGTGACGTCACTGACCCACCGGTGGCAGGGCGCTTCGAGGGTCCCGTCGACCGCGCAGACGAGCCGCGTCTCGAGGGCAGTCATCGGCTCGGGGCGCCGGAAGGCGTGAGTCTCTTGAGCTCGCGGGCGAACCTCGTGTTCGGCGCGACCGCCGCGACGGCGAGCGCATCGGGGTACTCGTCGACATCGCGCATCGACAGCAGCGGGCGAACCCGCAGGCCGAGCTCGTGCAGTCGTTGGAGCTGTCGTTCGCCCGTGACGGCCGTGCTCATCGGGACCGCGTCGAACGCTCGTTCGTCGGGGACGGTGAGGCCGATGGCCCAGTATCCACCGTCGTTCGCGAGCCCGAGGACTGCGTCGACGTCGGGACGAGCCAGCTCCGAGAGCCCGTGAGCGAGCGCCGCGCTCGTCAGGTGCGGCGTGTCCATGCCGACGACCAACGTCGGGCCGTCGCTCGCGGCGAACGCCCCCGCGAGGCGATCGCCCAGGCCCCCGTCCCGCTGTCGGACGATCTCGAAGTGCTGTGGCACCCATTCACCCGGATCGCCGTCGAGCACGAGCAGGCGCCGCACGCGCGGCACCGAGGCGACGGCGGCCAGGGTGTCGGCGAGTGCCGCGGTCGCGAGCCGCGCGGCCTGCCGAGGGTCCAACGGTGGGCAGAGCCGGGTCTTGACCCTCCCCGGGACCGGCGCCTTGGCGAGTACCGCGATCGTGGCGCTCATCGCACCGCCGCCATGTCGCGGATTGCGCGGACGGTGCCGCGGACCGTCCCCGTCACCTTCGACCGGCCGATGCGGGGCGCGTAGGGCACCGGCACCTCGCCGATCCACCAACCCGCGCGCGCGGCTCGGACCACCATCTCGAGCGGCCAGCCGGAGCGCCGATCGCGGATGGCGAGATCGAGCAGCGCCTGGCGACGCGCCGCGCGCATCGGGCCGAGGTCGGTGAGCGGAACCGCGCGCAGGGCCAGGTGCAAGGTGAGCGCCCGGTTCGCCATTCGTGCGTGCCACGGCCATGCGCCGGGCTCTGTCGGTCGGCGCCGGCCGAGCGCGAGATCGAGGTCGCCATCGACGACTTCGGTGACGACGCGGGGCAGATCCGCGGCGTCGAGCGATCCGTCGCAGTCCATGAACGCCACGATCTCGGCATCGGCCTCGCACAGACCGGCGAAGCATGCTGCACCGAACCCTTGGCGCGGCTCATGGACCACGTGCGCGCCGAGCGCGCGTGCGACCTCCGCCGACCCGTCTCGGGAGCCGTTGTCGACGACGATCGGGCGGTAGCCCTCGGGCACACGTGCGAGCACCAGGGGAATCGCGCGCGCCTCGTCGAGCACGGGGAGCACGACATCGATCACATCTCGGACCGTACCGAGGAGCGTGCGTGGCACGAAGCGAATCGTGCTTACAAGATGCGAAACTCCTGCTCCACGTGCGCGGATGACGCCGCACCGTCGGTAGGTTCTGATCGTGCCTCGATCGGCGTTGCACCCACCGACGGTCGCGCCCACACCACCGTCGTCGTCGTCGGGTCGCGCCGTGCACGCGTCGCTCGCGATCGCGTCATGGGGCGCAGTGGTCCTCGTCGGCGCGCTGATCGCCTGGGCTATCGATCCCACCGGTCGCACGATCTCGATCCAGGCGCCGCCGTTGCACGCCCGGTTCCAGCCAGTGCTCCAGGGCGAGCTCGCCATCGGCATCGCTGTGGGTCTGCTGGCCGTCGTCGCCCTGCCATCGCTCGCTCGCCGCCTGTCCTGGCGCGCCCTGCTGGTCGCGAGTGGATGCGGGTCAGCGACGTTCGGGCTGGCGCTGGCCGCCGTTCGCGGCTCGGGCCGCATCGTCGGCCCGGTGCTGGCGCGCCGGGAGTACCTGGCGGCGCTGCCCGGCATCGACGACGCCGGGGCGTTCCTTGCGACCTTCACCGACCGGCTTCCTCACACGCCCGTGCACGTGCAGGGTCATCCGCCCGGCACGCTGCTCGTCGCGCTCGGCCTGCGTGATCTCGGTCTGAGCGCACCCGGATGGTTCGCGGCGGTCCTGATCGTCGGCGGTGCCGTCGTCGCCCCGGCGGCGCTCGTCGTGGTGCGCGAGGTCGCGGGGGAGGGCTGGGGGCGGCGAGCCATGCCCTTCCTCGTCGTCTCCCCGGCGGCCGTCTGGCTGGTGACGAGCGCCGACGCTCTCTTCGCCGGCGTCGGGGCCGTGGGGATCGCGCTCGTCGTCGCTGCGACCGCTCGCGCCCGGCGGCGTCGCGACCTGCTCGCACTGGCGGGCGGCGTCGTGCTCGGGCTGACCATCTTCCTCTCCTACGGTCTGGTGCTCCTGGCCGCGATCCCTCTGGTCATCGCCTGGCGACGGCGCACGCTGCGTCCGATCGCTCTCGCCGCGCTCGGCGGGATCTGCGTGATCATCGCGTTCGCCGCGGCCGGCTTCTGGTGGCTCGACGGGCTCGCCGCGACCCGGACGCAGTACTTCGCCGGGATCGCCTCGCGGCGTTCGTACCTCGCGTTCTTGGGGATCGATCTCGCGGCGTTCGCGCTGGTGGTGGGTCCCGCGACTGCCGTGGGTCTGGCGCGCCTGCGCAGCCGCCGACTCTGGCTCGTCGTCGGAGGTGGTCTCGCCATGGTCGCCCTGGCCGCATTGAGCGGGATGGCGAAGGGCGAGGTGGAGCGCATCTGGTTGCCGTTCGCCCCCTGGGTCGTCGTCGCAGCCGCCGCAACCAGTCCGGCGGCCCCGGCACGTGGGGGAGTGCCGGCGACGGCGCGCACCGAGGCTCTCGGCGGGGTCGCACCGTGGATCGCGATGCAGGCCGCGGTGGCCATCCTGATCGAGGGTCTGATCCGGACACCGTGGTGACCGGGCGCAGCATCCTCGTGGTCGAGGACGACCCGACCGTTGCCGAGGTCGTGGTCCGGTACCTGGAGCGTGACGGTCACGACGTCTGTGCCGTCGATGACGGCATCGCCGCGCTCGAGGCGGTTCGAGTCGAGCACCCGCGGCTCATGGTGCTGGATCTGATGCTGCCCGGCCTCGACGGGCTCGAGGTCTGTCGTCGAGTCCGCGACGTCGCACCCCTGCCGGTCGTCATGCTCACGGCCCGCGGCGAGGAGGAGGACCGCATCGCCGGCTTCGAGATCGGTGCTGACGACTACCTCGCGAAGCCGTTCTCGCCCCGCGAGCTCGTGGCTCGCGTGAACGCGGTCCTGCGCCGTACCGAAGGGGACGTCGCAGCTGCCGACCACGAACCGATCCGAGTCGGTGACCTGGTCATCGCACCGGGCCCCCGCGAGCTGACCGTCGCCGGGAAGCGCGTGACCATCACCGCGAAGGAGTTCGACCTGCTCGAGTTCCTGGTCAGGAACCCGCGGCGAGCGTTCCGGCGCGAGGAGCTGCTCGAGCGCGTCTGGGGCTACACGGTTGGCGACACCGCCACGGTGACCGTTCACATCCGGCGCGTGCGCGAGAAGATCGAAGAAGACCCGTCCGCCCCGAGGCATCTCGTGACGGTCTGGGGCGTCGGCTATCGGTTCGACCCATGATCCGGAGCAGCTCGAACGGTCAGGGGGACCGTGCGCGGCCGTCGCCCCCGGTGCAGCTGCATCGGTCGATGATCGCAGTGGTCGTCGGCGGAACTGCACTCACGCTGATCGCCGCCATCGGGTCGGCGATGCCCGGCCACGAGCTTGCTCAGCTGATCGCACTCGCCTGCGGCACCGCGGCGGTCGGTGCCGCTGCGGCCCTGGTGCTGGTGACGTTCGCGAAGCGCCGCTCGTTCGTCGCGCTCGCCGCGGCCGCCGCGGCCGCTGCGCTGGTCCCGGTGGTGGTCGGTGTCTGGGCGGCCGGCCGATGGATGATCCTCGACGAGCACGACCTGGGTGCCCTCATGGTGGTTCTGTCGGCCGCCGGCACGGTCGCGTTGATCACGGCGCTCGTCGTCGGACGACGCATCGGCCGCGCGAGCGATGCGTTGGTCGATGCCACCCGGCGCCTCGGCGACGGCGAGGCGCTGGATGGTGAGGTGAGCGACGGAGCGCCGGAAGGACTCGCGCGACTCCGGCGAGAGCTCGAGCTGACGTCTGCTCGCCTCGAGCAAGCGCGCGAGCGCGAGCGCGCGCTCGAGCGTTCGCGCCGTGAGCTGGTCGCCTGGGTTTCGCACGACCTGCGGACGCCGCTCGCCGGCATCAAGGCGCTCGCGGAGGCGCTCGAAGACGGAGTCGCGGACGATCGCGCCACGGTGGCGCGGTATCAGCGGGAGATCGGCGTGGAGGCCGATCGGCTGGGCTGTCTGGTCGATGATCTGTTCGAGTTGAGCCGCGCGCAAGCGGGTGTGCTCCGCCTCGAGTTCGAGCGCGTCTCGCTGGGGGATCTCGTCTCGGACGCGATCGCCGCGGCCACGCCGATCGCGAGCGCGAAGGGGGTCAACCTCGAGGGACGGCTCGCCGCTGGGCGTCTCGAGCTCTCGGCATCGTCCCCGGAGGTGCTGCGGGCGTTGCGCAACGTCGTGGAGAACGCGATTCGGCACACGCCGGCCGACGGCACGGTGATGATCCAAGCCGGCCTCGCGGACGAGCGGGCCTACGTGTCCGTCGTCGACGACGGTGGTGGCATCCCCGAGCCGGACCTGCCGCGAGTGTTCGACGTGGCCTTCCGCGGCGATGCCGCGCGCACGCCGGGCGATGGTGCGGGACTGGGTCTCGCGATCGCCCGTGGTCTGATCGAAGCGCATCGCGGCGAGATCACGGTCCAGAACCACAACGGCGGCGCCTGCTTCACGATCCGTCTGCCGCTCGACCCCGTGGGCGCGGCCTGATGCGGGTGCTCGTGACGGGTGGGGCGGGCTTCATCGGCTCGCACATCGTCGAGCAGCTCGTCGAGAGGGGTCATGAGGTGCGGATCGCGGACGCGCTCCACCCACGCGCCCACCAGCGCGCGCCCGACTACCTCCCGTCGGAGGTCGATCGTCGGTGGGGCGATCTCACCGACCGTGCGTTCACCGACGAGGTGGTCGCCGGCGTGGATGCCGTGAGCCACCAAGCGGCGATGGTCGGACTCGGAGACGACTTTCGCGACGTCGACGCATTCGTCCGCGACAACGACCTCGGCACCGCAGCGTTGCTCCGGTCGCTGCATGATGCTCGGTTCGCCGGTCGATTCGTCCTGGCGAGCAGCATGGTCGTGTACGGCGAGGGCCGGTACCGATGCCGCACCCACGGTGTGGTTCGCCCCGCGTCCCGCCGCCCGGCGGCCATCGCGGCCGGGGACTACGAGCACGCGTGCCCCGACTGTGGCGCATCACTCGAGGCGGTGCCGGTCCCCGAGAGCGCTCGCCTCGAGCCGCGCAGCGTCTACGCCGCGACCAAGGTTCACCAAGAGCACCTGGTCGGCGCGTTCGGCAGAGAGCATGGTCTGGCGACGACGATGCTGCGCTACCACAACGTCTATGGCTCTCGTATGCCTCGCGATACGCCGTACGCGGGGGTCGCGAGCATCTTCCGCAGCGCACTCGAGCGTGGACACGCCCCGGTCGTGTTCGAGGACGGTCGTCAGCGCCGCGACTTCGTCCACGTCGGCGACGTCGCTCGTGCCAATGTCCTCGCGCTCGAGGGCTCCCCGTTCGACGGACCGCTCAACATCGCGAGCGGGCAGCCCGTGACCATCCTCGACGTCGCCCGTGCACTGTGCAACGCGGATGGCCGCGATCTGCAACCCGTGGTCGCCGGCGGTTCTCGTGCCGGCGACGTGCGGCACGTCTTCGCGGCGACGGATGCAGCACGCCGGTCGATCGGCTTCGTTGCCACCGTGAAGCCCGAGGAAGGCATCGCCGCCTTCGCCGGTGCAGAGCTTCGCGAACCGGTTGTCGCACCGACGTGAGGCCCGTCGTCGCTCGCCCCTCGCGCGATGCGGTGCGTCCTCACCCGGCGTCGCGGACCTCGCTCGGAGTGAGTGGCACGGCGCAGCGACCTGACCCCGAGCTCGCGTCAGACTGCGACGCCCCGAGCACCACACGAGGAGCACGATGGCGAACGTCGGTGACATGGCGCGCAGGACTCGCACGGTGCGACAGCACGACATCGAGCTGTTCACCGAGCTGACCGGGGATCGCAACCCCTTGCACTACGACGAAGACGCCGCGGCCGCGTCGCGGTTCGAGGGGCCCATCGTCCAGGGCGGTGTGACCTCGGGGCTGCTCAACGCCGTCGTGGCCGAGGATCTCCCGGGCCCCGGGAGCGTCTTCCTCCACGTCGACTGGGACTTCAAGGCACCGGCCCGCCCCGGCGACGAGATCACCGCCGAGGTCGAGGTGCTCGAAGCTCGAAGCGACAAGCCGATCACGCGTCTGCGCACGACCATCACGAACCAACACGGCGTCGTGGTGTTGGACGGGAGCGCCGTGGTGTGGCAGGAACCGCTCGGGTCTTGAGCCCGAGCCTGGGCCCCTGCGCCCTCGCCTGGATGTGCCGCTGATCGGTGAGCCTCACGCGAAGCGCATCAACGCGTCATCACTCTGCAACGCGCCCCGTCGAGACTCGTGACCCGCTACCGACGCAGGACCGACGGACCGAGGTGATCGCATGCCGTACGAAGCCAACGCACCACTTGCTGCCGCCGACGAGGACGTGCCGATCGACGCCGGGCTCCGAGACGTCTGGCGCCGCCGACTCGTCAGCGAGCTGGGCTCGATCGGGACCCAAGCGCGGGGGACCCAAGCGCGGGCCCGAGCGGCCTCGGACGAGCTGTTGCAGGATCCCGGCAGGGTCGACTCGAGCGACCAGCAGGCCCTCGAGACCGAGCGCGACGTCGACCTCCTGCTCGTGGACGAATCGGGTACGACCGCCGAAGCGATCCGAGAGGCGCTCGAGCGCCTCGACGAGGGATCGTTCGGCCAGTGCATCGACTGTGGCGGCCGGATCGCGATCGCACGACTGACTGCCCTCCCGTACGCATCGCGGTGTCTCGACTGCCAGGCCCGTGCCGAGCGTCGACGCTGAGTCGTGGGAGAGATGACGCGTTCCCGTCACCGGATCGCAACCTCGGCCGAGCAGGGTCGCGCCGTGCACGTACGTCCGATGATGACGCTCACCGACCAGGAGTCGCAGGTCGTGATCGGCATTCGCGGCGACTTCGACCTCCCGGCGGCAGAGCAGCTCCAGGGGCTCGTCAGCGAGTACGTCGCACAGGGTGGTGCCGTCGACGACCTCGTGGTCGACCTTCGCTCGACGACGCGCTGTCGAACGTCGGCACTCGAGCGACTCGCGTCCCTGGTCAGTGCAGGGATGCGCTTGCGCGCCGCGGAGCGTCACCGGCGCGGGGGCCGGTTCCTGAGGGGATCGCGCGCGTCGTGTGGCGCGTGAGAGAGTCGGCCCCCGCCTCCGGTGTC
>CAZHKE010000002.1:66803-123179 GCA_964532485.1 uncultured Bifidobacteriaceae bacterium
GGGGATCGCGCGCGTCGTGTGGCGCGTGAGAGAGTCGGCCCCCGCCTCCGGTGTCGAGGTTCGGTGCGAGGAGGATGCGACGGTGATCGCGGTCCACGGTGCGCTCGACTCCGCCGCCGCGCGTGCCGTCTACGACGCGGCCAGCGCCGCCCTGCATGCTCAGGGTGCCGACGCGGTCGAGATCGACCTGCGTGCCATGGAGGACTGGACCTCCGCGGGGCTGCGTGACCTCGCTGCCTGCACGGGGCTGGGCATCCGGGTCCGGATGGGGCCCCACGACGTCCAAGCCCCGTAGCGCACCACCCCCCTCCGCCGCGGCATCATCGCGTCATGGCATCTCGAGTCCTGATCGTCGAGGACGACGAGCGGATCCGCAGCGCGCTTCGCCTCGCGCTCGAGGACGAGGGGTACGAGGTCGCCGAGGCGCCCGATGCGGAGCAGGGGCTCGAGCTCCATGCGCACGACGGTCCCGATGTCGTCCTCGTCGACCTCATGCTCCCGGGGATGAGCGGCTTCGATCTGTGCCGCGAGCTGCGGAGGACCAGCGGCGTTCCCATCCTCGTCGTCACCGCTCGCTCCGACACCCATGACATCGTCGCGGGGCTCGAGGCGGGCGCCGACGACTACGTGACCAAGCCATTCGCCGTCAAGGAGCTCACCGCGCGCATCAGGTCGTTGCTGCGGCGCACGTCGACCGTCTCGACCCCCACCGAGCGACTCGCGTTCGGGAACGTCGAGATCCGACCCAGAGCAGGAATCGTCCGGCGCGACGGGCAGGAGATCGCGCTGACGAAGACCGAGTTCCGCTTGCTGTGCGAGCTCGCGCTGCACCCGGGGATCGTGCTGAGTCGTGAGCAGCTGCTGGAACGGATCTGGGGCTACGACTACTTCGGAGACGCTCGACTCGTCGACGCCCACATCAGGCGCCTTCGCACCAAGATCGAGGCGGATCCTGCCGAACCGGCGCTCGTGGTCACGGTTCGCGGGCTCGGCTACAAGCTCGTCCCGTGACGACGAGCGAGCGACCGGCTCGCGCGCGGCTCCGGGTTCGCGTCGCCGCCACGTTCGCGCTCGGCGCGCTGATCCTCGCCGCCGTGCTCGCAGTCGTCACCTACGTGTTGACCGAGCGCTACCTGTTGGACCAGCGCCAGAGCTTCGCGACGCGGCAGACCTACCTGGATGCGAGGGCCGCGCGAGACACGCTCGGGGGCCAGCCGGACGACGGTGATCCCGCCGACGTGCTGACGGCGCTCGACGTGAGTGACGAGCGCCAGGCATTCATCGCGAGGAGTGGCGACTGGTACGCGACGGGGCTGACCGCCGGACCTCGCGTGCTTCCGCGCCGCTTGCGCGATCTGGTGGCCTCCGGAAAGGCCGGGCGCCAGCGGTTCACCCTCGGAGGGGAGCCGGCCCTCGCGGTCGGGATTCCCGTGCCGGTCATCGGAGGGGCGTTCTACGAGGTCTTCGTGCTGGATGAGCTGCACAACACGCTTGCGGTCATCCGCAACTCTCTGTTCGCGGCGGCGGTGACGACCGCCATCGCGGCCGCGGCCCTCGGAACCTGGGCCGCGCGACGGGTGCTCCGGCCGGTCAACGATGTCAGCACGGCGGCAGCCCGCATCGCTGCGGGAGACCTCCAAGCGCGCCTCGAGTCGCAGACCGATCCCGACCTCGAGCAGGTCGTCACGTCGTTCAACACGATGGCGTCCGCACTGGAGACCCGGATCGATCGAGACGCCAGGTTCGTCTCCGACGTCAGTCACGAGCTCCGGTCGCCGTTGATGACGCTCGCCGCATCCGTCGGGGTGCTCCAGCGCACCGCCGATCGGCTGCCCGCGAGATCACGTGATGCGATCGAGCTGATGGCGGGCGAGGTCGCCCGATTCCAGCAGGTCGTGCAGGAGCTGCTCGAGCTGAGCCGAGCCGAAGCCGAGGTCGATCCGCTCGAGGTCGAGTCGGTGCGGGTCGGGGATCTGATCGTCAACGTCACGACTCGATATCGGGATGATCCGCTCGTCGTGGAGATCGCGCCCGAGGTCGCCTCGACGCGGCTCCTGGTCGACAAGCGGCGGGTCGAGCGCATCGCGGTGAACCTTCTCGAGAACGCCCGAACACACGGCGGAGGCGCGACGAGGATCGCGGCGCGACGCCGCGGCAGCATGCTGCGCGTCGAAGTCGACGATGAGGGCCCGGGCGTGCCCGACGACCAGCGAACGAAGATCTTCGAGCGCTTCTATCGCGGCGCGAAGTCGGGCGATCGAGTTGCCGACTCGTCGACGGGACTGGGGCTGGCGCTCGTGGCGGAGCACGTGCGGCTGCACGGCGGCACCGTCTGGGTCGAGCCGCGTGGTCACGGGCCTGGCTCGCGCTTCTTCGTCGAGATCCCGTGGCGGTCGGCGTGAGGCTCGCCGCGGCCGTCTGCGTCGTCGCGGCGCTCATCGCCGGCTGCAGCCCCGGCGGTCAGGACGAGCCCGAGGCGATCGCGCGTCGCGATGTCCCGTTCCAGCTGCTCGACACGACGACGACGACCACCGACGAGGCCGTGTCGCCGACAGCGTCCCCGATCACGCTCTACTTCGTCGTCGATGATCGGCTCGTCCCGATCACCCGCGCGTCCACCGACCGAAGCCTGCAGATGACGCTCCTCGAGACCCTGTTCGAAGGTCCGACCCCCGAGGAGGCATCGGTCGGCATCACGACCGCGATCCCGAGCGGGACGAAGACCAAGGGCGTCGAGCGCTCGGGCCGAACCCTGATCGTTCGACTGTCGTCCGATCTGGCCACCTCGGACGTCGACTCGAAGCTGGCCGTGGGTCAGATCGTGCTCACCGCGGCCGACCTGCCCGGGATCGACCGGATCCGCTTCGAGCTCGACGGCGAGCCGGTCCAGGTCCCTGTGGGCGACGGGACGCTGGCCGAGGGGCCGGTGACGCCGGGCGACTACCAGGACCTGCTGTGAGCGGGCGCCAGCACGAGACAGGCACAGCTGCGCAACACGATCGCAACGTCGGCGGCAGAGCATGGCGCCGTGACTCGGTTCGATGATCCGCAGCTCGCTGACGCCGCCCAGAGGCTCGCCCGTGCCGGGCGAGTCGTCGACGACCATGTGGTCGAGATCTCGACGACGGAGTCCCGGTGGGTGCTCGACCTCGCGCGGCGCCGCTTCCAGCGGTGTCGCCCCGACGGCGACTCCCGACGCGCGCTCCGGTTCGGCCGCTGGTCGTCCTTCACCCGGGTCGACATCGACAACGGCTTTCTGGTCGTCGAACGAGCCTCGCGTCCGACGGTCCGGGCGCAGATGACCAACGGCTGACCTCCCGAGCGCTGCCGCGCGCCAGGTAGTCCCAGGCGAACGGCGTTGCACGATCCCGAGCCGCGGTCTCGAACCCCTCGAGGTCGGTGGGCAACCCGCTCATGTGAGGGCATCTTCGCGAACGGCCGCGGGCATGTGCCGCCCGTGGCCTCGGCCTATCGTGCGCTCGCCGACGAGAGAAGTGACCGATGGCCAGCCCCGAGACCAACATGGACATCGTCCAGCAGTTCTGGGACGCGCTGGCGGCCCGCGACTGGGAGCGGATGAAGGCGCTGCTGACCGACGACGCGCACTACACCGACGTCGGCACACCCGGCCCCGGTGGCACCGGCCCCGAGGGCGTCATCCGGCGGCTCAAGATCGGCATCGAGCCGCTCTCGGCGTACGAGCACCTGCCCGGCACGAACATGGTCGCCGGCGGCGACCTCGTCATGACCGAGCACACCGAGCGCTGGCGCTTCCGCACCGGCGAGGTGATCGACCACTCGTTCGTGTCGGTCACCGAGCTGCGTGAGGGCAAGATCGCCCGCTGGCACGACTACTCGAACATCGCGAACATCACCGACAACGCACCGTCGTGGTGGCTCGAGCACATCATCAACGCCTCGGCCGAGACCGCGGATCCTGATGTGGCTCGCGAGGTAGGTTCCGGCCCCGACGATGGCTGACCGCACCGACCTCGACTTCACGTACTCGCTGATCGACCGCATCTTCCGGCTGAGCCTGGGGGAGATGGCCGACTTCAGCGGAGCCAAGTACGACGGCGACTTCTCGCTGACGCTCGAGCAGGCCCAGGCACGCAAGCACGACTACGTGTCCGAGCAGGTCGGCATCGGCCCGGACCGGCGCGTGCTCGATCTCGGTTGCGGCTGGGGTCCGATGCTCGACGTCGTCCGCCGGCGCGGCGGCACGGGGCTGGGGGTCACCCTCTCGTCCGCCCAGCTCGACGCCTGCCGGCGCAACGGCCTCGACGCGCACCTCGTCGACGCCCGGGCCGTGACCACCGAGACGTTCGGCGACTTCGATGCGGTGGTGAGCCTCGGTGCGTTCGAGCACTTCTGCTCGCCCGAGGAGTTCGAGGCCGGTCAGCAGGAGGAGATCTACGGGCGGCTCTTCGCCAACGTCGCCGGTCTGCTGCCCAACGAGGGACGCCTCTACCTCCAGACCATGGTGTTCGGGCGCAACATGATCCCCATCGGCGAGGTCGACATCAACGCGCCGCGTGACTCCGACGCCTGGTACCTCGCCCTGCTCGGCCACCAGTTCCCGGGATCGTGCCTCCCGTTCGGACAGGAGCAGATCATCCGGAGTGCCGAACCGCACCTCCGCCTGGTCTCGAGCGAGAGCGGCCGCCTCGACTACGTCGAGACCATCAAGCAGTGGCGGAAGCGCTTCGGCGAGCCGAGCTTCCAGAAGACCCTCCTCAAGCTGCGGCTCGTCCCCAGATGGCTCACCAGCAGCGACTTCCGCCTCGCCTTCACCTCGGGCGTCAGCCCCAACAGCGTGTGCTTCGAGCGCGAGCTGCTCGATCACCATCGGCTGGTCTTCGAGAAGGCCCGTTCCTGAGAATCGCGCCAACTCTCGGCCCGTGTCGTCCCGATCGACCGCTTTTCAGTTAGGGTAACCGAACCTGCTTGATCCGTTCCAAGGGGACCCGTGACCTCACAGCTGAACCAAGCGCAAGACGCGACCGTCGACGACGAGTCGTCGCACGACGGGCTCGACCGCCATGCTCGGCCGCACTTGGGCCGGAGCCTGCTGGCGCTGGCGACGTCGGTCGTGCCGTTCCTCGCGCTGTGGGTCGCGATGTACCTGGCGCTCGACGTGTCGTACCTGCTCACGCTGGTGCTGGCGGTGCCGACCGCCGGATTCCTCGTGCGGACCTACATCATGTTCCACGACTGCGCTCACGGCTCGTTGATGCCGGGTCGCCGCTCCAACGCCTACGTCGGTTCGGCGCTCGCGCTCCTCGTCGCCACGCCGTTCGCACGCTGGCGCTACGAGCACACGATGCACCATGCGACGGCAGGCGACCTCGATCGGCGCGGAGTCGGGGACGTGCCGACGATCACGCTCGCCGAGTACGACGCGATGTCGCGGGGTGGGCGCTTCGGCTACCGCCTGTTCCGCAACCCGCTCGTCATGTTCGGGCTCGGCCCGATCTGGGGCATGCTGATCGAGCCGCGCATCGCCAAGCCGTCGATGCGGCCGCGGGTCAAGCGCAGTGTCTGGGTCACCAACCTGTCGCTCCTGCTCCTCGTCGGTGGGCTGTGCTGGTGGTTGGGCTGGCAGGAGTTCCTGATGGTGGAGGGGCCGCTCGTGCTGCTCGCCGGCGGCGCCGGGATCTGGCTCTTCTACGTGCAGCACCAGTTCGACGACACGTACTGGAAGCGGACCGAGGACTGGACCTTCGCCGACGCCGCGCTGCACGGCAGCTCGTACCTGCGGCTCCCCAAGGTGCTGCAGTTCTTCTCGGGCAGCATCGGGCTCCACCACGTCCACCACCTGAACCCGAAGATCCCGAACTACCGGCTCCAGGGCGCCCACGACCAGAACGAGATCTTCCACGCCGTGCCACGCCAGACCTTCTGGAAGGGGCTGCGCGCGACCCGCCTCAAGGTCTGGGACGAGCGGGGCCAGCGGCTCGTCACGTGGGCAGAGCGCCGGCGGTCTCGAGCTCCGTTGGCGAAGGTCTCCGGGTAGGCGCCGGCTGCTCCTGAGCGAACCGCAAGACGGTACGATTCGGTCAGTGGCGAAGCAGATCCCCCTGGTCGACTACCTCGCGCTCGGCCCGCAGCCGCATCTGGTCGCGCACGAGTGCACGAGCTGCGGCGCGCGGTTCTTCGACCGTCGCAACGCGTGCGCCTCGTGCTTCGAGACCACCTTCAAGGACGTCGACGTGCCCACCGACGGCGTCCTCGAGTCGTTCACGATCGTCTCCTTCGCCGCGCCGGGTGTCCCGGTGCCGTTCGTCGCGGGCGTCATCGACTGCGACGGCACGAGCGTCCGGGCGAACGTCATCAACACCGAGCCCGACCCCGAGCACGTGAAGCTCGGCATGAAGGTGAAGCTGGCCACCCACGTGGTGGGCACCGACGACGAAGGCACCGAGGCCGTCGGCTTCGGCTTCGAGCCGCGCTGAGCGCGGCACCACGAGACAGGAGACACCGTGGCTGAGAACGTCTGGATCCTCGGGATCTACATGACGAAGTTCGGGAAGCACCCCGACCAGGACACGGTCGACCTCGCATCCGAGGCAGCCATGGCCGCGCTCGACGACGCGGGCGTCTCCATGCGGGAGATGGGCATCCTGGCGGCCGGCAACCTCATGGGTGGCGGGCTGGGCATCGGGCAGGCGATCCAGAAGCAGATCGGTCAGACGGGCATCCCCGTCTACAACGTGTCGAACGCCTGCGCGACGGGCGCGACTGCGCTGCGCACCGCGGTCATGGCCGTCAAGGCCGGCGAGGCCGACTACGGGCTCGCGGTCGGCGTCGAGAAGCTCTCCGGCGCCGGGCTGCTCGCCGGCGGCGCTCGAAAGAGCGAGGAGAACGTCTACACGCCGTCGGGTCGGTACGGGGCGGTTGCGCCCGTCGACGGCCGGATCGGCACCGAGACGATGCCGGGCGTCTTCGCGCAGGTCGGCATGCAGTACCTGTACCAGCACCAGTACGCCGACGCGCCGTTCCAGCTCTTCGCTCGCATCAGCGAGAAGAACCACTCGCACTCCACGCTGAACCCTCTCGCGGCCTACCAGAAGAAGATGTCAGCCGAGGAGATCATGAACGACGTCATGATCGCCTACCCGAACACGCGGCCGATGTGCTCGGCGAACTGCGACGGCGCCGCCGCCGCGGTCGTCGTGAGCGACGCCGCGCTCAAGAGGCTCTCGAAGGAGCAGCAGAAGCGCGCCGTCAAGGTGTCGGCGTCGATCCTCACGACCGACCCGTGGGAAGAGGCGTGCCAGGTGCTGCCCGACGTCAACACGCTCACGCGCAACGCGGCCGAGCAGGCGTACGAGCAAGCGGGCGTCGGCCCGGCCGACCTCGATCTCGTCGAGCTGCACGACTGCTTCGCGACGGCAGAGCTCGTCCACTACGACAACCTGAAGCTGTGTGAGCCGGGCGGCGCGACCGACCTCTTCGAGTCGGGGGCGACCTGGCGTGACGGCACGACGCCGGTCAACGTGTCGGGCGGGCTCGAGTCGAAGGGCCACCCGATCGCGGCCACCGGCATCGCGAACGTCTGGGAGGTCTGCACGCACCTGCGCGGCGAGGGCGGCGACCGTCAGATCGACGGTGCGAAGGTCGGCCTCGCCCACGTGATCGGGCTCGGCTCGGCGTGTGGCGTGCACATCCTCGAGAAGGCCGCCTGACGCGACGGGAGACCTGCGCGACCCGTCGCGACCAGGCCAGACTGGGGCCGATGGGCTTCTACGAGGACCAGTTCCTCCCGCGCTGCGTCAACGTGCTCCTGAACAACCGCCAGTTCCGAAGGATGCGCGCCCGAGTCGCCGGCGACCTGTCGGGGGAGGTGCTCGAGGTCGGGTTCGGCTCCGGGCTCAACGTGCCCTACTACCCGACGTCGGTGACGAGGGTGCTCGCGGTCGATCCGGCGACGGTCGGCCGCAAGCTCGCCGCGAAGCGCGTCGAGGAGAGCCCCGTCCCGGTGGAGTACGTCGGGCTCGAGGGTGAGGCGCTGCCGCTCGAGGACGCGAGCGTCGACCACGCGCTGACGACGTGGACGCTCTGCACGATCCCGGACGTCCACCGCGCGCTGCTCGAGATGCGACGCGTCCTGCGACCGGGCGGCGCGCTGCACTTCATCGAGCACGGTCGGGCATCCGACGAGAACGTTGCTCGTCGCCAGGATCGGTTCACGCCGCTGCAGCGGCGCATCGCCGGTGGGTGCCATCTCAACCGCCCGATCGATCAGCTCGTGAGCGACGCGGGATTCACGACGACGCGGCTCGATCGCTACTCGGTCAAGGGCCCCAAGATCATGAGCTCGATGTACGAGGGCGTCGCGGTCGCGCCGTCGTAGCGTGCGAGTCAGACGGCTCGCTCCTCACGGCGCAGTCGCGCCGCGAAGGCGCTGACCGCAGCGGCGGCGCGCGCGACGTCGGCGACCGCATGTCCGACGGCCGTGTCGAAGTCGCCGCTCGCCGGGCCGCGCCACACCACCGAGCTGAGCCGGCCCTGGGCGTCGAGCTGCCTGCTCACCTCGAGGAGGGTGCGCACCAGATCGTCGGCCTCCCGGGCTGCCTCCTGGAGGCGGACCGATTGCGCGGACCGCTTGCTCGCCTTCCACCATACGATCCCCCGCATCGGCTGCGCGTCGGTGTCGAACGACGAGCCGTACGGTCCCTGGTTCCGGCGGCTGAGCCGATACCGAACCCAATCGGCGATGTGCTGGAGGAGGCGGAGGCGCGACGGCGCCGCCCGCTCGAGCTGGATGAACGTCGTGTGGTGAGGCCCGGGGCCGAACAGCGCCTCGTGGACGAACTTCCCCTTGAGCCCGTACTGCTGGCCGTACACGGGGCGCATGTGAGCGTCTTCGAGGCGCGCCCGCGCCGCCTCGAGCCAGGCCGGTCCGCGGCCGAGGCGGTGGTCGTCGGGGTGGTAGTGACTCGACGTTCGGGGCGTCGCACCGGCCAGCGAGCACCAGCGCTTCAGCAGCCGATGGCCGGGAAGCAGCAGGTGGCCGCCCTCGAGCAGGCGCACGAGCTGATCGTGCGTCAGCCCGGTCGCGACCAGATCCGCGAGGAGCGTGAGCTCGGACTGGGTCGCACGGGGGAGGCGAGCACGACAGCGGTCACCGCCATCCCCGGGGAGGTCGTCGGCGACGTCGGCGACGAGACGTACGACCTCGTCGAACGCGGGCGAGCGCGAGTCGGTGAGCTGCTCGGGTCGCGCGCGGTGGCGGAAGAGGCTGCCCGCCGCGAACTCGTCGCCACGAGCATGCGCACCCGACGCACGATCGAGCTCGGTGGCCAGCCGCTCGATCTCCTCACGACTGTCCGCGATCTGCGCATCCGCGCTCTCACCGAGACCACGCAGGTCGCCCGCCGACGCGGTGCTGCTGCTGGACTTCGTGGCGGCGGCCACCGCGTTGAGCAGTCGCGGCGTCCCGGTCGCGAGGGCATCGGCCTGCGCGTGCAGCCATGCGACCCTCTCCGCCAGGGTGTCGTGCTCGGCGTCGCGCCGCTCGGCGGCGGACCCGCCGCCCGCGGGTTCGCCCCGCGCCATCTCAGGCGGTCGTCGACCAGGGGCTGATCGGGCGCTCCATCGGCTCACCGTCGATGACGTGGTCGGCGCGCTCGGCGTAGCAGCAGATCCGTCCGGCGATCGCGTCGCGGGTCGTGGCGCACCTCGATCGCATGCCCCCGCACGAGCCCCAGCGTAGAGGCCGTAGCCTGGGGCCATGTGCCGAAACATCACCGAGCTGCGCGGTCTCGAGCCCCCCGCCACCCGCGAGGAGATCGAGGCCGCGGCCCGTCAGTACGTGCGCAAGGTCTCGGGCGTCGCGAAGCCGAAGGGCGAGGTCGCCGATGCGCTCGACGCCGCCGCGCTCGAGATCGCGGGGATCACCGAGCGTGTGCTCGCCGAGCTGCCGGCCCGGAGACGACCGCCGCCGACGCTGCCGCCGCTGCGCCGACCGGAGGTGCGAGACCGCATGGGGCTGGCCCCGTTCCGGGCCTAGCGGATGGCTCTCGACGACGAGCTCCTCAACAAGGTCACCTGGAAGATCCCGAACGCGCTCGCGCTCGTGGGGTCGCGCGCCGGCGAGACCCGCAACGCCATGACCACGAGCTGGATCACCCAGCTGTCGATGGAGCCGGTCCTCATCGGCGTCGGTGTCGACAACGACGCGGTGACGCACCGCCTCATCACGGAGGGCGGTTCGTTCACCGTCAACCTGTGGAGCGCCGATGACACAAGGGTCTTCGTCAAGTTCTCGAAGCCGGCCGACGACGACGGGTCGAGCCTGAACGGCCGGGCGGTGCGCCCCGCGACGACCGGCGCGCCGGTCTTCGAGGAGGCGATCGCCTGGGTCGACTGCGAGGTGCGCCACACGCTCGACCTCGGGACGCACACGCTCTTCGTGGGCGAGGTCGTCGACGCAGCCATCAGCGACGACGAGGCGCACGCGGCGTCGATGAGCGACACGAGGATGAAGTACGGCGGCGTCAAACGCCACTGAGCCGATGCGAGCCTGACGCGGCGCGACGCGATGTCGACGATCCTCGTCACGGGCGCGACCGGGCTCATCGGCTCCAACATCTGCACGCGCCTCCTCGCGGCGGGCGAGCAGCCTCGTGCCCTCGTGCGACCGACGAGCGACTCGGCACCGCTCGCGGC
The DNA here is from genome assembly GCA_964532485.1 of uncultured Bifidobacteriaceae bacterium. GTDB lineage: Bacteria > Actinomycetota > Acidimicrobiia > IMCC26256 > PALSA-555 > DATBSK01. Next base: position 77,478 of record CAZHKE010000002.1, read on the forward strand.
CGCCGGCGTCGAGCTGGTCTCCGGTGATCTCACCGTCGCCAGCGACGTGCGACGAGCCGCGCAGGGGTGCGACGCGATCGTCAACGCTGCTGCGGTCCTGGGTGGCGCTGCCCAGGACCTGATCGAGCAGCGGGCCACGAACGTCGACGGTGCCGCGCACGTGTACGACGCGGCTGCGGGGCTGGGCATCCGGGTGGTCGGCCTGAGCACGACGACGTTCTTCCGGCACGACGCGACGCTGACCGAGGCGACGCCGGTCGCCGCGGACTGGAGCGACGACCCCTACACGCGCACGAAGGGCACGGCATACGTCGACGCCATGCGACGTGTCGACCAGGGCGCGGACATCGTCATGGTGATCCCTGGTGGTACGTACGGGCCCGCGCTGTCCGTGGCTCGCGCGATGCATCGCACGAGCTTCAACCGCGCGCTCCGCGGCGCGATCACCGGCAAGCTGGCCGAATACGTGGCGTACCCGGTGCCCTGGGTGTTCGCAGACGACGTCGCCGCGGTCGCGGTGGCAGCGATCGGGCGAGGTCGGCGGGGCCAGAAGTACCTCGCGTTCGGTCGAGAGGACGCGCAGAGCACCGCGAGGTTCCTCAACCTCGCCTGCGAGATCGCGGGCGTCGCGCACCGCGTGGCCGAGGTCGCGATCGACCCGGACGATCCAGACGCCCTCGATCGGTACGGGCCGAGCCTCGTGGCACTGGCCCGGCGCCGGTTCCCCGTCCCGTGGTTCGACGACCGGGTCACGCGCGAGCAGCTCGACCACGCCCCTCGGTCGTTGCGCGGAGGGCTCGAGCTGACGGTCGACTGGCTGCGCCGGGAAGGGCAGATCCCCTGAGTGCTGGCGGCCGCTGTCTGTGGGAGCCTTGGGAGGCATTCCACGGGGCAGAGCTGCCGCCCCCGGGGCGGCAGCGAGACAGGAGGGCACCGTGACCTCGACGCTGGGCAACGCCGCCGCCGACGCACTCCGCGAGCACATGTTCGGCGAGGTCGTCGAGCGCGGCGACCCGTCGTATGCCGACGTCCGGCGCATCTGGAACGGGCACATCGACCGGCAGCCGGCGCTGATCGCACGCTGTCGCGGTGTGGCCGACGTGATCGCCGCGCTCCGCCACGGACGTGAGCACGACCTCGAGATCGCCATCCGGGGCGGCGGCCACGCCGTCGCCGGTCATGCGCTCACCGACGGCGGAATCGTGATCGACCTCTCGGCGATGACCGGGACCCGCGTCGACCCCCACGCGCGCACGATCCGGCTCGAGGGCGGGTGCCTCAACGAGCACCTCGACCGGGAGTCACAGGTGTTCGGGCTCGTGGCGACCGGAGGGATCGTCAGCCACACGGGCATCGCGGGCCTGACGCTCGGCGGCGGCATCGGTCACCTGATGCGCAAGTTCGGGCTCTCGATCGACAGCCTGGTCTCGTGCGACGTCGTGACTGCCGACGGCGAGCTCGTCGTCGCGAACGAGCAGGAGAACGCCGACCTGTTCTGGGGTCTGCGCGGCGGTGGCGGCAACTTCGGCATCGTCACGTCGTTCGAGTTCGAGCTCCAGCCGCTCGGCCCGGAGATCCTCGCGGGGCTGCTGGTGTGGCCGATGGACCGCGCGACCGACGTCCTCGGTGCCCTGCGGGCGCTCGCGGCCGACGCCGCCGACGAGGTCGGGATCATGGGCAACCTGCGGCTCGCCCCACCGCTTCCGGCGATCCCCGAAGCGCTGCACGGTCAGCCCATCGCGGCGCTCGTGCTGACGTACGCCGGCCCGATCGACGACGGCCAGAACGTGCTCGCCGACCTGCTCGGCGAGCTCCCCGATCCGGCCGTCAACGCCGTCGTGCCGAAGCCCTACGCCGTGCACCAGAAGATGTTCGACGCCGCGCTGCCACACGGTCGCCACTACTACTGGCGCTCGCACAAGCTCGGGCCGTTGAGCGATGCGATGATCGACGTGCTGATCACGCAGTCCGAGACGATCACGTCACCGCTGTCGAGCATCCCGCTCTTCACGCAGGGCGGCGCCGTGGCTCGCGTCCCGGAGGACGCGACGGCGTTCGCGAACCGTGACGCCGTCCACGACGTCAACATCGTGGCGTCCTGGCTGCCGGAGGACCCCGAGCCCGAGCGTCACATCGAGTGGGTGCGCCAGACGTTCGATGCGCTCACCCCGCACAGCCGAGGCGTGTACGTGAACTTCACCAGCGACGACGCCGACCGTGTGCGGCTCGCGTACTCCGAGACGCAGTGGGAGCGGCTCGTCGGACTGAAGTCGAAGTACGACCCGAGCAACGTGTTCCGGCTCAATGCCAACATCGCACCCACGGGGTAGTGACGCGAGCGATCGGGCGACTCGACCGAGCTGGGCTCGTCACCGCGCTCAGCCCCGAGCTCACGGGTCGTGTGCACCTCGCGTACCGGCGACCGCCCGACCGGGGCCGCTGGCGGCACGACTTCCCGGGGCGTCCGGTGCCGGCGCTGGAGCTCGTCTCCTTGTGCGGCCGACGGGGACTCCAGCGCGCGGCCGCGCCCCAGCACGCCGACTGCCGATCGTGCGAGCGGATCCTTGGCAGCCGGTCGTGGAGCAGCATCTCGACCGACGAGACGGTCGCGCGCGGCCGTCCGGAGGGCTCGGGTGCTACTCCGTGACCTGGCGCCGCGCGGACGCCGAGCGCTCCGCCTTCTTGGCGTTCTTCGCCGCGCGCTTCTCCTTGAGGCTCTTGCCCTCGCGCTTGGTCTTCCCGGATCGAAGCGATTTCTCGTGCATGGACCAGAGGCTAGGACGTCCGGCGCCGGAAGTGGGGATGGGCCCCCGGCCCTTGGCGTGACGCCATGATCGACGTCGGCCGAACGCTCCCGAAGGCCGAGCTGCACCTCCACATCGAGGGCACGCTCGAGCCCGACCTCATGTTCGAGCTCGCCCAGCGCAACGGCGTCGAGGTGCCGTACGCCGACGTGGACGCGGTGCGCGCCGCCTACGTCTTCGACGACCTCCAGTCCTTCCTCGACATCTACTACGCCGGCTGTCGTGTCCTGCTCGCCGAGCAGGACTTCTACGACCTCACGGCGGCGTATCTCGCCCGCGCGGCCGAGCAGGGGGTGCGGCACACCGAGATCTTCTTCGACCCGCAGACCCACACCGACCGGGGCGTCGCATTCGGAGCCGTGATCGACGGCATCACCGGGGCGCTCGCCGACGGCGTGCGCGACCACGGCATCACGTCGCACCTGATCCTGTGCTTCCTGCGGCACCTGAGCGTGGAGTCGGCGATGGCCACACTGGACACCGCCCGGTCGTTCCGCGACCTGATCACCGCGGTCGGTCTCGACTCGGCCGAGGTCGGGAACCCACCGTCGAAGTTCGAGGCCGTCTTCGCTCGCGCTCGCGAGGAGGGGTATCTCACGGTCGCGCACGCGGGCGAGGAAGGGCCGCCGTCGTACATGTGGGAGGCGCTCGACCTGCTCGAGGTACGCCGCATCGACCACGGGGTGCGCTGCCTCGAGGACGAGGTGCTCGTGCAGCGGCTCGTCGACGACCAGATCCCGCTGACGGTCTGCCCGCTGTCGAACGTGCGGCTTCGCGTGTTCGACACGTTGGCGGACCACAACCTGGCCGCGATGCTGCGCCGCGGGTTGCTGGTGACGGTGAACTCCGACGATCCCGCCTACTTCGGCGGCTACGTGGGCGACAACTTCCGGGAGAGCGTGGGCGCGCTCGGGATCACCGACGACGAGGTGCTCGAGCTCGCCCGCAACTCGTTCCGAGCGTCGTTCCTCGACGACGCCGAGCGGCAGCGGCACCTCGCCGCAATCGACGCAAGCGGGGGGTGACGAGCGGTGGCGTGGGCGGCGAGAATGCCGCAGTACCGCCGCGACCCGGAGGTCCCCGCATGGCGAAGGTCAAGCCCGTCCCCGACGGCTACCACAGCGTCATCCCGTACCTGATCATCGACGACGCGAGCAGTGCCATCGACTGGTACACGAAGGCGCTCGGAGCGAAGGAGATCGTGCGCATGCCCGGCCCGGGCGGCAAGGTCGGGCACGCGGAGCTGCTGTTCGGTGACTCGATCGTGATGCTCGCCGACGAGCATCCCGACATGGGCATCAAGTCGGCGAAGACGATCGGGGGGTCGCCGGTGACCATCTGCGTCTACGTCGAGGACGTCGACGCCGTGTACGCCGCCGCGGTCGCCGGTGGGGCCACGGTGCTCCAGGAGCTCGAGGACAAGTTCTACGGCGACCGTGCTGGGCAGATCGAGGATCCGTACGGCCACGTGTGGAACCTGATGACCCACATCGAAGACGTCTCGCCCGAGGAGATGGACAAGCGAGCCAAGGAGCAGATGTCCGGCGCCGGCTGAGCCGAGCGGTCGCGATGCTGCTCAGCCACATGCGTCGCTCACCCTCGTATGCGCGGGCGAGGGACGCAACCGGGGTGTCAGGCCTTCGAGAAGAAGAGCTGGACCTCGAGGATGCCGCGGTCGTCGGTCGAGAGCACCGCGAGGCTCTGTGGCTGGTCGATGTCGTAGTCGGCGAACGGGATGTCGAGCCGGCCGGTCACCGCGATCACGTCGCCGTTGCGCTGAGCCTGCAGCGGGATCGTCACGTCCTTCGTGACGCCGTGGAGCGTGAGCGTGCCGACCGCGTCGACGTCGATGTTGGCGCCGTCCTGAGGGATCTTCCCGAGGTCGATCGGTTCGGAGAGCTCGAACGTCGCCGTCGGGAACCGGTCGGACTCGAGTGCCTGGCTGTGGAGCGCGCCGTCGCGCCGGCCCTCGTCACTCTGGAGCGTCGTGAGGTCGGCCGTGAACTGCGCCTCGGGGACCGACGTGCCCTCGATCGTCAGGGAGCCCTCGACGTCGGGAGTGCGCCCGACCGCGGTCTTCGCGCCGATGCTCGCCAGCTCCTCCTGCACCCGGTAGCCGACGAACGTCCCGGAGAAGTCGCTGAAGGAGCCGACCGACGGGTCGATCGTCCAGGTCCCGTCGAGCGAGCTCGAGCTCCGCGAGCCCGACTCCTGGGCCGTCTCGCCGGCCTTGGCGATGTCGACGGCCTCCGGCGCGTCGTCGCGGAACACGAAGTACCAGATGCCGACGCCGAGCAGGACGAGCACCAGCAGCGCCGCAGTGCCGACGTACCACCACTTGCGGCTCTTGCGTGGTGGGCTCGTCGGCGTGGCCGGTGACGTCGGTGGGGTCTGGGTCATCGTGGGTCGGCTCCGATCCGGGGGACCGGAGTATTACGGACCAACCTGTGATCCGGATGTGCGGGGCCTTGGCCCCGGCGTCCAACGGCGCCACGTAGGCTCCCCGCGGTGGCTGCGATCCCCACGACCGACCTGTCGGTCGATGACATCGACCTGGGCAACATCGACCTCTGGTACCGACCCGACGTCCCGGGGATGTTCGCCAAGCTGCTCGCCGAGCGTCCCGTCTCGTGGCACACCGAGCCCGAGATCGAGGGCCTGCCGCACGGCCCCGGCTTCTGGTCGGTCGTCCGCCACGCCGACGTGCAGCAGGTGAGCCGTCAGCCGGAGGTGTTCCTGTCGGGCCAGGGCACCAACATCCCCGACTTCCCGCCCGCCGTCTACGAGTTCCTCGGGTCCATGATCAACATGGACCCGCCGCGCCACACTCGGTTCCGTCTCATCGTGAACCGCGGCTTCACGCCGCACCAGGTCGCCGACCTCGAGGGTGACGTGCAGCGTCGCGCCACGGCGATCGTCGACGCGATCGCGGAGAAGGGGGAGTGCGACTTCGTCAGCGAGGTCGCGGCGGCCCTCCCGCTCCAGATCATCTGCGACATGATGGGCATCCCGGAGTCGGAGTACCAGTGGGTCTTCGACAAGACCAACGTCGTGCTCGGCGCGAGCGACCCCGAGTACGGCGGCGACATCATGCTGGCGTTCTCGGCCGCACAGGAGCTGTGGACGTTCGCCCAGGAGCTGCGGGCGGATCGCGTCGCCAGCCCGCGCGACGACATCACCACACAGATCGCGCTCGCCGAGGTCGAGGGCCACAGCCTCACGCCCGAGGAGTTCGGGTCGTTCTTCGTCTTGCTCGTCGTGGCGGGCAACGAGACGACGCGCAACGCCATCAGCCACGGCATGAAGGCGCTGACCGACAACCCCGGCCAGCGGCAGCTCTGGCTCGACGATCTCGACGGCGTGGCACCGAGCGCCGTCGAAGAGATCATCCGTTGGTCGACGCCGGTCGTGCACTTCCGTCGGACCTGCGCAACGGTCGACGCCGAGGTCGGCGGGCAGCCGATCAAGGAGGGCGACAAGGTCGTGCTGTGGTACAGCGCGGCGAACCGGGACCCGTCGGTGTTCGACGACCCGTATGCGTTCGAGGTGCGCCGTGACCCCAACGAGCACGTCGGCTTCGGAGGTGGCGGCCCCCACTTCTGCCTCGGCGCGCACCTCGCCCGCCGGGAGATCCGCGTCATGTTCGAGGAGCTGCTCCGCCGACTCCCCGACCTGGAGGTCTCGGGGGAGCCCGAGTACCTGCAGTCGAACTTCATCCACGGCATCAAGCGCATGCCCGTAGGGTTCACGCCCGCGGCCTGAGGACGCGCGACTCGGTCCGACACGCACGCCAGGCGATCGGAGGGGGGTCCGATGGATCGCACACGATCGGCGGTGCTGCTCGTGATCGCCGTGCTCGCGGCGACGCTGTCCGTCACGGCGAGCGCCGACGCAGGTGGCGGCTCGGAGGCCCCGAAGGCGTCCGACGTCGGGGTGACGGCCCAAGAGATCCGCATCGGCGTGATCGCCGACGTCGAGAACCCGCTCTCCCCGGGCCTGTTCAAGGGCGCGGTCGACGCGGTGGAGGGCTTCGCCGACTACGTGAACGACCACGGTGGGCTCGCGGGACGGACGATGGTCGTCGACTTCCTCGACTCGCACCTCACCGCCGACGACGCCCGCAACGCGATCATCCGGGCCTGCCAGGAGGACTTCGCGATCATCGGGACCTCCGCGCTGTTCCTCAACAACGTCGACGACCTCGTCGCGTGCCCCGACAGCACCGGGGCCGCAACCGGGTTGCCCGACGTCCCCGGGATCGCGACGGAGCTCGTGCAGGCCTGCTCACCGGTGTCGTTCCCGATCAACCCGCCGGCGATCGACTGCTCGACCAAGGACGACTCGCCGCAGCGCTACCGAGGCAACGTCGGCTCGACGCGCTACTACCAGCAGCGCTTCGGGAAGGACCTCCACGGCGTGACGGTGAACACCAACGACCTCCAGTCGGCGCACAACGCGGTCCAGATCGGCTACGAGCTCGCGAAGGAAGCCGGGGTCGACGTCGACGCCGAGTTCAACGTCTCGGCGAGCTCACCACAGAGCGCGTACACACCGATCGTGCAGGCGATCGCCGACGACGATGCCACGATCGTGCTCGACCAGCTCAACTTCGCGTCGAACATCGCGCTGCGCAAGGAAGCGCGGCTCCAGGGTGTCGACGGCGTGAAGGTCTGGAGCTGCGCCGTGAGCTGCTACGACCGCGGGTTCCTCGAGCAGGGCGGTCCCGACGTGGAGGACCATTTCGTCCCGCTGACCTTCTTGCCGTTCGCGGAGGCGGGATCGAACAAGATGCTCGCGAGCTTTGTGAAGTACACGGGCGAGGGCAGGACGACAGGGCTCGGCGCATCGGCATGGGCGGCAGGCGTCTTGCTGCGCGACACCCTCGACGCGATCGTGGCCGATGGCGGCCCGAACGCGGTGACGCGCGCCGCGCTCCTCGACGGGCTCGCGAGCACCCACGACTTCGACGCCGAGGGGATGTGGGCCACCACCGACATCGGCAGCCGCGAGCCCAGCTCGTGCGGGATGATCACCCAGGTGCAGGACGGCGAGTTCGTGCGGGTCCGCCCGAAGAAGCCGGGCACGCTCAGGTGCGAGCCGAAGAACCTGCTGGCGGTGGAGCTCGACCTGCACTGACGTGCGGTCACGGACCGGGAGCCGTCAACCGCCCGGCGTGAACGTCATGGGGAGCGCCTCGTAGCCACAGGCGAACGCCGACGGCAGCCGGCGGGGCTCGACGGCGTCGACGAGCTCGAGGTCGGGGAGCCGGCGCGCGATCTCCTCGAACATCACTCGGATCTCGAGCCGGGCGAGCGACGCGCCGAGGCAGAAGTGCGTGCCGAACCCGAACGCGACGTGGTGGTTGTGCTCGCGCGCCAGATCGAGCGTGTCGGGATCGGCGAACACCCGCTCGTCACGGTTCGCCGACCCGTACATCAGCAGGATCTCGTCGCCCGCACGGATGGTCTGGCCGTGGAGCTCGTGGTCCTCGGTCGCGGTCCGCCGCATGTTCAGGATCGGCGTGACCCAGCGGATCAGCTCCTCGACGCCGGTGCGGCCGAGGATCGCCGGGTCGGCGACGAGCGCAGCGCGCTGGTCAGGGTGACGGGCGAGCTCGAGGCACATCGTGCCGATGACCGTGCGCGTCGTCTCGGCCCCGCCGTCGAGGAGCAGCAGCGCCTCGTGCACGACCTCGTCGTCGTTCATGGCGCGCACCGTGCCGTCGGGGAGCTCGAGCTCCGAGTGCGCCCACACCGAGAACAGGTCGTCGCGAGGCTCGGCGCGTCGTTGGGCGAGCACCTCCAGCGCCGCGGACGCGAACTCGAACACCGCGTTGATCGTCGCCTCGCTCGGCTCGTGGACCGCGCCGCCGACGTCGTACTGGCCGCCGGAGAGCATCGTGACCTCCGACCACTCACGGCACCTGTCGGCGTGCGAGACGTCGAAGCCGAGCATCTCGCAGATGACGCGTGCGGGAAGCGGCGCGGCGAGATCGGCGACGACCTCGCACTGGCCCGCCGGCGAGATCGCGTCGATCAGGTCGGTCACGACGCGCCGAACGTGGTCTTCGTGCTGCTTGACCGAGCGCGGCGTGAACCGACGAGCGACGAGACGCCGCTTGCTCTGGTGCAGCGGATCGTCGTTGTTGATCATCGAGACGTCGCCGACGATGCGCGGTCGTGAGCCGAGCGCCGATGTGTAGCGCGCGGTGTCCTTCTCGACCTCGACGACGTCGTCGTGGCGGCTGATGCCCCAGAGCCGGTGCACGGGATCCCAGTAGGCCGGGGCGTCGTCGCGCAGGCGCCGGTAGACGGGGAGCGGATCACCCGCGTAGAGGTCGCCGTCGAGGAGGTTCACGTCGAGGAGGTTCACGTCGGGCGTCGCCATGCCGGCGCGGGAGGGTAGGGCACGACACGCCTCGCCGGTAGTCGCCGCCGGTAGTCTCCGGCGGGCCATGAGCCTTCCGTCTGTCACCGCCGGCTGGGTCCCGCCCCCGCGAGTGGAGACCACGATGCGGGTCGTGACCTGGAACCTCTGGTGGCGCTTCGGGCCGTGGGAGGCGCGCCAGCCGGCCATCCTCGAGACGCTGCGGCGGGTCGACGCCGACATCATCTGCCTGCAGGAGGTCTGGGAGACCCGTGGCGGGGAGTCGCAGCCGCGTGCCCTCGCCGAGGCGTTGGGCTACCAGTTCACCGCCGTCGCCGGGCTCGGCCTCGACATGGCCGAGGAGAGCTTCGGCAACGCGATCCTCTCGCGCTGGCCCATCCCCGATGGCGACGCGCGGGGCCTGCCCGCGCCCGAGGGTCTCGAGGAGCTGCGCAGCGTCGTGCGCGCCGATGTCGAAGGCCCCCGCGGTCCGTTCCAGGTCTTCTGCACGCATCTCAACTGGCGGCTCGACCAGAGCCACGTGCGCCAGATGCAGGTGGGCGCGCTCTGCGACTTCGTCATGGCGACGGCCGGCGAGCGCACGTATCCGCCGATCCTGTGCGGCGACTTCAACGCGGAGCCGGAGGCAGACGAGATCCGCTGTCTGACGGGGTACGCGTCGGCGCCGGTCGAGAAGCTGGTGTTCCTCGACGCGTGGCGCGTCGCCGGAGACGCGGGGCCTGGCTGGACCTGGTCGCGGCGCAACCCCTTCACGGCGGCCGACCCGGAGCCCGACCGCCGCATCGACTACGTGTTCGCCGGATACCCGGGCGAAGGGGCGCGGGGCGAGATCCTGTCGGCGCGCCTCGAGGGCGTGGAGCCGGTCGACGGCGTGCATCCATCCGACCACTACGCCGTGAGCGCGGAGATCCGGTACTGATGGGCGAGCGCGCGGCGCGCGCGACGGGGCTCGTCGCCGACCTGCGGGTTCGACCCGGCACGAAGGCCCGGCTGTCCGAGCGCGCGACCGACACGAAGGCGGGGGTGGCGAACAAGGCCGCGGCGGCCGAGGTCATCGCCGACCTGCTGGTGCGCCTCGACTCGTTCCACGACAGACTCTGGGCGGAGGCCGAGCGCTCGGTGCTCCTCGTCCTCCAGGGCATGGACACCGCCGGCAAGGACGGCGCGATCCGCAAGGTCCTGACGGGGCTGAACCCCCAGGGGTGCCACGTCGCGAGCTTCAAGGCGCCGAGCGACGGTGAGCTGGCTCACGACTACCTCTGGCGCGTGCACGCCGAGTGCCCGACGCGGGGCAAGATCGGCGTGTTCAACCGCTCGCACTACGAAGACGTCGTCGCCGCCCGGCTCGTCGGCGCCGTCACGCCGAAGCAGTGTCGCCTGCGGTTCCGGCACATCACGGAGTTCGAGCGGATGCTGACCGACGAGGGGACGACCCTCGTCAAGGTCTTTCTGCACATCTCGAAGGGCGAGCAGCGAGAGCGCCTCCAGGCGCGCGTCGACGACCCGGCGAAGCGATGGAAGTTCCACGAGGCCGACCTCGAGGTGCGCGGGCAGTGGGACGAATACGCCGCCGCGTACGAGACCGCGCTCACCGAGACGTCGACCGAGCACGCCCCCTGGCACGTCGTGCCGGCCGACCGCAAGTGGGCGCGCGACGCCGCGGTCGCCGCGCTGCTCGTCGACACGCTGGAGCGCCTCGATCCGAAGATCCCAGACGAGGATCCGGGTCTGGAGGGACTGCGAATCGAGTGAGCCGGTGTGGCCGGAGGCGCTGATGGTGCCCGTAGGGGGCACGCGCGACCGACTGGCCGCAGGGGTGCCGCGTCGGCCACAATGGACGTTCCATGGCTGTGGAGTCCCGCGATTCCGTCTCCTTGAAGCCGGCCGAGCTCGACGAGCTGGGTCAGCTCGTCCAGGCGGTCGGACTCCCGCTCGACGACCAGCAGCTCGACACCGCGGTCGAGCACTTCCCGCTCATCATCTTGGCGTCCGAGGACGACGAGGTGGGCGGCTTCGTGTTCGGCTCGCTCGAGCGCATCGGCGGCACCCCCTGCATCCTCTGGGGGCTCGGGGCCGTCAAGAAGGGCCGGTCGGCTCGCCCGACGCTCGAGGGCCTCGTCGGTGAGCTCTACCGACGGGCCGCCATCTCGTTCCCCGACGAGGACGTCCTCGTCGCCGGACGCATCGCGCAGCCGGCCGCATACTCGCTCCTGAGCTCGCTCAGCGACGTGTGCCCCCGCCCGAAGTACAACCCCAACGGCGAGGAGCGGGCGTGGGGCCGCCGACTCGCCCGGCGGTTCGGCTGCGACAGCCGCTATGACGACCGCACGTTCAAGGTGAAGAAGGGCAAGGGCGCCGAGCCCGTCCTCGACACCCGCCACGTGAAGCTCGGTGGCAAGGCCGCCGTCGACCTCGTCGGCGTGCTCGACCCCGCCAAGGGCGAGGCCATGATCGCCTACGGCTGGGCCATGGCCGAGCATCTCGCCGACGGCATCTAGGCGTCCAGCAGCGCCCGCAGGTCCTCCGGGGTCGTCACCGGGCGCTGGCAGGCGTAGCGCTCGCAGACGTACGCCGCAGGCCTCCCGTCGACCAGGGGCCGGTCGGCCAGCAGCGGTGACGCGTCGGCACCCTCGCCGGGTGCCGCGGTGAGCGTGACCGAATCGGGGAGGTACCGGCCGACGACCTCGCGACGCAGTGCCGCGGTCTCCGGCGCGTCCGGCGGCCCCACGATCGCGATCTCGACGGGTGGCGCGAGCCGGCGGTCGAGCGCTCCGAGCAGGTACGCGAACGCGGTCGGGTGCTGGCCCAGGAGCGGCGCCATCGCGCGCAGCCACATGGCGGCCGGCTCCTCGTAGCGCGAGTCGCCGGTCAGCGCCGCGAGTCGGAGCAGCGCACTCGCCGCGAGCGAGTTCTCGGCCGGGGTGGCGTTGTCCTGGCTGTCCTTCGGGCGCACGATCAGCGACTCGGCGTCGCTCCCGGTCGTGAAGAACCCTCCGCGATCGGGGTCGGCGAACAGCCGGAGCATCTCGTCGGCGACGGCGCGGGCCTCGACGAGCCACTGCACGTCGTCGACCTCGGCCATCGTCAGCAGTGCTTCCACGAGCGCGGCGTAGTCCTCGGCGTAGGCGGGGATCGCGGCGCGCCCGTCCTGCCAGGAGCGCAGCAGGCGACCATCGTCGGCGCGCAGCGCGTCGAGCAGGAAGCGGGCGTTCGTGCGGGCCGCGGCCATCCAGTCGTCACGGTCGAGCGCGGCGGCGGCTTCGGCGAGCGAGCGCAGGAACAGCGCGTTCCAGGCCAGCAGCACCTTGTCGTCGAGCCCCGGTCGCACGCGGGTGTCTCGCTCGGCGCGCAGCACGGACCGCGCGCGCTGGACGACGTCGGTCGGTTCCTCGGTGCGATCGACGACGTGCAGGATGTTGCCGGAGTAGGACGTGTGCGGGTCGGTGAAGTTCCCGTCGCGGGTCGCGCCGTAGTAGCGCACGACCGCGGGGGCGTCCCCGCCGAGCAAGGCGCCGAGCTCGTCGAGCGACCAGAGGTAGAACTTGCCCTCCACGCCCTCGGAGTCGGCGTCCTCGGCAGAGAAGAACCCGCCGGTGTCGTGACGCAGGTCGCGCAGCACGTAGGTGATCGTCTCCTCGACGATCCGGCGGTATCGCGCCTCGCCGGTCACCAGGTGCGCGTGCAGGTACGCGCCGGTCAGCAGCGCCTGGTCGTAGAGCATCTTCTCGAAGTGCGGCACGAGCCAGTAGTCGTCGACGGAGTACCGGTGGAACCCGCCACCGACCTGGTCGTACATGCCGCCCGCAGCCATCGCATCGAGGCTGACCGTCGCCATCTCGAGCGTCTGGTCGTCAGCCGCGCGCGCATGGCACCGGAGGAGGAAGTCGATCGTCATCGCCTGCGGGAACTTCGGCGCGCGACCGAAGCCGCCGAAGCGCGGGTCGAACTGCGTGCGGATCCGGGCGAGCGCGTCGTCGAGGATCTGGGGCGACGCCTCGACCTCGCCACCGCCGTCCAGGCTCGCGGCGCGCTCGATCGCGGTGGTGAGACGGCCGGCCGTGTCGAGGAGGTCGTCGCGGCGGTCACGCCATGCCTCGTCGACCGCGGCCATCACGCGCGGGAACCCCGGCATGCCGGGCCGGTCGCGGCTGGGGTAGTAGGTCCCGCCGAAGAACGGCTGGCCTCCGGGCGTCAGGAACACGGTCATCGGCCAACCGCCCTGGCCGGTCATGGCCTGGACGGCCTGCATGTAGATCGCGTCGACGTCGGGCCGCTCCTCGCGATCGACCTTCACGTTGACGAACAGCCGGTTCATCACCTCGGCGATGGCGCCGTCCTCGAACGACTCGTGCGCCATGACGTGACACCAGTGGCACGACGAGTAGCCCACCGACAGCAGGATCGGCACGTCGCGCTCGCGCGCCGCCGCGAACGCCTCGGTGCCCCACGGGTACCAGTCGACGGGGTTGTCGGCGTGCTGGCGAAGGTACGGGCTGGTCTGGCTGGCGAGCCGGTTCACGAGTCCACGCGCGTCACCGAGACGCAGCGGAGGCGTGGCCGGACGGCCGGGACGCCGGAGCGGAGTCGACCAGACATCAAGGAGCGGGGACCGCGCTGGGGTCATGCGGGGGGAGGTTCGCCGTCGCGGTCTGCTTCGCCCACCGGTAGTCGGGCTTGCCCGACGGGGAGCGGACGATGGCGTCGACGAGCACGAGGTCGCGGGGCACCTTGTACCCGGCGATGTGGTGGCGCAGGTGAGCAACCAGGTCGTCGAGCGTCGGCGTCGCACCCGGGCGCGGTTGCACGACCGAGACGACCCGCTCGCCCCAACGTTGATCGGGAACGCCGACGACCACGGCGTCGAACACCTCGTCGTGCGCCTTCAGCGCGCCCTCGACCTCCTCGGGGTAGACCTTCTCGCCGCCGGTGTTGATCGAGACCGAGCCACGCCCGAGCACCGTGATCGTGCCGTCGTCCTCGATGCGGGCCGCGTCGCCGGGGATCGACCAGCGGACGCCGTCGACGACCGGGAACGTCGCCGCCGACTTGTCGGGGTCCTTGTAGTACCCGACGGGGATGCGACCGCTGCGCGCCAGTTTGCCGACGACGCCGACGCCGGCCGGCTCGAGGTCGTCGTCGAGCACGGTGTTGTCGGGCCCCATCACGAAGCGCGGCTGTGCCGGGATCTCGCCGTCCTTGGTGGCGACCATCTGTCCCTGGCCGCCCGTCTCCGACGAGCCGATGCCGTCGATCACGAGCGTGCTCGGCAGGTGGGCCGCCAGCTGACGCTTGACCGCCGGCGACAGGATGGCGCCACCCGAGAGGAGCATCACGAGGCTCGAGAGGTCGACCGAGGGGTCGAGGTGCTCGAGCGCCTCGACCAGCGGCCGCCCCATGGCATCGCCCACGATGACCAGGAACGTCACCCGCTCGGACGCCACGAGCTCCCACACGTGGACGGGATCGAGGCTGCGCTCGGCGTCGATCACCACCGCGCCGCCTTCGTAGAGCGTCAGGAACGCCATCCAGTGCGCGGTGCCGTGCATGAACGGGCACGCAGGCAGCGCGCGGCTCGTGCTCGCGCGCGCCCGGTCCACGATCTCCTCCGGTGAGGAGATCGGGTTGCCGATGCCGCCGCCGCCGAACGCGCCGAAGAAGATGTCCTCGTGGCGCCACATCACGCCCTTGGGCATCCCGGTGGTGCCGCCCGTGTAGAGGATGTACAGGTCGTCGGGGGAGCGGGGCCCGAAGTCGCGCGCCGGTGACGCGTCGGCGAGCCCGGCCTCGTAGTCGAGCGCGTCCAGAGGCGCGAGATCTTCACCGGTGCCGTCGTCGACCGAGAGATACGACGCGAGCACGGGCAGGCGATCGCGCACCGACGCGAGCTTCGGTGCGAACTCGCGATGGAAGACGATCGCCTTGGCGTCGCAGTTGTCGAGGAGATAGCTCAGCTCGTCCTCGACGTAGCGGTAGTTCACGTTGATCGGCACGGCACGGATCTTGAACGCGGCGAGCATGCCTTCGAGGTACTCGGTCCCGTTGTAGAGGTACAGCGCGACGTGGTCACCCGCGCCGATGCCGCGCCCGGCGAGCACGTGGGCGAGTCGGTTGGCGCGCTCGTCGGCCTGCGCGAACGTCAGCCGCCGATCGCCGCAGACCAGGGCCTCGTTGTCGGGAACCGCGTCGACGACGGCTTCCCAGAGATCAGCGAGGTTGTAGTCCATGGGCCCAGGGTGTCACACACCGAGCCGGTGCAGGGCGGCGTCGACGGCACCCCAGCTCTCGGCGACGGACGCGGCATGACACGGCAGGTCGGGCGCGTCTGCGTCGGCTCGCGCCCACAGATCGGCTTCCAGCGGGCCGAGGACTGCCCTGACCTCGGCGAGCTGGGCGCCGTCAGACTCGACTCGGTCGCGCAGGGCGGCGAACCGATGCCACGTCGCGGGCTCGGCGAGTGGCGTGGCGACGTGGTGCGGGGGGAACGCGGGGACGAAGATGCTCGAGCACGGTGTGCCCAGCGCGAACCACGCCCGCGTCGGCGCCCCGGGGTCGGCGGGGAGCTCGGCGACCATCGACGACGTGGTCGTCTCGACGACGAGGCCGGGCGCATCGACGTGGAAGCACACCGTGAAGCCGTGCAGGTCCGCATCGACCCCGGTCGGCAGTGGTGAGAGCTCGTCGAGGTCGGCGCCCGGTGCGCCCCACGGGCCGTGGCCGTGGTCGCGCATCGTCGCCGCGAGGTCCGACGGACGCAACGCCGCGGCACCGGTGGCGACGCACGCACGCGTCGACGCGAGCCGGTCGTCGGCGGGCACCGTCGGGATCGCGGGATCGCGCCACGTGTCGAAGTCGGCGCCGTCGGGCACGTCGTCCGACGTCCTGGTCAGGTCGCGACCGAGCGTGACGCGGTTCGAGATCGCCGCGCCGTCGTCCACGCGGCGGGCCGCCCACGTGCGGCCACTCGTCTCGAGCACCCAGGCGCCCTCCGGGTCCGCGACGAGGAACGACGACCAGTACGGGTCGTCCTTGTCCTCGGCGCAGCGGCCGCCCTGGCCGTGCTGCTCGAGGAGGTTGGTCATCACGTCGAGCGCGTCGCCGGCCGAGCGCCCGCGCTCGAGCCCGAGCCGCACCAGGTCCATGCCGATCAGCGCCGGCGGCGCGCCGAGGGGGTCGTCGACGGTGAAGATGCGCTCGTTACCGATCGCGACGCGGTGCTCGTTGACGCCGTGCTCGAGTCCCCACATCCAGTCCGGGCGCGAGCCGATCAGCGCGCACGCTCCGGCATCGTCGATCTCGATGTGGGTCGCGCGGAGGGTGCCCCCGGCGGGGCGCGCCGGATGCGCCTCCACGACCTGGACCTCGTCACGGGGCCGGTCGGAGCTCTTCGCGAACAGGGTCCGCCCCGCACCGGTCACGCACAGCGTGTCGCACATGCCCCTATCTTGATGCGTATCTCGAGGCCGCTATGCGGCCTCGAGATACGCATCGACGATCAGGCGAGCTCGCGGGCCAGGTGGGCCGGGGTGAGGGGTTCCCCGGTGGCCGCCTCGACCAGGTGGTCCCATCGCTGCGAGCCGCCGGGGGCGAAGAACCGGTCGACGAGCAGCGCGCCGGTGCGACGCTCGTCGACGAGACCGCCGGCGTCGCGGCGCAGCGTCGCGGCGAGCTGTGACGCGACGAGCTCGCCGTACAGGTAGTTCTGGTAGTAGA
This sequence comes from uncultured Bifidobacteriaceae bacterium, assembly GCA_964532485.1. Taxonomy (GTDB): domain Bacteria; phylum Actinomycetota; class Acidimicrobiia; order IMCC26256; family PALSA-555; genus DATBSK01. The sequence goes on from CAZHKE010000002.1 coordinate 94,379, forward strand.
CGGGCACGACGGCGAGGTGGATCTTCGACGCCCAGTCGGGCGCGTGCCGCCCGTCGGGTCGACGCACCTGCTGGTGCTCCTCGACGAGGTCCCACCAGAGCGTGTCGAGATCCTGCTCGGGATCGGCGTAGAGCGCGCGTTCGAAGCTCGTCATCACGAGCACCCACCGGGCGAACGTGAGCAGCGCCGCGCGTCGCGCTCCGTCGAGCCGCGGCCCGAGCTCGTCGAACTCGGTCGTCGGGAGCTCCCCGATCCGAGCGAGCCAGTCCGGGTCGCGCACGAGACGCCCGAACATCATCGCGATGCCCTCGGTCGTCAGCGCGTGCGATGCCCCGCGGATCAGCCACGGCACGTCGCGACGCACCTCACGGTCGTAGATGCCGTGGCCGAACTCGTGGAGCATCGTGTCCATCCATCGCTCGTTCGGCTCGACGTTGCAGAGGACGCGCACGTCGCCGTCGCGATCGATGTCGATGCAGAACGCGTGCTGACTCTTGCCGTCGCGCGCGTAGAGATCGCTGTTGTCGAGGACAGGGCGCACTTCCAGGCCGAGCCCGTCGTAGGTGCGCAGCGTGAGCTCGACCAGGTCGCGTTCGGCGAACACCGGATCGAGGTCGATGGCTCCGCTCGTCGGCGGGTCCTGGAAGAAGGGGTCGTCGAGGTGCCACGGCCGCAGCTCGCCGGCCGCGCATCCGAACCGCGTGGCCAGGGCGTCGTCGAGGTCGGCCTTCCACGCCGTGAACGGGGCCCGCGTCTGGTGCTCCACCTCGTCGAGGGTCGAGAACAGGCGATGCTCGTCGAGCTCGCTGGTCGCCAGCGCGAGCGCGAAGTGGTCGCGGTACCCGAGCGACTGCGCCGCCTGGTTGCGCAAGCGAGCCAGCTCGCGGACCTGGTCGGCGACCTCGGCGCCGATCTGCTTCGACGCCTCCCACGCGCCCCGGCGGAGGCCGGCATCGTCGCTCGTCCGCAGGATCTCGAGGATCGCGTTGTCGTCGACGCGCTCCCCGTCGAGCTCGCCGCGGAACGTGTTGTAGGTGGCCTCGACCGCGGTCTCGAGCTCGACGAGCCGTCGCCGGAGGTCTTCGGGAACCTGATGTGGCACGAACCCGTCGTGGAGCACGTCGAGCTGGCGGCGCAGCAGCCGGTCGAGGCCTGCGTCTTCCCGCGCGTCCCGGACGGCGCGGAACGCCTGCTCGTCGGCGAGCGCCCCGCGGAGGGCGAGGTCTGCGTCGGCGCGTCGTGCGTCGGCCTCGGGCGATGCCGTCGTGCTCGACTCCCACCACGCTCGCGCCAGCTCGATCTCGAGTGGTCGGAGCCGGGCCTCGAGGTCCTCGACGAGCTGCTGCGCGGTGGTCGTCAAGGGCGCGAATGTACTCCCGTCCTCTACGGTCGGAACCGAGCTTCGGAGGTCCGAGCATGCCCGACGCACGCCCCGTTCGATTCGGCGCCTTCGCGCCCCAAGGCTGGAAGACCGAGCTGATCGACATCCCCGATCCACGCGACAAGTGGACGGCGTGTCGCGACACGGCGATCCTCGCCGAGGGTCTCGGCTACGACTCGATCTGGGTGTACGACCACTTCCACAACGTCCCCAGACCCGCGCACGAGACCGTGTTCGAGTGCTGGACGACGATGGCGGCGCTCGCGGAGGCGACGACGACGATCCGCCTGGGCCAGATGGTGAGCTGCACGTCGTACCGGCCGCCATCACTGACCGCGAAGGTCACCGCGAACATCGACGTGATCTCGGGTGGCCGCCTCGACTGGGGGGTCGGGGCCGGGTGGTACCGCCAGGAGTACGAGGCGTACGGCTACGAGTTCCCGGAGGCGAAGGTCCGCCTCGGGATGCTGCGAGAGGCGGTCGAGGTCGTGCTGGCGATGTGGAGCGACGCCGACGCGTCCTACCAGGGGCGGTACTACGAGATCGCCGGCGCGCAGTGCGACCCGAAGCCGTTGCAGCAGCCGCACCCGCCGATCTGGATCGGTGGCGGTGGCGAGCAGATCACGTTGCGCGTCGTGGCGCGCCTCGCCGACAAGGCGAACTTCGGTGGCAAGCCCGACGAGTGGGCGCACAAGCGCGGCGTGCTCCTCGGGCACTGCACCGACGTCGGCCGCGATCCCGACGAGATCGAGCTCTCGTGGAGCCCCGAGGTCTGCGTGCGCGACTCCGAGGACGAGATTCGCGCCCTCGTCGACGCGGGGAAGGCCTCGCGCTGGGGTGAGCCGTACGAGTCGTGGCAGGCGGGGAACCTCGTCGGCACACCCGAGCAGGTGTGCGAGAAGATCCGCACGTACCTCGACCTCGGCTGCACCTACTTCGTGCCGTGGTGCTCCGACTACCCCGACGAGACCACGTTGCGCGCGTTCGCGGACCGGGTCATGCCCGAGTTCAGGTAGGCGCTCAGCCGGTGAAGCGCGGTTCGAGCACGAGCGGTAGTGGGCAGCTGTCGGTTGCCGGGTCGTAGGTGATGAGCACCTGACCGTCTCCGGCATTGGTTGCGTCGTTGGTGAGGAGCTCGGCGCCAGGCGTCGCGAACGACGACCCGCCGGCGCCGCCGCTCTCGTCGCCGCCGGAGCCGCCGCCGTAACCGGCGCCGCCACCACCACCGGCGAGACCGCCTTGGTTGCCGCCGCCGCCCCCGCCGAACCCGACACCGCCCGCACCGCCGCCACCGTTGTAGCCGTTGGTAGCCGAGCCGTCGCCGCCGGGCACCACCCCGTCACCGCCGTCCCCGCTCAGTCCGCTCGTGCCACCGATCCCGCTCCCGGGGGCATCACCGCCGTCGAGCACGGAACCACCACCACCGCCAGCGCCTTGGAAGCCGTCACCACCGTCTCCGCCGCCCGTGGACGTCCCGCCGGTGGTCGTCCCGCCGCCGCCGCCGGCCGACGAGCCCGTCCCGCCACCCGCGCCGGTCGCCAGACCACCGGCACTGGGACCGACGGTTTCGCCGTCCTGGCCCACGGGCCCTGCCGCGCCACCCACACCCACGCCGTCGCTGCCGGCGCCGCCGCCGCCGCCCGCGACGACCAACGCCTGCGCTTCGACGATCACCACGCTGGCGCCGCCACCGCCACCACCGCCCTGGGTGCTCCCATCGGGAACGATGGTCGTGCCGCCCCCGCCGCCGCCGAACCCGCCGTCCCCACCGACAGCTTCGCTGTTCGACGCGCCGGCTTCGGCAACCAGCACGTTCAGCGACGTCGCGGGCGTGACCGGAACCCGCGCCTCGACCACCGCTCCAGCGCCACCCGCGCCCTGCGCGGTGCCGCCCGTGCCGCCCGCGCCGCCCGACGCGCGGATGGTCACGAAGCAGATCCCTGCCGGAACCTGAGCTGCGTCCTCGACGTACACCCCGGCCTCGGACGACTCGAACAGCGTCTCCGTCGCCGCGCCCGCCGGTGCCCCACCGAGCGCGAGGCCGAGCACCGCCAACCCCGGCGCCACCACGCTCGCCAACACCCGCCGCATCACGCCCCCAGAGACGAGGATTCAGACCTCCGCACGATAGCCGCACGACCGCGCGCGGAAGCCACCCCACCGCCGCGGTCCGTGGCCTCGTCGGGGACGAGGGAATCATCCGGCATGCTCAGACGGCGGCGCCGCGTTGCAGGTCTCGAGCTCCGGACAAGGGCCATGGGCGCCGCCTACTTGAACCAGATCCGCTGGTAGTCGCGGCTCTGGGGGTGCAACAGCAATGCGACGAGGGCACCGTCGAAGATGAGGTTGATGATCAGCGGGAACCCGAACGCGTCGGCGCCCGCGAACGCGACCAGCACGAGCACCTGCAGGATCGCGGCGGCGACAGCGAGGCCGTAGCCCCAGCGCTTCTCGTTGGCGATGCCGAAGCCGCCGAACCCGAGGCCGAACACCATGAACAGGCCCAGGAGCGATGCGCCTCCGCCGAACGAGCCCAGCAGCCCGAAGGCCGCGTCGATGTAGCAGAGCAACGTGCCGATCACGAGGGTCTGGGGCTGGTACTGGTTCAGGAAGCGCCACTCGTTCACGGCGACATTCTGGCCGACCCCAGCCGAGGTGTGGGGATCATCCGTCCGGTGTCGCCGATCCGGTCACGGCGCGGGCGCGGAGCTGTCCGCACGCCGCGTCGATGTCGAGCCCACGGTTGCGACGGATCGTCGTCGGCACGCCGCGCGATCGCAGCACGTCGGCGAACTCGCGCAGGCGCCCGCGGGCGGGCGAGTGGCCGCCGTAGCCCGCGGTCGGGTTCAGGGGGATCAGGTTCACGTGGGGTCCGCCGACGCCGGGCCAGCGAGTGAGGCGGTCGGCGAGCGCCTGGGCCTGGGCGCGCGAGTCGTTCACTCCGGCGATGCCTGCGTACTCGAACGTGACCCGGCGACCGTGCGCGCCGGCGACCGCGGTCGCGGCGTCGAGCACCTCGTCGAGCGGGTATCGACGGTTGAGCGGGACGAGCTGGTCGCGCAGCGCGTCGTCCGGCGCGTGGAGCGACAGCGCCAGCGTCACCGGCAGCGACTCCTCCGCGAGGCGCAGCATGCTGGGGACGACGCCGACCGTGCTGATGGTGATGCGGCGGGCCGAGATGCCCAGATCGTGGTGGAGCCGCTCGACCGCGGCCCACACGGGCTCGTAGTTGGCGAGCGGCTCGCCCATGCCCATGAAGACGACGTTGCTGACGCGCGGTGGAGATCCGTGCGCGGCGCGCACGACCTGCTCCACGATCTCGCCGACGTCGAGGTGGCGATCGAAGCCTGCCTGCCCGGTCGCGCAGAACGTGCAGGCCATGGCGCATCCCGCTTGGGACGAGACGCAGACCGACGCTCGGTGCGCCGAGCGCATGAGCACCGTCTCGACCTGGGCGCGGTCGTGGCCGGCGGCCCACAGCCACTTCGTCGTGAGCCCGTCGGCCGACGAGGCCTCGGTGACCAGGTCGAGCGCGGTCGGCAGTGAGGCGCCCAGCCGGGTGCGCAACGCGCGGGGGAGAGCGGTGGCGTCCTCGAGCGGGACGACCTCGCCGTAGAGGGCATGCCATGCCTGTCGGGCGCGGTAGGCGGGCTCGCCCCAGTCGGTGAGCAGGCCCTCGAGGTCGGCTCGCTCGACGCCGTACCGCGTCGTCATGCGATGTCGCGCGAGTACGCGCGGTCGCGGCGAGCCACCTCGAAGCCCAGCGCCCGGTAGAGCGCGAGGGCCGGCTCGTTGGCGGCGTCGACGAACAGCATGCCCACGGGCGTGCCGTGCTCGTGGAGCCAGGAGAGGCCGGCGACGACGAGCGCCCGTCCGAGGCCGGCGCCCTGGCGGCCGGGGTCGACGCCGATCACGTAGATCTCGCCGAGCGCGTCGGGCTCCGCCGGGGGATCGGCGGGATGGACCCGGGTCCAGCAGAAGCCCGCGATGCCCGCGGCGTCGCGGGCGACGAGGAAGCCCTCGGGGTCGAACCACGGCTCGGCCAGGCGGGGCGCGAGGGTCTCGAGCGTCCAGCCGCGTTGGTCGGGGTCGGCGGCGAACGCCCGGTTGTTGACGGCAAGCCACTCGCCGTCGTCGACGCCGGGCCGAAACGTGTCGACCGCGACGCCCTCGGGCCAGCGAGCGCGCTCGGCGATGGGCAACGAGACGCGCATCTGCAGCAGCTCACGCTCCAGCGCGAATCCCGCGCGGCCCGCATCGGTCGAGGACGTGTCGTCGGCGCCGAACACCCACAGGACGAGGTGACCACCACCGCGGGCGGCCACGTCGGTGCACGCGGCGTCGATGAGTGCTCGCGCGACCGAGCCGTCGCGGTGGGACGGCTCCACGACCATGCCGGCGAGGACCTCGGTCGTGTCGAGAAGGTTGTCGGGTGGCGCCAGGTGGACTGCGCCGATCGGGCCCGCGCCGTCCGTCGCCACGAGCACCGCGGACTCGGTGGTGGGGTGGGCGAGATCGCGCCACACGGCCTCGCCGAAGGGTGGGTGCCCGTCGTGGGTGGTCGCGAGGTCCGCCAGTGCTCGGATCGTCGAAACGTCGTCGGGCGTGGGTGGACGATGCACGACGACGTCCAGCACATGGGCCACGCTACCGACCGCGCGTGGAAGGCTCTCGCGATGGCACGACCCCGGGGCGCGAAGGCACGCGCGTCGACCGTCGTCGAGCGCCTCGCCGCCGAGTACCCGGGATCGGCCGCAGAGCTGTGCGCGCTCCAGCACGGGAGCCCGTACCAGCTGCTGGTCGCCACGATCCTCTCCGCGCAGTGCACCGACGAGATGGTCAACAAGGTCACCCCCTCCGTCTTCGCGAGGTACCCGACCCCGTCCGATCTCGCCGAGGCGAAGCCCGCGGACATCGAGGAGCTCATCCACGCGACCGGCTTCTTCCGGCAGAAGACGAAGAGCCTCATCGGTATGAGCGCCGCGCTGGAGGATCGATTCGGCGGCGAGGTCCCGACCGATCTCGACGACCTGGTCACGCTGCCCGGCGTGGGCCGCAAGACCGGCAACGTGATCCGGTCGGTGGCGTTCGGACTCCCCGGGCTCCCGGTCGACACGCATGTGGGGCGTCTCGCCCGGCGCCTCAGGCTCACGAACGAGACGGACCCCGTGAAGGCCGAGCTCGATCTCAACGCCCTCGTGGAGCCCGAGGAGCGCGGAGCGCTGTCGTTGCGGCTCATCCTGCACGGCCGGAGCGTCTGCGGTGCCCGCAAGCCCCGCTGCGACGAGTGCGTGCTCGCCGATGTGTGCCCGTCGGCGTTCAAGGTGTAGCGGGCAATGACTCAGCCCTGGAGACGTCCGAGGGCGCGGTCGAGGAGCCGGCGTGCCGTGATGAGGGAGCGCTCGGCTCCGAAGAGGTCGTCGGCGACGGCGGAGTCGGCGCTGTCGTCGTAGCTCGTCGCGACGGTTGCGACGCGGTCCACGAGGTCGTCGATCTGCGCACGCAGCGTCGCCAGCTCGGCACGATGAGAGTCCGCGCGGTCCGACTCGGCGCTCATGATCCCTTTCCACCACTGGTGCGTATCTGAAGGCCGTATAGGGAGGCCGAGATACGCATCATGGAAATACGATGATGTGCGCATCATGCTCGCGCGCCTCGATCTCCGCGGCTCCACCGACGATCTCGCCTCGGTGCTCGGTCGTCCCGACGCGGGCAGCGACGACGTGCGGGATCGCGTGCGCGAGGTCATCGCCGACGTCCGCGTGCGCGGCGACGCCGCGTTGCGCGAACTCACGCAGCGCTACGACGGCGCGCAGATCGACGACCTGCGCGTCCCCGACGACCGTGTCCGGGCGGCGTTGGCCGCGTCCCCGCGCGAGCTGCGCGCCGCGCTCGAGTACGTGGCCGGCGAGATCACGGCGTATCACGCCGCGCAGCGGGCACCGGCCGTCGATCTGGACCGCGACGGCATCCGTCTGCGCGAGCTCGTCCGGCCGGTCGATCGCGCCGGCTGCTACGTGCCGGGTGGCCGGGCCGCTTACCCGTCGTCGGTGCTCATGACGGCGGTCCCCGCGCGCGTCGCCGGAGTGAGGACCGTCGTCCTGTGCACCCCGCCGGGCGGCGACGGCGAGGTCCCGTCGGCGACGCTGGCGGCTGCCGCGGTCGCCGGAGTCGACGCGGTGTACCGGGTGGGCGGCGCCCAGGCGATCGCCGCGCTCGCGTACGGGACGGAGTCGATCGCCGCGGTCGACGTGGTCGTCGGCCCGGGCAACGCGTACGTCGCGGCGGCCAAGCGCGAGGTCACCGGTGTCGTCGGGATCGAATCGCTGGCCGGACCGTCGGAGGTGGTCGTCGTGGCCGACGGCACCGCCGACGCCGAGCTCGTCGCGGCCGATCTGATCGCGCAGGTCGAGCACGGCCCGGGCGGCAAGGCGATCCTCGTGACGTGGTCGGTCGCGGTCGCCGACGCCGTCGACACCGCTCTCGCCAAGCGGCTGGCCATCGCGCCTGCGGGCACCGACATCGAGGAGGCGATCGTGGACGCAGGACAGGTCGTGCTCGTCGACGATGCCGCCGGCGCGACCGCGGTCGTCGACGCGATCGCTCCGGAGCACGTGGAGCTGCTGACGGTGGACCCCGAGTCGCTCGTCGACAACATCGGCAACGCCGGCGCGATCTTCTGCGGGCCCTGGGCGCCGGCCGTCGTGGGCGACTACGTCGCGGGCGTGAACCATGTCCTCCCGACCGCCCGCACCGCCCGGTTCTCGAGCGCGTTGCGCGTCGACGACTTCTGCAAGCACACGCACGTCGTCGACGTCGACGAGCCGGCGCTTCGCCGTGTCGCGCCGTATGTCGAGACGCTCGCATCGATCGAGGGACTGCCCGAGCACGGCCGATCGGTCGCGTTGCGGGTCGACGACGCGTGACGCTGCCCCAGCCGCGGTCCGACGTCGCCGAGCTCGTCGGCTACCACTCGCCTCAGCTCGACGTCGACGTGCGACTGAACACCAACGAGAGCCCGTACGTTCCGCCGCCGGCGTTCGTCGACGCGTGGCTCGACGCGCTGCGCACGGTCCCGCTGAACCGCTACCCCGACCGCGCCGCGAGCGAGCTGCGCGGCGCGCTCGCCGCGCGCGTCGGGCAACCGACCGAGCGCGTCTTCGCGGCGAACGGCTCGAACGAGGTGCTCCAGACGCTGCTGCTCGCCTATGGCGGCGCCGGCCGGCGAGCGCTCGTCTTCGAGCCCAGCTACGCGCTGCACTCACACATCGCCCGCATCACCGGCACACAGGTCGTCACCGGCGACCGGACCGACGGCTTCCGCGTCTCGCCGACCGAGGCCGGGCTCCTCGTCGCGGCGGAGCGACCGGCCGTCGTGTTCCTGTGCAGCCCGAACAACCCCACCGGCACGGTCGAGCCGCGCGCCACGGTCGAGGCGATCCTCACGTCGGTGCTCGACCACGGACCGGGCCTGCTCGTCGTCGACGAGGCGTACGGTGAGTTCGCCGCGTGGAGCGCCGCGGAGCTCGTGGCCGACGACGTGCCCCTCGTGGTCGTTCGCACCTACTCGAAGGTCTGGTCACTCGCCGCGCTGCGACTCGGCTTCGCCGTCGGCCCGGCACCGGTCGTGGCCGAGCTCGAGAAGGTCGTGCTCCCGTACCACCTCTCGGCCGCGACCCAGCTCGCCGGTCTCACGGCGCTCGAGTTCGATGCCGAGATGCGGGAGCGGGTGGGAGCGCTGATCGCCGAGCGGGAGCGGCTCTCGTCCGAGCTCGCGCTCCTGCCCGGGCTGACGGTCTTTCCGTCGGGAGCCAACTTCTTGCTCGTACGATTCGACGGTGATGGTCACGCACTCTGGCAGCAGCTCGTCGACCGGGGCGTCCTCGTGCGCGACTTCTCGCAGTGGCCGCGGGTCGAGAGCTGCCTGCGCATCACGGTCGGCACACGCGACGAGGACGACCGGCTGCTCGACGCACTGCGTGACATCGTGACGTCCCGGTCGGAGCGCGTCTGATGGCTCGCCACGCCGACCGCCAGCGAGCCACGAAGGAGACGTCGGTCTCGGTCTCGCTCGGCATCGACGGCTCGGGTCGCGCGACCGCCTCGACGGGCATCCCCTTCTTCGACCACATGCTCGAGCAGCTGGGCAAGCACGCTCGCTTCGATCTCGACGTCGAGGCCGAGGGCGACCTCGAGGTCGATCTGCACCACACGGTCGAGGACGTCGGCATCCTGCTCGGCGAGGCACTCCGGGAGGCGCTCGGCGACAAGGCGGGAATCCGGCGCTTCGCCTCCGCGACGGTGCCGCTCGACGAGGCACTGGTCCAGGTGTCGCTCGACCTGTCGGGTCGCCCGTACCTCGTGTACGAGGTCGACCCTGTCGTCGAGTGGATCGGCACGTTCGACGTGCAGCTCGTCGAGGAGTTCTGGCGCGCCTTCGCGGTCGCCTCGGCGATCACGCTGCACATCCGGTCGCTCAGCGGGAAGAACGGCCACCACGTGATCGAGGCGTCCTTCAAGGGGGTCTCGGTCGCGCTGCGAGACGCCGTGCGCATCGAGGGTGGTGGCGTCCCGAGCACCAAGGGCACGCTGTGACGACCGGCGCTTAGTCCGTGAGCGACCGGCACCGGTGACGTTCACGCTCTACCCGGCGATCGACCTGCGTGCGGGTCGCGCCGTCAGGCTCCGACAGGGTGAGTTCGACGAGGAGACCGTCTACGACGACGACCCGGTCGCGGTCGCGCGCGCGTTCGCCGGTGCCGGCGCGGAGTGGCTGCACGTCGTCGATCTCGACGCGGCGCGCACGGGCCAGCCGGCCAACCTCGCGAAGATCGAAGCCATCGCCGCTGCCGTACCGTGCAAGGTGCAGACCGGCGGGGGAGTGCGCAGCGTCGAGGCTGCGGGAGCACTCCTTGCGGCAGGCGCACGGCGCGTCGTCGTCGGGACCGCGGCCGTCGAGAGCCCCGAGCTGGTGGAGGAGCTGTGCCGGCTCCACCCGGGATCGGTCGCGGTCGGGCTCGACGCGCGCGGACGCGACGTCGCCGTGCGCGGTTGGACCGAGGACCCCGGCGTCGACCTCGTCGAGGCCGCGCTGCGGTTCGCCGAGGTCGGAGTCTCGGCGCTCGTCGTCACCGAGATCGCGCGTGACGGCACCATGGAGGGCCCCTCGCTCGACCAGCTCCTCGTCGTCCTCTCGGCGACGGACGTGCCGGTGATCGCGAGCGGTGGGGTGGGTTCGCTCGCAGATCTCGTGGCCCTCGCCGACGTCCGGGCCGGCGGACGGCGTCTGGCGGGGGCCATCGCCGGACGAGCGATCTACGAGGGCCGCTTCACGTTGGCGGAGGCGCTGGAGCGGCTCGGCGGGTGAGGTGGAGCGCCGGGCGTCGGCGCGGGGTACGGTCCCGGTCGGATGGGTGCGCCTCCCGGCCAGGAAGGGCATCCCGACCAGCACCTGTGAGAAGGGGGTCGCTGATGAGCGAGGCAGGTCTCCTCGACGAGGGGTTCTTCCGGCGGTACCGCGAGCTGCTCGACGCGGAAGATGCCGCCTTCGACGAGCTCGAGCACGCCTACGAGGAAGGCGACCGGGCGCACTTCGAGCAGGACCTCACGCTGTGGCGGACGGTGTTGGAGCGCCGCCACACGTTCCTCGAGCGACACGGCATCGAAAGCCTCGTGAACGGCTGATCGATCGGGCGCGCCGGGCGCGTCCGGATCAGCCCGAGGTGGCGCCGGTGCTCGACGCGGCCGTGACCGCGTCGAGGAGCCGGGGCGCGACCCAACGCGGCCCGTCGCCCTCGTAGTGCCCGCCGTCGCGGGGGCGCAGCGTGACACCGTCGACCTGCTCGGGACAGGGTGGCCCGTCGGGGCACACGATCTCGGAGAGGTCGACGACGCTCACCGAGTCGGGATGCGCGGCCGCGAACTCGCCGAACAGCTCGTTGAGTCGGACGATCTTCTCGTCGTCCTCGGGGTTGCGCACGTAGGTCTCGGCGTGCTCGGCCCGAGGTGGGTTCGTGAGCAGCACGAGATGCGCTCCGTTGGCGGTGATGAGCTTGCGTGACTCCTCCAGGCGCTCGAGCACCATCGCGTCGGCGGCCTTGGTGCCGAAGCGGAAGAGGCGGTCGCCGACACGCCGATCGGCGGTCTCCCAGGTGCTCAGCCAGAGCACCGTCTGCGGCGCCTGCTCGGCCACCTGCGACCTGAGGTAGGGCGCCGTGCCGTCGGAGCAGTCGCGACCCCACGGGATCGCCTCGCCGTCGGGCAGCGTCGGGACGCCGGTGATCAGCCCGCAGCCCGGTCGGGTCGCGACATGGAGCGTGATGCCGCGCGCGGCGGCTTCCTGCTGGAGCGCGTCGCTGAGCGACGCGGCGACCGAGTCGCCGAGGAGCAGGACGTTGCCGAGCGCGGGAGCCGGCGCGGGCCCGCTCGGGTCGGTCGCCACCGTCGGGCTCTCGACCACGCTCCCGGGCGTCGCGCCGAGGAAGGTCGGCGGCTCGCGCCCGCCGGTCGTCAGGAAGATCGAGATGATCGCGACCACCACGAACGCTGCCGGCGCGGCGACGCGCGCGAGCTGGCCCTTGATCGCCCCGTGCCGGATCGGGAGCTCGACGAAGTAGTACGAGAGTGTGGAGATCCCGAACGTCGCCACGAGCCGCACGAGCGCGAGGTCCCACCCCGACAGCCCGGTGCGTGGCTCGGAGATCGCGACGACGACCGGCCAGTGGTACAGGTACAGGCCGTAGGAGATCAGGCCGATCCAGCGAATCGGCCGCAGCGAGAGCGCCCGGCCGATCGGTGAGCCCGCGGGCTGCACGATCGAGACGATCATGAACGCGGTCGCGACGGCGAACAGCAAGAAGCCGCCGTAGTAGAGCCACGCCTGTGTGTCGGTGGTGCTGGTGAACGCCCAGAGCATGAACGCCGCCGCGGCGAAGCCGATCGCCTGCACGCCGCGGCGCTGGCCGTCGGTCGTCGGGCGCCAGCGCGTGAGGACGATCGCCAGCAGTGCGCCGACGAGAAGCTGGCTCGCGCGCGAGTCGGTGCCGTAGTACGCGCGCGACGGGTCCGACGAGTCGTAGGTGCTCATCATCACAGCGCTCGACGCGACGATGCCGCCGACGCAGACGGCGGCGAGCACGTTCGTCCGTCCCCTGCCGGCCTTGAGCGCGGCGAACGTGATCAGGGGCCAGACCAGGTAGAACTGCTCCTCGATCGCGAGGGACCACGCGTGGCGCAGCGGCGACGCCTCGCTGAAGAGGTCGAAGTACGACTGCCCGGACGCGATGAGGTGCCAGTTCGCGCCGTAGAAGAGCGTCCACAGCATGTCGCCGCGGATCGAGTCGAGTCGTGTCGGGTCGGCCTCGAAGTACGCCCACAGGCCGACGAGCAGCAGCGCGAGGAACAGCGCGGGCAGGAGCCGCTTGGCCCGCCGGGCCCAGAACGCCACGAAGTCGATGGCGCGGCTCCGGCCCCACTCGGTGATCAGCAGCGACGTGATCAGGTAGCCCGAGAGGACGAAGAACGTGTCGACGCCGAGGAACCCACCCTCGAAGACGCCCGACCCGAAGTGGAACGCCATGACCGAGAGCACCGCCACGGCGCGCAGGCCGTCGAGCGCGGGCTTGTGGCCGAACCTGGTGGGCAGCGCGACGCCCGGGCCGCTCACGCCGGACGTCGTCGCTGCGTCGGGCATCGAGCCAAATCTACCGACCGACCTCCCCGATCAACCGGTCGGCTGCTGACACGACCGGGTCGGTGCGACCGACGAAGAAGTGGCTCGCGCCGGGCACGATCTCGAGCGTGGTCGCCTGCCAGTTCGCGACCGCTGCTTCGATCTGCTCAGGCGCTCGGACCTCGTCGTGCTCCGCGAGCACGAGGTGCTTCGGCCGCGGATCGTCGGCGACCCGGGCCCGCTCACCCGTGAAGTGCAGCGGGGGCGCGATCGCGAGCCATGCCTGCACTCGGTCGTGGAGGAGCGAGAGTGTCACGTCGGCGCCGAACGACCAGCCGGCAACCACGAGCGGGAGCGACGGCTCGACTTCGGCTGCCAGCGCATCGAGCGCCGCGGACGCGTCGGCACGCTCGCCGCGCCCCTCGTCGAAGGAGCCCGTGCTGCGTTCGACGCCGCGGAAGTTGAATCGCAGGCAGGTCACGCCACGTTCGGGCAGGGCACCGAAGAGCGCCGAGATCACGATGCTGCGCATCGTGCCGCCGTACTGGGGATGCGGGTGACACAGCAAGGCAGCTGCGCGCGCGTCGCCGGTCGCCAACGCGAGCTCGGCCTCCAGCTCGACGGTGTCGTCGACAGGCAGCGTCCGGTGCTCGCTCACAGCGGCATCGTATGGGCCATCAGCGCGCTCGGTAGCCTCGGCGGCCGTGGCGACGCGGTTCGAGCGCGATACGGCGATCGAGAAGGTCGGCGACGGTCGCTACCGCGCGTCGCTCGACGCCGGCTGGTGGGTGCAGCGCGGTCCGAACGGGGGCTACCTCGCGGCGATCATGCTGCGGGCGATCGTCGACGCCGTCGGGGACGAGACGCGCGCGCCGCGCTCGTTGACCGTGCACTACGCCACCGCCCCGGAAGAGGGCGAGGTCGTCGTCGCGACCGACATCGTGCGCGCCGGTCGTTCGCTCACGTCGTGCACCGCGCGCCTGCACCAGGACGACCGCCTCGTGGCCGTCGCCGTGGCGGCGTGCTCCAGCCCGCGCGAAGGTCCGGAGTTCTGCGATCTCGTCATGCCGGAGGCCACCCCCGCAGCCGAGCTCGAACGGCGTGACCTGCACGCGGAAGCGCCCCGGTTCGCACGCCGCTGGGACAGCCGCTGGGCGGTCGGCACGCCCCCGTTCGACGCCGACGGGGCCCCGGCGCGGAGCCACGTCGCGCTCGGCGGCTCCTGGATGCGACTGGAGGAGCCGCAGCTGTTCGATGCGCCGGCGATCGCCGCGCTCGCAGATGCACACATCCCGCCGATCTTCGTTCGGACCGATGAACCGCTCGTCGTCCCGACGGTCGACCTCACCGTGCACTTCCGACGAGCGCTGCCGCATCCTCGGATCTCCCTCGACGGCTTCCTCCTCGCCGTCTTCCGGACGAACGCCGCCGCGGACGGCTTCATGGAGGAGGACGGCGAGATCTGGTCGCCAGACGGCACGCTGCTCGCCCAGAGCCGGCAGCTCGCCGTGATCCTGCCGATGTCGTGATGGACTCGCGCGTCACGTGTCGGAGACGCCCATCTCGTCGAGCGCGAACGCGAGGACCTGGGCCTCTTCGCGCCATGACTCGTAGCGGCCCGATGGGCCGTGGTGACCCGCGCCGAGCTCGGTCTTGAGGAACAGCACGCCCGCGTCGGGCTGCGTGACGGTCGCGCGCATCTTCGCGACCCACTTGGCGGGCTCCCAGTACTGCACGCGCGGATCGTTGAGCCCGGCGGTGACGAACAGGGCCGGGTAGGCCTGGTCGGTCACGTTGTCGTAGGGCGCGTAGCTCTTGATGTAGTCGTAGATCGCACGGTCGTGGACCGGATCGCCCCACTCCTCCCATTCGGTGATGGTCAAGGGCAGTGACTCGTCGAGCATCGTCGTCAGGCAGTCGACGAACGGGACCTCCGCCACGATCGCGTGGAACAGGTCGGGGCGGAGGTTCGTCACCGCACCCATGAGGAGACCGCCGGCGCTGCCGCCTCGCGCGACGAGTCGCGCGGGTGACGTGTAGCCCTGCTCGACCAGGTGCTCCGCGCACGCGATGAAGTCTGTGAACGTGTTGCGCTTGCGTCCGAGCTTGCCGTCCTCGTACCAGGGCCTCCCCAGCTCGCCGCCACCGCGCACGTGGGCGATCGCGTAGGCGACGCCACGCTCCAGCAGGCTGACCCTCGTCGACGAGAAGACCGGGTCGATGCTCACCTCGTAGGAGCCGTACCCGTAGAGCAGGAGCGGTGCCGAGCCGTCGAGCGCGAGGCCGTTGCGGTGGACGACCGAGATCGGCACGCGGATGCCGTCGGGTGCGGTGGCCCACAGCCGATGGGTCTCGAACTCGTCGGCGTCGTATCCCTCGACCGGCTGCACCTTGACGGTCGTCGCGGTGCGCGCGTCGAGGTCGTAGTCGATGTCGGAGCGCGGGACGACGAGTGAGGTGTACCCGTAGCGAACGACCGTCGTGTCGAACTCGGGGTTCGCGCCCAACCACGCCGAGTACACCTCGTCGGGCATCGCGACGAGATGCTCTTCGGGGTCGGCGCCGTCGCCGAGGCGCAGGACGCGGAGTCGCTCGAGCCCGTCCGCCCGCTCGGAGACGACGAGATGGTTCGCGAACGCGTCCACGTCGGCGAGCCTGACCTCGGGTCGGTGGGGGACGACCTCGACCCAGTCGGCCCGGCTCGTCGAGCTCGCGGGCGCGACCATGAGCTTGAAGTTCTCGGAGCCGTCGGCGTTGGTGAGGATGTAGAGGCGGTCGTCGCCAGCGGCGTTCGCGTGATGCTCGATGTGGTACTCGACTCCCTGCTCGCGCGGCGCGACGCAGCGCGGCGGTGCCGTCGGATCGCCGGCCGCGACGAGATGCACCTCCGATGTCAGCTTCGACGCAGCGCTGATGACGACGACACCGCCGCTGCGCGCCCGCCCGAGGCTCACGTAGAACCGCTCGTCGTCCTCCTGGAAGACGAGCACGTCGTCGTCGGTGTTGGTGCCCAGGCGATGCCGCCAGATCTGGTAGGGGCGGACCGCCTCGTCGGGCCGCACGTAGAAGAGCGTCTGGTCGTCGTTCGCCCACGCGAGGCCGTAATAGGTGTTCTCGATCACGTCGTCGAGATCGGAGCCGACCTCGAGGTCGCGCACCCGCAGGGTCGCCCGCTCTGCTCCCGTCACGTCGACGCCGAATGCGAGAGAGCGCTGGCCGGGGGAGAGCGAGAGCGTGCGGAGCACGAAGTACTCGTTGCCCTCGGCGAGCTCGTTCTCGTCGAGCACGATCTGCTCGCCAGACGTGGTGCCGGGTGCCGAGTCGGGATCGGGCGGCGTCGTCTCCCCGGCCGGCCGGCGGCAATGGATCGCGTAGTCGCGCCCCTCGACGGTGCGGACGTAGTACTCCCACGAGCCGCGCCGAATCGGAGCGGAGACGTCGGTCTCGCGGATCCGCCGCTTGATCTCCTCGAAGACGACGTCCCGGCGCGCGAACGTGTGGGCGAGTCCCGCGTCGGTGAACGCGTTCTCGTCCTCGAGATACCGGCGCACCGCAGGGTCGTCGCGGTCGCGCATCCAGAACCACTCGTCGACCCGCTCGTCGTCGAGGTGACGCAGCGTCGTCGGGCGGCGCGGTGCGCGCGGTGGTTCGCGATCGGCGACCATCAGCCCGGCAGTCTCCCACCCGGTCCTGTGCATCCTCGCCACCGATCCGACGACACCGATCTCGTCGCTCGAATACGCAGCCAGAAGGGAATCTCGCGACGGCTACGCTCGATTGCGCGATGAGCACGAGCGCGACACCGATCGCGGCCACGGATGCGGAGATCCAGTCGATCCGTTGGAACGACGACGGCCTCGTTCCGGCGATCGTGCAGGACGAGGCCTCGGGCCAGGTCCTGATGATGGCGTGGGTGAACGAGGAGTCCCTGCGTCGCACCCTCTCCGAGGGGCGGACGGTCTTCTGGAGCCGGAGCCGACAGGAGCTCTGGCGCAAGGGCGACACGTCGGGCGATCGCCAATGGCTGCGGGCCGCCCACTACGACTGCGACGGTGACGTCCTGCTCTTCGTCGTCGAGCAGGAGGGGAGGGGCGCCTGCCACACGGGTGCGCGCAGCTGCTTCTTCCGTGCGTTCGGCGACGGCTCCGAACCCGGTCCCCGGTGAGCGACGCCGCGGTCCGGCCCTCGCGCGACGACTTCCGATCGCTGGCGCGCGACCACACCGTCGTCCCGGTGTGGCGCGAGGTGCTCGCCGACCTCGAGACGCCCGTGTCGGCCTTCGTGAAGCTCGTCGGCGCGGCCCGCGACGGCGGCCCCGGCTTCCTGCTCGAATCGGTCGAGCGCGCCGAACGTTGGGGCCGCTTCTCGTTCCTCGGTCGCGACCCGGCGTGCACGCTCGTCGTGCGCGGTCGGCACGTCGAGGTCGATGGTGAGCTCCCGCCCGACGTCCCACGCGATCTGGGAGCGCTCGCCGCGCTGGAGGCGCTGCTCGCGTGCCACCGCGCGCCGACGATCCCCGAGCTGCCCCCGTTCCATGGCGGCGTGGTCGGCTATCTCGGCTACGACGTCGTTCGAGAGATCGAGCACCTGCCCGCCGTGCCGAGCGACGCTGTCGGGCTCCCCGACGCGGTGCTCTCGCTCACCGGGCACGTCACCGCGTTCGACCACTTCCGTCAGCGGCTCTGCCTCATCGAGAACGTGTTCCTCGGCGATGCGGATCGCGACCAGGCCGCGATCGACGCTGCGTACGACCGCGCGTGCGCGCGCCTCGACGACCTCGTCGAAGAGCTGGCTCGCCCGCTGCCGTACACACCGTCACCGCCGCCCGCCGACGAGCTGCACGAGCTGCCCGAGGTGCGGTCGTCGATGGCAGGCGACATCTACCGCGGCGCCGTCGAGGTCGCGCGCGAGCACATCCTCGCGGGTGACGCGTTCCAGATCGTGCTCGCCCAGCGCTTCGACATCGAGGACGAGCTCGACCCGTTCGACGTCTACCGGGTGCTCCGGCAGGTGAACCCGTCGCCGTACATGTACGTCGTCCGGCACCCGGAGGTCACGCTCGTCGGGTCCTCGCCCGAGCCGATGGTGCAGGTGCTCGACGGGCGCGTGATCATCCGGCCGATCGCGGGCACTCGCTTCCGGGGACGTACCGACGAGCACGACCGGCGCCTCGCCGCCGAGCTCGGGGAGAACCCCAAGGAGCGCGCCGAGCACGTGATGCTCGTCGACCTCGCCCGCAACGACATCGGGCGCGTGGTGGAGTTCGGCACCGAGCACGTCGAGGAGCTCATGACGCTCGAGCGCTACTCGCACGTGATGCACCTCACGAGCCAGGTCGCCGGCGACCTCGCCGACGGTCGGAACGCCGTCGACGTGCTGCGCGCGACGTTCCCGGCCGGCACCGTCAGTGGTGCGCCGAAGGTGCGGGCGATGGAGATCATCGACGAGCTGGAGCCGGTCAAGCGTGGGCCCTACGCCGGGGTCGTCGGATACGTCGACTTCTCCGGCAACCTCGACACCGCGATCGCGATCCGCACGATGGTCTGGCACGACGGGCAGGCGAGCGTCTCGGCGGGTGCGGGGATCGTCGCCGACTCCGATCCGGTCGACGAGGACCTCGAGTGCCACAACAAGGCCCGCGCGCTCCTCACGGCCGCGGGTGCGGCCCGACGGCTGACCCCACTCGCCACGGGAGTCCGATGAGCACGTACCTCGCCGACCATCCCGATCGCGGAGCCGTCGTCGTCCGGGGGCCCGACGCCTCCTCGTTCCTCCAGAACCTCGTCTCGCAGGACCTCGACGGGATCGTCGACGGGCAGGGCGTGCCGTCGCTGCTGCTGACACCCCAGGGGAAGCTGGGCGTGCCGCTGCGCATCCTGCGCGTCGGGGACGAGTGGTGGCTCGACTGCGACGCCGGCTTCGGCGGGGATCTGGCGGCCTCGCTCCTGCGGTACCGCATCCGCGTCGATGTCGAGATCGACGACCGCTCGGACTCCACCGACGTGCTGGAGGTCCGTGGCCACGAGGCCGCCGCGCGAGTCGGGGTGGTGGCGCAGATCGAGGTCCCCGACCGTCAGCTCGCGCACGTCGCCTGGGGTGCGCGCCGTGTCGTCCGCAACGACTGGCCCGGACGCGCCGGCGTTGACGTCGTCGGTCCGATCGACGCGGTGCGCGAGGCCCGTGACGAGCTGCTGCACGCGGGCGTCGAGCCCTTTCCCCCGGGCGCCTACGAGGCGGCGCGCATCGAAGCCGGCATCGCGCGCCTCGGCGTCGACATCGACGAGCGCACGATCCCCCAGGAGGCGTTCCTCGAGCGCGACGCCGTGTCGTTCACCAAGGGCTGCTTCCTCGGTCAGGAGCTCGTCTGTCGCATCGACACGCGAGGGCGCGTGAACCGATACCTGCGCCGGCTGCGACTCGACGACGCGAACCCGCCGGCCGCGGGCGCGGACGTGGTCGTCGATGACGCGGTCGTGGGCACGGTCACGAGCGCGGCCACCGTTCCCGGGACGGCGACGGCGATTGCGCTCGCGATGGTCAGGCGCGAGGTGGAGCCGCCGGCCGCGGGCATCGTGCGCAGCGCCGGGAGCGAGATCAGCGCGGTCGTCGAGGCGCTGCCGATGCCGGCAGCCTGACCACGAAGCGCGTGCCGCCCGCCGGAAGCGGCTCGCAGCGGGCCGAGCCCCCCATCGCCACGGCCAGCTCGTGGACGACGGCGAGGCCGATGCCGGTCCCGACCTTCCGGCTCGGCGTGCCCCGAGCCGTGTAGAGGCGTTCGAAGACGCGCTCGCGATCGTCGACGGGCACACCGGGACCATCGTCGTCGACCCGTACCTCGAGCTGACCGCCGTCGTTCGCGACCTCGACCCGCACGGACGACGTCGCGTACTTCAGCGCGTTCTCCACCAGGTTGGCGACGATCTGGGCGAGCCGCTCCGGGTCGGCATCGGCATCGAGGCGCTCACCGGGCACGAGGTCGAGTGCGACACCCCACTCTCGCGCTGCGGGCTCGAATCCCTCGACGGTGGTCGCGATGACGCGTCGCGCGTCGATGCGCTGCGTGTCGAGGGAGAACTCCCGCGCGTCGAGCCGCGCCAGGTCGAGCAGGTCGGCGACGAGACGCTCGAGGCGGCGTGCCTCGGACGCGATGACCGCGGCGGCACGGGCCCGGTCGGGTGCCGACTCGATCACGCCGTCGGCCATGGCCTCCGCATAGCCCTTGATCGAGGTCAGCGGCGTGCGCAGGTCGTGCGAGATGCTCAGCAGGAACGCCCGCTCGTGACCCTGCGCGGTCTCGAGCTCGTCGGCCATCGTGTCGATGCTGCGTGCGAGGCTGCCCAGCTCGTCGTCGGGCATCTTGTGGAGCGGGACGCGTGCCGAGAGGTCGCCTGCCGCGATCTCGCCCGCGGTCGTCTGCATCGCCGCGATCGGACGAGTGAGGCGGCGAGCCAGGAGCGCCGCGACGCCTGCTGCGACGAGGAGCGCGACGGCGCCGGTCACGACGAACCAGCCGCCGGCTTGGCCGAGCGGTCGACCCTCGACGGCCCGCGTGACGACGAGGACCGGCAGCCGTCCGCCGACCTCGCTGAGCGGGACCGCGACGAACGCGGTGTCGTCCTCGACACCGGATTGCGTCCCGCCGTCGAGCAGCCTCTCGGTGTCGAGCCGGCTCGTGCTCAGGGAGCGGGGGGCGTCGGGGATCGCCGTCGTGTCGTCGCAGACCGTGCCGAGGAGGCTGTCGACGCCCTCCTCGACCCCGCCGCCCGCGTCGATCACGACGAGGGTGCCGCCGGAGATCCGAAGGGTCGCAGCCACGAGGCGACACGCCCGCTCGAGAGTCAGGCGGCGCTCGGCCGCGGGGTTGCGGGTGGAGATGCGCACGGCCCGACCGAGCCTCTCGAGCTCGGTGGCGATCTCCGGCGCCTGACGCTCGAGATCGCGTACTGCGTTGTCGGCCGCGGTGTCGCGCGCGAGGCCGGCAGCGCCGAGGCTCGCGACGACGAGCACACCGAACGCGATGGCGACCATCGCGATCAGCAACCGCGTCCGCAGACGCCGTCGCGGCGCGGTCACGCGGAAGGCTTCGCGGCCGGCTCGAGCCGATAGCCGACGCCGCGCACGGTCGTGATCGCGAGGGCGCCACCGAGCTTCTTCCGGACCTGCGCGATGTGGACGTCGACCGTGCGCGCGTCACCGAACCAGTCGTGGCCCCAGACGCCGTCGAGGATCTGCTGGCGCGACAACGCGAGGCCGGGGCGCTCCGCGAGGAAGCGCAGCAGGTCGAACTCCTTGGTCGTGAGGTCGATGACCTGGTCGCCGGCGCGCACCTCGCGCCGACCGGCATCGACCGTGACCGCGCCGGCCTGCACGAGCTCGGGCGCCAGCGCGCCCTCGCTGCGTCGGAGGACGGCGCGGACGCGTGCGACCAGCTCGGCCGGCGAGAACGGCTTCGTGAGGTAGTCGTCCGCGCCGAGCTCGAGACCGAGCACGCGGTCGACCTCGCCGTCGCGTGCGGTCAGGAAGATCACCGGGATCTGTGACGTGCGGCGGATCTGCTTGCAGACCTCGAGCCCGTCGGTGTCGGGAAGCCCGACGTCGAGGATCATCATGCGCGGGCGCTGCGACCGGAACGCCTCGAGCCCGGCGGCCCCGCTGGCACACTTCAGGACGCGGAACCCCTCGCGCTCGAGGTACATCCCCACGAGGTCGGAGATGTTGGCCTCGTCCTCGACGACGACGATCGTGCCCTTCATGTCGTTCATGTCGTTCCTGGCGTTCGTGTCGTTCGCGGCGTTCATGGTGGGACCCTTGTCCTCCGGTCGTCGGCGCTTCGGTCGTCAGTCCTTCAGTCGTCCAACGTGTTGGACGCGATGACCTGCGACAGCCAGCGTGCACTCGGCTTGACGGTCCGCTGCTGGGTCGTCCGGTCGACGCCGACGATGCCGAAGCGCATGCGATAGCCGAACGCCCACTCGAAGTTGTCCATCAGGGACCAGTGGAAGTAGCCACGGACATCGAGGCCGTCGGCGATCGTGCGGCCGACACCGGTGAGGGACTCGCGCAGGTACCGGACGCGCTGCTCGTCGTCGTCCGTCCCGATGCCGTTCTCGGTGACGTACACCGGTGCCCCCGTCACCTCGATCGCGTGGCGGATCGCGGCCTCCGCGGCGCTGGGCCAGTACTCGTAGCCCATCGGCAGCACCGGGACGCCCGGCTCGGGCCCCACGACGCCGCTCTCTCCGACGCGGGTGCGCGAGTAGGCCTGCACACCGAAGAAGTCGTCGCCGCGCGCGGCCTCGAGGTAGAGATCCTCGTGGCGCGACCGGTACTCCTGGACCTTGTCCTCGTGTCCCGGGTCGGCACCCCAGTCGCTCATCGACAAGGTCATGCCGACCGGGAAGTCGCCCGGCCCGGCCTTGAGGGCGCCGTAGGCGCGACGGTGCGCGTCGACGAGCGTGGCGGTCGCCTTGACGTAGCCGTCCAGGTCGTCGTTGCGACCGGGAGGGAACATGCCCATCAGGTAGCCCATCAACGGCACGATGTTGGGCTCGTTGATCGTGCAGGCCATGGCGATGCGTTCACCGAGTCGTGCGCCGGCGTGCGCGCAGAAGCGGGCGAAGCGCTCCGCCGTCACGGGGTTGGCCCACCCGCCGTCGGCCGCCGCCCAGCGCGGCGTCGTGAAGTGGTGGAACGTCACGACCGGCTGTAGCCCGCGGTCGTGGCACGCGTCGATCATGCGCGCGTAGTGATCGAGCTGGGCGCTCGACCACTCGCCCTCCTCGGGCTCGATGCGCGACCATTCGAGCGAGAAGCGGTACGCGCCGAAGCCGAGCTCCACCAGGAGATCGAGGTCGGACGGGTAGCGCCAGTAGTGGTCCGTCGCGTCCCCCGACGGCTCTTCGACCAACGTGTCGGACGCGTGCTCCCAGACCCACCAGTCGTTGTTCCAGTTCGACCCCTCGGTCTGGTGCGCAGCGGTCGCGGTGCCCCAGAGGAAGCCGTCGGGGAACGCCGTCGCCATGGCGGGATCGTAGGACTCGATGCACGCCGGGCGCCCCGCGACGTCTGTCACACTGAGCATTCATGGGCGTGCTCGACGAGATCCTCGCGGTGAAGCGCGACGAGGTGACGCTGCTGCATCAGCCGCAGACGCGCGACGCGGTGCGGCGCGCTGCGGTCGACGCCACCGGTCCGCGTGACGTGATCGGGCGGATCCGCGCCCGGTCGCGCGACGATCGCCGGCTCGCCGTCATCGCGGAGGTCAAGCGTCGGTCGCCGTCGAAGGGAGATCTCGCAACCAGCCTCGACCCGGCGAAGACCGCCGCTGGGTACGAGGAGGGCGGCGCGTCGTGCCTCTCGGTCCTCACGGACGGGCCGTTCTTCGGCGGGTCGATCGCCGACCTGCAGGAGGCTCGAGTGGGCGCGTCGGACACGCCGATCCTCCGCAAGGACTTCACGATCGACCCCGACCAGGTCTACGAGACGAAGGGCATCGGTGCCGACGCGATCCTGTTGATCGCCGCCGCCCTGCCCGACGACGGCCACCTACGAGAGCTGCACGAGGTCGCGACGGATCTCGGGCTCTCGCCGCTCGTCGAGGTGCACGACGACGCCGAGCTCGACCGCGCGATCGCGATCGGCGCGACGTTCGTCGGCATCAACGCCCGCGACCTCGGGAGCTTCGAGGAGGACCTCTCGGTGGGCGAGCGCCTCGTCGGTCGTCTGCCGAAGGACGCGGTCTCGGTCGCCGAGAGCGCGATCCGCTCGGTCGTCGATGCGAAGCGCATGGCCGCCGCGGGCTTCGACGCCGTCCTCGTCGGCGAAGCGCTCGTCCGCGCCGACGACCCCACCGCGCTCGTCCGCGACCTGGCGGCGATCGCGACCTGAACGGTCGATCGCGGCCTGAACGGCGGGTTCGCTGGTTCGACTCAGCTGCCCTTCCAGCGGGGGGCGCGGCGCTCGCGGGCGGCTTGCATTCCTTCCTCGGCGTCGTCGGTCGCGGCGACGAGCCGGCGCATCGCCTCGCCCATGCGGACGGCGTCCTCCCACGGCACGTTCGAGCCGCGGTGTGCCATCTCGTTGACCGCGCGCACCGCCAGCGGCGCGCCCCGGCACAGACGATCGGCCAGCGCGCGCGCCTCGACGAGCAGCTCGGCCCGCGGCACCACCTTCCACGCCAGACCGATCTCGAGCGCACGATCCGCGTCGATCCGGTCGCCGGTGAGCAGCAGCTCGAGCGCGTGCTGCAGGTCGAGTCGCCGGGGAAGTCGGATCGCGCCGACGATCGTCGGCACGCCGAGGCGAACCTCGGGCATCCCGAACTGCGCGTCGTCGGCCGCGATCACGAAATTGCACGCGCTCGCCGCGGTGAGGCCGTACCCGAGGCAGAAGCCGTTGACCGCGGCGATCGTCGGCTTCCACACCTCGAGCCCGGACTCGAACGAGTTGATCGTGGGGATCTCCCAGAAGGATCCGGGCCAGGTGCCGGCCGCGCCGGCGCCGTCGACGAGATCGGCACCGGCGCAGAACGCCTTGCCGGCGCCGGTGAGGATGCCGACCCATGCCTCCTCGTCGTCGCGGAACCGCTCCCAGGCCGCGTTGAGCTCGTTGCGCAGGGTTCCGGTGATGGCGTTGAGCTTCTCCGGGCGGTTGTACGTGATCGTCGCGACGTGCCCGTCCCGCTCGTAGAGGACGAGTCGAGTCACGTCGTGCCGACGGCTGCGGCTCGGCGCGCCTCGCGTCGATCCATGATCCTCGTGACCACGAGGTACACGACCGTCGCGTACAGCCAGCCGAGCAGGATGTCGCTCACGTAGTGCTCGGCGCCGTAGACGAGCACCAGGATCATCACCGCGTTGTAGGCGACGATCGCCCAGCGCCAACGGCCGACCTTGTTCCAGAGCAACAGCAGGACCATGAACGGCCAGGCCGCGTGCAGCGACGGGAGCGCGGCCACGGGGTTCGCGAGCTTCGCGTCACCGGCGAACACCTTCGCGGCGCTGTGGACTCCGAGGTCGGCCCACACCGCGTGCACGATCCGCGTCGTCGGCTCGAGCGCCCCGTTGCGGCTGGCGAGCCACGGCGGGACCGCCGGGACGGCGAAGTAGGTGATGAAGCCGCAGATGCTCACCGTCATGATCAAGAGCGCGAGCCGGTGGAACCAGTCGCGGTGACGGATGTAGCACCACAGCGCGATCGCGAGCGTGAAGACGAAGTGCGAGAGGTACATCAGCCACGCGGGGTAGTCCCACCACTGGACCCGTCCGCGCTCGACGATCGCGTCCTGCAGCAGGACCGTGGGCGCGGTGCCGCCGAAGACGATCTCGTCGAAGCGGAGCTGGGGCTCGGTGGTGGCGCGGGGGATGAGATCAGGGGCCCGACTGCGCACGAGGTCGTACCCTCCGGCGATGACGAGGATGGGGAGCCAGTCCCACACGACGCCCGCCACACGGTTCGGGTTGCGCCACGTGACGAGGGCGAGCAGCGCGGTGAGCCAGAACACGAGGTAGGGCCGGTCGGGGATGCCGGCCCCGGCGGCCACCAGCACCGAGAGCGCCACGAACGCCGCGACGACGGGCCAGCGCCAGTGGACGAACCACGCGGACCACACCGCACGCGTCGAGTCCTCGGCGGGCGCCGCCGGCGACGCGACCGTCTGCTCGTCGACGACCCGTCCCATTTCGCCGGGCAGGCTACCGGCCGCCACCGGGGCCGGTCGTGCCGGCAGAACTGGTCAAGCGCCGGGAACGGCGTCCGGTACCGTCGGAGTCGTGTTCGTGAAGATCTGCGGGATCACGAGCGAAGAGGATGCGCTCCTCGCAGTCGCGCTGGGCGCCGACGCGCTCGGCTTCAACTTCGCGCCCGGGAGCACCCGACAGGTCACGCCCAACGACGTGCGTGACATCCTCAAGCGGCTTCCACCCGGCACGGCGACTGTCGGCGTCTTCCGCGACGAGCGCCCCGAGCGCGTGGTCGAGATCGTCAACAGCACGGGGCTCGGTGGCGCGCAGCTGCACGGTCGGGAGCCCAAGACGGAGGTCCGCTTCGTGCGCGAGCGCGTGCCGTTCCTGATCCAGGGCTTTCGAGCCGGTGATCCCGCGATCGCGCAGGCCACCGAAGGCGGCGCCGACGTGGTGCTGCTCGACTCGGCGCAGCCGGGCTCGGGCCAGGTCTTCGACTGGGAGCTCGCCGAGGGCCTGCCGGCCGGTGCGCGGCTCCTGCTCGCCGGTGGGCTCGATGCCGACAACGTCGGTCAGGCGATCCACCGCGTGCGGCCGTGGGGCGTCGACGTGGCAACGGGCGTCGAGGCGGAGGCGGGTAGCGGACGCAAGGACGCCCGCAAGCTGCGGCTGTTCATCGAGGAGGCGCAGCGCGCCGGGGCCGACGTTGCGACCGACGGCTGGGTGCCGGCCGACGGGTCGCTGTACGACTGGCAGGCGGACGTCACGCGATGACCGACAGGCCGATCGGGCGGTTCGGCGAGTTCGGGGGACGGTTCGTCCCCGAGGCCCTCGTCCCCGCGCTCGAGGAGCTCGAGCGCGAGTTCACGACGGCATGGGCGTCGCCGGAGTTCCGCGCCGAGCTCGACGGGTTGCTCACGAGCTACGCGGGGCGACCGACTCCGGTCACAGAGTGTCGACGGCTGTCGGAGCGCCTCGGTGTCCGTGTGCTGCTCAAGCGCGAGGACCTCACCCACACGGGCTCCCACAAGATCAACAACGTGCTCGGCCAGGCGCTGCTGACCCGCCGTATGGGCAAGAAGCGCGTCATCGCGGAGACGGGCGCGGGGCAGCACGGCGTCGCGACGGCGACGGCGTGCGCGCTGTTCGGGCTCGACTGCGTCGTGTTCATGGGCGCCGTCGACGTGGAGCGTCAGGCTCTCAACGTGTTCCGCATGCGCCTGCTCGGCGCCGACGTCGTGCGGGTCGACTCGGGAAGCGCGACGCTCAAGGACGCCATCAACGACGCGCTGCGCGACTGGGTCGCCAGCGTAGAGACGACGCACTACTGCATCGGTTCGGTCGTCGGTCCCCATCCGTTCCCGCTGATCGTGCGCGAGCTGCAGCGCGTCGTCGGTGACGAGGCACGCGCCCAGTGCAAGGACCTGCTGGCCGGCGCCGCCCCCGACTTCGTCGTCGCGTGCGTCGGTGGTGGTTCGAACGCGATCGGCACGTTCACCGCGTTCCTCGACTCCGACGCGCGACTCGTCGGTGTGGAGGCAGGCGGTCTCGGCATCGAGACGGGTCAGCACGGGGCCTCGGTGGCGCGGGGCGTCCCCGGGGTGCTGCACGG
This sequence comes from uncultured Bifidobacteriaceae bacterium, assembly GCA_964532485.1. GTDB lineage: Bacteria > Actinomycetota > Acidimicrobiia > IMCC26256 > PALSA-555 > DATBSK01. The sequence goes on from CAZHKE010000002.1 coordinate 121,723, forward strand.
CGCCCGCTCGCTGTACCTCCAGGACGAGCACGGTCAGATCCTCGAGGCGCACTCGGTCAGCGCGGGTCTCGACTACCCGGGGGTCGGACCCGAGCACGCCGCACTGGCGGCCTCAGGTCGCGCCGAGTACCAGATCGCGACCGACGACGAAGCGATCGCGGGGTTCGGCCTCCTCGCCGAGACGGAGGGCATCGTGCCCGCGCTCGAGTCTGCGCACGCGATCGGGTGGCTCGCGCGAGAGATCGGGCACACGGTCCCGTCGGGCGCGACCGTGCTGCTCACGCTGTCGGGGCGAGGCGACAAGGACGCCGCGCAGGTTGCCGAGCGTGTGCTCGGCACGTCGATCACGTGAACCTCGAGCCGCACCTGCGAGCTCGGCGCGACGTCCACGCGAAGCTGCTGGTGCCGTATGTGACAGGTGGCCTGGGCGGCGAGTGGGTCGACGTCGTACGTGCCGTCATCACCGCCGGCGCCGACGCGGTGGAGATCGGCATCCCGTTCTCAGATCCGGTGATGGACGGCCCCACGATCCAGGAGGCCTCGCAACGTGCTCTGCGCGACGGTGCGACGCCGAGCGGGATCATCGCCGACGCGCGCCGACTCGAGGTCGACGTTCCGCTCGTCGTGATGACGTACTACAACACCGTGCATCACGCCGGTCACGAGCGGTTCGCCTCGTCGTTGGCCGACGCAGGAATCGACGGTGCGATCGTCCCCGATCTGCCGCTCGACGAGCTCGACGGGTGGGGCGACGCGGCCGACGCGGCGGGTGTCGAGACCGTGCTCCTCGCGGCGCCGACGACCACCGACGACCGGCTCCGCGCCATCTGCGACCGCTCACGCGGCTTCGTCTACGGCGTGTCGCTGCTCGGAGTCACCGGCGAGCGCGAGCACCTCGCGGGCCGGGCGGTCGAGATGGGCAAGCGGTGCAAGGCCGTGACCGACCGCCCCGTGCTGCTCGGAGTCGGCATCTCGACCCCGGAGCAGGCGGTGAGCGCCGCGAAGGCAGCCGACGGTGTGATCGTCGGCAGCGCGCTGATGAGCCGGGTGCTGCGCGGCGGTGGGCCCGACGCTGCACACGACTTCGTGCGCGAGCTTCGCGAGGCTCTGGACCGATGAGCTCCGACACGGGCGCGTCGCCCGACGCCGGGCGTCTTTTCAGTGACGACTGCGACCTCTGCGAGGCGGCGCGCATCACCGAGTGGTTCCACGAAGACGATGTCTGCTGGGTCGCGGAGTGCGAGATCTGCGCAGTGCCGATGGTCGTGTGGCGACCGCATGGCACGGCGCCGTCGGCATCAGAGCTCGATCACATGCACGCGCGCCTCGGAGAGGTCGTGGCGGTGCACTTCACCTACGAGCACTACGTCGACGACAACATGCGGAACATCCCGGATCACTACCACGCGCACGCGCGGCCGAGAGGCGGGTTCTTCGGGCACGGCCTCCGGCGTCAG
>CAZHKE010000002.1:123279-142536 GCA_964532485.1 uncultured Bifidobacteriaceae bacterium
CGGGGATAGCCTCGGCGGGGCCGGGCGCAATCCCGATGCCTCCCTCGCCCGTATCACACCATGTGGTCGGTCTCCGACGAAGCGCTCTACGCAGGTCTCGCCTCGGGCGACCGCGATGCGACCGACGCCTTCGTCGCCCGCTTCCAACGTCGAGTCTTCGGGCTCGCGCGGACGATCACCAACGACGACCGCCTCGCCGAGGACGTCGCGCAGGAAGCGATGCTGCGCGCGTGGCGTCATGCGTCGGCGTACGACCCGAGGCGTGGCAGCGTCGCGACCTGGTTGCTGACCATCACCCGGAACCTCGCCATCGACGAGATCCGTGTCCGCCGGGCGACAGCGTTCGATCCCGAAGCGCTGATCGCGACCGCGGAGCCGTCCGGTGAGCGCGGACCCGACGAGCTCGCGGTGATCAGCACCGACGTCGAGCGGCTGCAGGAGGCGATTGCCACGCTGCCCGTCGAGCAGAGGCGCGCGATCGTGCTCGTCGGCGTCCTGGGGCTCAGCGGTCGCGAGGTCGCCGACCACGAGGGCATCCCCCTCGGGACGGCCAAGACGCGAATTCGCGCCGCGATGATGAGGTTGCGCACGCTGATCGCGTCCGAGGAGCGGACCGAATGACGGTGGCGGGGGATGGCCGATGATCGCTCCGGACTGCGCGGCCGCGAGAGAGCGTGCACCCGACCTCGCGCTCGGGATGCTCGACGGAGCCGAGCGCGCCGCGGTGCTCGAGCACACGCACCGTTGCCCGTCGTGCCAAGCCCTGCTGAGCGATCTCAGCGGTGTCGCCGACACTCTCGTGCACCTCGCCCCCGAGCTCGAGCCCCCCGCGGGGCTCGCCAGCCGGCTCGTCGCCATGATGCGTCAGCCGCGCCGATCGAGACGGCGTGTGGTGTCACTGGTCGCCGCCGCGGTCGCGGCCGCCGCGATCGGCAGCGTTGTCGCCGTCCGCATGATCGACGCGAACCGCGACCCGGCGTCGGCCGTCGCCCCGACCCTGGAGCGCACCCCGATGGTCGGCGTGAACGGTGTGCCGGTCGGAGACGTCGTCACGGCGAGCGGCGCGGCGACCGCTGTCACCATCAAGGTCGACTACGCCGTCAGCGACGGTCGCTACGACATCGTGCTCCGCTCGCCCGATGCCTCCACGGTGCTCGGGTCGATGGAGATCCAGGATGGTCGCGGCGAGTGGTCCGGGCGGCTCGACGGGAGCCACGACACGGCGTCGGTCGACCTCGTCGACACCAGCGGCGCGTCCGTCTGCAGCGCCGAGATCGGCGACGTCTAGCGCAGACGCTCGTCGAAGAACGACAGCACCCTCTCGAGCGCATCGACCGTCGGGTTGCCCGGCTCGTCGACGAAGTGCTCCGTGAGCACCGAGTGGGCCGAGCGAGAGAAGCCGTGCGCATTGCCCTTCGACGAGTCGATCTCCACGGCGATGAAGCGATCGCCGAGCACGCGGCGGAGCGTGTCGAAGCGGGCCGCCGGTACCGCCATGTCCTTGGTGAACCGCAGCCCGAGGACGCACGCACCCTCTTCGGTGGCGCGACGAGCGACGACCGCGAGGTCGGCGTCGCTGACGCCGACGGCCGCCCTGCGCTTCCTCCCGACCGGGAACGGCAACGACGGCTGGCTGAGGACCGGGGCGAGCATCCGATCGTCCAGCATCATCCCGAGCGCGAACCCGCCCGTGAAGCACATGCCGACCGCGCCCACGCCGGGACCGCCGCACTCCTCGTGCGCGTCGGCAGCCAGCGCCCGCAACCACGTCGTGATCGGACTGGTGCGGTCGAGCGCCCAGGACGAGAAGTCGCGTGACACGCAGCCGCCCGTCAGGGACTTGAGGCCGTACCCGAAGCTCACCGGCTTCCCCGGGGTTCCGAAGAGTGACGGCATTCGAACGTGGAACCCGCGGTCGACGACGCGCCGCGCGAAGTCGATCACTCCGGGGTGGAGCCCGGGCACCTCGTGGATGATGATGACGGCCGGCCCCGCGCCGCCGCGGTAGACCGTGCGGGTCCGGCCGTCGGCAGTGAACTCCGAGGCTGTGAAGCCGCTGAGAGTCGTCTCGTTCATCGCTGCGTCACTGTAAGGCGCTGCCGTCGTCGCTGTCGGGGCGTCCGATGGCAAGATGGTCGGACGACGGCGGTGCCGTGAGGGGGACTGTGGCAGAGCTGAAGGTCGGAGCGAGGGCGCCCGCGTTCACGCTGACCGACCAGGAGGGCAAGAAGGTCAAGCTGAGCGACTTCAAGGGCAAGCGAGTCGTCGTGTACTTCTACCCGAAGGCCGACACACCCGGGTGTACGACGCAGTCGTGCTCCCTGCGCGACGCGATGCCCGATCTGAAGAAGCTCAAGGCGGTCGTGCTCGGCATCAGCCCCGACACGCCGGAGAAGCAGCAGAGGTTCGACACGAAGTACAGGCTCGGGTTCCCGCTGCTCTCGGACACCGATCACCTGGTCGCGGAGAAGTGGGGCACCTGGGGCGAGAAGTCGATGTACGGGAAGAAGTACATGGGGATCGTCCGATCCGCGTTCGTGGTCGACGAACAGGGGAAGTTGGCCGCTGCCTTCTACAAGGTGAGCCCGAAGGACACGGTCCCGAAGGTCAAGGCCGCGCTCGAGGGGTGAGCTAGGGCGTCAGGCGCCGATGGCGTGGTAGCCGCCGTCGACGTGGACCATCTCGCCCGTCGTCGCGGGGAACAGATCCGACAGGAGGGCGACGCACGCGGACGCGACCGGCTCCGGGTCGCGGATGTCCCAGCCCAGCGGTGCGCGGTCGTTCCAGACGTCTTCGAAGGCCTCGAACCCGGGGATGCTCCTCGCGGCCATCGTGCGGACCGGACCGGCGGCGACGAGGTTGACGCGGATGCCCTGGGGCCCGAGCTCCTTCGCGAGGTAGCGCGACACCGACTCGAACGCCGACTTCGCCACGCCCATCCAGTCGTAGACCGGCCACGCGACGCGGTTGTCGAAGTCGAGACCGACGACGGATGCACCCCGATCCATCAGGGGGAGCGCCGCCTTCACGAGTGACTTCAGGGAGTAGGCCGAGACCTGCAGCGCGATGGCGACGTCCTCCCACGGCGCGTCGAGGAACCCACCCCCGAGGCACGACTCGGGAGCGAAGCCGATCGCGTGCAGCACGCCGTCGAGCTTCCCGCCGACGCGCTCGGCGAGCGCCTCGAGGTCGCCGGGGTTCGACACGTCGAGCTCGGCGATCGTCGGTTCGGCCGGCAGGCGCTTCGCAGTGCGCTCGGTGAGGCGCATGACTCGCCCGAACGACGTCAGGACGACCTCGGCGCCCTCCTCCTGAGCTCGACGCGCCACCGAGAACGCGATCGACGCGTCGTTCAGCACGCCGGTGACGAGGATGCGCTTCCCGTCGAGCAGCATCGGGACAACCTACAGCGGCGAGTTGGCATGCCGGCGAGACGGCGTCCGCTCCCGCTTGGTCGAGAAGCGGTCGAGCGCGTCGGCGAGCACGCGGCGGGTGTCGACGGCCGTGATGACGTCGTCGACGAAGCCCCGCTCGGCGGCCAGGTACGGATTTGCGAATCGCTCCTCGTGCGCGTGCTCCAGGTCGGCCTGGCGGCGAAGCCGCTCGTCGTCGGACGCGAGCTCGCGCAGGGTCCTGCCGTGGAGGATCTCGACGGCGCCGGGCGCACCCATGACGGCGATCTCGGCACTTGGCCAGGCGCCGCACCAGTCGTTCCCGAGGCCCTTCGAGTCCATCACGATGTACGCGCCACCGAACGCCTTTCGAACCACGACACAGAGCCGTGGCACGGTCGCCGCGGCGTACGCGTGCACGAGCTCGGCTCCGTGGCGGATCATGCCGCGCCATTCCAGGTCCTTGCCCGGTTCGAAGCCTGGGGTGTCGACGAACGTGAGGAGAGGGACGTTGAAGCAGTCGCACCACTGGACGAAGCGCGCCGCCTTCGCGGACGCCTCGATGTCGATCGTGCCTGCTCGTTGCTGTGGCTGGTTCGCCACGATGCCGACCGTGCGACCGTCGAGCCGCCCGAGTGCCGTGAGCAGGTTGCAGGCATGTCGCGGTCGGAGCTCGAGGAGCGAGTCCGGGTCGAGCACGTCCTCGATGATCGTTCGCATGTCGTACGAAGCGTTCGAGCGTTCGGGCACGACGGACGCGGCACGTGTGCAATCGCGGTCGACGGGGTCGTCGCTCGACCAGCGCGGCGGATCGTCGAGGTGGTTCGAGGGCAGGTACTCGAGAAGAGTGGCGACGGTCTCACGGGCGGCCCGCTCGTGGGCGACGACCAGGGACGCCACGCCGCTGCGCGTGTCGTGGTACGCGGCACCTCCGAGACCTCGGTGGTCGACGGCGATGCCAGTGAACGCTCGCACGGTGTCGGGACCGCTCACGTAGGCGAAGGCCTCCTCGGTCATCACGACGATGTCGGCGAGGCCGAGCAACAGGGCCGGGCCCGACACGCAGGGCCCGTCCACGACGAGCACGGTCGGGACCACGCCCGACGCGTCGGTCAATGCCTTCGCGACGCGGCCCCACGCGTGGAGCGACGAGACGCCCTCGACCACGTCCGCACCCGAGGACGCGATCGTCCCGACGACCGGGACGCCGATGTCGATCGCGGCCCGGATGGTCTGCTCGAGCGTCGCGCCCTCGGGAGGGCCGATCGCACCGACATGCTTGCCGCCGCGCAGCGTGAAGGCGGCGACGGTTCGTCCGGCGAACTCGTGCAGCGATCCCGACGCGGCATCGCTACGCCGCGCGCCGAGCGGAAGCGGCGTCGCGGCCGAGGTCACGCGCCCGAACTCACGAGGTCGGGGTCAGCACCAACGAGGCGTTGTGGCCACCGAAGCCGAAGGAGTTCGAGATCACCGGTTGCGGACCGATCTCACGTACTGCTCCGGCAACGATGTCGAGCGTGATGTCCTCGCCGGGCTTCTGGAAGTTCGCCGTTGGTGGCACGATGCCGTCGCGGATCGACAGCATCGCGGCGACCGCCTCGGCGGCACCGGCACCGCCGATCATGTGGCCGAGCACGCCCTTGTTGGACGTGACGGGTGGCGCGTCGTCACCGAAGACCTTGTTGATGGCCTGCGCCTCGGCGAGGTCGTTGAGGTCGGTCGACGTGCCGTGCGCGTTCACGTGCCCGATGTCGCCCGCGGCGAGCCCGCTGTCGTCGAGTGCCTGCTGCATGCAGGCCGCGGCACCGGCGCCGCCTGGTGACGGGGCGGTGATGTGGTACGCGTCGGCATTGCGTCCGTATCCGGCGATCTCCCCGTAGATCCGTGTATCGCGCGCGCGGGCGCGCTCGAGCGACTCCAGCACGAAGAACCCGGCACCCTCCCCGATCACGAACCCGTCGCGATCGGCGTCGAACGGTCGGGATGCACGCTCGGGATCGTCGTTGCGGGTGCTGAGCGCTGTCATGCGCGCGAACGCGGCGAGCGTGATCGGCGTGATCGGGAACTCGGTGCCTCCTGCCAGGACGACGTCGGAGGATCCGTCGCGCACGAGCCTCGCACCTTCACCGATCGCGTTCGCGCCGGCCGCGCAGGCGGTCGCGATGCAGAGTGCCGGGCCGGTCCAGCCGAAGCGCATCGAGATCACGCCCGCGGTCGCGTTCGGCATCATCATCGGGACGAAGAACGGACTGACTCGCGACGGGCCCCTGTCGAAGTACGCCTTGCAGTTCTCCTCGAGCGTGTGGAGTCCGCCGATTCCGGTCGCTGCGATCACGGCACACCGGTCGGGGTCAGTTGCGCCGAGGTCGCCAGAGTCCTCGAGCGCGTCCGCGGCCGCGCCGAAGCCGAGCTGGGTGACTCGATCCTGGCGCCGGACCTCCTTGGTCGTGAAGTAGCCCTCGGGGTCGAAGTCGCGCACCTCGCACGCGAAGCGCACGGGCTCTTCGGACGCGTCGAACGCCTGAATCGGGCCCGCCATCGGCCGCGCCTCGCGGAGGTTCGTCCAGAAGGTGTCGAGGTCGCAGCCCCCGGGCGTCTTGACGCCCATGCCGGTGACGACGACACGTGGACGTCCGCGGTGATCGCGGAAGTCAGACATACCTACTCGTCTACCTTGCTCATGACGAGGTCGACGGCTTGGCCGACCGTGGCGACACCTTCGAGGTCCTCTTCGGGCACCGAGATGTCGAAGCGCTCTTCGAGCCCCATGACCAGCTCGACCAGGTCGAGGCTGTCAGCGTCGAGATCCTCTTTGAACCGAGCCTCTTCGGTGACGGCGTCGGGTTCGACGCTGAGGACCTCGACCGCCACCTCACGCAGGGCGGCCACTGCCTCGTCGCGCTCCATCGGATGTCCTCTCCTTCACGATCGTCGTGCAACGCCTGGGATGCCCGGCGCCTAGTGCCCCATGCCCAAGCCGCCGTCGACGGGCACGACGGCGCCGGTGATGTATCCCGCGGCGTCCGAGGCGAGGAACCCGACGACAGCACCCACTTCCTCGGGTGTTCCCAGCCGTCCGAGCGGCACGGTCGCCTGCATCACGCTGTGCCACTCGGGGGGCATCTCGTCGGTCATTGCCGTCACGATAGGCCCGGGCGCCACAACGTTACAGGTGATGCCCCGTGATGCGAGCTCTCTCGCCACCGCTCGGCTCAGGCCGACCAGGCCTGCCTTCGCGGCCGAGTAGTTGGCCTGTCCGGGCGCCCCGATGTGCCCGCTCACCGACGACACGTTGATGATGCGGCCCCACCGGCCCCTCATCATCTTGGGGGTCGCGCGGCGGATGGTGTGGAAGGCACCCGTGAGGTTGATCTGGACGACGGACGCCCACGCCTCTTCGCTCATGCGAGCGACGAGACCGTCGGCCGTGATGCCGGCGTTGTTCACCAGCACCTCGACCGGCGAGAGCTTCTCCTCGACCTCTCGGAAGGCCCGGTCGACCGACTCGGCGTCGCCGACGTCTACCGCGACGGCGATCGCCTCGCCGCCGGCCTCGACCACGGCGCCGCAGGTCTCTTCGGCGGCTGCCGAGTCGGAGGCGTAGCAGCACGCGACCCGTTGCCCGGCTGTGCCGAGTGCGGTCGCGATCGCGCGACCGATTCCGCGGGACGCGCCGGTGACGAGCGCGGTGCGGCTCACGTCGAGCGGCCCCAGCGCAGGGCGGCACTGCCCCAGGTCATCCCCGCGCCGAAACCGCTGAGGAGCAGGACGTCACCGTCGCCGACGCGGCCGTCGTCGACGGCCTCCGACATCGCGAGCGGGATCGACGCCGCCGACGTGTTGCCGTAGCGCTCGATGTTCACGATGGTGCGCTCCATCGGGATCTCGAGTCGCGAAGCCGCGGCCTCGATGATCCGTAGGTTCGCCTGGTGGGGGACGAACCAGTCGACGTCGTCGGCGGTCAGGTTCGCGCGCTCGAGTGTGAGCCGCGCGGAGTCGACGACCGCGCGCACGGCTCGGCGGAAGACCTCTTGCCCCTGCATCTTGATGAACTGCAGGCCCTCGCTGATCGTCTCCGGCGTCGTCGGAAGCCGGCTGCCGCCGGCCGGGACGCTGAGCAGCCCGCTCGCAGAGCCGTCACACCCCAGATCCCAAGCGAGGACACCGGGCGCGTCGTCGGGCGACTTCTCGAGGAGCATGGCAGCCGCGCCGTCACCGAAGAGGATGCACGTGCCGCGGTCGGTCGGGTCGACGATGCGCGACAGCGTCTCTGCGCCGATCACGAGGACGTTGTCCATGTGACCGGCGGTGAGCAGCGCGGCACCGGCCACCAGCTCGTACACGAAGCCGGCGCAACCGGCCCCGAGGTCGAACGAGCCGCAGCGCAGCCCCAGGCCTTCACCGACGAACGCGCCCGTGTGGGGGATCGGCTGCTCCGGGGTGGCGGTGGCGACGATGAGGAGATCGACGTCCTCGGGCGTGATGCCCGCTTGCTTGATCGCCCCGGTGCCGGCCTCGATCGCCAGGCTCGCCGTCGTCTCGGTCGGTGCGGCGACCCGTCGCTCGCGGATCCCGGTGCGCTCGACGATCCAGGCGTCGGTCGTGTCGACGCGGCGTTCGAGATCGGCGTTGGTGAGCCGCTGGTCGGGAACTGCGAAGCCCCATCCCGCGATCGACGCGCGCATCCTCTTTCCTCGTCCTCGGTGCGGTCGGGTTCAGCTACGAGACGCGCAGCCAGGCTACGGGCTGGCCCTCGCGCAGGCGCTCACCGGGGTGGACGAGCATCCCCACGATCTCGCCGCTGAACGGGCTCGCGACCGGCGTCGACGTCCCGGGGCCATCGACCATGCCGACCGTCTGGCCGGCCAGCACGGGACTCTTGTCGGTGACGTCGACGGCGCGGAACGTCCCGACCGCCGGCGCGACGATCATCCGCTCCGGGACGAGCAGGCCCTCACCGTGGTCGATCAGCGCTTCCATCAGACCAGCTCCGTTTCCGCTTGGAGTGACTGCACGTCGGCGGGGGTCGCGACCGCGCGAACGGGGACGTCGGGTGTCGTGCGCTTCGCGAGTGCGGCGAGCATCGAGCCATGACCCACTTCGAGGAACGAGGTCACACCGAGCCCGACCATCGTCTCCATCGACTCGCGCCACCGCACCGGCACGGTCACGTGCTCGGGCAGGCGGTCGCGCCAGCCGAAGCCGTCGTCGTAGGCCTTGGCGTCGTGGTTCGACACGACGGGTGCCGCGGGCTCGGAGAGCTGCACGGACTCGAGCTCCGACGGCAGCGCGTCGGCCGCGTCGCGCATCAGCGGCGTGTGGAACGCCCCGCCCACGTTCAGCGGCGTCACACGCTTGACGCCGAGCTCCTTGGCGCGCGCTCCGGCCGCCTCCACGCCATCGGGAGTCCCGGCGATCACGACCTGGCCCGGCGCGTTGTCGTTGGCGACCCAGCAGGCGTCCGGCGCCGCCGTGCATGCTTGCGACGCCTGCTCGACCGTGGCGCCGAGCAGCGCAGCCATCCTCCCGGGGTGCGCGTCCGCGGCGCGCTGGGTGAGCTCGGCGCGCCGGGCCGCGAACCGGACGCCGGCGTCGAGCGGCAGCGCGCCGGAGGCGATGAGAGCGGTCACCTGTCCGAGGGAGTGGCCCGCGAAGGCGATCGGCGCCGGGACGTGCTCGCGCACGGCTTCCCAGGCGACGAGCGACGTCAGGAGCACCGCGAGCTGCGCCTCACGGGTGCGGGCGAGCGCATCCGCAGGCGCGTCGAGGAGGAGGGGCGCGAGCTGCTCACCGAAGGCGTGCTCGGCGCGCTCGACCACGACCCAGGCCGGGTCGTCGGTCCAGGTCGCGCCCATGCCCGGTGCCTGTGTCCCCTGTCCGGGGAAGATGACGGCGATCGCCACGCAGCAACCCCTCTCCCGTGCCGCGAACAGGTTGGACCGAACGCTGAGAGGTCGGGTTACAGGTACCCACAGGTAACTTCCCGGGTTCCCCCGTACCGATCGTCCGCGCCTGGTGCTGCAGGCTCGAGGGCCGGCGGTAGCGTCGCGGTCGAGATGACGCCGCACGAGCGCTCTGACGAGCTGATCCTGCTGCTCCCGCACCGTCCTCCGTTCCGCTTCGTCGATGCCGTGGACGAGTTCGACCCCGCGGGGTCGGTGATCGCTCGGTACCGGGTGACCGGCGACGAGGCGTTCCTCGCGGGACACTTCCCGGGCAACCCGGTCTTCCCAGGTGTCATCCAGCTCGAGGCGCTCGCCCAGGCCGGCGCGATCGCGGTGCTCGCCGATGAGCGCTACGCCGGCAAGCTGCCGCTCTTCGGCGGAGTCGAGAAGGTGCGCTGGCGTCGCCTCGTGGTCCCGGGTGACGAGCTCACGATGCACGTCGCGCTCGAGCGGCTCTCGGCGCGCGGTGGCTGGGGTCAGGCGACGGCGACGGTCGACGGTGAGACGGCCTGCTCGGCGCGCCTCTTCTTCGCGATCGCCGACGCGCCTGCGTGAGTGGCGCTACCGGTCCTCGCGGGGGCGCAGCTCCGACACACGGCTGCGCCGCTCGGCCTCGCGGGCCTCGAGGTCGCGCTCGATCGCCTCGGGGTCCTCGCCGAGGAGGAGGCGGGTCTCGGCTTCCTCGTCGAGCCCGCGCTCGGACCGCACGCTCTTCCAGGGCGCAACGAGGATCAGCACCAGCACGACCACTGAGACGATGGACAGGCCGACGATCCACGGAACCCAGTCGGTGCCCACGAACGACAAGGCGAACATTCTACGTGGCGGACGTCGCGAATCCCGGGTGATCTCTTGGCGTCGGCACGCTCCTCGGGCCACGAGCCCGATGACGGTGAGTGGCGGCGGAGGGATTCGAACCCTCACTGCCCGGGTCTTGAATCCGGTGCCTCTGCCGTTGGGCTACGCCGCCGGAGCAGCACCCAGGCTACCCAGGCGTCCAGAGACGTAGCGTCCGTTCATGGCCATCGAACGGCGGTGCCTCGAAGCACCGGTGCCCGGTGCATCCATCTATCTCGAGGTCACGGAACCGGCCGACTTCAGCGGTGCGACGCCGGTCGTGCTCTGCCACGGCGCGGGGGGCAACCACGCGATCTGGTTCCGGCAGGTGGCAGCCATGGTCGCGTCACGCGCGGTCGTCACGTGGGATCACCGCGGCTTCGGCAGAACACGCGCGGACGACGGCGTCGGCGACCCGTACGTGTCACGCGACGACCTCGGTGCCGTCCTCGACGCCGCGGGCGTCGCCCGCGCCCACGTCGTCGCGCAGTCGATGGGCGGATGGACCGCGCTGGGGTTCGCGATCGGCCATCCCGACCGGGTGGTGAGCCTCACGCTCGCCGACACCGTCGCGGGCATCGGGACCGACGCCGTCGCAACGAACTGGGGCGAGTACCTCGAGCGGCGCAAGCTCAGTGGCGACCGCGAGGGCTACGCGGACTCGTTCGCGCTGGGGAAGCGCTTCGTGCGCGACGACCCGACCGGCGCGGCGCTCTACCAGGCGATCGGCAGCCTCAACCCCGCGCTCGCGCAGGAGCGGCTGAGCGCGTTGCTCACCACGACCTGGCCGCCCGACGAGGTCGCCGCGGTGGCGGTGCCGACGATGTTCGTGGTCGGGGGTGAAGACGACATCTTCCCCCCGGCGGTCATCGAGGACTGCGCGGGCGTCCTCCGCAGCGCGACGGTCGAGCAGATCCCCGCGTCAGGTCACTCGCCGTACTTCGAGTCACCAGAGGAGTGGAACCGAGTCGTGCTCGAGTTCCTGGCCGCGAACGACCGAGCAGCATGAGCAGCGACCTGATCCCGGGCCGCTCCGGAATCGCCTCGCAGCTCGAGAATCCTCGGCCCGCGCGAGGGGTGCGTTAGGGTTCCGGCGTTCTGGCAGACCTTTCGGAGGGCGGAGAGCGTGATGCGACGGATCCTGGTGCTGGGCTCGTTGACGGTCGGCGTGGTGGCGCTGACGGGCACCGCGCTGGTCCCCGCGGGTGCGGGGTCCATCGGTGCCGCACCCCTGACCATCGAGAAGGAGGTCGTCGGGCCCGTCCCGCCGGGGACCGAGTTCGCGGTGACCCTCGCGTGCGAGCGCGAACGTACCGGCGAGCCGATCATCGCCAATCCCGGAGGTGATCCTGTTGCCTCGGCGACCGTCGACTTCGACGAGGCGGGTGACCCGCAGGTCGCCAACGTCTTCACGTTCGTCAACGCGGGCACCTGCACCGTCACCGAGACCGAGACCGGTGGTGCGGCGTCGGTGACCTACGCGTGCGAGGGCCAGATCCCCGTAGATCAGGACGCTGCCGGCTGGCCTGACGACGCCGAAGCGCCGGTGAGCCCCGACGCCGAAGCGCAGCAGGTGACCGATCCCTGCGCGGCGGCTGGCCCGCAGGAGGACCCGATGACGGTCTTCATCGAGCAAGAGGGCCAGGACGCGACGGTGACGGTCACGAACACGTTCGTACCAGAGCCGGTGGTCGTCGTTCCGGCGTTCACCGGCTAGCTGTAGATCCCAGGGACATTCGTCAGCCCGGGCCTCCTTCCCGGGCCTCCTTGGAGAGCGAAGGTGCCCAACGTGCCGCTGAGCAACTCGATTCCTGTCCGTTTGCGGCGGGGTGGGGTAGGGTCTCGAGAGAGGCACCATCGGACGGGCGACGGTAGGGATGCGGCGGGTTGCGGCCATCTTCTTCGGGTTGACACTGGGTGTGGTGCTCTTCGCGGGCAGCTCTGGGGCTGGGGAGCTGAGGTCTGAATCGATCACGGTGCGCAAGGTCGTGACCGGGCCCGCGCCGAGCGGGTTCACGGTGAACGTCAGCTGCCCCGACGGCGGACTCGAAGCCAACCTGGAGTTCGACGCCACGGGTGCGCCCACGACCACGGACAACCCCGCGTTCGTGATCCAGGGCGGCGCGTGGGTCTCCTCGCGGGACCAGAACACCCAGACTCCCTTCAGCTGCTCGGTCACCGAGACCGGCTCGCCGGAAGCGGTGAGCACGACGTGGACGTGCGACTACGAGTTCACGACGCTGGACGGCCAGGAGCCGGGTGGTTGTGCCGCCGCGAGCGGCACCGATCAGGGTCCGGCCACGATCGACTACACCAACGACACCAGCATCACGACCCAGAACGGGACGGTCACGTTCACCAACACGTTCGCGGTCCCGGAGCCGGTGGTCGTCGCTCCGGCGTTCACCGGCTAGTCCGGTAGCGGAGGGTCCTCGGCCTCGAGGACTTCCAGGGGCACCGTCGGTGACCTGAGGAGTGCCGCTTCGGCAGGTGAGGTCAGGTGGAGATGCCGAGGCGCTTCGCGATCACCTCGTTCATGATCTCGTCGGTGCCGGCTCCGATGCGCTGCAGGCGAGCGTCGCGGAACGCGCGTGACACGCGGTACTCGGACATGTAGCCGGCCCCTCCGTGCACCTGGAGGCAGGCGTCGGCGAGCCGGTTGAAGACCTGCGCCGAGTACTTCTTCGCCATCGAGATCATCGCGACGGGGTAGTCGCCGTGCTGAAGCTGCCAGACCGTGTCGTACACGAGCGCGCGCGCGGCCTCCAGCTCGGTCGCCGCATCGGCGAGCTTGTGCGCGATCACCTGGTGCCCCGAGAGCGGCCGTCCGAAGGCCGTACGGTCGCGCGCGTACTGGATCGTCTCGCTGAGCACGGCGTCGGCGTACCCGATGCACGCGGCCGCACCCGAGATGCGTTCGTACTGGAGCTGCCACATGAGCTGAGCGAATCCCTGGCCGGGCTCGAGCCCGATGAGGTTGTCGTGCGGCACGAGCACGCCGTCGAGCGCGATCTCCGCGGTGTCGCTGGAACGCATCCCGAGCTTCTCGAGCTTGCGCGACACGCTGACGCCGGGCAGCGCGGTGTCGACGAGGAACAACGAGATGCCGGCGTGGCCGGCGGCTGGGTCGGTCTTCGCCACCGTCGTCATGAAGTCCGCCCGGGCGCCGTTCGTGATGTAGAGCTTCGCTCCGTCGACGCGCCAGGAGTCGCCGTCGCGCACGGCGCGCGTCTTGATGCCCGCGACATCGGATCCGGCGTCGGGCTCGGTGATCGCGATCGCCGCGATCTTCTCGCCGGCGATCGCCGGACGGAGGTAGCGCTCGCGCTGGTCATCCGTGCCGAACTCGGCGAGCGCAGGCGTCGCCATGTCGGTCTGCACTCCCAGGGCCATCGCGATCGCACCGCATCCCGACTTCGCCAGCTCCTCCACGAACACGACCTCGGCCGCGAGGTCGCCGCCGCTGCCACCCCAGCGCTCGGGGTAGTGGAGGCCGAGGAACCCGAGCTCACCGGCGCGGCGAAACACGTCGTCCGGGAAGTGACCGGCGTCCTCCCAGTCGTCGACGTGGGGCTCGAGCTCGGTCTCGACGAACCGCCGGACCGCGGCCCGCAGCTCGTCGTGCTCGGGAGTGAAGATCGGATGGTGGCTCATGGGTACCAGCCCACCGTGCCACACGATTCGAACCCTGACGGCGCATCCTCTGGCTCGTAGACTTTCCCGTCCATGGCGCGTTCGATCCTGCAACGCCGCCTCGTCGACGTCAGTGACCGACTCAAGCGCCTCCGGGCCGAGCGGGCGGTCACGGAGGAGCAGCTCGTGTTCCTGGAGGACGAGGCCGAGGACGCTCGGCTGCGCGCGCTCGTCGCCGAGACCCCGCTGACCGACGCCGAGGCACGTGACGCCCGGCGTCACGCCGACGCGCTGGCGCGGCACCGCGATGCCCTCGTGCTCTCGATCGCCGAGCTCGAGCGCGAGCAGGACGCGCTGCTCGACCGCATGTCGGCCGAGCTCTCGGCCCGCTGAGCGACGGACCCACCCATGAGTGATGCCGCCGCAGCGCCCCGCGTCGTGATCGCCGAGGACGAGGCGATCATCCGTCTCGACCTCAAGGAGCTCCTCGAAGAAGAGGGGTACGCCGTCGTCGGCGAGACCGGGCGCGGCGACGAGGCCATCGACCTCGTGCGGGAGCTCGTGCCCGATCTCGTCATCCTCGACGTGAAGATGCCCGGCCTCGACGGTCTGTCGGCTGCCCGCCAGATCACCGCCGAGCGCCTCGCCGCCGTCCTCATCCTCACCGCGTTCTCGCAACGCGACCTCGTGGAGCAGGCCCGTGACGCGGGAGCGCTGGCCTACCTCGTGAAGCCGTTCCAGAAGAGCGATCTCATGCCGGCGATCGAGCTCGCGCTCGCTCGCCACGCCGAGCTGACGTCGCTCGAGCGTCACGTCGACGACCTCCAGGCACGTCTCGAGTCGCGCAAGATCATCGACCGTGCCAAGGGCCTCCTGATGGACGAGCACGGCTTCGACGAGCACAGCGCCTGGCGCTTCATCCAGACCCGGGCGATGAGCGAGCGGGTGAAGATCGGCGAGATCGCGCGCCAGGTCGTCGACGGCGAGCTGACGCCGTAGAGGTTGCGCCCGCGCACCGCGAGCAGCGCGCTAGTAGCGGCGTACCATCGGCGCGTGTCGAAGCTGCTCTTGCTCGACGGGCACTCGCTGGCATTCCGCGCGTTCTATGCGCTGCCCACCGACCTGGCGACCGCCAACGGCACCATCACGAACGCCGTCTACGGCTTCACGTCGATGCTCACGAAGGTGATCGCCGACGAGCAGCCCGACCACATCGCCGTTGCCTTCGACGCCCCGGGGCGAACGTTCCGCGACGACATGGACGCCGAGTACAAGGCGGGTCGCAAGGCAGCACCCGACATCTTCCGCTCCCAGATGCCGCTCATCCGTGAGGTGCTCGACGCCCTCGAGATCCCGACACTCGAGGTCGAGGGCGTCGAGGCGGACGACGTCATCGCCACGCTCGCGACCCGTGCGGCAGACGACGGCATCGATGTGGTGGTCGTCACCGGTGACCGCGACACGTTCCAGCTCGTGCGCGACCCGCATCTCAAGGTCCTGTACAACATGCGCGGCGTGTCCGACTACGCGCTCTACGACGAAGCGGGAATCGTCGAGCGCACCGGCGGTGTGACGCCCGCGCAGTACCCCGAGTACGCCGCGTTGCGGGGCGACAACAGCGACAACCTGCCCGGGGTCCCGGGCATCGGCGAGAAGACCGCCGCGAAGCTGATCACGACCTACGGCGGCGTCGACAGCATCCTGGCGCACGTCGACGAGCTCCCGCCGAAGCAGCGACAGAACCTCACCGACATGGCCGATCGCGTGCGGCTCAACCGCGAGATGTCGTTGTTGCGGCTCGATGTCGACTGCGGTGCTGACGCCGACGACCTGCGTCAGGGCTCGTTCGACCCCGAGCGCGTGCGCGTCCTCTTCGACCAGCTCGAGTTCCGCACGCTGCTGCCGCGGATGATGGAGGCGGTCGGTGCCACTGCGGCGATGCCCGAAGCCGAGCAGCTCGAAGTCGACGTCGAGGTGCTGCGCGACCCGACGGCTGCGGCCGAGCGGCTGCGCGCGTTCGCGAGGACGAGCGAGCGCTACGTGCTCGAGCCCGAGTGGGACGGCGCCCCCGGACGCAGCGCCCTCGTCGGGCTGGCAGCTGCCGACGCCCACGGCCACGTGTCGTACCTCGACGGTTCGCTGCTGCGTGACTCCGAGGTGCTCGCGGCCGGCGGTGAGCTCGTCGCCGGCGGCGGGCCGCCGCTGGTCGTGCACCGAGCGAAAGAGCTCATCCACGGCCTGGGGGTCGACGTGCGGACGCTCGACCGCGACACCGCGGTCATGGCGTACCTGCTCGATCCGGCGGAGGGCAAGTACCTGCTCGAAGACCTCTCGCTGCGCTACCTGTCGGTCGAGCTGAAGTCGTCCGACGTCGAGGAGGGCCAGCTCGACCTCGGCGGCACCGGTGGTGCGGAGCAGACGGGGCGCCGGGCGGCCGTCGTGCTTCGCCTCTCCGACGCGCTCGCCGAGGCGCTGGAGGCCCGCCAGCTGTCCGATCTCTACGAGCGCTTCGAGCGTCCGCTGGTGCGCGTGCTCGCGAAGATGGAGCGCGCCGGCATCCGCGTCGACATGCACTTCCTCAGCGAGCTGAGCGCGGAGCTCAACAAGGAATGCGATCGACTCGAGAAGCAGATCTGGGCCCACGCCGGTGAGGAGTTCAACGTCAACAGCACGCCGCAGCTGCGGGTGGTGCTGTTCGAGAAGCTCGGCCTGACGCCGGTGAAGAAGACGAAGACCGGCCCGTCCACCGACGCCGACTCGCTGCAGAAGATGGCCGAGGACCACCCGGTCGTCGCCGACCTGTTGCGGTACCGAGAGGTCGAGAAGCTCCGGAACACCTACGCCGACGCGCTGCCGCCGCTCGTGCGCGACGACGGGCGCGTCCACGCGACCTTCAGACAGACCGACACGACGACCGGGCGCATCTCGAGCTCCGACCCGAACCTCCAGAACATCCCGGTGCGCACGGCCGACGGGCGCGAGTTCCGGCGCGCGTTCGTGGCTGCCGACGGGGCCGGGCTGCTCACGGCCGACTACTCGCAGATCGAGCTGCGGGTGCTGGCGGACCTCGCGGAGGACCCGGGGCTGATCGACGCGTTCGACCGCGGCGTGGACATCCACACGGCGACCGCGGCGAAGGTCTTCCACCGGCCCGAGTCCGACGTCACTCCGGAGGACCGACGGTTCGCCAAGGTCGTGAACTACGGGCTCGCGTACGGGATGGAGGCGTACGGCCTCGGGCAGCGCATGGGCGTCCCGACCGAGGAGGCGCGCGAGATCCTCGACGACTACTTCGAAGCGTTCCCCAACGTCGTGGCCTACATGTCGAAGACGGTCGCCGAAGCGAAGCAGCGCGGCTACACCACCACGATCTTCGGACGGCGTCGGCAGATCACCGAGCTGTCGTCCGACAACTTCCGCATCCGTCAGATGGGGGAGCGGATGGCCCAGAACGCGCCGATCCAGGGGTCGGCGGCCGACATCTTCAAGCTCGCGATGGTGGCGGTGGACCGTGCGCTCGAGGGCGGTGCGTTCGCGACGCAGATGCTGCTCACCGTGCACGACGAGCTCGTCTTCGAGGTTCCGGAGGGGGAGCGGGCGCGCGTCGAGCCGGTCATCCGCGAGACGATGGAGTCGGTCGCGACCCTCGAGGTCCCCCTCGTCGTCGACGTGGGCTTCGGCGAGAGCTGGGCCGCGGCGAAGTAGGGAGCGGTGGGGCCGGGGGGGGCCTCCCGATGCGCGCACGATGCGCGCACGATGCGCGCAGAATACGCACATATCGCCGAGTACGTTCGCCCGGTTCCGTCATCTTGGTTGGGAGCTCGGTGCATGCGATTTCGACGACTGGCGATGGTCCTCCTCTCGGCGAGCATGCTCGCGGCGGGCATGATCGGCGTGGGGGCCACCGGCGCCTCGGCCCACGCCCCCGGGACGGCCCGAGAGACCGTCGTTGCTGGCCAGTCAGGCGGTTCGAGCCAGGGTGGTTCGAGCCAGGGTGGTTCGAGCGGTTCGGATCAGGGATCGTCGAGCGATTCCGGCACCTGCGATCCGAGCACGAGCGACTGCTCGTCCTCGTCGTCGGGCAACTGTGATCCGAGTCAGAGCGACTGCTCGTCGTCGGGCACGTGCGACCCGAGCCAGAGCGACTGCTCGTCCTCGGACAGCTGCGACCCGAGCCAGAGCGACTGCTCGTCCTCGGACGACTGCGATCCGAAGCACCAGAACTGCTACCCGTCGGACATCTGCTACCCGGGCGAGCCGGGCTGCAACCCGCCCACGTGGTACCCGACGCCACCGAAGACCTCCTGCACGCCGGGGCCCTCCTGTCCCCAGCCGCCCGTCTACTGGTGCAGCCAGTTCGACGGCTACACCGGGCCCGACGGCAAGGCCGTCGAGCAATCGAGCTACACCGACGAGCAGAAGTCGGAGCTGCAGCAGTGGGGCGAGGGGCTCAACGCCAGCTCGGGCGATGCGAAGGAGGGGACGAAGAACTCCTACGGGTCCGCCACCTCCGTCGGGGACACCGAGGCCTGGAACAACTACCTGGGTACCGTGATCCGCTGGTGCACCGACTACACCACGAAGTACCCACCGCCGACGACCACGACGGGCTCGTCGAACCCCTGCAAGCACGACTGCACCTACCCGTCGAACAAGTGCAAGAGCTGGTGCTGGAGCCCATCGAACAAGTGCACCCAGCACTGCTTCTCGGACTCCACCGACTGCACGAAGCACTGCTGGACACCCTCGGACACCTGCAAGAACCACTGCGAGTCGGATTCGAGCCAGTGCACCAAGCACTGCACGTCTCCTTCGGACAAGTGCACCGAGGACTGCGCCTATCCGTCGGACAGCTGCAAGAAGAACTGCGCGCCGTCGTCGGACACGTGTGATCCGAACGAGAGCGACTGCTCGTCCTCGGACACGTGTGATCCGAGCGAGAGCGACTGCTCCTCGTCGGACACGTGTGATCCGAGCACGAGCGACTGCTCGACCGACGGCGACTCCAGCTCCGATGGCTCGAGCTCGGGCGGGTCGAGCTCGGGCGGGTCGAGCTCGGGCGGTGGTTCCAGCTCGGGCGGGTCGAGCTCGGGCGGTGGTTCCAGCTCGGGCAACTAGCTCGGGCAAGGTCGAGGGGGGTCGTGGTCGCGTCGACGCGGCCACGACCGCCTCGCGTCACGGTCGGAGTGCGGGCCGGCGCGGCCTGACCGCGCCAAGGTACGGGCGCTCAGTGGAGAAGCCGCGCCGCGTGCTGTGGTTCAACGAGCTCGCTCGATTCCTGGGTCCCGCCTACCTGCGGAACTCGTTCACGAAGGGGACCGAGCAAGAAGTCGACTTCCTCGTCGACGCGCTCGGGCTCGCGCCCGGCCAGCACGTGCTCGACGTCGGGTGCGGCCCCGGTCGGCACTCGCTCGCGCTGGCCCGGCGCGGGCTCACCGTGCTCGGAGTCG
>CAZHKE010000003.1:0-22988 GCA_964532485.1 uncultured Bifidobacteriaceae bacterium
GGGCGAGAACGGACACATTCAGGGAGCGTTCTACGCAACGGGTCACGAACCCGGCTGCCTGCGACGGATGACGGCGAAAGGTTATGAGGTGCCGGGGGGGATGTTCGTCGCTCGGGAATTGGCGACCGGCATGGAGTACACGCCGGCCGAGTAGTTCTGCAACGATCTCGATCAACCATCAACCATCAACCATCAACCATCAACCATCAACCATCCCCCCATGTCCACACACGCGATTCCACCTCGGCCGGAGTTCGCCGCGATCCACCCGTTCGCGCCCCTCGAGCAGGCCGCCGGGTACCTCCAGCTCTTCGACGAGCTCGAGCACTGGCTCTGCGAGATCACCGGCTACGACGCGGTGTCGCTGCAACCCAACGCGGGCTCGCAGGGCGAGCTGGCGGGCCTGCTCGCGATCAAGGCGTACCACGAGAGCCGCGACGACCACGACCGCGACGTGTGCTTGATCCCGGCGTCGGCGCACGGCACGAACGCCGCCAGCGCGGTGATGGCCGGCATGCGTGTGATCGTCGTGGCGACCGATGACCACGGGAACGTCGACGTCGACGACCTCGAGGTGAAGGTCCACGACCACCATGGCGCGCTCGCCGCGCTCATGATCACGTACCCGTCGACGCACGGCGTCTTCGAGGAGCACATCGGCGACATCTGCGCGACCGTGCACGAGCACGGAGGCCAGGTGTACCTCGACGGCGCGAACCTCAACGCGCTCGTCGGTGTCGCGAAGCCGGGAGCGTTCGGCGCCGACGTGTCGCACCTCAACCTGCACAAGACGTTCTGCATCCCCCACGGCGGGGGAGGGCCCGGCGTCGGGCCCGTCGTCGTGCGCCAGCACCTCGCACCGTTCCTTCCGAACCACCCGATGCGCCCCGAGGCCGGCCCCGCCACGGGCGTCGGGCCCGTCGCGGCAGCACCGTGGGGCTCGGCGGGGATCCTGCCGATCTCGTGGGCATACATCGCGATGATGGGCGGCGACGGGCTCCGTCACGCCACGGCCACCGCGATCCTCAACGCCAACTACGTCGCGACGCGCCTCGCCCCGCACTACCCGGTGCTCTACACCGGCAGCAACGACCTCGTCGCGCACGAGTGCATCCTCGACCTGCGGCCGATCACCCACGACACCGGCGTGACGGCCGAGGACGTCGCGAAGCGGCTCATCGACTTCGGCTTCCACGCCCCGACGATGTCGTTCCCCGTCGCCGGGACGCTCATGGTCGAGCCCACCGAGTCCGAGTCGAAGCACGAGCTCGACCGGTTCTGCGACGCCATGGTCGCGATCCGCGACGAGATCCGACGCGTCGAGCGAGGGGAGTGGTCGGTCGCCGACAGCCCCCTGCGCCACGCCCCCCACACCGCCGCGGACGTGGCCACCGATTCCTGGAAGCGCAGCTACCCCCGCGAGATCGGTGCCCTTCCCGCAGGCATCGGCTTCGATGCCGGTGACAAGTACTGGCCCCCGGTGGGGCGCATCGACAACGCCTACGGCGACCGCAACCTGATGTGCGCGTGCCCACCGATCGAGGCCTTCGAGGACTGACTCCCGGCCCCCGCTTGGCCGGCACCGGTCAGCCTCGTGCCTCCACCTACCTCGGTTCGTGCCTCTCGTTCTGTCGACACGCCGACGCCGGAGGCGCCAGGCGTAGTTGACATAACGTGGATTCTCGGCATCTTCTCCGGAGATGCCGGTTGGCGAGTTGGCGAGTTGGCGAGTTGGAGGGTCAAGCATCCAGGTCGACCCGCCGAACCCCACAGAGAACGTGTCGGTGCAACCGAACCCGGAAGGGCCACTCGACGACATGGCGCGAATCGCACGGCGGGCTGGGAGCGTGCCGGTGGACACGAGGATCCGCAGCGTCGCTGCTGTGGTCGTCGGGTTGGCCGCGCTCATCGGCGGCGTCGTCTCGACCACTGCCCCGGCGGGCGCTCAGGCGGAGCCCGACGTCGTCCCGATCGTCGAGTGCAGCTTCCTCGACCCCGGCACGGGGATGTACAACACGGTCTGGGGCTACCAGAACGTGACGCATGGGCCCAAGAACGACACCGTCGTCCCGGTGGGAGCCACGAACAGCTTCGACAACCCGGGCGCGAACGCCGGCCAGCCGACTGCGTTCAAGCCGGGTCGCGCGCAGAGCGCCTTCGTCGTGACGCACAAGGGCCCGAGCACCTGGACGCTGACCGCACAGGCCGCGACCGCGCCGGGCACGCCCTGCAGCACGAACCCCGTGCCGATCGCGTCCAGCGGGATCCCCGGCATCGTGACCCTCGCCGCGGTGACCGTGATGCTCGCCACGGTGCTGTGGTGGCGCACCCGGCGTGCGCGCCGGGCGTGACAGCTCGAGCCAGCTGATGACCGGGGGCACCGCCCACGCCGGCCCGGCCGGGACGCCGTGGACGCTGCTCCTGCTCGCCGGCGGCATGGCGATCCTCTACGGCGTCCTCGGCGTGCAGGCCGCCAGCAGCGTGATCGTCGGCGGACTGCTCGTCGTCTTCTCGATCTTCCTCGTGCGGCACCTCGCATTCGCCGCATCCGCGCTGTCCGCCGCGCCCGGCGACATGCGAACCAAGACCGGGTTCGACTTCGGGTACCGACCGTTCGTGAGCGTGCTCGTGCCGTGTCGGAACGAGGAGCTCGTCATCGAGGGTCTCCTCGGGACGCTGCTCGCGCTCGACTACCCCGACGACCGGCACGAGATCATCGTCATCGACGACGGCTCCGACGACGCCACCCGAGAGATCGTCGAGGCCTTCGGACGCGCCCATCCTCGGGTTCGCTGCCTGCACCGTGCCCCTGGATCCGGCGGTGGGAAGAGCGGCGCACTGAACGCGGCGCTCACCGTCACGCGTGGCGAGGTCATCGTCGTGTTCGACGCCGATCACAAGCCCCGTGCGGACGCGCTTCGCCGCCTCGTTCGCCACTTCGCCGACCCGCAGGTCGGCGCCGTGCAGGGGCGCTGCATCGTGCGGAACTCCGGCGAGTCGCAGCTCGCGCGCACGATCGCAGTCGACTACTACTCCGGCTACCTCGTCAACGAGTACGGGCGCCAGTCGCTCTTCGACCTTCCGGCGTACGGCGGCTCGAACTGCGCGGCGCGCGCGTCATGGCTCGAGGCGTTCGGGGGCTGGAACGAGGACACGGTCACCGAGGACACCGATCTGACGTTGCGGCTCGTGCTCGTCGGCCAGTTCGTCCGGTACGACGTGACGGCGATCGACACCGAAGAGAGCGTCCCGAGCATCCGCCGCTTCTGGCGACAGCGCTACCGCTGGGCGCGGGGGCACCAGCAGGCGTGGCGCGAGTACCGCGCCCCCGTGGTGCGCACCAAAGAGCTCTCCGGCGCCCGCAAGATCGAGACGATCATGTTCCTGCTCGTGTACCACGTGCCGGTCCTGTCCGCGCTCGGGTTGGCGATGGTCTGCCTGCGGGCGGCCGGGATCCTCGACTGGGGCGCCGGGATCGACCTGACACCGGTCGCGACGCTGCTCTTCCTCGGTCCGCTCCTCGAGCTCGCGGCGGGGCTGATCGTGAGCCGGGCTCCCCGATCCGCCGCGTGGGGCATCCTCCTGTTCCTGCCGATGTTCGTGATCTTCACGATCGTGTGCGCGATCTCGTGGTTCGACGGCATCGTCGGGAAGCCGTACACGTGGGCCAAGACCCCACGCACCGGGCACGGCCAGGCGCCACGTGAGCACGCGACGCAGGAGGCCGCGGCGTGAGCGCACACGCGATCAAGGTGATCGTGCGTCTGGTGCTCACGATCGCGATGCCCGTCGTCGTCTTCGTCGTGCTGCTGGATCCGTGGCGTGGCGCCGAGGCGAGCACGATCTCGACGGTCATGCGGACCGTCGGCGTCGGCGGCGTCAGCGACGCGTACGGCTTCCGCATCCTGGTGCTGCCGACCTCCGCGACGCCGTTCCTCGCCACCATCAGCCCGTCGTGCTCCGCGCTCGCCGCGATCCTCGCTTTCGCCTCGATCTCGATCTTCCTCGTGCGCGGGCAGCGCGGCCGGCGCCTCACCGCGTTCCTCGCCGCATCCCTGCTGGTCCTCTGCTGCAACTTCCTTCGCATCGGCCTCTCGATCTGGGTCGGCATCCACACCGACGTGCACGGCCTGACGGTCTTCCACGACTGGGTCGGCACCGCGTTCGGGCTCCTCTACGTGCTCGGCGGCTTCACCCTGTACCTGTGGATGCTGCTGCCCAGCAACCACCGCCTCATGACCGAGTACCGCCAGGCCAAGCGTCCCGATCGGGTACAACAGGACCTCGTGAGCACCGCCGCAGGGCCCGATGAGTGACGACGTCCGGCTCGGCTTGATCGTCGGCGGCGCCGTCGCGGTGCTCGTCGCGATCGTCTGGCGCTTCGCCGTGCTGCGACGCCGCCGACGTCGGGTCGGCCGCGGCCTCGAAGCCCAGGACCCCCAGGAGCGTGCACGCGCGGGGATCGCACTCGTGGACGGAGGGCTCCATCGATCGGCGCGGCCGCTCCTGGCACACGTCGCCCGCGAGCCGGATGCCCGCGTCCGGCACGCGATCGCGCTCGCCGTCGCACGGCGGCAGTGGGAGCCCGTCGACAGCAAGCAGGTGACGCAGCTGCGTGAATGGGCGTCGCTCGAGCTCGAGCAGCAGGGCGAGCCCGTCCACGGCTTCGGACCCGCGGTGACGCGGCTCTCCGACATGGGCGGGCCCCGTCTTCCGGGGCCGTCTCCGGCGGCCCCCGATC
This sequence comes from uncultured Bifidobacteriaceae bacterium, assembly GCA_964532485.1. Lineage (GTDB taxonomy): Bacteria > Actinomycetota > Acidimicrobiia > IMCC26256 > PALSA-555 > DATBSK01. The sequence goes on from CAZHKE010000003.1 coordinate 4,742, forward strand.
CGGACCCGGCCTCTCCCGAGCCCGCTCCCGCGCGTGAGCACGACGGCGTGAGCTGGCAAGCGCCCGACGCGGGCGGGTCCGAGTGACGCGGGTCCTCGTCACCGGCGCGGGGGGTGCGGCGGGCGTCGCGGTCCTGCGTGCGCTCGCCGCGTCGGGTCAGCAGACGATCGGCGCCGATCCCGATCCCCTGGCGGCGGGACGTCGCCTCGCCGACGCCGAGCTCTCCGTGCCGCTCGCGACCGATCCTTCGTTCGGTGCGACGATCACCGACGCGGTGTCGGCGCACGCGGTCGACGCGATCGTGTGCACCGTCTCCGAGGAGATGCCCGCCCTGTGGGCGGTCCTCCCGCGGCTCGCCTCGGCGGGCGCGCACCTGTGGCTCTCCCCCGTCGACGCGGTGGAGGCCTGCATCGACAAGGAGCGCTTCGCGAAGGTCGCGACGGCGGCCGGCCTGCCGGCACCGGCCACGGGGATCGGCACCGCAGACGGTGTGGCCGGCCCTTGGGTGGTCAAGCCCAGGTTCGGGCGCGGCTCGCGCGACGTCCACCGCGTCGACACGATCGATGCGCTCGAGGTCGCGCTGCGCGCGACGCCAGATCCGATCGTGCAGACCCGCTGTCCCGGACAGGAGTTCACGGTCGACGTCCTCGTCGGCCGTGAGGGCGAGGTCCTCGCTGCGGTGCCGCGGTGGCGCCTCGAGACGAAGGCCGGCATCAGCTCGAAGGGCGTGACCTTCTCCGACGCTCGAATCTCGGAGCTCGTACGGGCGACGGTCGCGGCGTTCGCGCTCGAGGGTGCCGTCAACATCCAGGGCTTCGCGTCCGACGACCCGGCCGCGCCGGTGCTGCTCGTCGAGGTGAACCCGCGCTTCTCCGGCGGACTCCCCCTCTCCCTCGCCGCGGGTGCCGACCTCGTGGGCGAGTTCCTGCGGGGCACCCTCGGTGCGCCCATCCGGCGCGACCGCCTCCAGCACCGCGACGGTGTCGCGATGACGCGCTATCTCGCGGAGATCTTCACCGAACGTGACCCTCCGTGAGGATCCTCGTCCCGTTCGGGACTCGCCCGGAGATCGTGAAGCTCGGCCCGGTGGTGAGGGCGCTCGACGACTCGGGCGACGCGGTCGTGACCGTGGCGACCGGGCAGCACGACGAACCGCTGCTCGCCGATGCCTTCTTCACCGATCTCGCGCTCGCGCCGACCGTGCGCCACCGTCTCCCCGCCGGTCAGGGATCTCGCATGGGCGCACTGGTCGAGCACGCCTACGCCGACGTGGCCACGCACGTGCCCGACGCGCTGATCGTGCTCGGCGACACCAACACCGTCCCCGCGTACGCGCTCGCGGCACGCCGGGCGGGAGTGCCGATCGCACATCTCGAGGCCGGGCTGCGCTCATTCAACCCGCGCTCGCTCGAAGAGGTGAACCGGGCCGTGGCGGCCGCGACCGCGTCGCTGCACCTGGCGCCGACCGCGCTCGCCGCGACGTTCCTCCGACGAGCAGGCCACGACGGCGACCGGATCCAGGTCGTCGGCAACCCGATCACCGACGTGCTCCGGCAGCTCGCTCCACCGGCGCGGGCGATCGGTGAGCGCTCCGGCGTGCTGGTCACGGCGCACCGCGCCACCAACGTCGACGACCCGGAACGGCTCGCCCGGTTGACGACGCTCGTCGAGCGTCTGGCGGCCGAGCTTCCGCCCGTGCGGTTCCCGCTGCACCCGCGCACTCGCGATCGCCTCGCAGATGCCGGGCTGCTCGATGGCCTGGCGGCCACGCCCGGCCTGTCGCTCGAGGACCCGCTGCGCTACCCCGAGATGCTCACCGCCGTGGCCGACGCCCTGATCGTCGTCACCGACTCGGGCGGTCTCCAGGAGGAGGCGTCGTGGTTCGGCGTCCCGGTCGTCGTCCTGCGGACGTCGACGCCGCGCTGGGAGGGCGTCGTCTCCGGCAGCACGCATCTCGTCGGTCTCGAGGTCGAGCGGGCCATCGCCGCGATCCGGATGCTCACGACACCCCGGGAGCTCGACCGCGTCGCGGCGCTCCCCTGCCCGTACGGCGACGGTCATGTCGGCCCGCGTGTCGTCGAGGCCGTCCACGACGCATCCGACCGGGGGCTCCTCACGCTCGCGGAGCCTCCGCTCACCTCCGACCTGCCCGCTGCTGTCACCGACGCGCTCGAGCTCGCGCGGTGACACCGCACGGCGCACGCCGTCTCGTCACGACCGTCTGCTTCGACCTCGACGACACGCTGTATCCCCAGTCCGAGTGGCTCAGGGGCGCGTGGGCTGCCGTCGCGCGGCGCGCCGCGCTCGACGGCGTGGAGCCGCGCTCACTGGAAGCAGCGCTCGCCGAGATCGCGGCCCAGGGATCCGACCGGGGGGGCATCATCGATCGCGCGCTCGCACGAGTCGGCGCGGCCGATGTCGACGTCGCACCGCTCGTCGAGGCGTTCCGTGCCCACCGGCCTTCGGCGCTCGCGCCGTATCCCGGCACACGTGACGCGCTCGTCGAGATCGCCTCGCGCGTCCCACTGGGGCTCATCTCGGACGGTGATCCGGTCATCCAGCGCAACAAGCTCGGAGCGCTCGGCCTCGACGACCTGTTCTCGGTGTGCGTCTGGAGCGACGAGCACGGTCGCCGGCACCGCAAGCCCGATCCGCTCCCCTTCCGCATCGCGCTCGAACGGCTCGGGTGCGACGCGACCGACGCGGTGTACGTCGGTGACCGTCCCGAGAAGGACGTCGCAGGCGCAGTCGGAGCCGGGATGCGCGCGATCCGCGTGCAAGCAGGGGAATGGGCGAGCCAACCCGACGACGACCGCGCGTGGGCTTCTGTGACGACGGTCGTCGCCGCGTGCGCGTGGCTCCGGCCGCTGCTTCGATCGCCGATGCCGGCGCGTCAGGGCGCCAGCACGTCGACGTCGACGAGGAGCTCGAACAGTCCCGGCGCGAGCCGGTAGTCGCCGACGTCCTCGGCCGGGACCCAGAGGGCCTCCGTGGCGTCGTCGCCTGCAGTCACCCGGTCCGGGTCGTCGAGGGGCGTGACCGCGAAGTCGAGGATCACGAGGTGACCCCCATCCGCTTCGTCGCCCATCCGCTCGACCCACCCGAGGAAGCGATGGACGACGACCCGGAGCCCCGTCTCCTCTGCGGTCTCGCGGACGATCGCTTCGTGCAGCGTCTCGTTCGGCTCGACCCGGCCTCCGGGGACCGACCACGTCCCCGCCGCCGGACCGTGGCCACGGCGCACGAGGAGCAGGCGGCCCTCGTGCAGAGCGACGGCCCCGACGGCCAGCACCGGACCGGCGGGCGCGCTCACTCCGGGGCTTCGAGCGAGTGGTGCATCACGATGGCACGGGCCGTGTAGCCCTGCTCCTCGAAGAAGTTCTTGGTGGCCCGATGGCCCGGTAGGGCGACGACGTCGATCCCGGCGCAGCGCTGCGCCCGGCAGTGCTCGGCGATGGCGATCGTGATGGCCTCGCCGACGCCGATGCTGCGCGCCTCGGGCTCGACGTACAGGTCGGTGACGACGCCGAGGCGCGTGCCGTCGCGCAGGTCTTCGACGAGCACGGCGCCGAAGCCGACGACCACGTCGTCGATGCAGCCCACGACGACCCGGGCGTCGTCGCGCGTCAGGAGATGCGCGACGTGTGCGTCGAGCGGATCACCGGCGACGTCACGGGCCGCCCAGAGCTCGCCGCCGCGATAGCCCGCGAGCTCGGCTCGCAGCTCGCGGGCGAGCTCCGTCACTCGGGGCACGTCGTCGGGCGTCGCGAGCCGCGCCGTCTCCATCGGGGGCGCCTGCCGCGGTCCGTCGCCGTCAGCCCGGGCGGGTGAGCTGCTCGATCTTCCCGAGGATCGTCGCCCGGCCGCGGTTGGCGACCTCGTGGGCCCGGATGGCCTCGAGCTCGGCGTCACCGAGCCCTTCGAGGTGCTCGACGACCTGCGACGCGGACAGCGCGTCGTAGTCGGGGATCGCGAGGTCGGGCGCGGCCGACGCCGTGCTCGCGGTTGCGGAGGGCCCGTTCGGCGGTTCGCCGGCCCGCGGCGTCGTCGGGGCCGCGGCACCGTCGTCGACACCGAGCGTGCCGAGCACCGCAAGCGCACCTTCTGCGGTCTCCTTGAAGCGGGAGAGCCCGTCGGTGACGAGGCGCAGCACCTGTGCGCCGTTGTCACCGGTCGCGGCGGCTCCCGTGTCGCGCACCTGCCCGATCTGGTCGCCGACCGACTTCTTCTTCTGGTCGAACTCGGCCCGCCCGCGGGCCACGAAGACCTTGAGGAAGGAGGGTGCCGCGTCGCGCAGGTACATCGCGAACCCGACCGGCGCGTACACGAGAATCTCCTTCGCGCGCTGCACGGTGTCGTTGTCGTTCACCCCGGCTCCTCGTCCGCTCCCCGGGAGGGCTCCTCGTGAGCGCTCCTCGTGAGGGCTCCCTGGTCGCTCCGCAGCGAGGCTGCGTGGCGCGGTCAGTCTACGGGGGCTGATCGGGGACGCCGCACCGCGACGACGGCAACCACGACGAGCGCAAGACCGGCCAGGATCAGGACCCAGTCGCCCAGTCTCACGTAGAGGGTCTCCCCCGTCGTCGTCTCGATGATCCCGTCGGTGATCCGGTTCACGAAGAGGTCGCTCTCCTCGTGGAGGTCGCCGTCGGGATCGACGACGGCCGAGATCCCCGAGACCGACGCGTGGAGCACGGGTCGACCGGTCTCTGCGGCCCGCATCTGGCTGAGTGCGACGTGCTGCGCCGACAGGGCCGACCGGCGGTAGGAGCGGTTGTTGGTGCTCACGAGCAGCAGCTCCGCACCGTCACGGACGTAGTCGCTCACCAGCGGTGCGAATGCCGACTCGAAGCAGATGACGCTGCCAACCGGGTGTCTGCCGGCGTGGAACATCACGCGCCGGTCGCCGGCTTCGTAGTCGTACGGGATCTGCTCGAGCTCACCGATGAAGGACAGCTCGTCGCGCAAGGGCACGTACTCGCCGAACGGCACGAGATGCTGCTTCGCGTAGATCCCCTGCAGCCGACCGTTCGGTGTGTAGGCGACGTTCGCGTTGAAGAGCCCTCCGTCGCCGGTCGGCACGCGCGCGTTCGCGACCACCGTCGCGTCGTGCTTCCGTGCGAGCTCCGTCAGCTGCGCCGCGACGTCGGGATTCGTCGTGGGATCACGCTCGAGGCTCGACTCCGGGAACACGATGAGGTCGTACGGGCCCTCGAGCCGCGAGGCCAGCTCGAGGTGCTTGCTGAACAGGTAGTCGGACGCGATCTCGTCGGACGTGAGCGTGCGGTTCTGGTCGTTTCCCTGGAGCAGCGCGTACCGGACCTCGCCCGTCACGGTCGGCTGGAACCGAGCCACGTCGACGACCACGACCGCCACGGTGACCAGGGCGAGCGCGGTCGCCGCGACGGCGGCCGAGCGCACCCGGCGCCGCCATGCCGCCAGGGCGAGCTCGAGCAGCAGGCCGTTCACCGCCACGACGACGAACGAGACGAGCGGCACGCCACCGAGCGACGCCAGACCACGCGCCCACGGCTGATCGTGCAGAGCGACACCGAGCTCGCCCCACGGCAGGCCGCCGAGCGGGAACCGACCCCGCAGCGCCTCGACGACGACCCAGATCGCGGCGACGAGCCAGGGCGAGCGATACCCGCGTCGGACGAAGAGGGCGACGAGCGCACCCGTGCCGGCGACGAACGCGGCCTCTGCGATCACCAGCGGCGCGATCGCGACTGCACCGAAGAAGCGGGTCCACTCGAGCAGCACGCCGAAGAACGCGAGGCCGAACCCGAGCCCCGCGAGTGCGCTCCGACGGGCCGTGCCCGTGCGCCAGACCCACAGGAGGGGCAGGAGCGCGACGAGGACGAGCGGACCGGCATCGACCGGCGGGAACGAGACGGCGGCGAGGAGGCCCGAGACGACGCCGACGAGCAGCGCGACCGCTGGGGACGGCGGATCGAGGCTCAGGCTCAGGCGCAGTCGCGGCAGAGCATCCGCTCCTCGTCCTGGAGCTGGTTCCGAGGCAGGACGAGGAAGCACGACGAGCAGAGGAACTCACCGGGGCGACGCGGCACGATGCGACTCGGGGCACCCTCGGCGCTCACGTCGCCCTCGGGCTCCTCTTCCTCGATCTCCTCTTCCTCGTCCTCGAGGGTGGCAGCGGCGGTGCGCTCCTTGAGCAGCGCGTCGAGGGGCACCTCGACGTCGTCGGGGTGCAGCTCCTCGTCGAGGTCGACGACGTCCTCGTCTTCCTCGTCCTCGCCTCGGGCCGGCTTCTCGGGCGACTCGACGACCAGCGCGACCGTGTCGTCCTCGACGACGGCGTCGGCGTCGGCGTCACCGTCGAGATCGAGGTCGAGCACCTCGTCGTCAGCGTCGAGGTCGGCGTCGAGATCGTCATCGCCCTCCTCGTCGCCGAGGTCGGCGTCGTCGAGAGCCTCGTCCGGCGACGCCTCGTCCTCGAATGTCTCGTCACTCATGCAGGCTCCCGCGGCACGTCGCACCGGCCCCGATGGAGCGGGCGGGCCACTTCGGGGCCGGAGCATAACGCCCACCCTTGCGGGCGCTTGCGAACGGCGCACGAGGTCCACACATTCCCTTCCGACCATTCGGCGCCATGCGGGGTCCATGACCCACCGAGCGGTCAGGGCCGCACGGGCGGGGATGGGGCCCAGGAGACCGTTGGGGCCGCCGTCTGGCCCGATCTGCCCGGCAGACGGGTTATTGCGGCGTTCTCTACTGGGTCTCCTGGGCCCCGCGCCCCGCCGACCGCCCACCGCCGAGTCCGAGCACCGGCGCCGACCGGTGACCGGGGTGACGGGGACGGATGCTCGTGGAGCGCCCACAAGTACGCCGCACGCGGCGCCGTGTGTCAAGCGACCCACGAGCGGCTGACCTGCGACGACGCGAGAGATCGCGCCTGCCTCATCCCCCGCCGGCGCGCAGCTCCGTCGCGCGGCTCCGGCGCAGCTCGGCGGCGCGCTCCGACGCGAGCCGCTCGAGGTCGTGGTCGCGATGGTCGACGTGCGACATCGCGGCCGCGAGCGCGCGGTGACCCGCATGCTCGGCGATCAGACGGTGCATCTCCTGGCACACCCGACGGTACGACGGATGTCCCTGCGGGGCGCTGCGCAGCTCGAGCACGTGCATCGCTTCGCGCGCGTTCATCTGCATCGCGAAGCGGATGCGATGCGCGAGCGAGACGGCGTACGGCGCTTCGAGCGGGAGCTCGCCCGCAAGGGCGTCGTGGAGCGCCGCGCTGCGCGCCATCGCGTCCTCGAACACGTCCGTCAGACCCGCGTCGTGCACCGGCCCGGGCACGTCGTACCCATGACGCGGCGACAGCGCTTGCCATTCGATCGTGAGCATGCGATGCCGCTGCAGATCACGGAACGCGCCATAGTCGGTCATGACGTCGAAGCGGTAGTCGGTGCGCTCGAGCGCGCGTCCGGGACGGTGACGACGGTTCTCCCGATCGCCCACGTAGGCGCGCAGCAGCGCGGCACGCTCGTCGGTCGCGAGACGGCGCACGCGATCGAGGATCTGATCGTCAGGCAGGTCGAGGTGCGGGTAGCAGATCGCCGCGAGCACCTTGTCCTCGCCGTCGGGATCGAAGTCGGTGAGGGCCACCGCCGGTCGTGCTTCGGGCTCCTCCTCGTCGAACAGGCGGGCGACGACGGCCTCGGTGTCGGCGCGGGTCTCCTCGAGGTACCGGCTCCATGCGATGCCCCGGTCCGGGCGGTCGACGCGGGTCAGGAACGACGGAATCACCTTGCGCAGCTCGGTGAGCATCAGCGAGGCGTAGCTACGAGCCTCGGGCAGCGGATGCGCACGCATGCGCAACAGCAGTGCCTCGAAGGCCTGCCCGGTGCCGTAGATCCCGACGTTCGACAGCGTGGCGGCCGGCAGCAGGCCACGCACGGCATCACAGGCCTTGGCCTTGATGGTCTGCTTGTAGACGAAGTCGGAATCGGCCGGGTCCTTCGGGTAGACGGCCCTCGCCCAGTCGCTGAGTCGCGGCAGGCAGTCAGCGTAGACGTCGAAGAGCGCGTCGAGATCACCCACGTAGCGCGCGCCGAAGCGCGACTGGAGGATCGATTGCGGGCGCGCGTACCGGTAGAGGCCACCGAGGCGGCTGTCGTACGGGATGTACCGCGTCGACTGCTCGAGGTACGCCATGAGGCGGCCCCACTCGAGGATCTTGGTCAACAGGTTGGAGGCCTGCTCGCACGCGAGGTGCACTCCACCGAGCTGCGCAACCGAGTCGTCGCCGTACTCGAGGAACACGCGGTCGTACAGCTCCTCGGCACGACGAAGGCCGACCGTCGCGTCGACACCGAGGTCGCCCGTGAGGTCGAGGTCGGCGACGAACTCGTCGAGGAACAGACGCCGCAGGCTCTTCGCGCTGCGCGAGTAGCGCGCGAAGAGCGCACCCTTGACGACCTCGGGCAGATTGACCAGGGCGAACACGGGGCCGTCGAGGTTCGAGAAGTACGGGCGGAGCTTCGCCTCCTCCTCGGGGCTGAACTGCTCCGCGACGTAGTGCATCCTCGGTTCCGGTCTCTGGTCGTGCTCGGTCGGGGCTGCCGATGGTACCGACGGCCCCTCCGCGGTCCGGGGACCACCCATCGGGGGCCCACACCGCCTCACACGACCAGCGTGAGCGCCCCCGGCTGGAGCTGGGCCCGGAGCTCCTCCGGGGCTCCGTGGTGGCGGCCGTCGGCGACGACGGGCAGCCGGGCCGGGGCCCGCACCACCACCACCCTGCCCGTCGCCTGGATGATCCGCGGATGCGGCACGTGGGTTCCCGCCGCCAGGCGCGCCCGCATCGCCCGTCGCTCACCCCGCCGCAACGCGTACACCTGCACCTCCGCCCGCCCGTCACCGGGATGGCCGCGCGGCACGACGTCGTCGCCGCCGACGAACTCCCCGTTGGCGACGACGACCGTCGTCGCCCGGCCGTCGAACACGACGCGACCGTCGAGCTCCACCGTCAGCGGTGTGCCGAGGGTCGCCCACCCGAGCCGTGAGGGCGGAGCACCGAGGACCAGCGCGTTGACGACGACGGAGCCGTCGTCGAGGAGGAGCGCGTCGACCGGCAGCTCGACCGACGGCGCGGACGGCGCGGCTGCGAGCCCGAGGGCGCGCGCCAGGTCGCTGTCGTCGTCGGGCTCGAACCGGATGCGTGCGCCGGGGTGGGCACGGGCCGCATCCGCGAGCTGCGCGTCGCTTCCCTGCACCGTGGTGTCGGCCGGCCGCGAGGTCGGCCGGCCCCAGGGCTCTCCGCGCTCCATCACCCGGTCGCCACGCCGCCCGCGGCGACGACACCCCGATGGCACGCCGTCGCCGCGTCTCGCGCCGACCGGCGCGTCTGCGGATCGGGTGCCACGTCACCGACCTGGCGCAGGAGGTCGATGCACTGCTTCACGTGTCGCACGAAGTCACCTCCGGTGAGCTCGTCGTCGTCCAGCACGGAGGCGAGGTCGTCACCGCTCGCCCACTCGAAGACGTGCGTCGTGAAGCCCGGGTCGGGCTGCCGGGTCTCGGGGAGCCCGGCATCGTCCTCGTTGGCGACGAGGGCACGCCACTCACTGTCGATCTCGCGCGCCGCGGTCGCGACCTTGCCCGACGGCCAGCGTGACGGTGCCGTCGGGGCTTCGTCATCGGGTCCGCGACGCTCGTACGTGAAGCACGACACGACCGCGGCGATCTCCGCCGGTGTCAGCCCGTCGAGGAGCCCGTCGCGCACCGACTCGGCGAGCAGCAGGTCAGTCTCCGTGTACAGCCGGGCCAGCATCTCGCCGCTGCTGGTGAGCGACCAGCCGTCGACGTAGCCCCACGACTCGAGCACGCGACGCACGCGGTCGAACTGCCGAGCCAGGCTGTCGCTGCGACTCTTGACCCGACGTTCGAGTCGGGCCTCGTCGCGTTCGAGCCGCTCCAGCGCGCTCACCGCTCGCAGCCGCGGGTCGTTCCTCGACATGCCGGCGAGCGGGTGCGCGGCGACGGCAGCCTCGAGCTCCGCGGCCGGATCGTCTGCGCCGTCGGCCCGTTGGCGGCGCACCCTCGTCCGCCGCAGGCGCTCGACGGCCTCGCGCTGATACGTCCTGCTCCGTGGGGCGTGCGGGACCGGCAGGTCGATGTGCGCCAGTGCACGAGGCGCGGCGTCGAAGTCGGCAGGCCCGAGGCGCACGAGCTGGCGCGACGAGGTCAGGGCGAGCACCCGCGTCGATCCGCGTCGCGCCTCCTGGCTGAGCACGACGACCTTCCCGCCCCTGCTCCCGACCCAGATGACGTCGCCGGGATGCAGCGCGTCGAGGGCGCGTGACAGCCGTTGGACGCGTCCACCCCGTCGAGCGGCGTCGAGCTCGTCGGACAGGCGCCGGTACTCCATCAGCTCTTCGAGGTCGTCGCCGACGACCTCACGCTGACGGCGCAGCTGCTCGCGCGCCCGTTCGAGCTGCCGCTCCAGCGACACGACGTCGCGGTCGGCTCGGAACTGCGCGAACGACAGGTTGATGAGATGGTGCGCGGCCTCGGGCGTGTAGCGGCGGATCAGGTTGACCGCCATGTTGTAGGTCGGCCGGAAGGACGAGCGGAGCGCGTCGGTGCGCCGCGACGCGAGCCCGGCGACCTGCTCGAACGGAACCCAGGGGCTCCAGAGCACGACGGCGTACCCGACGGAGTCGATGCCCCGCCGCCCGGCGCGACCCGTCAGCTGCGTGTACTCCCCCGGCGTCAGGAACTCGTGCCGTTCGCCTGTGAACTTCGTCAGCTTCTCGATCACGACCGACCGCGCGGGCATGTTGATGCCGAGGGCGAGCGTCTCGGTCGCGAACACGATCTTCACGAGTCCGGCCGCGAACGCCTCCTCCACCGCCTCCTTCATCGGCGGCACCATCCCGGCGTGGTGGGACGCCAGCCCCGACTCGAGTCCGGCGAGCCACGTGTCGTGGCGCAGGACGTCGAGGTCCGATGCATCGAGTGATTGCGTGTGCGCTTCGGCGATGCGGCGGATCTCGGCGCGCTCCTCGCCCGTCGTCAGGCGCAGACCCGCACCACGACACTGCTCGATCGCTTGCTCGCACCCGGCCCGGCTGAACACGAAGACGATCGCGGGCAGCAGCTGCTCCGACCCCAGGAGCTCAGCGACCTCGACGCGGCTCGGCGTCCGCAGTCGGCGTGTCCCGCGGGACGCGCCGCGCGGACCGCGGCCGGTCCGCCGGTCGAGTCGGGCCGCGTCGGGGTTGGGCCGCAGGTCGTCACCCTCGCCGACGAACGTGGCCAACAGGTGCATTCGGTCGGCGTCCTTCTCGGCGACGAGATAGCGATGGTGCAGAGCGACCGGACGACGTTCTTCGATGATCGGTGTCGTGGCCCCCCGCACGGTCTCGATCCACGCCGCGAGCTCCTCCGCGTTCGACACCGTCGCCGACAGGCAGACCAGGTCGACGTCATGCGCGAGGTGCACGATCACCTCCTCCCAGACCGCGCCGCGGTAGCGGTCCTGGAGGAAGTGCACCTCGTCGAGCACGACGACGTGCAGGTCGTCGAGCGTCGGCGAGCCTGCGTAGATCATGTTCCGAAGCACCTCCGTCGTCATCACGACGATCGGCGCTTCGCCATTGACCGAGTTGTCGCCAGTGAGCAGGCCGACTCGCTCGCGCCCGTGCACCGCCGCCAGGTCGGCGAACTTCTGGTTCGAGAGCGCCTTCAGCGGCGTCGTGTAGAACGCTTTGGTGCCCGCGGCGACGGCGCGGGCGATCGCGTACTCCGCGACGAGCGTCTTTCCCGATCCGGTGGGTGCCGCGACGAGCACCGAACGCCCCGCGTCGAGAGCATCGAGCGCTTGCCGCTGGAAGTCGTCGAGCGGGAAGGCGAGCCGGGCCTCGAAGTCGTCGCGGAGGCTCACCCGCCCGAGCTCGGGGCGGCCGGCTCGGTGACCGGGGGCACCGCGGTCGCCGGCACCGTCGTCTCGGGCGATCCGGGCACGGTCGCGCCGGGCACGGTCGTCGGCGTCGGGATCGACACCGGCGGCGGCGACGACGGTGACTCGTCCTCGGGCCTGAGCACGTACAGCAGCACGCCCGTGACCACGAGCACGGCGACGACCGCGCACACCGCCACGATGATCTCGCGGCGATCGCGACGAGGCCGGTAGGTCGTGGGGCGACGCGCGGACGTCATCGATGCAGCGCCTTTCCGATCATGATGCTCGCCTCGTAGAACAGGCACATGGGCACGGCCATGAAGAACAGAGAGTACGGGTCCTGGCTCGGCGTGATCACCGCGGCGAACACGAAGATCAGCACGATCGCCCAGCGTCGGAACCTGGAGAGCTGCTGTGTGGTGATGACGCGTGCGATCAGCAGGAACACGAGCAGCACCGGGAACTCGAAGGCCACGCCGAAGGCGAGGATCATGATCGAGACGAGGCTGATGTACTTGTCGGCGGTGAGCAGGGGCTGGATCTCTTGGCCGCCCACGCCGAGGAGGAAGTCGAGCGCCTGGGGAAGCGTGAGCAGCGCGACGAACGCGCCGATGCCGAACAGCACGATCGACGACAGGACGAACGGGACCGCGTACCGCTTCTCCTTCGGGTTGAGACCCGGCGTCACGAAGCGCCAGAGCTCCCAGAGCCAGACCGGCACCGCCAGGATGATCCCGCCATACGTCGCGACCTTGAGGCGCGTGACGAACGCGTCGAGCGGTCCCGTGAAGACGAACGCGTTGCGCTGCCCGTCGGTCGCGTCGCGATAGAAGTCGAGGAAGAAGCCGATGATGTCGAGCGCGAAGATGTAGCAGACGACCGCCGCGATCACGACGGCGATGATGGAGATGATGAGACGGCGGCGGAGCTCCGCGAGGTGCTCCACGACCGTCATCCGGCCCTGTTCGCTGTCTGCCACGTTGGTCAGGCGCCGTCGGCCTTCTCGCCGGGTGGGACCTGCTCGCTCGCGTCAGCGGACGGGCTCGCGTCGCCCGGGGAGTCCTTGGGCGGGAGCGTGGGCGGCGGTTCTGCCGCGCGCCCCACGTCGTGAGGTTCGCCGTCGCTGAACACCTCGTGCACGTCGCGGCTGATCGTGTGCTGGAACTTCCGGAGCTCTTTCATGGCGCGCCCGACCTGGCGCCCGACCTCGGGTAGCCGCTTCGGGCCGAACACGAGCAGCGCGATCACGACGACGACGAGGATCTCGGCCGGACCGAGCTGCACGGGTCCCCCTTCGCATCACGAGCCCGTCGACCGCATCGTACCGCTGGGCCGGGTCGCATCGGCATCGAGCCTGCTCCTTCGCACGCTCAGCACGATCCCCAGGAACAGGATCGCGAGGATCACCGCGAGCGAGGCGGCCGTGGGCATGTGGAACCAGCGCGACACCGTCATCTTGATGCCGACGAAGATCAGGATCGCGCCCAGCGCGTGCGACAGGTAGTGGAACTGCTCGCGGGCCCCGCCGAGCAAGAAGTACATGGCGCGCAGCCCGAGGATCGCGAAGGCGTTCGAGGTGAACACGATGAACGGCTCTCGACTCACGGCGAGGATCGCGGGGACGCTGTCGACTGCGAACACGACGTCGGTCACCTCGACGACCACGAGCGCTGCCAGCAGCGGGGTCGCGACCCACTTCCCCGCCTCGCGCACGACGAATCGCTGGCCTGCGAGATCGGTGCGCACGGGCAGGACGCGCCCGACGAGCGCCACGGCGCGGTCGTGGCCGTGCTCGCCCTCGTCGTCGCGGTGCCGTACGACCTTGATCCCCGACACGATCAGGAGCACGCCGAAGGCAACCAGGAGCCACCAGAAGCGCTCGATGAGCGCGGTGCCGACGAGGATGAAAACGGCGCGCAGCGCGAGCGCTCCGAAGATGCCCCAGAACAGCACACGGTGCTGGTAGCGCAGCGGGATCGCGAAGGTCGAGAAGATGATCGCCCAGACGAAGACGTTGTCGACGCTGAGCGACTTCTCGATCACGTAGCCGCTGAGGTACTCCCCGAAGGCGGCGCCGCCGAACGCTGCGAGCACTGCGACCCCGAAGCCGAGCCCGCAGGCGACCCACGCGGCCGACTCGACGAGCGCCCGCCTGAGGGTCGGCTCGTGCTCACCGCGGTGGAGAGCGAGGTCGATGACGAGCAGCCCCGCGATGACTCCGAGCGCCACCACCCAGTGGAGGACCCCGACGTCGACGTCGGCGAAGGTTGCGGCGAACGAGGTGCGCGGCACGGAGGAGTCCTCTCGGTTCGCTGCGCATCGGGACGCAGGGTCGAACCGAAGGTCTCTCCCGGCCGCTCACGAGATGGGCGGACCACGGCCGCCGGGTCCGCTCGATCGGGGAACGAGGGACCGTGCTGACGACGACCGTGCGGAGGGATACTCCCCTTCTCGGTCGCTGCGAGGCTACCCGCACCGAGCGGCCGCTACCGGATGGGCGGTCGCCCCCGACGACCGGTCGCCCCCGACTACCGGTCGCCGGTGATGAGCTCGCTCGTCCAGTCGTCGTCGCGCAGGAGCAGGTGGAAGTCGAGCAGGTCGTCGGTCGTCAGCTTCGGGCCCGTGGGTCGCTCCAGCAGCTCGGCCGGGAGGCTCCACGACTCCTCCTCGCAGCCGGCGTGTCGCAGCAGGGCGCAGATCGCCGGGCTGGCCTCGTGGATCGCCGCGGTCGCGCAGGTCGGGCACCGGAAGCGGTAGGCCCCGGCCCCGTCGTCCATGCACACCCGGACCGTGATGTCGGCGGGACCGAGCCGGACGTTCCCGCAGCGTGGGCACTCGGCCTTGATCCTGGTCACGATCCTCAATCGACCGGTCCGGGCGCCTGCTTGAGCCAAGATGAGCCCGCTGTGCCGCCGATCACCTTCGCCCATCGGGGCGCCCGAGCCCAGCATCCGGAGAACACGATCCGGGCCTTCCGCCACGCCCTCGAGGCGGGGACCAGGGGCCTGGAGACGGACGCCTGGACGTCGGCCGACGCCCAGGTCGTCCTGGTCCACGACCCGTTCGTGAAGGTCCGCCGTGCCGGGTTCATCCCCGGCCGGCTCCGGGTCGCCACCGCGACGGCGGCGCAGCTCGCCCGCCACGACGTGCCCACCCTCGACGAGCTCTACGCCGAGCTCGGCACCGACTTCGAGCTCTCGATCGACCTCAAGGATCCCCGGGTCGGGAGCCGAATCGTCGACCTGGCACGTACGCGGGGCGCTGCCGAGCGGCTGTGGCTCTGCAGCCCCTCGCGGCGTCGCCTGTACGAGCTGCGTGAGACGGCGGACGACGCGCACCTCGTCCACTCGACGTTCCGGTCTCGACTCCCGGAGCCACTGGAGCGCCATGCCGCCGACCTCGCCGAGCACCGCGTCGACGCCATGAACCTGCACCACACCGAGTGGACGCGTGGACTCGTCGAGCTGTTCCACCGCTTCGGCGTGCGCGCGTTCGCGTGGGACGTGCAGGAGGTGCGCCATCTGGTCGCGATGCTGATGATCGGGATCGACGCCGTGTACTCCGACCACTCCGAGCGCATGGTCGCAACCGTCACGAAGTGGGAGACCAGCGGCCAGACGTGACCCGACGCGACCGCGGCTAGAGGAAGCCGATGTCGGACGGCGGCCACATGCGCACGAAGACCCGCCCGACGATCGTGTCCTCGGCGATGGGTCCGAACACCCGCGAGTCCTTCGAGAACTGGCGGTTGTCCCCGAGCATCAACACGCGGTCCTTGGGGACCACGCAGCCCGGCTCGCCGTTGGCCGGCGCCCCGCAGTCGGGTGGCACGTCGCTGAACTTCGTGGTCGTGCCCGCCGAGAGGTAGGGCTCCTTCAGGCGCCGACCGTCGACGACGACCGACCCGTCGGCGTCCGCGGTGACGGTCTCGCCCGGCAGCCCGATGGCGCGCTTGACGAGATCCTCGATGCCGCCGCTCTGTGCGAGCTCCGGTGCCTCGAACACGATGATGTCGCCGCGGTTCACGTCGTGCAGGTCGTACGAGAGCTTGTTCACGAGCACACGGTCACCGACGTTGAGCGTCGGCTTCATCGACTCGGACGGGATGTAGAAGGCCTGGAAGAGGAAGCTCTTGATGAGGAACGCGATCGCGAGTGCGATCACGATGAGCACGACCCACTCGAGTGCGATGCGCCACGCGGGCTTCTTGGCGCGCGGCTCCTTCGGCGCCTTGGGCTCCTTCGCCGGCGACGCCTCGTGGGCCGGCGTGGAGGCCGGCGTCGTCATGGCCTTCGCCGGCAACGTCGCGGTCGTGTCGGCGCTCGCGTGACCGTACGGTGATTCGCCGGCTCCGGGTTCGGTCACGTTCGAGGCTCCACGCCGCCTCATCCTCCCACGTCTCGGGACCCGACCTGGCGTCGGTCGGTCGTCCCGTACCGGGCCAGGACACGGCGCGCCGCCTCGGCGCGGATCTCCTTGACCTCGGGAGGACCGAGCACGTCGGCGGCCGGGCCGAGCGACAGGAGCAACCGCTCGAGGAACGCACGGCCGCTCACCGCGAGCACGACGTCGACGCGCCCGCGCGCCCGGTCGATCCGCTCCTCCACGGGGATGCTCTCGGCGACCCAGGCCGCCTCCGGCGCGAGGCGCAGGCGGACGCGGAGGTCCTCGGGAGCCGGCCGGTACACGAGGTCGCTGTCGTCGCCCACCGGCGCGCGCCCGCGGGGGTCGACCCGCTGTCCCGTCGGGCGCACCGCCCGCACACGATCGACGCGGAACAACCGGTCGGCGTCGGCCCGCTGGCACCAGCCGGCCAGATACCACGCGCCGAGCGCGTGGAAGACGCGCGCCGGATCGACGACGCGCGTCGTCATCTCGTCGCGTGCCGACGAGTAGTAGTCGATCTCGATCTGGTCACCGCACTCGGCGGCGTCGCGCAACCGGTCGAGGTGGTCAGCGGCGTCGACCTCGACCGCGATGCCGCCGGTGGCACCGACCGCGTCCTCGAGCTTGGCGAGCGCGGTCGCCAGCGGGCCCGAGCGATCGGAGCCGGGAACCGCGAGCAGCGCACGACCGGCCGCGACGAGGGCCACGCCCTCCGCCGGCGTGAGACGCAGCGGGCGCTCGAAGTACTCGGCGAGCCGCATGCTCACCGCTCCGTCGTCGCCGACGTAGACGTCGATCAGGCGATCGGCGGTGTACGGCGGGAGACCGCACATCGGGAGCAGCTCGAGGTCGAGCTCCAGCTCCGACTCGTCGAGCTCGAAGCGCTCGGCGAGCTCGGCGAGCGTGACGCCCGGGTGCTCGAGGATCCAGGGCACGAGCGCGAGGACGCGCTGCAGACGTGCCCCGCCAGACAGCGTGCGGCCGCTCACGGCCTGGTCGCGGGCGTACCCGCCTGGTCCGTGAGCCACGCGACGACCGCGTCGCGCAGCTCGGCCGGCGTCAGCACCTCGGCGTGCTCGAGAAGCTCGAGCAGCCAGGTCCGGAACGCGTCGCGGTTGATGACCTCGAGCGCGACGACGACCGAGCCGTCGTCGCGCCGTTCGACGACCGCGTCGGTCCCGAGCTCGTCGACGACGAGGGCTGCCCGGGTCGCCGCCACCCAGACCGTCGCGGTGACGGGCGGCTCCTCTCCGTAGCTGAGGGGGTCGTCGCGCACGTACCGTGCCGGGTCGGTGTCGGGCGGCGGCTGGAACGCGCCCGGCTCCCCCGCCACCGGCTCACCGTCGATGCGGTCGACGCGGAACGCCCGGGGCGCCTGGCGGTCGAGGTCACGGCCGACGACGTACCAGTGGCCGAACTTGTGGACGACGCCGTAAGGCTCGAGGCGGCGGATGTCGCTGCGGTACTCGAACTCGAGCCGGCGTCGACGCGCAACCGCGTCGAAGCAGCCCGGCAGTGCCGGAGCGAGCTCGAGGTGCGCGAGCTGGGGTGCTGCCGCTCCCTCGGCTCCGCCCAGCTTGCGCAACCCGGCCCGGGCGTCGGCCCCCTCGAGCTGCACCGCGGTGATCGCGACGTGCAGTGCCGCGAGCTCGTCGCCCGAGAGGCCGAGCTCCGGCAGGTAGTACGCCTCGGGGTGGATCCGGTACCCGGCTTCGCCACCCAGGCCGTCGACCGTCTCGACGCTCACCGGGATCCCGAGCTCGCGCATCGTCTCCTTGTCGCGCTCGAACGCGCGGCGGCGCGCCGCCTTGTCGTCGGGGTACGCGGGCTCGAGCCGCTCGGCGAGCTCGTCGAGGCTGAGGGGTCGTCGCGTGTCGAGCAGGGTCGCGGTCAGGTTGACGAGTCGCTCGAGCCGCTCGCTCATCTCCCCCGCTCCCG
>CAZHKE010000003.1:23088-58673 GCA_964532485.1 uncultured Bifidobacteriaceae bacterium
GGGTACCTGCGCCGCGTCCGCTCGCTCATCTCCCCCGCTCCCGCTCCCGGCGGTGCAGGGCCTCGACCGCGAGCGAGCCGGCGGCGCCCGCTGCCTGGTACAGCACCGGGTCGTCGCCCGCCGGGCGTCCCATCGACGCGATGTGCAGGCCGTGACGCTCGAGCAGCGCGAGGACGTCGGGCGGGGCAACGTCGATGACGTCGTGACGATCGGTGATGCCTGCGGCCTCGAGATCGGCCCGCAGACGGCGTTCCTCGTCGCCGCCGATCGCGGGCATGGCCACCTGCACCCGGTCGCGGCAGGCGAGCCGCAGCGCGGTCACGGTGTGGTGCGACACGCCGAGATGGCGATCGCGGGGATCGGCGAACGACGCGCGGAGAGCCGCGATGGGGACGCCGTCGAGAGCGCCGGCTGCGTCGAGGATCGGCCCGACCTCCATTCCCGAGAAGCCGAGGCGCGTGTTCGTCCCCACGATGCCGGGGCCCATTGCCACGACCGTGACGTCGGCACCAGCGGCATGCCGCGCCACCGCGAGCGCGGAGAAGATCGAGACGGCTTCGAAGTCGCCGCCGAACGCGTGACCGCAGGTGATCGTGGCGTCGAGCAACGACCGCTCGCGCAGCGCCGACACGAGGTCGGACATCGCGAGCGGGAGGCCCGCACCGTCGGTCATCACGTAGGCGAGGCGAGCGCCCGGCGCCGCGTCCTTGACGGCGACGGCAACGGCCGGGACCTGGCTGTGCAGCGCGGCGGCGATCACGGGCATGCCTTCGATCGACTCGACCTCGGCGAGCTGCTCGAGGTGCTCCTCGGTGCTCCCGACATCGGCTTGCAGGCTCGTGTAACGACCTTTGATGATGTGACCGGGCCCCTTCTCGCTCCACGCGTCACGAGCGAGGTTCCAGTGGACGACGTGCCAGCCGCCCGTGCCGAGTCCCAGCTCCACTGCCGTGGTGTTGACGACGACCCGATCGCCGGGTCCGACCGTGCCGGTGAGCTGGGGCAGCACGTACGCGCGCTCGGGGCCCTCACCGAGATCGACCTCCACGCGCTGGAGGCCGGGCCGCTCCTCGAGCAGCCGGACCACCGTGCCGGTACGGAACGACGGCACTGGTGGGCGTTACCCGAGGCGAACGGCCGCGGCGCAGGCATCCTGCGCCGCGGTGAGCCGGGACCCGAGCGGCCCGGCGCCCAACGCGCCAAGAGCGGCCATCAGAGGCTGGCGATCAGCCGCTCGACGCGCTCGTCGCGCGCCTTGAACGGGTCCTTGCACAGCACGGTTCGCTGGGCCTGATCGTTCAGCTTCAGGTGGACCCAGTCGACCGTGTAGTCGCGCTTGCGCTCCTTGGCGCGCTTGATGAATGCACCGCGCAGGCGTGCCCGGGTCGTCTGCGGCGGTGTCGTCACCGCGGTCTCGATCTGGTCGTCTGTCGCGGTGCGATCGATCTGCCCCCGCCGCTCGAGCAGGTAGTAGAGCGAGCGCGACCGCGTCACGTCGTGGTACGAGAGATCGACGAGCGCGATGCGCGGGTGCGTGAGCGGCAGGTCATGACGCTCCCGGTACGCCTCGATCAGGTGGTACTTCACCACCCAGTCGACCTCCGTGCGGAGCTTGAGCGGGTCGCTCTCGAGGTGGGTCATGACGTGCTCCCACATCTCGAGCGCTTGCTGCTCGAGCGGCGAGAGCCCGTACTTCTTGGCGAACTTCAGCGCGCGGTTCAGGTACTCGGCCTGCACCTCCACCGCCGACAGCTCCCGGCCGTTGGCCAGCCGGATGCGGCGCCGGCACGTCATGTCGTGGCTGATCTCACGGATGGCACGGATCGGGTTCTCGAGCGAGAGGTCGCGCCACGGCGCACTGTCTTCCTCGAGCATGCGCAGCAGGATCGACGCGGTCCCGAGCTTCAGGAACGTGGTGTACTCCGACATGTTCGAGTCGCCGACGATGACGTGGAGCCGACGGAACCGCTCGGCGTCGGCATGCGGCTCGTCGCGGGTGTTGATGATCGGCCGCGAGCGCGTCGTCGCGCTCGAGACCCCCTCCCAGATGTGCTCCGCCCGCTGCGAGATGCAGTACATCGCGCCCCGCGCAGTCTGGAGCACCTTACCGGCCCCCGCGTAGACCTGGCGCGTGACGAGGAACGGGATCAGGACGTCGGTGAACTTCGTGAAGTCGCCGTCGCGCTCGACGAGGTAGTTCTCGTGGCAACCGTACGAGTTGCCGGCGGAGTCGGTGTTGTTCTTGAAGAGGAAGACCTCGCCCCGGATTCCTTCCTCGCGGAGGCGCTGCTCGGCGCTGCGGACGAGGCCTTCGAGGATCCGCTCCCCTGCCTTGTCGTGGACGACGAGGTCGCCGATCGAATCGCATTCCGGCGTGGCGTACTCGGGGTGGCTGCCGACGTCGAGGTAGAGCCGGGCACCGTTCTCGAGGAACACGTTGCTGGAGCGCCCCCACGAGACGACTCGACGGAACAGGTATCGCGCGACCTCGTCGGGGCTGAGCCGACGTTGGCCACGCAGCGTGCACGTGACGCCGTACTCGTTCTCGATGCCGAAGATGCGCCGTTCCACGACGTCAGCGTACCGGCCGACCCGACCGGCCCTCGCTCCACCTAGCCGCTCACGATCGTCACCACGCCGTTGCACGACTTCTCGTCGTCGAGCGCGGCGATCACCTCCTGGTCCTTGAGCTTCTTGAACGGGTCGGATGGCTTCGTGTCGACCTCCGAGAGCGCCGTCTCGTACGTGGAGATGTCGGTCGAGAACGTGGCTCCGTTCGGATCGGCAGCCTGCAGTGCCGCGAGCGCGTCAGCGATCTCCTTCGACACCTCGTCGAGGTTCCTCGCGAACAGCTTCGAGATCTTCTTGCCGTCCTCGACCCGCGGCGACACCTTCGTGAGCTTGGCCTGCAGCGTGTCGACCTTCGTGCCGAGCTCGCTCGCGGCGGTCGCGACCGCAGCCTGGAACCCGGCCGGATCCGCGGGGATCTCCGCGTACGTGGTGTTGTACGCCTGCTCGGCGTCGCCCAGCGACTGGTAGGCACCGCAGAGGGTCTTGGCGTACCGCTTGGTCGACACCTCCTTGGCGACCGCCACGGTCGCGAAGGCGGCGACGAGCACCGCGGCGAGCACTCCCGTCACGGTGATCCTCACTGTCCGGCGCATCCCCCGTCCTCGCTGCTCGTCGACCGGCATCAGCCAGAGCGTACCGACCGAGATGTCGCCGGACGCGCCGGGGCCCCGCGACGTCGCGCGGGGCCCCGAGCTTCGCCGATGTCGCTGCGCTACCCGCCGTAGACCGTGACGATGTCCTCGCACGACGGCTCGTCACCGAACGCGCCCAGGAGGTCCTGGTTGTCGCTCAGCTTCGAGAAGGGGTCGTCGACGCCGATGCTCGCGTTCTGGATCGCGACACCCAGGACCGTCACATCAGCAGTGAAGGCCGGGCTCGTCGGGTCGGCCGCGGCGAACTCGTCGCGCGCGTCCTGGAACTTCCCGGTCAGCTCGTTCAGGTACTTGTTGAACAGCTTCTTCACCTTCTTGCCGCCGTCCTCGGGCGACAGCTTCTTCAGCTTGGCGGCGGTGCCGTCGAGCGAGTCGATGAGCGCATCGACGGATGCCAGCGTCTCGGACTGGTAGGTCGCCGGGTCGTCGGTGGTCGAGGGCTCGAGCTGGTCGATGTCCGCGAGGACCGCGTTCACGCCGCCGCAGACCTTCTTGGCGTACTTCTCGTTCGACACCTCCTTGGCGCTCGCGACACCCGCGGTCGCAACCGCGAGCATCACACCGATCGTCACAGCGGCAAGGCCGCGAAGGACCGCTCTCACATCTCACTCCTCGGGTCGTCGGGTACGTCCGTTCTCGGCGACCCGTCTGTCGAAGTACTGAGTATCACCTACTCGTCGCGCCCGCACCCGGACGATCCAAGACGAGACGAGGCGTACGCTGGCGCGGTGGTGCCAATGCGCCAGCTCACGTGGGTGAGCGGGTCCTTCCCCGCCCACCTCCTCGCGGCCCGGTTGCAGTCGGAGGGCATCGACGTACAGCTCCGAGGTGCGGTCGACGGGTCGTACGGGCTCACGGTCGGCTCCATGGCCCGAGTCGACCTGTGGGTCCCAGAGGACCAGCTCGAGGACGCCGCCCTCGTGATGCTCGCCGGCGAGGTCGACGAGGTGATGGCGGCGCCGAGCGAGTGGGGCGAGGCGGGTGTCCAGCCGCGTCGGACGCGGCGCTGGCACCCATGGGTGGCCACGGTGCTGCTCGTCACCGCCGGACTCGCTCCCGTGCTGGTCTGGGCGCTCGATCGGGCCTGACGGCTACTGCGCAGCCAGGATGCCGTCGAGCTCCGAACCGCGCACGCGCTGGAACGCGCGTCGCTCCTTCGCGCGATCGAGGAACGCGACCTCGAGCTGCCCGGCCGCGAGCGTCGCGCCGTCGGCGCCGCCCACCACCTCGGCTCCCAGGCGCATGGCGTCGTCACGGGCAAGGCCGGCCTCGTAGCGCTGCTCGAGCACGTCGGCGATGGCGTCGGCCTGTCCTCCGAGGACCGTGGAGCCCTCCTCGTCCATGACGGTGCCGTCGTAGAGGATGTGGAAGAGCTCGTCGTCGGCGGGACCGGTGCCGACTTGCGCCACGAGGATCTCGACCTCGTACGGCTTCATCTCGTGCGTGAAGACCTGCCCGAGCGTCTGCGCATATGCGTTTGCCAACGAACGCGCGTTCACGTCCTCGCGCGCGAACGAGTACCCCTTCATGTCGGCCTGGCGCACACCAGCGATGCGCAGCATCTCGAACTCGTTGTACTTGCCGACGCCCGCGAACGCGATGCGGTCGTAGATCTCGCTGATCTTGTAGAGGGTGCGCGAGGGGTTCTCGGCGACGATCACGATCCCCTCGACGGCGCTCATGGCGACGAGGCTTCGCCCACGAGCGATGCCCTTGCGCGCGTAGTCGGCGCGGTCCTTCATCACCTGCTCGGGCGAGACGTAGAAGGGCATCGTCATAGGCCTGCACCCTCTTCGCGCCCGCCCAGGACCGCCTCCGCGCGTGCTTCGATGGCGTCGTCGTCGAGCGACGTGTAGCCCGTCGCGTCGATGGTCGCGACGGTCGGAAAGATGCGGCGCACCAGATCGGGGCCTCCCGTCGCGGCATCCTCGTCGGCCGCCGCGAACAGCGCGCGCAGCGAGAGGTCGACGCAGTCGTCGCGGGTGATCTCCTCGATCCACGAAGCCTTGATCCAGTTGCGCGCGTGCACGCCGCCCGAGCCGTTGGCCTGGAAGTCGAGCTCTTCGTACTTGCCACCGGTGACGTCGAAGCTGAACACGCGACCGCGCTCGCGCCGCTCGTCGAATCCGGCGAAGAGCGGAACCACCACGAGCCCGCGCATCGCCGCCGGCAGGTTGGTGCGCACCATCAACGCGAGCTGGTTTGCCTTGCCCTCGAGCGAGAGCTGCTCGCCCTCGATCTTCTCGTAGTGCTCGAGCTGGGTCTGGAACAGCCGCACCATCTGCACCGCCGGCCCTGCGGCCCCGGCGATCGCGACTCCCGAGGTGTCGTCGGCCGGGAACACCTTCTCGATGCGACGGCTCGCGATCGACATCCCCGACGTCGCCCGCCGGTCGCCGGCGAGCACGACGCCCCCTGCGAAGCGGATCGCGACGATCGTCGTGCCTTGTGTGATCTCGGGGACCATCGCCTCGGTCACCGCCTGCTGGGCGACGGTCGGCGCCTCTGGGGACGTGCGCGCCAGCAGGTCGGCGAACGATGCTCCCGGGTCGGCCCCGGGCGTGAAGAACGGCAGCGGCGAGTCGTTCATGAGCGAATCGAGCCTACCCGGAGGGTCTCACCCCACCCGCAGGGCCTGCGCGCGATCCCGTGCGAACGACCCCAGGTCAGACTCGGCGGCGCGGTCGTTGCACTCGTTGCAGCGGGAGAGCCTGCCGTCCTTCGTTCGCCGGTTGCGCAAGAAGGAGCTGACCGGCTTCCACTCGCGGCCGTCGGCGCATCGCTTCGTCCTCGAAGCGCATGCGCTGCGTGCGACTGATCAAGCGGGTCAGCCCCGGAGGGGGGAGCCGGATGAGATCACTCGCCCCCCTTCTGGACATATGACTTGACGAAGTCCTCGGCGTTCTCCTCGAGGACCTCGTCGATCTCGTCCAGAAGGTCGTCGAGCTCGCCCTTGAGCTTCTCGCCGCGCTCGGACGGCGCGGCCGTGACCTCGTCCGCTTCTTCGTCGACGCGCTCCTTGGGCGTTCGACGCTCCCTGCGCTGCTGCTCGGGCATCGTTCTCGTCGACCTCCTTCGTGGGTGGGGTCGGGCTTCGGGCCGGGTGGGCGAGCTAGGACGCCAGCCGGGCGACGAGCTCGGCGGGCGTCGTGGCGGTGGCGAACAAGTCCTCGACGTGGGCCTTGCTGCCGCGCAGCGGCTCCATCATCGGGATCCGCTTGAGCGGGTCGCCACCCACGTCGAGGATGATGCTGTCCCAGTTTGCCGCAACCACGGCGTCGGGCCAGCGAGCGAGGCAGCCGCCCCGGAACCACGCCCGGGTGCTCTCGGGAGCCTCGGTCGTCGCCGTCATGACCTCGTCCTCGGTGGTGAGGCGTTCGACCTTGCCGGTGCGCACGAGCCGCTCGTAGAGCGACCGCTCGGCACGCACGTCGTGGTACTGGAGGTCGAGCAGCGCGAGCTTCGGGTCGCCCCACTCGAGTCCATCACGCCCGGCGAACGCGTCGAGCAGTGAGCGCTTGGCGACCCAGTCGAGCTGGCCGGACAGCGTCGACGGGTCGCGCTCGAGCTCGCCGAGCACGTGCTCCCACCGAGCGAGGACGTCGCCGCCGACGGTCTCGCCACCGCACATCGCGAGACCGGTCTCGTCGGCGTACTTCTGCGCGAGCCGCAGGTACTCCCACTGCACCTCGACCGCGGTCATGCGCGCGCCGTCCGCGAGCTCGACGGTCGCCTTGCACGTCGGGTCGTGCGACACCGTGCGCATCGCCGGCACCGGCCCGACGATCGAGTAGTCCTTGCGGCCACCCTGGCCAGCCGCGGCCTCGAAGAAGTCGTCCTCGATCATCGCGAGGACGATCGCCATCGTGCCGACCTTGAGGTACGTCGCGACCTCGCAGAGGTTCGCGTCACCTGCGATGACGTGCAGCCGCCGGTAGAGCTGCGGGTCGGCATGCGGCTCATCGCGAGTGTTGACGATCGGTCGCTTGAGCGTGGTCTCGAGTCCGACCTCCTCCTCGAAGAAGTCCGCTCGCTGGCTGAGCTGGAAGTCGACCGGCGCCGCGCCGTTCTCCGAGCCGACCTTGCCGGCACCGGTGAAGACCTGCCGGGTCACGAACCAGGGCAGCAGGTGGCGCACGAGGCTTGCGAACGGGACCGCCCGGTCGACGAGGTAGTTCTCGTGCGTCCCGTAGCTGTTGCCCTTGCCGTCGGAGTTGTTCTTGTAGACGACGACCTCCTGCCCCGGCTCCAGGAGCCGCCGGGCTGCCTGCATGGAGCGGCCCAGCACCCGCTCCCCTGCCTTGTCGGCGACGACGAGCTCGAGCGCGTCGGCACACTCGGGCGTCGAGTACTCGGGGTGGGCGTGGTCGACGTAGTAGCGGGCACCGTTGGTGAGCACGGTGTTCACCAGATGCGTCTCGATCTCGGGCGG
Organism: uncultured Bifidobacteriaceae bacterium; assembly: GCA_964532485.1. Lineage (GTDB taxonomy): Bacteria > Actinomycetota > Acidimicrobiia > IMCC26256 > PALSA-555 > DATBSK01. The sequence goes on from CAZHKE010000003.1 coordinate 30,745, forward strand.
CTGCGCGCCCTCGCGCACCATCCCGCGGGCGTCACGGTCTGGCGACTCGTCGTCGAAGTCCCAGCCCACCCGGTGGTGCTCCACGTAGCCGTTGATCAGCATCGACGAGGCCAGCACCGGGTTCGCGTCGGCCGCGCCACGCAGGACGACGCCGTATTCGGTCTCGATCCCGCACACCTTGGGGACGGCCATGCCCCCCAGGTTACCGGCGAGCACCACCACCACCGACGTGCCTACTGTCGAGCCGGTGACGGTGTCGATCACACTCGACTGCAACGATCTCGAGGTGCAGACGGCCTTCTGGGAGTCGGCACTCGGCTACCGAGCCGTTGAGCGGGCAGCGATCCAGTGCGTGCTCGCACCTGCCGACCTCGAAGGTCCGCGCCTGTACCTGAACCTGGTGCCCGAGCACAAGTCCGTGAAGAACCGCATGCACCTCGACTGGGAGGTCGACGACATCGAGGCCGAGGCGACACGCCTCGAGGCGCTCGGGGCGCATCGAATGCACCGCGACGTGGCGCCAGGCAGCGAGTGGATCACGATGCAGGATCCCGAGGGGAACGAGTTCTGCGTCTGTCACGACGACGGCGACTGAAATCGGTTGCCGCGTCGACGGTCTCGACACCACGATCATCGTCGTGACCACCGAGCTGCCGCTGACCGACGCGACCCGTCTGCGCCGCAAGCCCGAGCGCGGGGATCGCCACCGCGACACGATCCACGCGGTCATCGACGAGGCGCTCGTCGCGCACGTCGGCTTCGTCGTCGACGACCAGCCGTTCGTCATCCCCATGACCTACGGACGCGACGGCGACGTGCTCTACCTCCACGGATCGGTGGCCAACCGAACGCTGCGCGCCCTCGACACAAGCCCTCGGGTCTGCGCGACGTTCACCCTGTTGGACGGGCTGGTCCTGGCCCGGTCGCACTTCCACCACTCGATGAACTATCGGTCCGTCGTGCTCCTCGGCACCGCCCGACGCGTCCGCGACGCGGCCCGGTGCCGACGCGCGCTCGGGTGCATCGTCGACCATGTCGTCCCCGGCAGGACCAGCGAGGCGAGGCCGCCCTCGGACGCCGAGCTGCGCCAGACCGCGGTCGTCGAGCTCCCGATCGAGGAGGCCTCGGCGAAGGTCCGCACCGGCGGTCCCGTCGAGGAGCCGGCCGATCTCGAGCTGGACGTGTGGGCCGGCGTTATCCCCGTGCGGGCCGTGTTCGGACGACCGGAGGCGGACGGCCAGGGCCTCGACGCCGCGACTCCCCCATCGGTGACGCGGTATGCGCGCCCCTGACTACAGGTACTGGCCCGTGGTGACGCGCTCGATCTGACGACCGCCGGTCGCCTCGTCACCCTGCGAGAGCAACGTCCGCACGTACACGATGCGCTCGCCCTTCTTCCCCGAGATCTTCGCCCAGTCGTCGGGGTTCGTCGTGTTCGGCAGGTCCTCGTGCTCGCGGAACTCCTGGGTGATCGAGTCGAGCAGGTCGTCGGTGCAGATGCCCTTCGAGCCACCTTCGATCTGGCGCTTGATCGCGAGCTTCTTCGCGCGCCGCACGACGTTCTCGATCATCGCTCCGGACGAGAAGTCCTTGAAGTACAGGACCTCCTTGTCGCCGTTCTGGTACGTGACCTCGAGGAACCGGTTGTCGTCGTGCGGCGCGTACATGTGCTCGACGGCGCGGTCGATCATCGCCTCGACCCTCGATTCCGCGCCGCCGTGCGCGTCGCCCTCGGCATCGGCGATCGGCAGCGCGGACGTGAGGTACTGCGAGAAGATCTGCTTCGCCGAGACCTCGTCGGGGCGCTCGATCTTGATCTTCACGTCCAGGCGACCGGGGCGCAGGATCGCCGGGTCGATGAGGTCCTCCCGGTTCGACGCTCCGATCACGATGACGTTCTTCAGGCTCTCGACGCCGTCGATCTCCGCGAGCAGCTGCGGAACGATCGTGCTCTCGATGTCGGACGAGATGCCGGTGCCCCGCGTGCGGAACAGGGAGTCCATCTCGTCGAAGAACACGATGACGGGCACACCCTCTTCGGACTTCTCTCGCGCGCGCTGGAAGATCAGCCGGATCTGCCGTTCCGTCTCGCCGACGTACTTGTTGAGCAGCTCCGGTCCCTTGATGTTGAGGAAGTACGAGCGCGTCGACGCGTTGCCGGTCTTCTCGGCGACGCGCTTCGCGAGCGAGTTCGCGACCGCCTTCGCGATGAGCGTCTTGCCGCACCCCGGCGGGCCGTAGAGCAGGATGCCCTTCGGCGGTTGGAGCTGGTGCTCGAGGAACAGCTCTGCATGCAGGTACGGCAGCTCCACCGCGTCCTTGATCGCCTCGATCTGGTCGTCGAGCCCGCCGACGTCGTCGTACGTGACGTCGGGGACCTCCTCGAGCACGAGCTCCTCGACCTCCGGTCGCGGCAGCCGCTCGACCACGAGGCCCGAGCGCGTGTCCATCAGCAGATGGTCGCCCGCGCGCAGCTTCTCGCCGACCAGCACGCCGGCGAGCTCGCACACGCGCTCCTCGTCGGCCCTGCCGACGACGAGCACCCGGCGCTCGTCCTCGAGGAGCTCTTTGATGACCACGACCTCGCCGGAGAGCTCGAGCCCGCGGGCGAGCACCACGTTGAGCGACTCGTTGAGCGCGATCTCCTGGCCCCGCTCGAGCTCGTCGACCGCCACCTCGGGGTGCACCGAGACGCGCATCTTGCGGCCCGCGGTGAAGATGTCGACCGTCCCGTCGTCGTTGGCACCCAGGAACGTGCCGTAGGCCGACGGCGGCATCGTGAGCTTCTCGACCTCCTCGCGGAGCGCGGCGATGTGCTCTCGCGCCTCGCGGAGCGTCGCCGAGAGGCGCTCGTTCTGCGAGACGGCCTGGGCGAGCTGGCCCTTGGCCTCGAGCAGGCGCTCCTCCAGGGAGCGGACGCGCTTGGGCGCGTCCTGCAGGCGGCGGCGGAGGACCACGACCTCTTCCTCCAGCCCCTTCACCTGGGCCTGGAGCTCTCCGACCTGCCGTTCGTACTCGGCGAGGCGCCGTTCGTGCTCGGCCGCCACGTCCGTCCTCCTCGCCCCCGGGGGGTTCAGGGCATCGCGCGGGACACTACACCGGGGCCCCACGCACGCCGTTGCATCGGACTGGGTCAGATTTTCCCCGCCTCGGCTTGGAAAATCGAGCGATTTCCGCTACGGTGGGCCTTCGCCGAGGCGGGAGTACGCCCGCCCACCGACGTTCCAGGAGAGCGCTGAGCGATGAAGGTCTGGATCGACCAGGACCTGTGCACCGGCGACGGACTCTGCGAGGAGATCGCGCCCGACGTGTTCACCCTGCTCGACGACGGGCTCGCCTACGTCAAGGAAGGCTCGAAGGTGTTCAGCGACCCCGGTGGAGCCGAGGGGCTCGCCGCGGTGCCCGCGGGGCAAGAAGAGGCGGTCATCGAGTCCGCCGAGGAGTGCCCCGGCGAGTGCATCTTCATCGAAGTCGACTGACTCCACTTCCAGTGCGTTGCCCAGGGGTTCCCTAGGGCTGCGGACAGCGCTTCGGCACGACGCCCGAGCGCGATCAGCAGGACGGAGACGTCCAGCGCGTTCGCACCGTGACTCGCCGGGTCGACGGGATGCTCACTCCGAGCGCACGAGCAGCCGTGCTGCGGTGAGGAAGCCGGTGTGGGCGACCATCCGGTGATCCGGGCGAACCGACTGCCCGTCGACGTGCCACGACCGCTGCAGGACCTCGACCGTCTGCGCCATCCCGAACGACGACGCGTCGAGCTCCTCGCGCAGTCGCGCGACCTGCCCGATGGTCGGCAGGTACGCGAGCAGGATGCCGCCCGGCCGGAGCGCGCCCTCGGCGTGCTTCACCGCCTGCCAGGGTTCCGGCAGGTCGAGGAGGACCCGGTCGAGCTCCTCCTCGTCGATCCCCTCGTAGGCATCGCGCACCTCGATGCGCAGCGGTACGTCGGCGCCGAGCATCCCCTCGACGTTGCTGCGCGCCCTCTGCGCGAAGTCGTCACGCAGCTCGTACCCGACGACGCTGCCGTCGGAGCCGACCGCGCGGAGCAGGGCCATGGTCAGCGCTCCGGAGCCGACGCCCGACTCGAGCACACGTGCGCCCGGGGCGACGTCGGCGAGCACGAGGATCGGCCCGAGATCCTTCGGGTAGATGACCTGCGCGCCCCGCGGCATCTCGAGCACGTACTCGGCGAGCGTCGGCCGCAGGGCGACGAGCCGGGCACCCATCGACGTGCGGACCGTCACACCTTCGGGCCGGCCGATGAGATCGGCATGCGACAGCACGCCCGCGTGCGAGTGGAACTCGCCGTTCGGGGCGAGCGTGATCAAGTGCCGACGGCGCTTGGAGTCGATCAGGAGCACGCGGTCGCCGACCGCGAGGGCGCGGGCCATGGTCGTCTCAGCTCGTTCCCTGGTCCGAGGGGGCGCGCTCGATTCGATCCCGGAGCTTGCAGAACGCGCACACGCCGCCCGGCGTCGGGGCACCGCACGACGTACACGGCGCCAGGTCGCTGCGCTCCGACGCGACGTCTTCAGCGAAGCGATGATGCCCGCGCTCGAGGAACCCGTACACGAACGCCGCTTTCGTGCCGGGTGAACGATCCTCGATCGCGTTGAGCGCCTCCTTGTATCCCAGGTGCCGGTTCCCCACGGCCATCGGGCACTCCTCGACCTGGTAGTCGATGCCCCGCACCACGCAGTACGCGGCCATCTCCCGCTCACCGAGTCGGACGAGCGGCTTGACCTTCCGGGCGAATCCCTCGCTCGCGGGCAGCACTGGGTGCTGCCGCCCGAGGTACCCGACGTCCCAGCGCAGCACGTTGCCGAGCAGGACCGCCGCTTCGTCGTCGAGGTTGTGCCCGGTCGCCACGACGTCGTAGCCGCGGTCGACGGCGAAACGGTTGAAGAGGTGCCGCTTCGACAGCCCACATGCGCCACACGGCGAGCGGTGCGTCGCCTCGGCGGCGCCCGGGATGGTGAACCCGAGGTCGGCGCCGAGGTCGACCTCGTGGAGCGCGCGGTCGTGGGCGCGCGCGTACGCGCGGGCGTGCTGCACGGACTCATCGGAGTAGTCGCCGATGCCCAACCCGAGGTACAGGCCGTCGGCGGTGACGTCGAGCCCCGCCAGCAGGTCCCACAGAGCCAGCGAGTCCTTGCCGCCGGAGACAGCGACGAGGACACGATCGGCCGGCTCGATCATGTGGTGCTCGTGGATCGCCTTGCGAACCTGGTCCTGGCAGTGCTTGACGAAGTGGTCGGGACAGAACGCGGAGTTGTGCCGGCGCACGTCGATCACGGCCGGGCCGCGGCAGACCGTGCACTTCACGGCCGTGCTGCCCCGTCGACGTCCACCGCGCCGCCGCTGATCACCGGCCGGATCTCGACGGTCAGGTCGTCGGCGAGCCTCGCGTCGCGCGCGACGAGCTCGTCGCCCGCGATCACGAGGACGGACTCCGGGTTCAGCTCGAGGTCCGCCAGGAGCGCCGTGACCGACTTCGGCCCGCGCACCTCGAGCTCCCGCCGCGGGTTGCGCAGCACCACCTTCACGAGCACCCCAGGCTACCGGGGCGCGCGTCGATCGCGATCAGCGCTTCGGCTCGACCGTCCGGATCTCGATGGCCTCGCCCTTCTTGAGCTCGATCGTCTCGACGACCTCGGACTCCGACAGCACGTATCGGACGACGCGCAGCGCGCTCGCCGCGAGACCGACGTACAGCCAGCCCCGAGATCCCTCGGACATGCCGCGTCGCATGCCCGTGCGCGCGAGCCGGCGGAGGAACACCGACGCTCGGGTGACCGGCGGAGCCATCGCGTGCGGCGGTCAGACTCGCCGGATCTCGACGACGGTGCGACGCTTCCGACCGCGGTGTCGACCCCACAAGAACGCGACGATCAACGCCAACAGGAGCAGCGCGCCGCCCGCGGCCATCCCCGCGCCACGCGCGGCGTCGGCACCGGTGTCTGCGCCACCCTTGATCTCGCGAAGCTTCGCCTCGATGTCGTCACGAGTCACCGGGCGGGTGCGTGCCCGTGTCATCGTTGCTCCTTCCGCGCGCGCCAGCTGCGGCGCGTCCGCCAGGTGAGCCCGCCACCGAGCAGCGACGCCGCGAACACGATGAGGTACGGGGCCCAGGACCAGTCGCCGGCGAACGTGTCACCGGTCTCGGTCTGTAGGGCTCGGAGGGCCCCGACGCCGAGCAATGCGACGCCGAGCCCGAGCACGAGTGCGCCGCCGATGCCGAACCCCGCGTAGCGCCCGAGCTGCTTGAGCGGGACGACCGTCTCCTGCTTCGCGTACGCGACGACGAGGTCCCGCAGCTCGAGCACGAGCTGCGGGAGCGGCGCGCCGCTGCTCGACGCCCCGTCTGCGGTCGTGTCGTCGGCCATGGCGGGCGAGTCTACGGCTGAGTCGTGCCTTCCTGCCCGGCTCCGGCCGGTGCCGACGCACCGGGTGCCGGCACGAGCTCGTCGGCCGGCGGAGCGTCGGGGAACGTCGCGATGATCTCGACGATCCGACGGCGGAGCGCGATCGCCGACTGCTCGCTCATGTCCGCGTTCACGAGGAACGCGAAGCGAACGGGCCGCTCGACGTCGACGATCCCCACGAGCCCCGAGGCGTTGCTGAGCGTCCCCGTCTTGCCGCGGACCTTGCCCGTGAGGTCGCCTCCGATCTGGTCGACGAGCGTGCCCTTCTCGCCGGCGACAGCGAGCCCGTCCCAGAGGATCGCGTAGCGGGGATCGCCGCCGAGGTCGAGCGCCGCGGCGAGCGCCGGGCAGGTCGCGCGGTTCCCCTTGTCGAGCCCGGACCCGTCGACCAAGGCGACGTTCGTGGTCGGCAGGCCCAGCTCGGCGAGGGTGGCGACGATCGCCTGCACACCCGCCGCGGTGGTCCCCTGCTGCGAGACCTGGAGCCCGATCTCGCGCGTCAGCAGCTCGGACGCCAGGTTGTTGCTCGTGCTCAGGTCCTCGCCCAGCAGGTCGGTGAGCGTCGGTGACTCGACCCGTCCGACCTCGACCGCGTTCGCGGGAGCAGCCTCGTGCCCCGAGCCGCGACCGACGTCGACTCCGCGCTCTTCGAGCAGCTCCGAGAGCTTCTCGGTCGCGAGCAGCGCCGGATCGTCGGCGGGCTGCGGTGGACGGAGCTGGCGGAACCCGCCGTTGACGGTCAGCGCGCCGAGCGGCCCGACCTGCCCCTCGGTCCGGTAGTCATCGTCCCAGGTCGGGAGGTAGCGCAAAGCCTCGTAGCGCGTGTCATCGGCGACGATCCCGTTCGGGATCCGTCGGACGCCCGAGGCCACGATCGAGTCCGCGAGCGTGGCCATCGACGTCGTCGCCGTGCCCCGCAGCTCGGGGATCTGCTCTCGCTGGGCCTGGACCTCGGGCGTCATGAGCAGCGCGTCGCCGCCACCGACGAGGAACAGCTGGTCGATCGCGCCGTCCTGCGGCGCCTCCGCCGCGACCGCGCGCGTGACGAACCGCTGCTCCGGGCCGAGGACGACGAGCGCCGCGGCCGCGGTCAGGATCTTCTGCGTCGAGGCCGGGAGCAGCGGCGCGTCCCCGCCACGGGTCGCGAGCGGTGCGCCGCCCTCGTCGACGACGTAGCACGAGCTGAGATCGCCGACCTGCGCGTCGAGCGCACCTTGGAGCCGCTGTGCGCCGACGGCGTCGACCAGCGGTTGTGGCACGCGGCGTGGTGACCACAACGGCGTGTCGAGCGACGCCGGCTGCCCCGGCGCAGCCGCGCTCGGCCCGCTGCGCAGGACGGCGAGCGCGCCACAGGCGAGCGCGAGGATCGCGAGGACGACTGCGAACGTGCGCGTCGGGCTCACGCGGCGCACCGTTCGCGGTACCACGCGTACTGCCACAGATGCTCGAGGGCGCGCACGGCGCGGTGGGCCGTCGGGTAGCAGTACCGGCCCGAGGCACGTACCGCTCGAGGCCCCGCATTGCCGGGATCAGCGACTGCGAGCTCCGTCGCGGTCAGCACCGGCTTGCCTGTCGACTGGGACACCTCGGCCGCGGCCTCGGCGAAGCGGCTGTCTTGTCGCTCGTGGTACGCGACGATCCGATCCAGGCCCTGGTCGGGCCAGAAGCGGCCCGCGCGAAGCAGGCGCGCCTGGTTCGACTGGATCCCCAGCCCGAGGTACACGACCGCGTCGACGGCACGATGCGCGCTCACCAGCTCCAGCACGTCGGGGATCGTGTCGCGCGTCTCGCCGCCGGCGAGGTCGATCGGGTTGTTGCGACTCCACCGAGGCGGCAGCATCTCGTCGATCGCGGCGCGCAGGTCATCGGGAAGCACGAGCAGCTCGAGACTCGATCGCGTGATCTCATCGGCAGTGACGACGCCCCACCCCCCTGCCGTCGTCACCACCGCGACACGCGGTCCCTTCGGGAGCGGTTGGGTCGCGAACGTCGCGGCGGCATCGAACGCCTCCTCCACGTTCGCGGCGCGCGTCACGCCCGCCTGGCGGCACATGCCGTCGAAGATGCGATCATCCGACGCGAGCGCACCGGTGTGCGACGCCGCGGCACGCTGGCCCCCCGCGGTGGTGCCGCCCTTCAGCACCACGAGCGGCTTCTGTGCCGAGACCCCGCGCAACCGCTCGTAGAGCTCGCGGCCGTCGGTGATGCCCTCGACGTACGCGAGGCCGACCCGCGTCGCGGGATCGGACGCGTAGTACTCCAGGTAGTCGGGCACGCGGAGCGCCGCCGCGTTCCCGGCTGAGACCGCGCGACTCACCCCCACGCCCGAGGCGCACGCGTAGTTCTCGAACGACGAGACGAAGTTGCCCGACTGGCTTGCGATCGCGATCGCACCTCGCGGTGGGTTCGGGGCGACGATCTGCGCGCACAGACCCACGGGCGTCGACACGATCCCCTGGCCGTTCGGTCCGGCGAGCAACACGTCGAGCTCATCGGCGAGCGCGACCAGCCTGCCTTCCGCCTCCCGGCCCTCGGGACCCGCCTCCCCGTAGCCGCCCGAGGTCAGGAACGCGGCGCGCACGCCCCGAGCCGCGCACTCCCGCAAGAGCGTCTCGTTGCCCGCCGCCGGGGTGCACACGAACACGAGGTCGACCACCGCATCAGACGGGAGGTCGGCGACGGACCGCAGCATCGGGACGCCGAGCACCTCGCCACCCTCGCGGTTGGTCCCGTAGACGGCCCCGCGGTAGCCCTGGGTCAGCAGGTTGTGCAGCGCGACGAAGCCGAACTTCGCGGGATGGCTGGACACGCCGGCGACGAGCACGCCACGCGGCTCGAACAGCGCAGCGAACCGCCCGGACGCGAGCCGCGCCGTCACGGCACGAGCTCCACGAGCGCGTCGACCGCGACCGGCGCGCCGGCGGCGTCGATGAGCAGCGGGTTCACATCCACGCTGCTCACATCGGGGCGCTCGGTCGCGACGCGCGAGAGCGCCAGCAGCACCTCGACGACGGCGTCACGGTCGACCTCCGCCTCGCCGCGCACGGGGCCCAGCAGGTCCTGACCGCGGAGATCATCGAGCATCCCCCCCGCGTCCGCGGCGTCGATGGGCGCCAGCCGGAACGCCACGTCGCCGATCGCCTCCGCGAGCACGCCGCCGATGCCGACCATCACGCACCGCCCGAACTGAGCGTCGTCGTGCACGCCGGCGATGAGCTCGCGCACGCCCCGCACCATCGGCGCGACCAGCACCGAGACCTCGCCGTCATCGGGGCGAGCCGCCGCGAGCAGATCGGCCGCCGCGTCGCGCACCTCGTCGGGCGCCCTCAGGTTCAGCCGGACGAGGCCGCGCTCGGTCTTGTGCGCAAGGCCCGCCGCCGAGAGCTTCGCGACGACCGGAAACCCCAGGACCTCGGCGGCCTCGGCGGCCGCATCGGCGTCCGCGGCCAGGCGCTCAGGCGAGCACGGCACCCCGAAGCCCGCCAGCAGGGCCTTCGACTCCGATTCGGAGAGCGCGTGAGACATCGAGTCAGAGCGAACGACCGTGCTCCGACCAGAACTCGTCGCGCAGCACACGCTTGAGCAGCTTGCCGGAGTCGGTGCGGGGCAAGGCGTCGCGCAGCTCGTACGCGCGCGGACGCTTGTAGCGAGCGAGTCGCTCCTCGACGAAGCCGGCGAGCTCGTCGATGTCGATGGTCTCGTCGGCCTTGGCCTGCACGATCGCGTAGACCGACTCGCCCCACTCGTCATCGGGGATTCCGAACACCGCCGCGTCGAGGACCTGGGGGTGCGCGTACAGGACCGCTTCGATCTCGGCCGGGTAGATGTTGACGCCGCCCGAGATGATCATGTCCTTCTTGCGGTCGCGGATCGAGAGGTAGCCCTCCGCGTCCTTGGACGCGACGTCGCCGACCGACTTCCACTCTCCACCGTCGAGCTCGTCGAGCTGCTCGGACGTCCGGTGGTACCCGTCCATCGCCAGTGTGGTGCAGATGAACAGCTCACCCGGCTCATCGGTCGCGGCCTCGGTGCCGTCGTCACGGACGATGCGCACCTGGATCGGGCCGTAGGTCTTCCCACAGGAACCGGGCTTGCGGAGCTGATCTTCGGGCTTGAGCACGGTCACGATCCCGAGCTCCGTCGAGCCGTAGACCTCGTAGAGGAACCAGTCGCCGAGCTTCTCGACGATCTCCTGCTTGAGCGCGTACGGAACCGGTGCGGCGTTCGCGACAAGGCACCGCATCGTCGCGAGGTCGGCCCGGGCGAGCTCGCCCGGCGGGAGGCTCACGATCCGCTTCAGCTGGGTCGGAGCCGAGAACGTGTTGGTGACTCGATGCTCCGCGACGAGGCGCAACCACGCCGCGGCGTCGAACTTGCGCAGCACGACGACCGGGCTCGCCATCGTGTGGCTGAGCGACGCGAACGCGAGCGGCCCGGAGTGGTACAGCGGCCCGGTGGTGAGGTGCACCTCGTCGCCGAGCTGGAGGCCCAGCTCGCCCAGGAGCGCGAACACGACGGAGGGGTCGGTCGTCGTTCGCAGGGCGCCCTTGGGTCGACCCGTGGTCCCCGACGTGTAGATCATCGAGGCGCCCGCGGTGGTGTCGGGAGCAGCCGGGGGTTCTCCCTCGGGCTGGCCGGCGACCACGTCGTCCCAGCCGTGGATGCCGTCGGGCAGGGCGCCGCCGAACCCCACGATCGCGCGCACCTTCGGCAGCCGGTCGCGCACCTCCGCGAGCACCGGCGCCTGCTCGGCGTCGACGACGACCACGGTGGCATCGGAGTTGTCGATGACGTACGCCATCTCCTCGCCGTTGAAGCGGTATGACAAGGGGACCGCGGTCAGCCCCGCCTTGCGCGCCGCGTGGATCGTGACCAGCACCTCGAGCGAGTTCGGCCCGCACCAGACCAACCGATCACCACGCTGGGCACCGAGCGCACCGAGGCCGTGCGCAAGCCGGTTGACCATCACGTTCATCTCGCCGAACGTCGTCGCCGAGGGTGTGGCACCGGCCGTGGCGTCGACGAGCACGGCCGGAGCGTCCGCGTTCGTCGCGGCGTGGGAGGCGAGGAGGTCGGCCACTTCGGCTACGTCGGCATCGGTTCGAGTGTGCGCGCTGACACCACCGGCGGCGGCACGAGCGGCACCTAGCCTACCGCCGTGCCCCGTCCGGTCCCCTTGCGCGGCGTGATCGAGGGCTTCTACGGCCCGCCGTGGACGCTGGAGGCCCGCATGCACGCGATCGGCTTCCTCGCCGACCGCGGCATGAACGCCTATGTCTACGCCCCGAAGGGAGATCCGAAGCACCGCGACCGGTGGCGGGACCCGTATGACGACGCCGAGCTGGGCGACTTCGCGCGGCTCTCGGCTCGATGCGAGGACGCGGGCGCGCGATTCGGGTTCGCGATCTCACCCGGCCTCGACATCGATGCGGCGAGCGCCGAGGACCGCGCCGCGCTGCTGGCGAAGATCGAGCCCATGCTCGACGCCGGCATCGGCTGGATCGTCCTGGCCGTCGACGACATCCCCAACCGCGAGGGCCTCGCAGACGAGCACGTCGCGTTGACGAGCTGGCTCGTCGGGGAGGTCGCGCCGAGACACGTCGGGATCCATTGGTCGCTCGTCCCGACGGAGTACGTCGGCACCCGACCTTCGCCGTACCTCTCCACGCTCGCGGACGGGCTCCCGCCCGACGTCGACCTGTTCTGGACCGGTCCGACGGTGTGCTCCCCCACGATCACCGCCGATGACGCGCGCGCGTGGCGCGCTGCCACCGGCAACCGCCCCCTGCTGCTGTGGGACAACTACCCGGTGAACGACGCGTTCATGGAACGTGAGCTGCACCTCGGTCCGTACCGCGGCCGCGAGGCGGCACTGACCGATGTCGTCGACGGGGTCCTGTGCAACCCGATGATCCAGGCCCGCGCGTCGCTCGTCGCGCTGGCGACGGCTGCCGACTACCTGCGGAGCCCGGCCGAGTACCGCGAGACCGATGCGTGGGAGCGCGCGATCGACGACGTCGGCGGCAGCCATGCCGCTCAGCTCCGTGCCTTGGCGCGCGCGTGCTGCGACGGCCCGCTCGCCGAGCCACACGAGCTTCCGGCGCGCGCTCTCTTCGAACAGCTCGCGCGCACACCCGCCGATCCAGACGCGATCGGAGCGCTGCGCACCGAGCTGTACGAGCTGCGTGCCGCGGCCGACGGCTGGGACGACGACCCGCTCGGAACGGAGCTCGCATCGTGGCGCGAGCAGGCCCGGCGCGAGGCCGACGCCGGCATCGCGGCACTCCGGCTCCTCGAGCTGCTCGCGGCCGAGGGAGGACCCGACGCAGAGCGCCTCATGATCCACTCGTTCCTGGTGCTCTTCGCATGGAGCGCAGCCCGCGATGCGCTACCGCGGGTGGTGCTCGGTCCCCGCTTCGTCATGCACCCGGCCGTCGTGCAGCTCCCCGACGGCGAGCCCGCGCTCGACATCGGGCTCGCCGTCCGCGAAGACCAGTCCGTGATCGACCGACTCGCCCGACTCGCGCTCGGCGCCTACCGCGCCGCCATCTCGTGATCTCCGTGGTCATGCCCGCCCACAACGAGGCCGAGCTTCTCGCCGACTCGGTCACGGCCGTCGTCCACGGCCTCCGCAGCGAGGGCGCACCATTCGAGGTGCTCGTCGTCGAGAACGGTTCGGGCGACAGCACGCACGCGATCGCCCGAGAGCTCGAGTCGCAGATCGGTGAGCTGCGGGTCGACACGCTCGCGAAGGCCGACTACGGCGCCGCGCTCCGCCGAGGGCTGCTGAGCGTGCGGGGCGACGCGGTCGTGAACTTCGACGTCGACTACTACGACCTCGACTTCCTCACCGCCGCGGTCGCGCTGGTCCGGTCGGAGCTGGATCCACCCGCGATCGTCGTCGGGTCGAAGCGCGCGCCGGGGGCGCACGACCATCGCTCCTGGCCGCGCCGCTTCGTCACGTGGGCGTTCACGAGCCTCCTGCGGGTGCTCTTCGGGCTCGGCGTGTCCGACACACACGGCATGAAGGCCATGCGGCGGGATGCGGTCGTCCCCCTCGCCGGCGAGTGTCGCTTCGATGCGGACCTGTTCGACACCGAGCTCGTGATCCGCGCCGAGCGCGCCGGGCTGGTCGTCACCGAGATCCCGGTCACCGTCTCGGAGCGCCGCCCCTCGCGCACGTCGATCGTGGGGCGGGCCACGCGGTCGCTCTGGGGCCTGGCCCGTCTCCGCGCCGTCCTCTGGCGCGAGCGCCGGACGCGATGACGACCGTCCTCGCCTCGTCTGCGGTGTGCCTCCCCGACGGCCCTCGTGCGGGATGGCTCGCCACCGAGGAGGGGTTGATCGTCGAGCACGGCACCGGATCGCCTCCCAGGGGCGCGATCGACCTGGGTGGCCGGGTGGTCGCGCCCGGCTTCATCGACCTCCAGTGCAACGGGCTCGGGAGCGTCGACTTCGCGACGGCGGTGCCCGCGGAGTGGCGTGGCGCGCGCATTGCACTCGCCCGGCACGGCGTCACCTCGTACTGCCCGACGTTCGTCAGTGCACCGCTCGACGCGTACCCCGGGATGCTCGAGACCGTGGCTCAGGCGCGAGCCGGGAGCGGCCCCGACGAGTCGTCGGTGCTCGGCGTCCACCTCGAAGGGCCGTTTCTCGGTCGCGCACCGCGTGCGCACGATCCCGCACTCGTGCGAGTCACCGACCTCGACTGGCTCCGCGACCTCCTGGCGCAACGCCCGCGGCTGGTGCGCCTCGTGACGCTCGCGCCCGAGGCCGATCCCGGCCTCGCCGCCACGCGATGGCTCGCGTCCTCGGGCGTCGTGGTCGCGCTCGGCCACACGACGGCCTCCTACGACGACGCGCTCGCCGCGGCCGACGCGGGCGCCACCGCCGTCACTCATCTCTTCAACGGGATGGCACCCTGGCACCATCGCGATCCCGGCGTCGCCGGCGCGGCGCTCGTGGACGACCGGCTCACTCCGACGCTGATCGCCGATCTCGTGCACGTGCACGCGGCCGGGCTGCGCATCGCGTTCGCGAGCTCGCGAGTCGCGATCGTGAGTGACGCGGTGGCCGTCGTCGACCAGCGGGTCGCACGCGAGGGAGCCGCACGCCTGCCCGATGGCACGCTCGCGGGTTCGACGACGCTCCTCGACGGCGCGCTCGCCAACCTGGTTGCCGCCGGCATCCCGTGGCCACGAGCGATCGAGGCGATGACCACCGTCCCCGCTCAGCTGCTCGGGTGCACCGACCGCGGTCTCCTGGACGACGGTCGCCGCGCCGATGTCGTCGTCGTCGACCCCGACACGTTCGCGGTCGAGCGCATCTGGATCCGTGGAGATGAGGTGGGGTGGGCCCACCGCTAGCGTGGGCACGGTGACCCGGTTCGCATCGGCGCTCTCACGTCACCCGGTCGCCTCGCACGCGGTCGGAGAGTGTGCGGGCGCGGTGCTCGAGGCGCTCGATGCCGAGGACCCCGATCTCCTCGTCTGCTTCGCGTCACCCCACTTCGTGGGTGCCTTCGACGACATGACGAATGCGGTGCGCGACCTTCTCGATCCGTCGGTGATGCTCGGGATGACCGCGGTGTCCGTCATCGGCGACAGTCACGAGGTCGAGGGCGAGCCGGCGTTCTCCCTGCTGGCGGCTCGCCTCCCCGACGCGCAGCTGACGCCGCTCGCGCTGCGCGTCGAGCAGGCGCCCGACGACGAGGCCGTCGTCGGCTGGCCCGAGCCCGTCGGGGCCCCCGGAGCGCTCGTGCTGCTCACGGATCCGTTCTCGTTCCCGCTCGACGGTTTCCTTCGCCGGCTCGGGGAGGACCTGCCCGACCTCGCGGTCATCGGCGGCGTCGCGTCGGCCGCGTCGCATCCCAGCGGAAACCGGCTCGTCGTCGACGACCGGGTCGTCGACCATGGCGCGGTCGGCGTTCTCGTCGACGGCGTCGAGGTCCGCACCGTCGTGTCGCAGGGCTGCCGGCCGATCGGCCGCCCGTACACGGTCACGAGCGCGAACCGGAGCTTCGTCGAGGAGATGGGCGGCGAGCCCTCCCTCGAACGGCTGCGCGAGCTCGCCGACGCCGCGACCGAAGAGGAGCGGCTGCTGCTCCAACAAGGCCTCCACCTCGGGATCGTCGTCGACGAGCACCTCACCGACTTCGGGCGCGGCGACTTCCTCGTGCGCAACGTGCTCGGCGCAGACCGCGAGACGGGTGCGATCGCGGTGGGCGACCGCGTCGAGATCGGGACGACGGTGCAGTTCCACGTGCGCGATGCGGCCGCGGCCGACGAGGACCTCCGCGAGCTGCTGGCGGGTGCGACGGCGGAAGCCGCGCTCGTCTTCACCTGCAACGGTCGCGGTCGGCGCCTGTTCGGCACCGCCGACCACGACGCCGCACTCGTCGCCGAGATGCTCGGTCGCGTCCCGGCTGCGGGGGCCTTCTGCGCCGGCGAGATCGGTCCCGTCGGCGGCCGCAGCTTCCTCCACGGCTTCACCGCCAGCATCGCCCTCTTCGACTGAGATCTCGGGGGGCCTCCGAGGTCGGTCGCCGTCGCCACCCCGAATGCGGGGACACCGGGAGAGCCTCCCGCGGATTTCGCCCGCCGCTCACCCCCGATGCGCCATAGTGGGCGCGGGATCACAGCCAGAGAGGTGAGCACGCATGCCGACGACCGACCTCGAGCAGCGCGGGATCAACGTGATCCGTGGCCTGGCCATGGACGCGGTCCAGAAGGCGAGCTCGGGCCACCCCGGCACCCCGATGGCGCTCGCGCCGCTCGCGCACGTCCTCTTCACCCGCATCATGCACTACGACGCGACGCACCCCGACTGGCCCGACCGCGACCGGTTCGTCCTCTCCAACGGTCACGCGTCGATGCTCCTCTACTCGATGCTCTACCTCACCGGGTTCGGGCTCGGCCTCGACGACCTCCGGGAGTTCCGCCAGTGGGGCTCGGCCACGCCCGGACACCCGGAGTATCGGCACACCGCGGGCGTCGAGGTCACGACCGGGCCCCTGGGCCAGGGCTTCGCGAACGGAATCGGCATCGGGCTCGCCGAGGCCAACCTGCGCGCGCGCTTCGGGCAAGAGGTCTGCGATCACCACACGTTCGTGATCGCGGGCGACGGGTGCCTCGAGGAGGGCATCAGCCACGAGGCCGCGTCGCTCGCCGGGCACCTCGGGATGAACCGGCTCGTCTACGTCTACGACGACAACCACATCACGATCGACGGCCCGACCGAGCTGTCGTACAGCGATGACGCCGCGAAGCGCTTCGAGGGCTACGGCTGGAACATCGTCCACCTCGGTGAGGTCGCCAACGACCTCGACGCGATCGAGGCGGGGATCCGCGAGGCGATGGCCGAAGACGCCCGTCCGAGCCTCGTCATCCTGCGCAGCCACATCGGGTGGCCGTCACCGAAGTACACCGACACGGCGCACGCGCACGGCAGCCCCCTCGGCGACGACGAGGTGCGCGCGGTGAAGGAGATCCTCGACCTCGATCCCGACCAGCAGTTCCAGGCGCCGGACGATGTCGTCGAGTACTACCGGGAAGCGGGCACGCGCGGGGCGTCCGTACGCACCGAGTGGGAGCAGCGGTACCAGGGCTTCCGCACGGGAGAGCCGGAGATGGCCGAGGCGTTCGACGCCTGCCTCGAGCAGCGCGGCCTGCCCGGCTGGGAAGCCAAGCTGCCGACGTGGTCGCCCGGTGGTGACGACGTCGCCACGCGAGCCGCCTGCTCGAAGGTCCTCGAGGCGATCCTCGACGTGGTCCCCGGGATCGTGTCCGGCGGGGCCGATCTCACCGGAAACACCGGGACCGCGCTCGAAGGCGCGCCCGTCATCGCGACGCATGAGCTCGGCGGCCGGCAGGCCCACTGGGGCGTGCGCGAGCACGGCATGGGCGGCGTCATGAACGGCATGGCGGTGAGCCACACGCTCCCGGTCGGTGGCACGTTCTTCACGTTCTCCGACTACATGCGTGGTTCCGTCCGGCTCGCCGCGATGTCGAGCTACAAGACCGCGTTCGTCTGGTCGCACGACTCCGTCGGCGTCGGTGAGGACGGTCCGACGCACCAGCCCATCGAGCATCTCGCCGCACTTCGCGCGATGCCGGGCCTGCGGCTGATCCGCGCGGCTGACGCGAACGAGGTTGCCCAGACCTGGCGCATCCACATCGACGGCACCGGACCAACCGCGATCATCCTCACCCGTCAGAAGATCCCTGTCCTCGAGGGCACCGCCGAGCGCGCGCCCGACGGCGTGCCGCGTGGCGCGTACACCCTCGTCGACGAGTCGGGCGACCTGGGGCTCGTGCTCATCGGCACCGGGTCCGAGGTGCAGCACTGCGTGGCGGCCCGGGAGGTGCTGCAACAGGACGGCATCGGGGTGCGCGTGGTGTCGATGCCGTCGTGGGACCTCTTCGCGGCACAGGATGCGAAGTACCGCGACGCGGTGCTGCCGCCCGGCGTCCCGCGGGTCTCCGTGGAGGCCGGCACGTCGTTCGGGTGGGACCGCTACGCAGACGCGATGGTGTCGATCGACCGCTTCGGGGCCTCAGCACCGGGCCCGACCGTCATGACCGAGCTCGGCATCACCCCCGAGCATGTCGTCGAGTGCGCACGAGCGCTGCTCGACAAGTAGGGAGCACACCCATGGCCTCGGCGATCGCGCGACTCAACGACTTCGGGCAGAGCCCCTGGTACGACAACCTCGCCCGCTCCCTCCTCCAGGACGGCGGGCTCAAGCGGCTGATCGACGACGACGGCATCAAGGGCGTCACGTCGAACCCCACCATCTTCGACAAGGCGATGGCTGCCGGCGAGGGCTACGACGAGCAGCTCAAGCAGTGCGCGGGCGAGGGGCTCTCCATCGAGGACTCGTACTGGCGACTCGTGATCGACGACGTCGGGCACGCCGCCGACCTGCTGCGCCCCGTGTACGACGCCACCGGGGCGGCTGATGGCTTCGTGTCGGTGGAGGTCTCCCCCGAGCTCGCCCACGACACCAAGGCGACGATCGCGCAGGCCAAGGAGCTCTTCGGGCGCCTCGGGCGACCGAACGTCATGATCAAGATCCCGGCGACGCTCGAAGGGCTCCCGGCGATCGAGGCCAACATCGGAGCAGGCATCAACACGAACGTGACCTTGATCTTCTCGCTCGACCGGCACGCGGCCGTCGTCGACGCGTACCTCAAGGGCCTCGAGACGTTCGTCGAATCGGGCGGCGACCCGGCGACGGTGTCGTCGGTCGCCTCGTTCTTCGTCAGCCGCGTCGACACCGAGACCGACCGGCGCCTCCCCGACGACAGCCCGCTGCGAGGGAAGGCCGCGGTGGCCAACGCGAAGCTCGCGTACCGACTCTTCCAGGACCGCTTCGCCGGCGACCGCTGGGACGCGCTGGCGAAGAAGGGCGCTCGCCTGCAACGACCGCTCTGGGCGTCGACGTCGACCAAGAACCCGGCCTACTCGCGGACGCTCTACGTCGACGACCTGATCGGGAAGCACACGGTGAACACGCTCGCACCCGCGTCGATCGACGCGCTGCACAAGGGTGATGCGAACCTCGACGCCGACACGGTCACGAAGGACGTCGACGCGGCCGACCAGGTGATGGCCGACCTCGCGGCGGCCGGCGTCGACTTCGACGACGTGACGGCGACGCTCGAGCGTGAGGGAGTCGAGTCGTTCGCCGGCAGCTTCAACGATGCCCTCGCGACACTCGAGAAGCGGCGCGCCGAGGTGACCTGAGCCCGTCGCGTCACCTGGCGAGCGCAGCCGCGGCGCGGAGGTGCGCCGCGAGCTCGCCAGCTCGGACGTGCGCGTTGATGCCGCTCGGGTTGGGCATCAGGTACGCAGCCGAGCCTTCGAAGCCCGCGTCGAGCGGGCCGGCCCGGGCATGGCGATCGGCGACCGCGCGGTAGCCCGACAGCCCGACGAAGCAGACCACCTGGGGCTCGAGGCGACGCACGAGCCGGGCCAATCGAGCGACGCCGGCTCGGTACTCGTCCCCGGTGAGCTCGTCGGCGCGCCGTGTCGCTCGCTTGACGAGATCCGTCATGCCGACGCCGTGCTCGGTGAGCGCGTGGCGCGGATCACGATCGCGCGTCACGACCCCTGCCGCGAGCGCGGCGGGCCAGAAGCGGTTGCCGGGGCGAGCGAAGCCGACGCCGCGCTCGGCGGAGTACACGCTCGGGTTCAGTCCACACAGCAGGAGACGCATCCCGTCGCCGACGTAGTCGGGCAGGGTGAGCGCCCGCGTCGCGCCGATGACGATCCACTCGCCACCGTCGTGAGTGCACTCGTGGACGTCGAAGCCCGCGCCGACATGGACGTCGGTCAGCGCCTCGGTGCCCCACTCGGCGAAGAGGCGGCCGGGAAACTCTTCGTCGTCCTCGCCGACGACGTCCCGGTCGGCGCCGAATCGGTAGACGAACTCGGCCGGCGCGCCGACCTGGAGCGCCGAGTGAAGCTCCAGCAGCGCCCACGGCAGCCGGGTGCGCGGGACGTGGAGGTAGCTCGCCCGCGCCCACGACCCGCCCAGGCCACCGCGACGCAGCGGAAGCTGCTCGAGGTCGGCCTGCACCGGGAGCGACGACGGCTCGACCTCGCGAGCCAGCGCGGCCATGGCGTACGCGGCGTCGAGCGCCACGGCAGGCCGGCCGAGCGCCGGCAGGTGCAGTCCCGCACCGCATCCCGCGTCCAGTCTCGGCACGCCGTCGGGGATCGCCGCCCCGAGCGCCTCGGCCCGCTCGATGAAGCGCGCCGGTCGCGTGTCCCGCCACTGGACCGCTCGCTCCTCGTAGACGTCGACGGTGCGGCGATCCACGTCCCCTCCTGCACGATTCGCGTCCCACGACCCGCGCCCGACCACGAGCGACCGCGTGCGGCCACCGGCGCCGTATCATCGCCCGCATGTTCGGAGACGTGCGAACGGTCGATGACGTCCCACAGGCGTTCGCGGCACTCGTCGCGGAGACGGCGCCCGGGTCGATCGGGCTCTCGGGTGGTGACACGGCCCGGAAGTGCTACGAGCTCCTCGCGACCGCCGACGTCGCATGGGAGCGCGTCGACGTGTGGTTCGGCGACGAGCGTTGGGTGCCGGTGCACGACCCCGACTCCAACGAGGGCATGGCCCGAACGACGTTCCTCGACGAGGTCGAGCCCCGCTCGATCCAGTCGATGTACCAGCCCGACTCCACCGCCGACGCCGGCGCCGACCGCTACGACGGCCTGCTCAAGGCCGCCCCGCCGCTCGCCCTCCTGCACCTCGGTCTCGGCCCCGACGGCCACACCGCGTCGCTGTTCCCGGGCAACGCCTCGCTCCAGGAGCGGGACCGGTTCGTCATCACGACGGGCGACGACCAGCACCCCCACCCCCGCCTCACGATCACCTACCCCGCGATCGCGCGCTCCGAGCTCGTGGTCGTGACGGTCGCCGGGGCGGGCAAGCGCGACGCGTTCGCCAGGCTGCTCGCCGGCGACGAGGACCTCCCCGCCGGCCGCGTGCGCGCGGGACGCGTCGTGTGGCTCGTGGACCGTGCCGCGAACCCGCCCGCCTAGTCTTGCCCCGCATGGCGCCCATCGACGTCGCGGCGCTCGAGCACGCGCCCGTGGACGACCTCGTCACCGAGGCACGTCGCGTGCGCGACGAGGGGCACGGCGATCGCATCACGTTCTCCCCCAAGGTGTTCGTCCCGCTCACGATGCTGTGCCGCGACCGCTGTGGCTACTGCACGTTCGCCAAGCCACCGGGTCGGCTCGACGCTCCCTATCTCTCGGTCGACGACGTGCTCCGGATCGCGCGTCACGGCGCCGCGCACTCGTGCCACGAGGCGCTGTTCACGTTGGGCGAGGCACCCGAAGACCGGTTCCCGGCCGCGGCGGAGTGGCTCGCCGACAACGGCTACGCCTCGACTGTCGACTACCTCGTCGCGGCAGCGCAGGCGGTGCT
Organism: uncultured Bifidobacteriaceae bacterium; assembly: GCA_964532485.1. GTDB lineage: Bacteria > Actinomycetota > Acidimicrobiia > IMCC26256 > PALSA-555 > DATBSK01. Next base: position 52,123 of record CAZHKE010000003.1, read on the forward strand.
CGACGAGACCGGTCTCCTCCCGCATGCCAACGCCGGTGCGCTCTCACGCGAGCAGTTCGCGGCCCTGCGCTCGGTCAGCGCCTCGCAGGGGATGATGCTCGAGACGCTCGCGGCGCGTCTCGGCCAGCCCGGCGGACCGCACCACGGCGCGCCCGACAAGACACCGGGTCGGCGCCTCGCCGCGCTCGAGGCCGCCGGCGAGGCCCACGTGCCGTTCACGACCGGGATCCTCGTCGGTATCGGGGAGACTCGCGCCGAGCGCCTCGAGGCGCTCGCGGCGATCGCCGCGTCGCACGCGCGGCACGGTCACGTCCAAGAGGTGATCGTGCAGAACTTCCTCCCCAAGCCCGGGACCGCGATGCACCGCGCCGCTCCTTGCGATCCCGACGAGATGCTGTGGTCGGTCGCGGCGGCCCGGCTCGTCCTGGGGCCCGCCATGCACCTGCAGGCGCCGCCGAACCTCGCCGACGACCTCGGTGCGCTCCTCGAAGCCGGCATCGACGACTGGGGCGGCGTCTCCCCCGTCACGCCCGACCACGTCAACCCGGAACGGCCCTGGCCCGCGCTCGACCAGCTCCGCGACGCCACGGAGCGCGCCGGCAAGGACCTGGTGGCCCGACTGACCGTCTACCCGGAGTTCGTCGACGACGAGTCGTGGATCGATCCCGCGATCCGATCGCACGTGCTCGCCGCGTCCGACGCCGAGCACCTCGCACGGCACGACCGCTGGGTGGCCGGCGGCGAGACGCCGCCCACGCCGTTGCTGCCCGCGTCCGGCACCTCGCGCTCGGGGGGCGCGGTCGCCGAGGTGCTCGACGGGGTCCTGACCGGCGACGATGTCGGCGTCGACGAGATCGTCGTGCTTCTCGGTGCTCGCGGTGCCGACGTGGGCAGGGTTGCGGAGGTCGCCGACGACTTGCGCCGTCGATCGGTCGGTGACGACGTGACGTTCGTCCGGAACCGCAACATCAACTACACGAACGTCTGCACGTTCAAGTGCCGCTTCTGCGCGTTCTCGAAGGGTCCCCTCTCGCTGAACCTGCGCGGCCAGCCGTACCTGCTCGAGCTCGAGGAGCTGCAGCGTCGGGTCGTCGAAGCGGTCGACTGCGGTGCGACCGAGGTGTGCCTCCAGGGCGGGATCCATCCCGACTTCGACGGCGACTACTACCTCGACGTCGTCCGGGCTGTTCGTGAGGTCGCGCCGGCGATCCACATCCACGGGTTCACGGCGCTCGAGGTCACGGAGGGCGCGCGTCGGCTCGACGTCGCGCTGCACGACTACCTGCGCGAGCTCAAGGAGGCCGGCCTCTCGACGTTGCCGGGCACCGCGGCAGAGATCCTCGATGACGAGGTCCGTGCCGTGATCTGCCCCGACAAGGTCTCGACCGCCGAATGGCTCGACGCGCACCGCACCGCGCACGAGGTCGGCCTCCGATCCAACGTGACGATCATGTTCGGAACCGTCGAACGACCGGTGCACGTCGCGCGCCACCTCGTGCGCAGCCGGGAACTGCAGGAGGAGACGGGCGGCTTCACCGAGTTCGTGCCGTTGCCGTTCGTGCACATGGCGACCCCGATCTTCCTGCAGGGCAGATCGCGACGCGGCCCGACGTTCCGCGAGGCGCTGCTGATGCACGCGGTCGGGCGCATCGCGTACCGCGGGCGCATCGACAACGTGCAGGTGTCCTGGGTCAAGCTCGGCGTCACGGGCGCGCAGCAGATCCTTCGAGCAGGTGCCAACGACGTCGGGGGCACGCTGATGGACGAGAACATCTCGCGTGCGGCCGGCGCGAGCCACGGGCAGGAGCTCGACGACGCCGCGCTCGCTGCGATCGCGGAGCCGCTCGGCCGCCCGCTCCGGCAGCGCACGACGCTCTACGGGCGGACCCAGACCGTCGGTCGCCGACTTCGCCCGCCACCGGAGGCCGAGAGCGTGCCGGACGCCGTCCCTGTCCGGATCCCCGTCTCGTGAGCACGCCGGAGACGATCGACGTCGTCGGCATCGGCAACGCGCTCGTCGACGTGCTGAGCAGCGAAGCCGACTCGTTCCTCCGCGAGCACGACCTCGTCAAGGGCGCGATGGCGCTCATCGACGCCGATCGGGCACACCTTCTCTACGACGCGATGGGACCGGGCACCGAGATCTCCGGAGGCTCGGCCGCGAACACGATGGTCGGCCTCGCTTCGCTGGGAGGCGAGGCGGCGTTCGTGGGCCGGGTGCGCGACGACCAGCTCGGCACCGTGTTCGCGCACGACATCCGGGCCTCGGGTGTCCACTTCGAAGCCGCCCCCGCGACCGAGGGCGAACCGACCGGCCGATGCCTCATCGTCGTGACGCCCGACGCGCAGCGCACGCTCAACACGTTCCTGGGCGCCGCGTCCGAGATGGGACCGGACGACGTCAGCGCCGACCTCATCGCGGGCGCCCAGGTCACGTACCTCGAGGGATATCTCTTCGACCAGCCCCGCGCCAAGGAGGCGTTCCGGCACGCCGCACGGCTGGCGCACGAGTCGGGGCGGCGAGTCGCGCTCACGCTCTCCGATGGGTTCTGCGTCGACCGGCACCGCGACGACTTCCGCGACCTCGTCGAGCGCGAGGTCGACATCCTCTTCGCGAACGAGGACGAGATCTGTTCGCTGTACGAGGTCGACGCGTTCGACGACGCCCTGCAGTCCCTCATGCACCACTGCGAGGTCGCTGCGCTCACGCGGAGCGCGAAGGGATCAGTGATCCTCGGCGGCGACGACGTGCATGTCCTCGATGCCCATCCTCTCGAAAGCGCAGTCGTCGACACGACCGGTGCCGGCGACCAGTACGCGGCGGGCTTCCTGTACGGCTTCACCCACGGCTATGACCTCGGCACCTGCGGGCGACTCGGAGGCCTCGCGGCGGCGGAGGTCATCTCGCACCTCGGGGCCCGTCCCGAGCGGTCGCTGGCGGCGATCGCTGCGCCCCTCCTTGCGTGAAGCTCCCCCGGTACCGCACCGGTGAGCCCGAGCTCGACGCGGCCGTCTCCGAGCTCGTGGAGCGGGCGGTCACGGATCCGACGAACCAGGATCTGATCTTCGAGCTCGTGGCATCGACGCTGCGGTTGGCCCGCGACGACGCCGACCGCGGTGATCTGAAGATCGCGAACGCCGCGCTCAAGGAGATGCGCTACGCGTTCCACGTCTTCGACGCCTACCGCGGCGCGCCGAAGGTCGCGATCTTCGGGTCCGCGCGCACCCAACCCGACGATCCGCTCTACGCGCAAGCGCGTTCGTTCGCGGCCGCGATGGCGGCGCGCGACTGGATGGTCATCACGGGCGCGGGACCAGGGATCATGGAAGCGGGAATCGACGGAGCCGGCCCTGAGCGCGCGTTCGGCGTCAGCATCCGTCTGCCGTTCGAGTCGTCGAACGCGCAGTTCATCGCGGGTGATCCCAAGCTCATCAACTTCCGCTACTTCTTCACGCGCAAGCTGTCGTTCATCAAGGAGGCGGACGGGTTCGTGCTCCTGCCCGGCGGCTACGGGACGCTCGACGAGGCGTTCGAGCTCCTCACGCTCGTGCAGACCGGGAAGGCCCAACCCGGCCCGATCGTCCTCCTCGACGTGCCCGGCGGCACGTACTGGTCGACGTGGTACGACTTCGTGCGGGCCGAGCTCCAGGACCGCGGCTACGTCGGCGACCACGACCTCTGCCTGGTGCTGGTCACCGACGACGTCGACGTCGCCGTCGACGAGGTGATCGGCTTCTATTCCAACTACCACTCGCAACGTTTCGTGAGCGGTCGACTCGTGCTCCGGCTCCACCACGCTCCCGACGCCCGCGAGCTCGCGGCGCTGAGCGAGGAGTTCGCCGACATCATCGACCGGGGCACCATCGAGCGGATTGACGCGACTCCGATCGAGGTGCGTGACGAGGACCATCCCGACCTCGACCGGGTCGCGCTCCGCTTCGACCGGCGGAGCTGGTCGAGGCTGCGCGAGCTGATCGACTGGCTCAACGGCCGCCCGCCTCACTCCTGAACCCGAGGATCAACCCTCGACTGCGCCCCCGAGCGCGTGGATCGCGCGCTCGAGCGCCCGCCGCGCCTTCGACAGCCGCTTCTCGTCCGCAGCCGCGTCCTTGTCGCCGTCCTCGGCCGCGACACGCAGCCGTTCGTACGCGAGGTCGCGCAACCGCTCCTCGATCGAGCACAGCTCGCTCACGATGTCGTCGAGCTCGGCACTCACCTCAGGTCGCCCTCCGCCCGTGGTCGAGAGCAGCCGCGAGGAGCTCCGCGGGATGGCGGACGTCGAGTCCACCCGCCTGGAGGTGCATCGCACACCCGGGGTTGGCAGACGCCACCACGAAGGCGGATCCCCCGACCTCACGGATCCGCGCGACCTTGCGGTCTCGGATCTTCGCGGACATCTCCCGCTCGGTCACGCTGTACACGCCCCCGGCGCCGCAGCACATCGCGTCGTCATCGGTCTCGACGAGCTCGTACGCGGAACCCAGCACGACTCGCACCGCCGCTTCGGAGTGCTGAACGTTGCGGAGGTGGCAGGGATCCTGGACGACGACCCGCTGACCGGTCGCGCACGTGTCCGGCACCCCGTCGGCCGCGAGCCATTCGGAGAAGTCGTGGACCCGCGTCGAGAACGCCGCCGCCGCAGCCGTCCCGAGCAGGCGCCCGTAGTCCTTCATCGCCGCGCCACACCCGGCGCTGTCGACGACGACGGGCGCATCGCCGGGCAACGACTCGATCACCCGCTGGGCAAGGCGACGGGCCTCGACCGACCGACCCGCGTGCAGGTGCAGTGCCCCGCAACACGCGCCGCCGCGGCCTGGTGTCGCGACACGCGCGCTCCGGGCGCCGAGCACGTCGATCGCGGCGCGATGCACGTCGCGCTGCCAGGCATCCATGACGCAGCCCACGAACAGGTACACGTCGGCATCGGCGTGCGGCACCGACGGGAGGCGGCTAGCGAGGGAGCGCGCACGCAGGCGCGGGAGCCCGAGCCGCCTCGGGACGAGCCGGAGACGCTGACCCATCAGCAACAGCCACGACAACGACAAGAGGAGCCAGTGCCGCGGCAGCACCACGCGATAGCCGAGCAACTCGGCCAGTCGCCTCCACACGGTCTTGGGTGCGGGCGATTCGTGGTGCAGGTGCTCACGGGTCCCCTCCATGAGATGCCCGAACGGCACCGATGACGGGCAGGCGGCCTCGCACGCACGGCACTGCACGCACGCCTCCATCGCCGCCGCGAACTCACCCGATGCCGGCCGGCCGTCGAGCTGGATCGCTCGCATGGCGGCGATCCGACCTCGGGGAGAAGCGATCTCCAGCCCCGTGACCCTGTAGGTCGGGCAGGCCGGGAGGCACAGCCCGCACGAGACGCACGAGACGAGATCGTCCTCGTCGAGCGCGAGCCGCCTCGTGTCGCTGCTCATGGGGTACCGGCCGGCTCCCCCGCGCGCGTGAAGGGCAGCCGCCCCGGCGCGAGCTTCGCGTGCGGGTCGAACGCGGCCCGGACGCGCTCCATCAGACCGGCGTTGGGGAGCTCGACGCCGAACCCGTCGAGGCCGCTCGCGCCCGCCTCCCGCAACAGCCAACCACCCGCCGCCTCCGCGACGGCGCGAGCGCGCGCCAGGCCGGCCTCGTCGTCGCTCGCCACGTGCACGGTCCCCACCCCACCCTCGGCGAGCCATCGCACGCCCTCGCGCGTCAGCACGCGACCGACCTGGCAGACGGTGGTGGGTGGCGCGGCGATCCGCCCGCGGTGAGAGCCGTCGGGGAGCTGCGGCGCGTCGCACGCGTCGAGGCCAGCCTCGCGCGCCTGTGCTTCGACGTCCTCGGACGTGCCCTCGATGAGCACCACGGTCGTGTGGCCGTCCCACACCAGCGTCGACGGACGGAGCACACGCGCACGGACGCCATCGGGCACGGTGTCGCTGCGGCCCCACCACGCGATGGCCGGCAACGGCCGGCATCGAAGGACGACACGCGTGAGCACGCCGAGCGTGCCGAACGAGCCCACGAGCAGGCGCGGCAGGTCGTACCCGGTGACGTTCTTGACCGTCGGGCCCCCGCCGCGGACGACCCGCCCGTCCGCGGTCGCGAAGCGGACCTCCAGCACCTGATCGCGCACCGGCCCGACCCGCAGGCGTCGCAGCCCGGAGAGGCCCGTCGCCAACACGCCGCCGACCGTCGCGCGGTCGTCGCGCGGGTCGAGCGCGCACTCCTGCCCGGCCGCGGCCAGAACCTCCGCCAGCTCACGGACCGAGGTGCCCGCACCGACGCACACCGTGAGGTCAGCAGGCTCGTAGCGCACCACGCCGGCCGGCGCGCGGATCGATGTCGCGTCGGTCGGCGCCGGCCCGCCGACCTCCCGGTGGGTCGACCCGCCGACGGGGTCGACACGCGACGCGCGCTCGACGTCGGCGGCGACCGCGAGCTCGGCGTCGATCAGCTCCACGTGCCCTCCGGCGTCGTCATATCCACGTGCCCTCCGGCACGTGTGCCACCTCACCGCACCGGCTCCCCCGCGGCAGCACCTTGTCGGGGTTCGCCAGCCCCG
>CAZHKE010000003.1:58773-71902 GCA_964532485.1 uncultured Bifidobacteriaceae bacterium
ACCTCACCGCACCGGCTCCCCCGCGGCAGCACCTTGTCGGGGTTCGCCAGCCCCGAGGGATCGAACGCGTCGCGCAGGCGCGCCTGTGCGTCGAGATCGTCGACGCCGAACACGAGCGACATCGCGTCACGCTTCTCGAGGCCGATGCCGTGCTCGCCCGTGAGCACGCCGCCGGCCGCGATGCACGTCCGCAGGATCTCGTCACCGACCGCTTTTACCCGCTCCCAGATCCCCGGCTCGCGCGAGTCGAACGCGAGGAGCGGATGCAGGTTCCCGTCACCGGCATGGAACACGTTCATCACGGTGATCTGCTCCTGTGCGCAGACGTCGATCACGCGACCGAGCACGTCGACCAGGCGCGTCCGCGGCACGACCGCGTCGTGCAGGTAGTAGTCGGGAGCGACGCGCGCGATCGCGCCGAACGCCGACTTCCGCCCCTTCCAGAGCAGAGCCCGCTCGTCCTCGTCACGCGCGACGCGGACGTCTCGGGCGCCGTGCGCGCGGCCGATGCGGTCGATCGTCGCGACCTCTGCGAGGACGCCCGCTTCGAGCCCGTCGACCTCGACGAGGAGCACCGCGGCCGCGTCGCGCGGGTACCCCGCGCCGACGAACTCCTCGACGGCACGGGTGATCTCCGCGTCCATCATCTCCAGAGCCGCGGGTACGACACCGGCCGCGATGATGCCGCTGACGGTCGCGGCAGCGTCGTCGATCGCCGCGAAGTCGAGCAGCAGCGTGCGCACCGCGGGCGGGTCCGGCACGAGCCGGACGGCGATGCGGGTCGCGATCCCCATCGTCCCCTCGCTGCCGACGAAGCACCCCCGCAGGTCGTAGCCCGGCTGGTCGGGCACGACGCCACCCAGGCGCGCGGTCTCACCGTCCGCGAGCACCGCGTCGACTGCGAGCACGTGCGCCGCCGTGACGCCCGCGGCGAGGCAGTGCGGTCCCCCGGCATTCGTCGCGACGTTGCCGCCGATCGTGCACGCGGCCTGCGACGAGGGGTCGGGCGCATAGTGGAGCCCGAGGTGGCGCACGGCTCGACTCAGGTCGAGGTTCAAGACTCCGGGCTCGACCCATGCGGTGCGGGTGGCCGGATCGACTTCGAGCACGCGGTTCAGGTGCGTCGTGACGATGACGACCGCGCCGGCTGCCGGCGTCGCTCCCCCGGCGAGCCCCGTGCCGCTCCCCCGAGCCACGAAGGGCCGCTCGTGGCGCCGAGCGATCGCGACGGCCGCACCCACGTCGCTCGCACGCTCGGGGAAGCACACGACTGCGGCCTCCCCGCGGGCGTGCCCGGCGTCGGTCGCATACAGGGACAGCTCCAGCGGCTCGGCGCGGACGCGTTCGGGGGAGAGCACGCGGCGCAGGTCGCGCAGCAGGGAGCGGTCGCTCGCGCGCTCGTCCGACCGGTCCTGCTCGATTGCCGAAGATTACCGATCCGCCTGGGTACGCTCGCCAAAGGACGACGCACGCCAAGCACCACGACGAGCGACACGACGGACGAGAGGATGGACATGTCGGGCCCGGCCCGAGAGTGGGTGACCTTCTACGACCCCAAGGAGCACGGTCGGCGCTGGCAGATCGACGTGACGTTCCTGCTCTCGTCGTGGACGTGCATCTTCGGTCGAGGGTGCCAGGGCGTCCTGACCGGGCCGGCCCCCGAGCTCGTGCAGGGCTGCTGCTCGTACGGCGCGCACTTCTCCGACAAGAAGGACCGCGACCACGTCGTGCGCGTGGCTCGCAAGCTCCGTGACGACGAGTGGCAGCATGCACCGTCGGCGCGCAAGAAGGGCATCTACGCCAAGTGCGGGAAGGACGAGGACGGGAAGCAGGAGTGGCGCACGCGGCTCGTCGACGACGCGTGCATCTTCCTCAACCGGCCCGGCTTCCCCGGGGGTGTCGGCTGCGCCCTGCACATCCACGCCGCGCGCACGGGCGCCCATCACAGCGACGTCAAGCCCGAGGTGTGCTGGCAGCTGCCGCTGCGCCGGATCGACGAGGAGGAAGAAGACGGGACGGTCGTCTCGACGCTCACCGAGTTCGCGCGCGACGGGTGGGGCGAAGGCGGCGACGACTTCCACTGGTGGTGCACCGAGGAAGCCGCGGCGTTCACCGCTCACGAGCCCGTCTACGTCGAGCTGCGCGAGGAGCTGCGCAAGATGCTCGGCACGAAGCTGTGCAAGCAGGTCGTGGAGTACCTCGACGAGCGACGGCGGGCGCGTCCTGCGCCGGTGCGACACCCCGTCGAGCGCTCGGTCACGATGGGTCCGACCCGGCGCCGATAGCGGTCAGGCGAGCGACATCCCGCCGTCGATGACCAGCGTCGCGCCGGTGATCCACGACGACGCATCCGAAGCGAAGAACAGCGCTGCGCACGCGATGTCATCGGGCATGCCGATCCGCTTCATCGGGTGCCGCGCTGCGATGCCGTCCTCGTCGGGCTCCCAGAGCGCCCGCGCCATGTGCGTCTTCACGAGCCCGGGCGCGACGGCATTCACTCGCACATCGGGCGCGAGCTCGAGCGCGAGCTGACGCGTCATGTGCAAGAGCGCCGCCTTCGACGCGTTGTAGATGCCGATGAACGGCGACGGTCGGATCCCGCCGAGGGAACCGACATTGACGATCGCGCCGCCGCGCTCGCCCATCCAGGCGGCATACGCCCGCTGTGCGAGATAGAGGGCACCTTCGACGTTGACCTCGAGGACCTTGCGCACCGCGGACGGCTCCGTCTCGATCATCGGACCGAACGCCGGGTTCGTCGCGGCATTGTTGACGAGCACGTCGAGTCGGCCGAGCTCTTTCGTGCATCGGTCGACAGCTTCATCGACGACCGCGTGGTCACCAGCCGAGCCGGCGACGGTCAGCACGTCACCACCGACCGATCGGAGCGATCCCGCGGTCTCCTCGAGCTCGTCAGGCTTCCGTGCGAGCACGCAGACGCTCGCACCCGCGGCGGCGAACGCCTCGGCGATCGCGCGACCGATGCCGCGAGTGCCACCGGTGACGAGCGCGACCCGACCGTCGAGCCGCAGCGCGGTCCCCGCATCGATCACCGGGGATCGATCCGGGGCGGCCCGATCACAGGTAGAGGCCCGTCTGGCCCTCCGAGCGGGTCGAAGCAACCGCGTGCACGTCCCGCTCCCGGAGGATCAGGTACTCGTCCTCGCGGATCTCGACCTCGTGCCCCGCTTCCGGCGAGAACAGCACCCGGTCGTCCTCTTCGACGTTGCGGACGGTCGGACCGACGGCGACGACCTGGGCCCATACGAGGCGGCGATTCGCGTCGGCGGTCGCAGGGATCAAGATCCCGGCCCGTGACTTGCGCTCACCGACCTCGTCGGACGGCCGGACGAGGATCCGGTCCGCGGTCATGCGGATCGAATGCTTGACATCGTCCCCGTCTGCCATCCGAGCGAGGTTACGTCGTCCCCGGCCCCGGCTGCGTACGGCCCTCGGCCCGGGCCCCTTCGAAGACGGCGGCTCGACGGGCGGTAGATTCAGCGCGCCAGGACCACGTACCCCGGCTGGAGGGCCGTGTCCGATCTCGCCGCCGCCGTGCCCACGATGCCCGCCGTCCGCGGGCGCGTGCAGCGCGCCTCGGCGTCCGTCCGGACCTACTTCCTGCTCACCAAGCCGCGCGTCATCGAGCTGCTGCTCGTCACGACGGTGCCGGCGATGATCCTCGCCGATGGCGGCCTGCCGCCCCTCGACCTCCTCGTGGCGGTGCTCGCGGGCGGCGCGCTCGCTGCCGGGGGCGCCAACACCATCAACTGCTGGATCGAGCGCGACCGCGATCAGCTCATGGGGCGCACCCGCGACCGGCCGCTCCCCTCCGGCGATGTCGAACCCGTGCGCGCACTCCTCTTCGGCCTCGTGCTCGAGGGCGCGGCGTTCGCGCTGCTTTGGGTCACCGCGAACCTGCTCGCGGCGACGCTCGCGATCGGGGCGACCCTCTTCTACGTCTTCGTCTACACGATCTGGCTGAAGCCGCGCAGCGCGCAGAACATCGTGATCGGGGGCGCGGCCGGTGCCGTCCCCGCGCTCGTCGGCTGGGCCGCGGTGACGGGCAGTCTCGCCGCACCGGCGTGGGTGCTCTTCGCGATCGTCTTCTTCTGGACTCCACCGCACTTCTGGGCACTCGCGCTGCGCTATCGCGCCGACTACGAGGCGGCCGGGATCCCGATGCTGCCGGTGGTGAAGGGAGCCGCAAACGCGGCGCGTCAGATCACCGCGTACACCATCGTCGTCATGGCCGTCAGCCTCGTCCTGCCCCTCACCGTGACGATGACACCGCTGTACGCCACCGCGGCTGTGGTCCTCGGCGCGATCTTCGTGCTCGGCGCCGAGCAGCTCCGGCGGAACCCGACACCCGAGCGCGCCATCCGCCTCTTCACGTTCTCGAACACCTACCTCGCGCTTCTGTTCACGGCCGTTGCCGTCGACACGTTCCTCGCCGGCTGACGGCCCGGTCGACGCGCCGCCCCGCCGGCGCTGGCTGCTTGCGCTCATCGCGCTTGTGGTCGTCGGGCTCGTGGGCGGCATCACCGCTCTGGTCGTCGCCGACGCCGGCTCGTCGGACTCGAACGCCCGTCCGCACCCGGGTGGTCGCACGTGCTCCGTGTCCGTCGAGCCGGCGAGCGCGCCGGACGCGGCGCCCGAGTTCCGAGTGCCGGGGCTCGACGGCGGCTGCATCGAGCTCGCCGACTTCCGCGGGCGACCGGTCGTCCTGAACTTCTGGGCGTCGTGGTGCACGCCGTGTCGCGAGGAGTTCCCGCTCCTGAAGGCGGCACAGACGACGTACCGGGCAGATGGCCTCGAGGTCATCGGCGTGTCGTTCCGCGACATCGACGACGACGCGCGGCAGTTCGCCGACGACGAAGGAGCGAACTGGCTGCTCGGCTTTGACGAGAACAGCGAGATCGGCAAGGCCTACGGCGTCCGCGCGATCCCCCAGACGTTCTTCATCGACCGCGACGGCACGATCTCGTCACGCCGCTACCAGCCCTTCTTCACCACCAAGCAGCTCGAGCGCGACCTCGAGCCGATCCTCACGGACGATCGCTGACACGGGGCGCTACTCCTCCACACCCCAGTCGGATCCGCTCGGCGCCGGGATGCCCGGCGCCGCCCAACGGGCCGCTACTCCTCCCAGCGAAACCAGCGGGCAGCGGCGAGGGGGGCGATGACGGCCCACATGACGAGGACCGCGACGCTTCCCCACGGAAACGCCACCCCGGCGAGCACATCACGCACGCTCTCCGACAGCGCGGCAGCCGGCAGCAGCTCGGCGACCACCTCGAGAGCGTCCGGCAGTCGGGCCAACGGATAGGCCATGCCCCCGAGGAACAGCAACACGAGGAACAGCGCGTTCGCGGCGGCGAGGTTCGCCTCGGCCCGCAGCGTCCCTGCCATCAGGAGCCCGATGCCTGCAAACGCGACCGTGCCCACCAGGAGCAGCACGAGCGCGAGGATGATCCGCCAGGTCAGCTCCCAACCGAGTGCCACGCCCGTCCCGATGATCACGACCGCCTGGCCGGCCTCGATCGCGAGCACCGTCAACGTCTTCGCCGCGAGCAAGCCACCACGGGAGAGCGGCGTCGACCCGAGCCGCTTGAGCACGCCGTAGCGCCGCTCGAAGCCCGTCGCGATGCCGAGGCTCACCATCGCCGTCGACATCACCGCGAGCGCGAGCACTCCCGGGACCAGGAAGTCGACTGGGTCCTTGAGGTCCGTGCTGACCGCGTCGACCTTGGTGAAGAAGACGAGGATGCCGACAGGGATCAGGAACGACACGAGGAGGCTCTCACCGCGACGCAGCGAAAGCGTCACCTCGACCCGGGTCTGCGCGAAGACCGCGCGTCGAGTGATCATCCGCGCCCTTCGCGCGTCAGGCGCAAGAAGACCTCTTCGAGCGAGCGGCGGCTCCCGCGCAGCTCGCCGAGCTGCACGTCCCGGTCGCGCAGCCACGCCGCGAGATCGGCGATGAGGATCGGCGTCGCCGTGGCGCCGATCGTGTACTCCCCCGGACGCGTCTCCTTGATGCGGTCCGGCCCGACGCCGAGTGCACGCGCGAGCTCGGTGACCGGCAGCGCCGCAGTCGCCGAGAACCAGGTCTCGTCGGCAACTGCCGACCGGGTGAGCTCCGCGGGTGTCCCGCACGCGAGCAACCGCCCGTGATCGACGATCGCGACGCGGTCGCACAGCTCCTCGGCCTCGCCCATTGCGTGCGTGGTGAGGAGCACCGTCACACCGTCGGCGCGCAACGAGCGCACCAGCTCCCACGTGTCGGCTCGGGCGTGCGGGTCCATGCCTGCCGTCGGCTCGTCGAGGAACGCACAACGCGGCCGGCCCACGAGCGCCAGCGCGAGCGACAACCGCTGGCGTTGCCCACCGGAAAGTCGCCGAACCGTCGTGTCGGCCTGGGGGGTGAGGCCGACCACGGCGAGCAAGCGATCGGGGTCGTCCGCGTCGTCGTAGAACGAGGCGAACTGGCGAAGCACCTCGAGCGCTCGGATGCCGGGCGCGAGACCTCCGTCCTGCAGCATCACGCCGATCATCGAGCGGAGTGCCTCGTTGTCGGCGTCCGGATCGAGCCCGAGCACGCGCACGAAGCCGCGATCGGGAGTGCGGTAGCCCTCGAGGATCTCGACCGTCGTCGTCTTCCCCGCTCCATTGGGGCCGAGCAATCCGAAGACCTCGCCGACGCCCACGCTGAGGGAGAGACCGTCGACCGCACGCGTCGATCCGTAGTGCTTCTCGAGCTCGACGACCTCGATCGCTGGCGTGGCCGACGGCATCCGCGGCGGAGCCTACCGGAGCACCTCGCGCGCGCAGCCACGGCGGGCTCTGGGTGGAACGTCGTGGCACGATGAGCGGCGTGCCGGACGAGCTCCAGTACCTCGCGCTCATGGTCGGGTGCTTGCTCGTCACTCTGCCGCTCGAGCTGGTCTTCGGTGCGCGCGTGTGGCGCCAACCGCTCCGTCTCGCGCTGGCGTTGGTCCCGACGCTCGTGATCTTCGTCATCTGGGACGTGGTTGCGATCGCGCGCGACCAGTGGTCGTTCAACGAGCGCTACGTGACCGGGCTCCGGCTCCCGGGTGGCCTCCCGATCGAGGAAGTCGTGTTCTTCGTCGTCATCCCGATCTGCGGCCTCTTGACACTCGAGACGGTGCGGCGGGTCCTCCACGATGATCGCGCTCGGTCGACATCGTCGGCGGCTGTCGATGCGTGAGTACACCGTCGCAGCGCTCCTCGGTGCGATTGGCGTGGTCGCGCTCGAGCTCGTGTGGTTCCGCACGGGACTGCTGGCGACGCGTGCGTACTGGATCGCGATGGCGATCTGCTACGGGTTCATGTTCGCAGTGAACGGTTGGCTCACGAAGCTCACTGCGCCGGTCGTTCTCTACGACGAGGTCCAGATCACGGGACTGCGAGTGCCGTGGGACATCCCCGCCGAGGACTACCTCTTCGGGTTCGCGCTGCTCACGCTGACGATGCTCACGTGGGACGTGCTCGGTCGTCGGGCTCGGACGGCGACCGCGCTCGCGGGACGGCGACCGTGACCGGAGCCGCGATCGCCCTGCTCGCGCTCGTCGTGATGGAGCCGGTGACTGCGGGGTTGCATCGGCTCGTGTTCCACGGCTTCGGGATGGGATGGCATCGGAGTCACCACGAGCCGCCGCGGCACGCGTTCGAGGCCAACGACCTCTTCCCGGTCGTGTTCGCGCTCGCGACGATCCTGGTGCTGTCCATCGGCGTGTGGATCGGTGGTGGCGGCGCGCTGATCCCCCTCGGGATCGGTGTCACCGCCTACGGCGCGGGCTACCTGCTGATCCACGACGTCATCATCCACCGTCGCCTGCCATGGCCGACGATCCCCGATCGGCTCGGTCGCAGGCTCCGAGCCGCCCACAACGTTCACCACCTGTTCGGGCGCGCGCCCTATGGGTTCCTCGCGCCCGTCGTGCCGCGCGACCTCGCGGCGCGTGCGGCCTCCCGCGGGATCGATCGCACCCGTCGCACGATCGGAGGGCCGCAGGAAGACAGGGTCAGCGTCTGAGCAGACCCCGCGCGACGACGTACGCCTTGCGCGCGTTCGGCACGCGTGCGCGGCCCGAGAACACGTCACCGTCGGCCCGCTCGATGCGGTCGAGGATCTCGCTGTACAGCATCCGGGCCGCGCGGATGCAGCGAGCCGAGGCGGGCGGAAGCATGACCATCCCGGCGTCGGCACTCGCGTAGAGCTCGCGCGCCCGCGCGATCTCGAAGGTCATCAGCGCTCGCCACTGCGGAGTCGTCCGGCGCAGCCACGGATCTGCCCCGAACCTGTCGAGATCCTCCTGGGGGATGTACACACGCTGGCGATCGAGATCCTCGTTGACATCACGCAGGAAGTTGGTGAGCTGGAACGCGATCCCCAGATCGCGTGCGTGGCCGATCGCCTCACCCGAGGTCGGCTCGAGGATCGGGAGCATCATCTCGCCGATGACAGCCGCCGACCCGTCCATGTAGTCGAGCAGGTCCTCGAAGGTCTCGTATTGCGCGATCGTCAGGTCCATGCTCATCGACCGCAGGAACCGGTGGAAGCAGTCGGGGTTGATGTCGAACGCGACGACGGTGTGGACGACCGCCTTGAGCACGGGGTCGTGGGAGTCGCCGCGATCGAGATCGGCGAAGAACAGGTCGCCGAAGTCGCTCAGCGCCCGCTTGCGCTCCTCGACGGGCGCCGGACCCAGATCGTCGACGATGTCATCGGCATGACGACAGAAGCCGTAGAGCGCGTGCACGTGATGCCGCTTCACTCGGGGCAGCAGGTAGATGGCGGCGTAGTACGTGGTGCCGTAGGCCCGGGTGAGCTGTCGGCACCGCTCGTAGGACTCCTCGAGCGTCGTCACGGGGCCATCTCGTCGACGCGGGCGGCCGCGAGGCCGCCGGACAGCAACACCATGGGGATGCCCACGCCGGGCACCGTACCCATCCCCACGAGGACGAGCCCCGGGACCCGAGGATCCACGTTGCGGGGGCGGAACGGCCCGCTCTGGAAGAAGCGGTGCGCCAGGGCGAACGGCGTCCCCCGCTCGAGCCCGGCGGCGCTCCAGCCGGAAGGGTCGGTGAAGCTCTCGATGACGACGTCGTCGACGGGATAGCCGAACGCGCCGATGCGCCCAACCAGGTCGTCGCGCAGTCGCGGCCCCTCGACCGCCCAGTCGATCGTCGCGTCGAGGTTCGGCACGGGCTCGAGTCCGTAGACGACGGTGCCACCGGGAGGAGCGAGCGTTGGGTCCGTCGTGCTCGGGAGGGTCACGAGGATCGACGGATCGGGCATGCGCGATCGTTCTCGAAGCAACGCGTCGAAAGACTCGCGCCACGCGGCACCGAAGTGAATGTTGTGGTGGGCACTCGTCGGCGGCGGTGCTCCCGACACGCCAGCCGCCCAGACCGCGCACGATGGCGAGTAGGCGCCGCGCCGCACCACGCGCGGCGCCTCCAGGTCGAGTAGCTCACGGTACGTCGCCGCGACGTCGGCGTTGACGACCACAACATCAGCCGGGACCGACTCCCCACTGGCGAGCCGCACGCCGCGCACACGTCCGTCGCCCCCGCGGCAGATGCGCTGGACCGGTTCGCGATACCGGACGCTCGCACCGCCGCCGGAAGCCGCCGCGGCAAGGCCGGCCGCGACGGCTTGCATACCGCCCTCGGCGGCGTACACGCCCTCGATGCTGTCCATGTAGGTGATGACGCAGAACACCGCGAGCGCCTCGAACGGCGACAGCCCTGCGTACATCGCTTGGAACGAGAAGGCCTGCTGGAGCCGTGTGTCGGTGAGGAATCGGCCGACCTGACGTGTCATGCGGCGCAACGCGCCGAGCCGGATCAGGCGGACGAGCGCGGGCACCTCGCGCGTCAGCTCGAGGACGGAGTCCCAGCTCCGATCGATGAAGCGCGGGAGCTCGACAGCGGTGAGGTCTCGCAGCCACACGGCGAAGCGCTCGAATCCCGCGGCATCGCGCGGCCCGGCAAACGCGCGGATCTCCTCGGTCATGGCATCGACCCCCCGACGCACGAACAGCTCCGAGCCGTCGGCGAAGGTCGCCCGGTACATCGGGTCGACCGGTCGGACGACGATGTGCTCGTTCATGGACGCGTCGGCCGCGGCGAATGTCGCTTCGAGGATCGCCGGCATCGTCAGCACGACCGGGCCGGTGTCGACGCGGAACCCCTCGCCGACCAGCTGCGTCGCGCACCCCCCGGGTTCCGCGGCCCGCTCGAGCACTGTGACGTCGTAGCCACGACCCACGAGATGGCACGCTGCCGCGAGGCCGCCGAGCCCCGCGCCGACCACGACGACGCGCACGGAGCGCTACCGATCGCGCCAGGCGACGTACGTACCGAGCTCCTCCAGCGCGAGCCGGGCTTCGGCCGTCAACGGTGCTTCGGCCAGCGCCGCGAACGCGGTCGCGACGAGCGTCTCGATCATGCGCTCGATCTCGTCACGGGCGCCGGTATCGACGAGGAGCGCCTGGAGCGCGCGGACCTCGTCGTCGGTCAGGTCGTCTCGGCCGATCCGCGTGAGCAGGCCCGACGCGGCACCGTCGGCCCGCTCAGCCGCCACGGCGATCAGGGGCGTGAGCTTGCCTTCTCGGAGGTCGTCGCCGACGGGCTTCCCGGTGATCGCCACGTCGCCGAACACACCGAGCAGGTCGTCGCGGAGCTGGAACGCCTCACCGAGCGGCAGCCCGACGGCGCTCAACGGCGCCGCCAGCTCGTCGAGGCGCCCCGCGAGCGCTGCTCCGAGGTGCAGCGGCCGTTCGACCGTGTACTTCCCCGACTTGTAGCGCTCGATGCGCGCGGCTTGCGCGGAGTCGCTCGAGCCGCTCGCGGTCCCCACGAGATCGAGGTACTGACCGACGCACAGCTCGATGCGGAGCTCGTCGAAGACACGGCGCGCGATCGGTGGCGCTTCCCCGAACAGGACGTCCGAATACACGAACGCGAGGTCGCCAACGAGGATTGCAGTCCCCTCGCCGAAGCGACGAGCCTCGCCTCGCCACGCGCGGGCCTCGTGGCGCGTGATCGCGCCGGCGTGGATCGCCGGCAGGCCGCGGCGCAGGGCGGACCCGTCCATCACGTCGTCGTGGACGAGCGCGAACGTGTGCAGCAGCTCCAAAGCCGCACCTGCGTCGACTACTGCGGCGTCCTCACCCGCGCCCCCGGCGCCGACGTAGGCCCAATGACAGAACGCCGGCCGGAGCCGCTTGCCCCCTGCCCGCACGAGATCACGCAGCGCGACAAGTGGCTCCTCGAGCAATCCGTCGACCGCCGTCCAGCGGGCGACCTCGGTGTCGAGGAGCTCGATGATGCGGGCCTCCGAGCGGGCGCCGACCTCGGCCAGGCTCGGCGGAGCTGCGGTGGGGCGCCGAGTCACTGCCACCGGCCGATCGTAGGTGGCGCACCGGTCCGCCGACCCAGGCCAGATCGGTACCATCGACCGTGGTGGCGGAGTTCCTCTCGGCGGGGTGGATCGCTGCGCTCGACGCCGCCGCGCGGGGATCCGCAGCCCTCGCCGTGTGCGCCGGCGACGAGCGCTTCGTTTTCGAACAGCGCGTCGTGCTCCCCACCGGCGACCAGGTAGTGCATCACCTCGTCTTCGCCGCCGACGGCGTGCGCGTACGACCGGGTGCGGCCTCTCACGCTGACGTCGTGCTCACGACCGATCTGGAGACCGCGGTCGCGATCGCACGCGGCGGCACGAACGCGCAGCGCGCGCTCGCGCTCGGCCGCCTGCAGGTCCGGGGCGACCTTGACGTGCTCACGAGTCGCTCGAGCGCACTCGCAGCAGTCGACGACGTCTTCGCCTCCGTTCGAGCCGAGACGACGTACCCCTCCGCAGAAGCCGGGAGACCTCACCGGTAGCATCGCTCGCATGCAGCCCACCGAAGCCGAGTTCCGAGCCGAGGCGACCGCGTTCCTCGAAGCGAACGCCACCAAGCGCGTCGACGAGGAGTTCGAGTGGGGGAAGGGCTCGGACGCAGTCGGCATCCTCGAGGAGAAGTCGCCCGAGGAGGAGCGCGCCGAGGTCGCCGCCGCGAAGGCGTGGAAGGCCAAGGAGTTCGACGCGGGGTTCGGCTGGATCGTCGGCCCCGAGGAGCACGGGGGCCGCGCGCTGCCAACCGCCTACGACCGCGCGTATCGGGAGCTCGCCGCCGGCTACGACACGCCACCGATGGTGCCGTTCGCGATCGGGCTCGGCATGGTTGCGCCGACCATCTTGGCGCATGCGATCCCCGAGGTGCGCGAGCGCTACCTCCGACCGATGCACCGGGGCGACATCGTGGGGTGCCAGCTGTTCAGCGAGCCGATCGCGGGCTCTGACCTCGCCGGCATCCAGACGCGTGCCGTGCGCGACGGCGACGAGTGGGTGCTGACGGGCCAGAAGGTGTGGACCTCGGGTGCTCAGTACAGCGACATCGGCGAGATCATCACGCGCACGTCACCGGACAAGCCAAAGCACAAGGGCCTGACGATGTTCCTCGTCGACATGCGGGCGGCCGGCGTCGAGGTGCGACCGCTGCGCCAGATGACCGGTGGCGCATCATTCAACGAGGTCTTCTTCGAAGAGGTCCGGGTGCACGACTCGCACCGACTCGGCGACATCGACGAGGGCTGGACGGTCGCGCTCACCACGCTCATGAACGAGCGCGCCGCCATCGGCGGCGGTGTCGGCTTCCGCGGCACCGGCTTCAGCCGATATCGCGAGATGGCCCGGCACTTCGACGCGGGCGACGATCGCGTCGTGCGAGACCGTCTCGCCGACGTGTACGTGCAGTCGCAGGTCGCTCGGCTCACGAACCTGCGAGCGATGGCCAAGATCACGGCGAGGCAGCTCCCCGGTCCGGAGATGTCGATCGCGAAGCTCGCCAGCACCCAGAACATGCAACGCGTCGCGGCCATGCTCGGCCAGATCCTGGGCCCTCGCCTGATCGCCGACACCGGCGAGTGGGGGACCTACGCGTGGGCCGAGTACATCCTCGGCATCCCCGGCGCCCGCATCGCCGGCGGTACCGACGAGGTCATGCGCAACATCGTCGGCGAGCGCGTCCTCGGACTGCCGAAGGAGCCGAAGGCG
>CAZHKE010000003.1:72002-84912 GCA_964532485.1 uncultured Bifidobacteriaceae bacterium
CATGCGCAACATCGTCGGCGAGCGCGTCCTCGGACTGCCGAAGGAGCCGAAGGCGGACGCGACCACGAATCGGGAGCCGAAGGCGAAGGTGTAGCCGACGCCGTGCTGCCCTTCGAACGACTGCGCGCGCTCGCCCGCTACTCGGGCGACGACACCGAGCTGGTGCTCGAGGCGGCCGACTGCATCGCCGACTTCGGTCCCGACCCCACCCAGCTGGTGACGGTCTGCCGACGGCTCCTCGCGCACCACCCGTCGTGCGGCCCGCTCTGGTGGCTCTGCGCACGCGTGGTCGCCGCGCCCGACCCGGGCCCCGCGGCTCGTGAGGCTCGCGATCGCCTCGCGCGCGACCGCACGTCGTCGCGGCTGGCCTCGGTGCTGCCGTTCCCACACGACGAGTCGATCGCGGTGCTGGGCTGGCCCGAGCTCGCCGGCGCCGCGCTCGCGGAGCGCCCCGACCTCGACATCGTCGTCGTGCGCGACGATCGGGCGGTCACGCGACTGCGCACCCGCGCCTTCGGCGACGAGCTTCGCGTGCGCATGGTCGACGTCACGGAGCTGATGGCCGGATCACCGAGCCACCTCCTGGTCGAGGTCGCCGCGATGTCCCCGACGTCGGCGCTTGCGCCCGAGGGCACCGCAGACCTGCTCTGGTCGCTCGGCACCACCACGCTCTGGATCGTCGCCGGTGTCGGGCGCCTGCTTCCCCAACGCCTCTTCGACGTCGCGCGCGCGGAGGTGGAGCGCGCCCGCGACGTGACCGTCGAGACGATGGAGCTCACGCGGGTCGATCGCATCGCCGGATCCGCGGGCCTCGATCCCGTCGATCGCTTCGTCGCACGCCTCGACTGCCCCGTCGCCCCCGAGCTGCTGCGCCTCTGAGGCGTCGAGTCAGTACGGGCCGTCGCAGCAGGAGTCGCGCCATCCGCACTCGGGGCACTTGTAGTGCGCGTGCTCTTCGCGCATCTGGGCACCGCACTGGAGGCACGTCGTCGACAGATCGGCAGGGGCGGGCACCTGGCGGGGCTGCTCGGACACTCACGCCTCCAGTGCGAGGGTCGGACCGGCGTCGGCGTCGCTCTCGTCGAGGGCCTGGGCTCGGCGGAGGTCGTCGATGCGGTCGAGCTCACGGTCGAGCTGGCGACGGCGCGTGCCGACGAGCTCGTCGTAGTCGCGCCGTGCCGTGTTCAGCGACCGGTCGAGCTTGTCCATCTTCTCGACGAACGCACTCCACTGCTTCGCGAACGCGCCGAGCCGCGTCAGGATCTCCGCCGACGTGCGCTCGACGCGGAAGTTGTCGACCGCCTGGCGCACGACCGCGAGCACGGCGTACAGCGTGAGCGGCGAGCAGAAGACCAGCTTCTGGCTCAGCGCGTCGTCGAGGATCGTGCGGTCCTGCTCGTGGATGAACGAGTACAGCGCCTCGTTCGGGATGAACAGGAGCACGCAGTCGACCGAGTCCCCCGCCCCGGTGGTGGTGGGCGCGTCGCTGTAGCCGCGGCTCGCGAGCGTCTTGACGTGGCCGCGCACGTCTCGGAGGAAGTCGTCACGCGCGCGCCGTTGCTCGAGGTCACCGTCGGCCTCGAGGTAGCGCAGGTAGTTGTCGAGCGGGAACTTCACGTCCATGTGCAGCGAGAGCCCGTCGGGCAAGAAGAACGTGAAGTCGGGGACGCCGGCCTCGATCGCGCGCTGCTTGCGGTAGTTGACCCCCTCGACGAACCCGTGGAGGCGCAGCACGTCGTCGGCCATCCGCTCGCCCCACTGGCCTCGCGCCTTCGTGCTCGACAGCGCTTGGCGCAGCCCTTGCGTCGTCTCCGCGAGCAGGCTCATCTGCTCGTGGGAGCGCTGGATCGCGCCGGTGAGCTCGCCGAACTTCGTCTGGCGGTCCCGTTCGAGCTCGCGGACGAGCTCTTGGACCTGCGCCATCTCGTCGGCCATCGTGCGGCCCATCGCGTCGAGGGTGTCGTCGATCGACGACTTCTTGCCCGCGAGCTCCTGCGCCGCCCGGGCCGTCTCGGCCGAGAAGCGGTGCTGGGTCTCAGCCAGCAGCCGCTGCATCTCCTGTCGGTGCTCGGCCGACGCCCGCTGCTCGGCCTCGAGGCGGTCGAGCGCCTCGCTCGTCAGCGCGCCGGTGCGTGCACGCCCTCGCAGCACCAGCCACGCGACGCCTCCGGCCACGGCCGCCCCCGCCAGGATGCCCACGATGATCTCCATGGACCGAGGGTCGCACGGGGGTGAGACAGGCTCGCGGATGGTCGAGAAGTGCCTCTGACCTGCGATCTCGCGCCCCGATGGCCCCCCGAGCGGGAATGCCGGCTCGCCGGGAGCGACGCGACGGGGCGCTCAGGCGTCGCCGATCGCGTACACGAAGCCGCCGCGGGTGCCGACGTAGATCCGGCCCTTCCAGACCGCGGGCGTCGACTCGATGCAGCTGCCCAGGGGGACCTGCCACACCTCCGGCGGGTCGATCACCGTGTTGCTCACGTCGTAGGCGTGCAGGACGCCGTCGCAGTCGCCCTGGAGCCACACGTTGTCGACGATCACCGGGGAGCCCATCAGCGGCGCGGTGAGGCGCTTCTCGAACCGGACCGCTCCGGTGTTGCGATCGACGCCGATCGCGCGGCCGGTGTAGGTCGTGTAGATCACCAGGTCGCCGACGATGCCGGGGGTCGAGAAGCTCCCCGCCTTGGCCTCCCCCTCGTCGTGCTGGGACCACAGCAGCGGTGCGTCGGGCACTGCGGGGTCGAGCTTCCACATCTGCCCGACGACAGCGGCCTGGGCGTTGTGTCGCTCCCATTCCGAGCCGCCGTAGAGCATCCCGAGCTCGTCGACCGCGATCGAGCCGTCGGTGTCGTCACCCGTCCAGAACCGGAAGATGCGGGTCGGCGTCCCACCCGCGAGCAGCGGCGCGATGTCCCAGCCCTGCACGAGGCCACCGGAGTTCGCGAAGTAGAGCGTGTTGCCGGAGATGGCCACGGACATCTCGATCGAGACCTCGGAGCCCGCGTTCGCGAGGAGCTCGTCGTCCCACCCGGGCGTGTTCCAGACGAGCTGGGGCGCCACGGTCACGAGCCCGTCCTCGCCCATCGCGCGGTTGAGCTTCACGACGTGCATCTGGCTGTTCTCGCCGCCCTCGAACAGGTAGTCCTCGAGGATCAGCCCGCTCGAGTCCCAGTCGTCGTTCCACTTCGTCGGCTGCACGTCCTCGGCGTTGATCTTCCAGAGCTCGGTCGCCTGCGGACGGTCGATCGCGAGCACGCGGTAGTAGCCGTCGCGCGAGCCGGAGTAGACGAGCGGGAAGCCGTCGGGGTCGACCGTCACCGACCCCTTGATGATGTCGCCTGTCGGGAACGGCGGGAGGATGTCCTGGCCGGTCGCGGCGTCGACGAAGTGGACGGCTCGGTCGTACGCGCCGAAGACGACCCACGTGCGGCCGTCGCGCTCGAAGACCGCCGGCTGCCCGGTCCATCCGGTGCCGCACCAGTTGGTCGTCTCGCCGCGGTCCTCCGACAGCGAGCACATCGCGGAGCCGGGGTACTGCCAGATGGTGTGCGGAGCAGCCGGGATCGGGCCCTGGCCGTAGTAGGTGCGCGTCGGGTTGCCTCGGAACGTGAGCAGGCCCTCGGTCGTCGCCTCGTAGTACGGCTGGAACGCCGACTCGGGATCGACCCAGCCCGTGTACGGCGGCTTCGTCGTGGTCGTCGTCTCGGGCGGCTGCTTCGTCGTCGTGCGCGACGTCTGCGCAGCCTCGGTGCGCTCGGAGTCGGTGCGGGTGACCGCGTAGGCGCCCACGCCGACGGCGGCGATGACGATCGCGACGCCCAGCGCCAGGAGGACGGTTCGGCGCCGCCGCGCCCGTCTCCGCCGAGCCGCGGCCCTCCGGCTGCTCTGCTCCCCCCCGACCGCAGGGCGTGCTGGCACCGAGTCAGCGTAGCGGCGCGGCGCGCGAGCTCCGGGTCAGGACGCGGCGCGCGTGGCGACCGGCTCGCTCGCTCACTCGGCCACTCGCTGCACACCTCTCCCACTCCGAGGACGCGCGAGCATGAGCCCCATGTCCCGGCGGGACCGCTCCCGTGACGACTCGCTCCCCCTCGAGCTGGGCGCCGTCTCGAACGCGGAGACGCCACCGATCCCACCCACGCCTGCGATGCGCGAGGCCGCCCGGCGGGCCCGCGACCTGATCGACACGCAGGCTCGGCGGCGCCGCGTGCCACGTCGCGACTTCCTTCGCACCACCATGGCCACGGCCGCGGTCCTCTTCACGCTCGACGCGGTGACGGCCGACGCGAGCGCCGGAGCGGTCGGAGGCCGCTTCCGGGTGCCGGAGGACGCCAGCGTCGACCCCGACGTCGCGCGGGCGGCACTCGGCGGCGACGAGTTCGTCATGGACGTGCAGACGCACTTCCTCGAGCTGGAGCCCGGCGCCGAGGTCCCCGGCTTCCCCCAGTCGTCGTGCGGCGAGAGCGACCCGCGTCTGTGCTACTCGATCGACCGATACCTGGAGGAGCTGTTCCTTCGCAGCGACACGAACATCGCGGTGATGAGCGCGGTGCCGGCGGCAGGGCTCGACGGACCGCTGTCGCCGTCGCGGATGGACGAGGCCCGACGCGCCGCCGACGCGCTCTGTGGCGATGGTCGGCTCCTCATGCACGGCCAGGCGACGCCGCAGATCGGACGCCTCGGCGCGCGCCTCGACGACATGGCCGACCTCGTCGACAGGTACCCGATCAGCTCGTGGAAGGTGTACACGCACACCCCGGTGCGGGGCTGGTTCCTCGACGACCACGACCCGTCGGCGCCGCTGGTCGGGCAGGCGTTCCTCGACCGCGCCCGCGCGCTCGGCGTGACGACCGTCTCGGTCCACAAGGGGCTGTCGAACGGTGCCGCGTTCTCGTCACCGGTCGACATCGGACCCGCCGCCAAGGCCAACCCGGACCTGACGTTCGTCGTCTACCACTCGGGCTTCGAGAACGGCACCACGGAGGGACCGTTCGACCCGAGTGGCGCGGGCGTCGACCGGCTCGTGGCGTCACTCGAGGCCAACGGCATCGAGCCCGGCTCGAACGTGTACGCCGAGCTCGGGTCGACGTGGTTCCTCACGATGCGCGACCCCGACCAGGCCGCACACGTGCTCGGCAAGCTGCTCAAGGCGGTGGGCCCGAAGCGCATCCTCTGGGGCACCGACTCGATCTGGTACGGCACCCCGCAGAGCCAGATCGAGGCGTTTCGATCGTTCGAGATCAGCCCCGAGCTCCAGGACCGGTTCGGCTATCCGGAGCTGACGCGCGCCACGAAGCGCCGCATCCTCGGCCTGAACGCGGCGCGGCTCTACGACGTCGACCCGATCCGCACGCGCTGTCACTTCACGCGTGCGGAGCTCGCGGAGGTGCGCCAGACGCTCCCGGCCCGGCCGGCCTCGTACGGCCCGCGCACGCACGCCGCGGTGCGCGCGCACATCGAGCAGCACGGCTGGATCGGCTAGGGCTCGGGCACCTGCCGGCGGCGGTGCCCGACGACCACGTTCGTCAGAACGTGCCTCCGTCGACGACGATCCTCTGGTCGGTCACGTAGCCGGCCGCGTCCGACACGAGGAACCGCACGACGTCGGCGACCTCCTCCGGCGTGCACACGTGCCCGAAGGGCGCCGTGGCATCGAGGTCGTGAATGCTCTCGGCGCCCATCGCGCCGCGCGCGAGCCGGCGACCCATCTCCGTGTCGACGAGCCCGGGCGCGACGACGTTGACGTGGATGCCGTGCCGGCGCTCCTCCTTCGCGAGCGTGCGCGCCAGCGCCTCCATCGCCGCCTTGCCGACGTTGTAGGGCACCGAGTTCGCCGCCATGTACGTCGTGGCCGCGCTCGACACCAGGATCACGTCACCGCGCGGCTGCTCGCGCATCTGCGGCACCACCCGCTTGCACAGCATGAACGCCGCGAACGAGTGCACACGGAAGAGGCGCTCGAACTCCTCGGGGTCGGTGTCGGCGACGGTGTGCCCGCGGCTGGCGATCCCGGCGCTGTGCACGAGGATGTCGACGTGCCCGAAGTCCGCGAGCACAGCGTCCGTCGTCGCCGCCACCGCGTCGAGGTCGTCGACGGACGCCTGGTACCCGACACCCCGGCGGCCGAGCGCCTCGACGGCCCTCGTCGTGTCGGCCGCGCTCTCGCTGTCGCGGCGATACACCATGGCGACGTCGGCGCCGTCGCTCGCGAGGCCGACCGAGATCGCCGCGCCGATTCCCCGATTGCCGCCCGTGACGAGCGCGACGCGTCCTGCCAGGTCAGCCATCACCCGCTCCTTCGAGGCCGTGATCCCAGGTCATGCGCGGGCCGCGGCGAGCCTCTCGGCGCGCTGAACGAGCGCGGGCTGGCCCAGCCGCTGCGCCCACTCGCCGAACTCGGGCATCGGGCCGCTCCAACGCCAGTCGTCGACCTTCCCGACGTCGGCGTCGGTGCGCAGCGTCGCAAGCACCTTGAAGAGCTCGGCATCGGCGCGCTGGGCGTCGAGCGTCGCCGCGAGCTTCGTTGCGCCTCGTACCTCGACGTCCCAGTCGAGGCTCCGCTGGGGGATCGCCTCGACCGTCTGGTAGCGCGCGAGCACGGTCGCCGCGGACTTCGCGCCCCACCCCGGGAGTCCGGGGAAGCCGTCGGCGCTGTCACCGACGAGCGCGAGCCAGTCGGGGATCGAGGCCGGCTCGACCCCGAACTTGGCGCGGACACCCGACTCGTCACGCAGCTCACCCCTGCGGCGGTCCAGCTGGACCACGCGCGGGTCGGCGACGCACTGCGAGAGGTCCTTGTCGGGCGTGCAGATCAAGATCCGGTCGACCCGCTCGTCGCCCCGGGCGACCGCCGCAGCGGACGCGAGCGCATCGTCGGCCTCGAGCTCCACCTCTGCCCACACCGCGACACCGAGCGCACGCAATGCGTCCTCGAGCAGCGGGAACTGCGCCCAGAGCACCGGGTCGATGCCCGCGCCCGTCTTGTAGCCCGGCCAGAGGTCGTTGCGGAACGACTCGATGACGTGGTCGGTCGCGACGCCCACGTGCGTTGCCTCTGTCAGCAGGTCGAGCATCGAGCGGACGACACCGCGCACCGCGCCGACGTCCAGGCCGCTCGGGTCGATGTGCTCGGGTAGCGCGTAGAAGTACCGGAAGAGCTCGTAGGTTCCGTCGACGAGGTGCACCTGCACGGCGGTCACGGTACGAGATCGGCGACGACCGCGCGGTGGTCGCTGATGGCAGCCCGATCGCACACCTCGACCGCCTGCGCACTCAGACCGTCGACGGCGACGTAGTCGAGCTGGAGCCGGGGTGCGTGCGCAGGGTACGTCGGCCCGTGATCGACGACCGTGAACCCGGCCGCCTCGAACAGGGGACGAGCCTTCGCCGGTTGGAGGTTGCAGTCGCCGAGTGCGACGCGCGGGCCCGGAAGCGCACGGAGCGACTCGAGCACGGCCACGAGCTGGTCCGGCGCGTCGTGCGGCAGGTGCTTGAGCCGCGCGGGCCGGTGCTGCAGGTGCGTCACCGCCACCGAGAGCCGGAGCCCGCGAACCATCACGCTGGCGACGATCGCGGCCCGCGGCTCCCGGTGGGGTCCGCGCGGGAGGTCGAGCACCTCGACGTCGGCGACGCGCCCGCGCACGATCAGCGAGTTGCCGTACGCGCGCCCCCGGCTTCGGCGCATCGCCGGCCCGGCCACGTGACGCGCGCGGAGGAACGTCGCGACGAATCCACCCTGGTTGACGTACCACGACCGTCGCCTCCCCTGCTCGACCTCCTGCAGCCCGAGCACGTCGGCGTCCAGCGCTGCGCACGCGCGGGCGAGCGCGATCGGCCGGACCCGGTCGTCGGCGTCGGCGCCGTGGCGAATGTTGAACGTCGCCACTCGGAGCGGGCGCGAGGCACCGCCATCGCGGCCGCTCACGGGCGACGGTGGCCGTCGACGACGCGTCGGCGGAACTCGCGCAGGCCTGTCTCGACGACGCGGTCGTGTGCCCATCGCATGGCAGGTCGCGCGACGCTCGAGAGCGGACGGAGCAGCCGGTCGCGCAGGTGCAGCTCCCACGACAGCCGCGCCTCGCACCCCGCCGTGGTTGGTGCGATCGTCAGCCGAGCCTGGCCCTCGAGATCGCCGGCGACCTGCGTCACGATCGACTCGCCGGGCACGACGCCCTCGACGCGGACCGTGAAGCGCAACGTATACGGCAAGGGGGCGCGGACGACGCATGCCGCCACGTCACCCGGCTCCAGACCACCACCGTGGAGCGTCTGCAGCCACGACCACCAGTGCACGTACTGGTCGGTGCGCTCGAGCAGCACCCACAGGTCGGGTGGCGTGACGTCGAGCGGGAAGCGGCGGTCGTAGCGGAACGGCTCGCTCACGCGATGGTCGATGCGAGGGCGGGTGCCCGGCCCGATGCGTCGCTGGTGACCCCGGCCGAAACCTCACGGCGGAACAGCCCCAGGTAGAACCAGATGACACCCGCCCACACCGCCGTCGCGCCGGCCAGGTGGAAGCCGACGAGCACCTCCGGGATCCCTGTCAGGTACTGCGCGTAGCCGATGCCCGCCTGCGCGAGCACGATGCCGAGGAGCACCGCGAGGCGCACACCGACGTCGCGGGCAGCCGACGTGCGCCACAGCAGCCATCCGGTGACCACGAGCAGCGCGATGAGGAGGATCACGCTCGAGCCGTGGATCCTCGCGACCACGCGGATGTCGAACGCGAAGCGCATCGCGTCCTCGTCTCCACCATGCGGACCGGTCGCGGTCACGACGGTCCCGGTGACGACGACGATCGTCGCGGCGAGGAGCACGATTCGCCCGAGCATGCGGACAGCGGGCTCGACGGCCAGGAGCGCGGGGACGTTCGGCTCGCTCGCGCGCCGATAGAGCACGAGCGCGTTCGCCAGCAGGGCGAGCGACACGAGGAAGTGCGCCATGACGAAGGGTGGCTGCAGCTCGAAGAGCACGGTGAGCCCTCCGAGGACGGCCTGCGCGAACACGCCGCCGACGAGGCCCAGCGACAGCCAGATCAGGTCGCGCCGCCTCGGGACGCGCAGCAACGAGCCGAGCACGGCCACGATCACCGCGATCGAGACCAAGCCCGTGAAGAGCCGGTTCACGAACTCGACCATCGCGTTGACGTCGCTCGCCGCGTGCGGTGTGAGCCGCCCCGCCTCGCAGTTGGGCCATTCGGGACAGCCGAGACCCGAGCCCGTGAGCCGCACCGCCCCGCCCGTCACGATGATCACCGCGAGCAGCACGGTGGCGAGGAGCGCGATCCGACGGTACGCGACCGGGCTCAAGCGAGGCAGGCGCACGGGGCCCGATGCTAGGTGGCGTCTGCGACCGACCCCGAGGCGGACGCGACCCTACCTTCGAGCCCGCGGTCTACCCTCGCCCCGACCATGGCCCGGAACCCGCCGACCGCAGCGCGCGCGGCCCGACGCGCTCGTCGCCGGCGCAGACGAGCAGCCGGGCTCGGTGCTGTGGCCGCGATCATGCTGGCCACCGCCGGCGCCGGCGCCTGGTACCTCACCCGAGCCGACGAGCCGGGACGCGTCGCCGCGCCCGAGCCGGCGCGCTCGACCACGTCGACCGGGCCGACGACCACGACGACGCGGCGCGATCCGCGCCGCGGCAACGGCGAGCCCGTGACGCTGGCCTTCGGCGGCGACGTCCACTTCGAGGGGGCATTGCGGGGAGAGCTGCTCGCCGATCCCGCCACCGTCCTCGCGCCGATCGCACCGACGCTCTCGGCGGCCGACGTCGCGGTCGTCAACCTCGAGAGCGCAATCACCGAACGCGGCGTGCCGGTCCCGAAGAAGTACAACTTCCGGACGCCGGCCGTCGCGCTCGACGCGCTGCGTGACGCGGGAGTCGATGCCGTCTCGGTGGCGAACAACCACGGACTCGACTTCGGCCCGGAAGGGCTCGCCGACACGATCGCGGCCGGCGCCGAGAGGCAGTTCCCCGTCCTCGGGATCGGCAACAACTGGAACGAGGCGTACACGCCCTTCCGGGTCGACGTCCGCGGTCAGCGCATCACCATCTTCGCCGCGACCGACGTGATCGACTCGCCGTACGAGACGACGTGGGACGCGACGGAGACCGATCTCGGGCTTGCTTCGACGAAGGATGCCGGGCTCGAGCGACTCGCGGCCAACGTCGCGCTCGCCCGCACCGACTCCGACACCGTGGTCGTGTTCCTGCACTGGGGCGTCGAGCGGGAGAACTGCCCGTCGGACCGCCAGCGTGCGGTCGCGCAGTCCCTCACGGGTGCCGGCGCCGACATCGTCGTGGGCTCCCACGCGCACCACCTGCAGGGCGGCGGTCGGTTCGACACCGCCTTCGTCGACTACGGGCTCGGCAACCTCGTCTTCTACAACGAGCAGGGTGAGTACGGCCGCAGCGGTGTGCTCATGGTCACCGCGACCGGGCGCGACGTCGATGCCTACCAGTGGATCCCGGCGCACATCAAGCGTGGCGTGGCGACACCGATCCCGCCCGGTCCCGAGGCCGACGGCGAGGTCGCGCACTGGAACGACCTGCGCGCGTGCACGGGCCTGGCGCCGTGACGCGCCCTTCGCGCCGGCCGGATATCTTCGGCCCATGACGCCGACGCTGCACTACGACGAGTTCGGCCTGTTCCACGAGAACGCCGAGGAGTTCGGCCTGCCCTGGGACGGGCCACCGACCGTCCGCCGCGAGAGCCTCGAGGTCGACGGCACCGGGCGACGGCTCAGCGCGCTCGTCTGGGGCTCCGGGCCACCCGAGATCGCGCTCCTCCACGGTGGCGCCCAGAACGCCCACACCTGGGACACGGTCGCGCTCGCGCTCGACCGACCGATCGTGGCCATCGACCTGCCCGGTCACGGTCACTCCGATCATCGCCCGGACGGGCCGTTCAGCCCGCGCGACAACGCGCGCGACGTCGCCGAGGCCGTCCGCGCGCTCGCGCCGGAGGCCCAGATGGTGGTGGGCATGTCCCTCGGTGGGCTCACGGCGATCGCGTTGACGTCGCACGCGCCCGAGCTCGTGCGCAAGGTGACGCTCGTCGATGTGACCCCCGGCGTCGACCGCGACAAGGCGGCACCGATCGCGCAGTTCATCGCCGGGCCCGAGAGCTTCGAGAGCTTCGACGAGATCCTGGCGCGCACGATCGAGTTCAACCCGACCCGCTCCGAGCAGTCCCTCCGGCGGGGTGTGCTGCACAACGCGGTCGAGCGCGACGACGGGCGCTGGGTCTGGCGCTACCAGCGGACGACGATCCCGGTGGACGCGGGCACCGACGAGCTGGAGATCCCCTCCGACTTCGCGACCCTCTGGGACGACGTGAGCGGCATCTCGGTGCCGCTCATGCTCGTGCGGGGCGCTGCCACCGGGACCGTCGTCGACGACGCCGACGTCGCCGAGCTGGAGCGCCGCCGACCCGATGCCCGAGTCGAGGTCGTCGAGGGTGCCGGGCACAGCATCCAGGGCGATCGACCGATCGAGCTCGCCGCGCTGCTCGACGACTTCGTCGCCGGATGAGCCTCGCTGCCATCCACGACCTCGACGCGTTCGGGGCGACGCGCGACTCGCTGCACGCGGTCGCCGAGCACGTGCTGGCACCGTACCGATACGCCCACGAGGGTCGGATCGGGCTCGTCGTCGACGACGCCGGCTTCGGTACACCTGTGCTCGGTGACGGCGAGTCCGCCCGCGTCGAGCGCTGCGAGCTGGCGGTCGTGCGGCAGGGAGTGACGCGGACGACACCGCTGACGACGCTCGCCGCGGCGGCGGCCGCGTGCGGCATCGAGCCCGGTGCGCCCGACGTCTACACCGCCGTCACGACGCTCGCCCCCGATGCTCCCCTCGCGATCGACGCCGACGCGTGCGCCGAGCTCACCTCTTGGCTCTCGTTCGCGTGGGATCGGCTCGAGGACCTCGCCGGCGACGAGATCGGCCCCACGCTGTGGCCCGAGCACTTCGACGCCGCCGTGGAGCTCGGTGACGAGGAACGCGGCGCGCGGGGCACGTTCGGCGCGTCCCCCGGAGACGCGGAGCACGCGGCGCCGTACGTCTACGTGACGCACTGGGCCGAGACACCCGCCGACCCGTTCTGGAACGACTCGGCGTTCGGCGGCGCGAGCCTGTCGTACGCCGAGCTCGTCTCCGCCGCCGACCCGATCGCTGCCGCGGGCGACTTCTTCACCAGGGGTCGAGCGCTGCTCGAGCGGCGCTGATCAGGGCCGCAGCACCGTCCGTCTGCTGCCGTCTCGCTCGACGACGTCCCATGAGTACCGCATGGGCACGAGCTGCCCGCCGGCCCACGCCGACTGCTGATCGGCGAAGTGCGGGCTGTCCGCGTCGCCCGAGGCACCGAGCGGGACGACCCATCCGCTGCGGTCCCAGTCGCCGAGATCGAAGACGTAGCGCGCCACGGACGTGCTGCTGACCTCGAAGCCATGGCCGGCAGGGTGCGCCGCGCACATGACGGTGTCCCACTCGCCCCCCACCGCGACGGCTGGTGGATCGAGGCGCGAGGCGGCGTCGGGCCGCGCGGCTCCGAGGGGATGACGGGGCCGCGCCTCGTGCAGCGCGCCCCAACGCCACTCGTCGACGTCGTCACCCAGCGTCGTGCGGAGGATGCCGACCGCGTCGGCAAGCGCCTCGGCGAGCTCGTCGTGCCACGTTCGCCCCGGTGGGAGCAGCGTTGGGTCGCGCGACTGCAGGAGACCTGTCGAGAGCGCCCAGATTCGCAGCTCGAGGGGTTGGAACGTGCCCGCCGGCTCGTCGGGCAGCGGGGCGCGCAATGGCGCCAGGCGAGGATCGTGCGCGAGCCGGCGGCAGACAGCGTCACGCGTCACCACATAGACGGCGGCGGCCACAGAGTCGCGATCCATGGATCGGTCCCAGCCGCGGAGGT
>CAZHKE010000003.1:85012-94189 GCA_964532485.1 uncultured Bifidobacteriaceae bacterium
TAGACGGCGGCGGCCACAGAGTCGCGATCCATGGATCGGTCCCAGCCGCGGAGGTGGCCGACGGCCGCTCGCTCCCAGGTGTCCGTCGGCTCGAGCTCGGCGAGGACCGCCACCCAGACGTCTGCGGCGAGCGAGCGCTTGTCGCGATGGATCGACGCCATGTCGGCGACCGTCGCGTCCGCGAGCCCCTCGAGGCGCGCGCTGACTCGCCGGGCCCGGTCGGGGCGGGCGTAGTCGAGACCAAGGTGGTGCGGGAAGTCGTCACCCACGATGCGTTGGTTCGCGGTGACGATCGAACCGGACGCGGGGTTCCGGATCCGTGGCATCTCCTCGGCCGGCACCCAGCCGTGCCAGGTGTGGTCGGCGTCACCAGGCACCGGCCCCCAGGAGTTCGCGCGCGGGCGAACCGGTATTCGGCCCACGGCACGGTACGCGATGTTGCCGTCGACGTCGGCGCTCACGAAGTTGTTCACCGGGTCGACCCAAGCGCGCATCACCGTGTCGAGCTCGTCGACGTCGCGCGCCCGGAGCATCGGCAGCGCGACCGACAGGCCGGTGCTCGGCGCGACCAGCGCCGTCGAACGCAATGTCAGGACCGCCCCCGCGCTCGGGTCGCCGAACACGACCGGGCCGAGGTCGGTCTCGGCACATGTCACGGCGACCGGCGCCGCGTCATGCACGACCACCGTCTCCTCATGCGATGTCGCGACGGCGTCCGCGCCCTCGACGTAGAGGTCCTGGTAGTCGCCGTTCGCGTTCGTCACACACCACGCGACGTGCTGGGTGTGGCCGAAGTGCGGGAGCCCCGGCACGCCGACGAACGCGAGCCCGATCGCGTCGAAGGCGTCGCACGCGAGATGGCACTGGTAGTAGACGCTCGGAACCTCGAGGCGCCGGTGCGGGTCGCCGCCGACGAGCGGCTTCCCCGACGCGGTGCGTGAACCGTCCAGCGCCCACGAGTTGCTGCCGGCAGCCGGCTCCGCCAGCTGCGCCATCGCCGCCAGCACGGACGCGAGCTCCTCCGCATCCTGTGCCGACGGGACCACGACGTCCGGCGGCGGGACCACGAGCGGCACGGGGCGCGTGTCTGCGGCTTCGAGCCGGACGACCGCGTCGGCGCCGAGCGCGGCGGCGAGCCGGCCCCGCCACAGCTTCTTCTGCCAGTTGGCGAACACGACGTGGCGAACGAGGAACACGGCACAGCAGTCGGCGGCGCGCCAGGGCTCGGGCGCGGTCGACACGAGCGCGAGGTCGGGCGGTAGCGGGCGCTCCATCGCCAGGTAAGCGTT
Organism: uncultured Bifidobacteriaceae bacterium; assembly: GCA_964532485.1. Taxonomy (GTDB): domain Bacteria; phylum Actinomycetota; class Acidimicrobiia; order IMCC26256; family PALSA-555; genus DATBSK01. The sequence continues at coordinate 86,302 of CAZHKE010000003.1, forward strand.
GACACCCGACGCGTACGCATCGAGGACGGCGCGCGGCTCGGGCGCGAGTGCGTCCGCCTCTCGCTCGGCGGCGCGGGCCAGGCCGCACCGCCGAGCGAAGGCGTCGAAGCCCACGGCGCTCGCGCCGGCTACCTCGGCCCAGCGTCCGTGCGCACGGCGCCGGTCGTACTCGAGCTGTCCGAGGCGGTCCTCCGCCTGGACGAAGCCCTGCCCGAAGAAGGCGTCGTGCACCGTCTGCGCCCGGACGTGGGGGATCCCCCACTCGTCGCGCACGATCACGACCTCTCCGTCGATGCCCTCGACCTGGAGCTCGTCCACCTGGCCGACGCTACGCGTTCGTGATCGCGCGGCTGCATGCGATGCTGAGCCGGCTGCGTGCGACCATCGTCACGTGCACGAGGACCTGGTCCGATCGGCGCGACGTCGCCTCTGGATCGTGACTGCGGCGGGCATCGCGGTGCTCGGGCTCACGCTGGCCCTCCTCGTGTTCGCGGTCGCGTGGGTGCTCGGCGCGGCGTCGAACCCGCTCGGCACCGACCTCGGCGTCGGCCGGGGCCTCGTGGAGTGGGCGCTGCTCGTCGGCCTCGTCATCGGGATGCCGGGCGCGGCGGGCATCTTCACCGTGTCGTTCTGGCACGCCGAGGTGCGGGCGCTCGGCTATGTGCAGGCGTGGCCAGGGCCTCGCGCGCAGGCGATCCCGCCGCCGACGCTCCCGGTCGGCGACCTTCGACGCGTCGAGCAGATGCTCGAGGTGCTCTCGCTCGCGGCCGGTGTGCGCGCGCCGCGCGTCGCCATGATCATCGACGATGCGCCGAACTGCCTCACGATCGGTAGAACGCCCGACCGCGCGTGGATCGTCGTCACGACCGGGCTCGTCGAGCTCCTTTCGAAGCGTGAGCTCGAGGCGATCCTCGCGTACGAGCTCGGACGCGTCGTCGAGCTGGAGGTGTCGCTCGACACCGCCGTGTACGCGCTGACGGCGCGGACGTTCGAGGTGTGGGCCGCGGCGTTCGACGATGCCGACGAAGTCGCTCTCCTCCTGGTCCCGCTCGGGCTCCTCGCGGTGCCGTTCTTGCTCGCCTCGGTGGCCCTGCGCGGTGCCGCGCTGCGGAACCGGGCACGACTCGCCGACGGGCTCGCCGTCCGGTACTGCCGTGACCCCGGGGCACTGGCACGCGCGCTCCGGGCGATCCTCGACCGCCGCGACGAGGTGCGACTCGCCGACCCGGCGAACGCGCATCTCTGGCTCGAGTACCCGCACAGCCGCGTGTCGCGCTGGCTGTTGCGCACCCACCGGATCCTTCCGAAGCGGATTCGGCGGCTCGAGCGCCTCACCGGTCCCGGTGCTGTGGGAGACTGACCCCATGGACACGACGACCACCCCGCAGACCGGCACGAGCCAGACGTTCACGCGGATGGACGAGTCGACCGCCGACCAGTGGGCCGTCATCGGCAAGGAGACGTTCGCGCACCAGGGCCGGGTCGCCGACTCGGTCCTCGAGATGCTCCGGTCGCTCGCGTCCATCACCGACGGCTTCGCCGTCGATCAGCTCACGCACTCCCTCCAGACCGCGACGCTCGCCGAGCGAGCCGGTGCCGACGACGAGATGGTCGTGGCGTCGCTGTGCCACGACATCGGGAAGGCCGTCAGCGTCCCGAACCATCCGAGGATCGCGGCGGAGATCCTCAAGCCCTACGTGCGTACAGAGATCTACGACGTGATCCGCGTGCACCAGGACTTCCAGGGCCGGCACTACTACCACCACTTCGGAGGCGACCCCGACGCGCGCGAGCAGTACCGCGACGAGCCCTGGTTCGACGTCGCCGCGCAGTTCGCCGACGAGTGGGACCAGATCGCGTTCGACCCCGGCTACGACACACTCCCACTGGAGCACTTCGAGGGTCGCGTACGCACGGTCTTCGGCTCGCCCCACTCGATGTGAGCGCCTCGAGCTGATCAGCCGAGATGACCAGGCCGAGGTGACCGGAGCCGAGCCGCCGCTGCTCCCCTTTCCCGACGACTGGTCGCGCGCGCTCGCAGTCGCGGCGCACCCCGACGACCTCGAATACGGCGCGGCGAGTGCGGTCGCGCGCTGGACGAGCGAGGCCCGCACCGTCGTCTACACCCTCGTCACCCGGGGCGAAGCGGGGATCCAGGGTCTCGCGCCGCACGTCTGCGGGCCCCGACGCGCGGACGAGGAGCGTGCGGGCGCTGCACGCGTCGGCGTCGAGACGGTCGAGTTCCTCGAGCACGTCGACGGCGTCGTCGAGTACGGGATCCCGCTCCGACGCGACCTCGCCGCCGCGATCCGCCGCCACCGCCCCGAGATCGTCGTGTCGGTCAACCACCACGACCACTGGGGGAACGGCGGACCCATGAACCACGCGGACCACCGGGCGGTCGGGCTCGCACTGCTCGACGCCGCACGCGACGCGGCCAACCGGTGGGTCTTCCACGAGCTCGTCGATCGGGGACTCGAGCCGTGGGACGGCACGCGCTTCGTGGCGTTCAACGCTTCGCCGCGGTCGACCCACGCGGTCGATGTGACCGGCTTCCTGGAGCTCGGCATCGCCTCCTTGCGTGAGCACCGCGCCTACCTGGAGGGCCTCGGTGACGGCACCACCGACCCCGACGCGTTCCTGCGTGGCGGCGCCGAGCAGCTCGGCACGCGCCAGGGCGTCGAGCACGCCGTCGCGTTCGAGATCGTCCCGATCTAGGCCACCCCGAGCCGCCGCGCACTCTCTCGTGCCCGCGCGACCACCTCGTCCTCCCCCTCGATCGTCCGATCGCGCATGAGCACCCGACCGTCGACGACGGTCGCTTCGACGACCTCGCCCGATGCCGCGTACACGAGGTTCGCCAGCCGGTTCCCGGGGGCCAACGCGACGGTGTCCGAGCGGACGAGCACGAAGTCGGCCGGCTCCCCCACCGCGACGGCGCCGCCGCCGAGCAGCGGTGCGAGCTCACCCGTGGCGACCGACCACGCCTCGTCCGCCGGGAGCGCCGACGGGTCGCTCTGAGCGTGCTTCTGGACCAGCGCGAGCACCTTGCAGTCGGCGAGCAGGTCGAGCGAGTTGTTCGACGACGCACCGTCCGTGCCGAGCCCGACCGGGATGCCGTGGCTGCGCGTCGCGGCATACGGGAAGATCCGACCGACCGCGAGCTTCAGGTTGGAGACCGGGTTCGTGACGACCGTCGCGCCACGCTCGGCGATCAGCTCGAGGTCCGGCTGCTCCGTCCACACCGCGTGCGCGAGCACGGTGCGCGCCCCCAGCGCACCGAGGCGGTCGAGCAACGCCGCCGGGCGTTCGCCGTAGCGATCCAGGCAGCCGGTCACCTCGTCCTCGATCTCGAGGAAGTGCAGGTGGATCGGCAGGTCGCGTGCCTCCGCCTCGTGTGCGGCCCACTCCAGGGTCGCTGCGCTCACGGTGTAGATCCCGTGCGGCGTGAGGGAGGGCGTCACGCGCGGCCCGCAGTCCTCCAGCAGGTCGAGGGCTCTCGTGCCGTCGGCCTGCACGGCCTTCGCCCGCGCCGGATCCATGCCGTCGACGAGTGGGAGGCCGACGACGGCGCGCAGGCCCGCGTCCTCGACCGCTCGGGCGGTGGCTTCCGGGTGCCAGTACATGTCCCAGAAGCGCACGGTGCCCGCCCGGATCATCTCCGCGCACGCCAGCCGCGTCCCCCAGTACACGTCGTCGGCCGTGAGACGCGCCTCGGCGGGCCAGATGCGGTGCTCGAGCCAGTCCATGAGGGCGAGGTCGCTCCCGTACCCGCGGAACAGCGTCATCGCCCCGTGCGTGTGGCCGTTCACCAGACCGGGGAGCAACGTGCAGCCCGAGGCATCCAGGACCTCGTCGCCGGGCTCGGGCGCGACGTCCGCGCCGAGCGCGGCGATCGCGCCGTCGACGGCCCGCAGCCCCACGAGCCGACCCTCGAACGTCGCGCCGACGACAGCGAGGCTCACGACGCGAGCTCGGGGGCCACTGCCGCCAGGGCGGCGACGACGCGCTGCTGGTTCGCAGCCTTGCCGGCCTCGAACTCCTCTCGGGTGAGCGTCGCGCCGCCGACCCCGTTGGCCACGTTGTCGACGACGCACAGTGCGGCGTACTCGAGGCCGATCTCGTTGGCCACGACGCACTCCGACGCGACCGTCATGCCGACGACGTCGGCATGCTGGGCGATGAATCGGATCTCTGCCGGCGTCTCGAACCGAGGCCCGTTCGACTGCCAGTAGACGCCGCCGTCGACGACGGACTCGCCGGTGCGTGACGACCATGCCGCGAGCACGCGAGCCCGCCACGCCTCGGTGAATCCCGGCACCACGTGGCTGCGGGCGTCGTCGTACACGCTGACGGCCGGGCGGTCCACCGCGACGAAGTCATCGGGGGCCACAAGCGTGCCCACGCCGTAGTCGGTCCGGAGCGATCCGACGGAGCTGATCGCCAGGACGCGATCGCAGCCCGCGGCCTGGAGCGCGAGCAGGTTGCGCGCGTGGTCCACGAGATGGGCGGGCGTGTAGCGATCGAGCCCGTGGCGCGACAGCACGAGGAACTGGCCTGCGTCGAGCGCCGTGACCGCGCCCCGCGCGCCGTGCGCCGGGCGTCGCCGGGCGCCGTCGGGGAAGACGACGCCGGCGAGATCGTCCCTGAGGATCGAGTGCCCGCCGATGATCGCGAGGCGCCCCATCGCCCGATCGTAGGCGGGCGATCGTAGGCTTCGACCGTGCGTCGCATGAGGGTTCGGACCGGTTGCGCGGCGTTCGCTGCAGCTGCGGCGTTGACGGTCGGCGCGTGCTCGGGCGGTGGCGGCGGCCAGCTCGCCGAGCAGGGTGGGCCCACGACCGAGACCCTCGCTCCCGGCGCGCCGATCCCCGTGGGGCGGCTCGACGCGCCGACGACCGCCGACGAGGCGGCCGCAGAGCTCGCCGACGTCGAGGCGGCGCTGCGCAGCGACGACCGCGATCCCACGGCGCTCGACGCGCTGGGACGGCGCCAGCAGCTCGCGTACCAGGCAGTCGCCGCGAACCCGCACTGGACCGACCGTGTCATCGCCCGCGTCCCGACGACGGTGCGCGATGCGGTGCGGGCCAACATCGACGCCGACGCCGCGCTGAACGAGCTCACCGGCGAGAGCGCGGCGCCGACCACGCTTCCCGACTGGCAGATCCTCGAGCCCGAGCCGGCACCAGCCCTGCGCAGCTACTACGAGGAGGCCGAGGCCGCGAGCGGCATCGCCTGGCAGTACCTCGCGGCGATCCACCTCGTGGAGACGCGCATGGGGCGGATCCACGGCAACAGCACGGCCGGGGCGCAGGGTCCGATGCAGTTCATCCCCTCGACCTGGGAGAGCTACGGCGAAGGCGACATCACCGACGACCGCGCCGCCATCCTCGCGGCCGGCCGCTACCTGGCCGACCGTGGCGGCCCCGACGACATGGAGTCGGCGCTGTTCGCGTACAACAACGACACCCGCTACGTGCGGGCCGTCAGCGGCTACGCCTCGGTGATGCTCGACGAGCCCCGGGCGTACGAGGGCTACCACGGGTGGCAGGTGATCTTCGGGAAGGCCGATGGCACCGTGCTGCTGCCCGAGGGCTTCGGCGCCGGCTGAGCACCCCCACTTCGGTCCTTACCGGACGGTAATGTGCCGGGCGATGTGGTGGCGACGCTCCGACGGGCGGCTCGTGCGTGGGCTGAGCTACACGCGCCGCGCCATGCCGTACTTCATGCGGGGCCGCAACGAGGCCGCCGTCTACTTCGAGCAGGACATCACGCTCCACAAGACGGACGCGTTCATCCGTGAGTGGAACCAGGAGAACCCGATGCTGCGCATCGACGTCTTCCACGTCGTCGCATGGGCGCTGCTCGACGGGATGCGTCGCAACGAGGGCGTCAACCGCTTCGTCGCCGGCGGGCGCCTCTACCAGCGCAACGGCATCTGGTTCTCGTACGCGGTGAAGCAGAAGCTCGAGACCGACTCGCCGATGGTCGCGGTGAAGCGGCGCTTCGACGACGATGCCACGTTCGGAGCGATGGTGCAGGGGATGGCCGAGACCCAGGCCGCGTTCAAGTCGGGCGAGGCCGATCGAGTCGACGGCGAGCTCGGCCTGCTCTTCAAGTTCCCCGGCTGGATGCGCCGCGTGATCATGGCGGCGATCCGCGGCCTCGACCGTTGGGGCCTCCTGCCACCGTCGTACATCCGCAACGACCCGATGTACTGCACGGCGTTCTTCGCCAACATGGCGAGCCTCGGGATGCCGCCCGTCTACCACCACCTCTACGAGTACGGCACCGCCGGGATCTTCGGATCCATCGGCCGCCCTGTGACCGACCCGACCGGCCCCACGAGTGGCCCCGACCGGCGGCGCTCGATGACGCTGCGCTGGACCTACGACGAGCGCGTCGACGACGGGCTGTCCGCCTGGTTCACGCTCCGGCGCATCAAGCAGGTCGTCGAGGACCCGCAGAGCGCGGGCCTGTCGGTCGATGCGCTCCCGGAGGGCGCGATGGCCGGCGAGCCCGAACGACCGGGGTCGACGGCGCCCGTCTCGTAGCGTGCGGGGCACTGCGCCATAGACTCCGATCCGGCATGAGCTTCTTCACCGAGCGGCTCGAGGCCTTCCCCCGGATCGAGCCCTACCGCCTCGCCCGGGACGCGGGCTACTGGCCGTACTACAAGACGGTCGAGAGCGCATCCACGCCGCGCGTGGTCGTCGAGGGCCACGAGGTCATCAACTTCGGTTCCAACAACTACCTGAGCCTCTCGTATCACCCGGCCGTGATCGAGGCCGCGGTCACGGCCACCGAGCGCTTCGGCAGCGGCGTCACCGGCAGCCGGCTCCTCAACGGCACGCTCACGCTGCACCGTGAGCTCGAGGCCGAGCTCGCCGACTTCTACGGCTGCGAGGCCGCGCTGGTGTTCGCGACCGGGTACGTCGCGAACCTGGCATCGATCGCCGGGTTCCTCGGGCGGCGCGACGCCGCGGTCGTCGACAAGGAGATCCACAACTCCTTGCTCACCGGCGTGCGGCTCTCGGGTGCGTCGATGAAGCGCTTCCGCCACAACGACCTCACGCATCTCGAGAAGGTGCTCACCTCGCTCCCCCCCGACGCGGCCAAGGGCGTGATCGTCGACGGCGTGTACTCCATGGGTGGCGACACCGCGCCGCTCGACGAGATGGTTGCGCTCGTCGGGCGCCTCGACAACGCGTTCATCCTCGACGACGAGGCCCACGGGATCGGCGTCCTCGGCGAGCTCGGGCGCGGCGCCGCCGAGCAGTACGGCGTGCTCGACGACATCGACCTCGTCACCATCACGTTCTCGAAAGCGCTCGGATCGTGCGGAGGCGCGCTCATGGGCTCGAAGGAGGCGATCGAGCTCCTCACGCTCACGTCCGACGCGCTCATCTTCACGGCATCGAACACGCCCGGCTCGGTCGCCGCCGCGCTCGCCGCGCTGCGGATCCTGCGCGCGGAGCCGGAGCGCCCGGCGCTGCTGCGCAGCAACGTGGCGACGTTCCTGACCATGCTCAACGAGCGCGGCGTGCCGACGAACCCGGCCGAGAGCGCGATCGTCACGATCCCGTTGCAGCGCTTCGACGAGGTGTCAACGGTGCTGCTCGCGCTCGACCTGCTCGACAAGGGCGTGTTCGTGAACCCGGTCATCCCGCCCGCGGTCACCAAGGAGATGGGCCTCATCCGGCTCAGCCTGATGGTCGACCACGACCCGTCGATTCTCGAAGAGGCCTCCGACACGCTGGCGAAGGTGCTGGCCGACCACGACCAGCTCCCCGCCTGACCCGCCTGGGCACGTCTCACCCGACGAGCAGGCGGTATCCCAGGTCGATCTCGTCACGGTCGAGCAGATCGGCGTGGCGCTCGCTCCATG
>CAZHKE010000003.1:94289-115291 GCA_964532485.1 uncultured Bifidobacteriaceae bacterium
GCGTTGTGGCGGGCCTTGGCGTCCTGCACGAACGGCGACCACGCGATCACCTTGATGATGATGTCGTTCAGCAGACGCGGGAGACCGGAGAGCGGCCGCTTGAAGTCGACGAACAGGACGACTCGCGTGCCGTCGGTGTCGTTCCACGCCTCGTGCTCGAAGACGTCGTCGAACACGAGGCTCTTGCCCTCCGACCAGTGCCGGACGTCGTTGCCGACGCGAATGCCGCACGCGTCGCGGGGTTCGGGCACCACGAGCGCGAGGTGGTAGCGGAGCACACCCTTGTAGGGGCCCCCGTGAGGCGGGATCCGCTTGTGCGGAGCGAAGATCGAGAACATCGCGGTGGTCATGCCCGGGATGCGCTGGAGCAGCCGATCGGTCTCCGGGCAGCGTTCGACGTTCCGGCCCGCGGTGAAGCCGTAGCCGTAGAAGAAGAAGGTCTTCCAGCGGTCGTCGTCGGTGATCTGGTACTGGTCGGTGGAGATGTCCTGAAAATTGGGCAGAGCGTCCGCGTGGCGAAGCACCTGCTCGAGCTCGGCGCGGATCGCGGGGGCACCGGCTTCGAGCTCGGCCACCCACGGGAACTCGACCGGGTCGAAGAACGTGTGGTCGCCGACCATCGAGTGGCGGCCGAAGTAACCGTCGAGCCAGCGGACGAAGCGCTCGCCGACGCGGTTCGCCACGTCGACGAAGCGCTCACGCAGCGTCTGGGCTCGCGCCCGCCCATCTTTGGATTCGGCGTCCACGGACCGACCAGGGTAGCGGCAGCGGTCACGTGCCGCGCGTCCGGGCGAGGAAGTCTCGCGCGACGTCGCCGTCGATGACGCGACGGAACGGTGGCATCGCCTCGAGGAGGACGCTGCGGTACCGAGCGGTCGCGAGGCGGCGGTCGAGCACCGCGACGACGCCGCGATCCTCGTGCGATCGGATCAGGCGCCCTGCGCCCTGCGCGAGCGCCAGCGCGGCTGCGGGAAGGTCGACCTCGGCGAAGCCGTCTCCCCCGCGGCGCTCGGCCGCGTCGCGGCGGGCCTGCTCGAGCGGGTCATCGGGTCGGGTGAACGGCAGCCGATCGATGACGACCAGCACGCACGAGAGGCCGGGGACGTCGAGGCCCTGCCAGAACGCTCGGGTCGCGACCAGACAGCTGGTCTCGTCGGTGCTGAACTCGTCGACGAGACGCGCCGTCGCGTCGTCACCCTGGGCGAGCACCCGATGGCTCGTCCGTCCGCGCAGGACTTCGGCGAACGCGTGCACGTTGCGCCACGACGTGCAGAGCACGAGCGTGCGCCCGCCGGCGGCGTCGACGAGCTCGCAGACTTCCGTCGCCGCCGCCTCGGGCCAACCGTCGTCACGCACGTCGGGCAACGTGCGTGGCACGTAGAGCATCGCCTGCGCGCGCAGATCGAACGGCGACTCGAAGCGACGGGCATCGTACGCGAGCCCGGGGCCGGCGCTATGTGCCCCGTCGTCGACCGTGGCGTCCGGCGCGTCGTCGGGTGGTGGCCCCATCGACGATCGACCGGGGGCGAGACCGGGGTCCAGGCCCAACCGGCGAGCCAACGGCTCGAAGCGGCGGCCCGGGCCGAGCGTCGCCGAGATCAGCACCACCGGCACCTCGTCGAACAGGATCGGCGCGAGCCGCTCGCCGATCTCGATCGGCGCGAGCCGCAGCACCGGACGTTCTCGGCCCTCGACCCAGGCGACGTCGTCGCGACCCGGCGACTGGAGGTTTCGGATCGCCTCCAGCCGCGTCGTCGCCAGACGCAGGGCCTGCGCTTGCACTGTGCCGCCGTCACGGTCGACGCCACGCATCGCGGCCGCGACCCGTTCGGCGATCCGGCTCAGCAGCGTCGCGAGCGCGGGCTCTGTCGGGTCGACGCGGCCGTCGACATCGCCGAGCGTCTCCTCCAGCAGATCGGCCGATTCAGCCACCCCGTCGGCGTCGTCCGCGTCCGCGCCCGCACGGCGGAGGCGGCCGGCGAGCCGACGCAGGCCGCCGGCCGTCACCTCGGCGCTGAGTGCGCTGGTCGCGAACCGGTCGAAGGCGTGTGCTTCGTCGAGGATCACCGCGTCGTGCTCCGGCAGGAGCTTGCCGCCCGAGCCGAGGTGGGCGGCGTACAGGGCGTGGTTGACCACGACGACGTCGGCATCACCTGCTCGCTGCCGCGCCAGCTCGGCGAAGCATCCCGCGCCGACCTCGCAGTGACTCGCGCCGGGGCACTCGTTGGGTCCGCACGTCACCGCGCGCCACGACCGCGGCTCGATCGACGCGGGCAGGTCCGCGACGTCGCCGGTGTCCGATTCGGCCGAGAAGCGCGAGAGCCGCTCGAGGTCCCGCGCGAAGTCAGGACCCGGCCGCTCGTCGAACAGCGCCTCGCCCCCGCGCGCACCCTCGAGCTTGGCCAGACAGAGGTAGTTGGCCCGACCCTTGAGGAGCGCACCCGTGACCGCGATGCCGCCGTGCTCCTGCACGAGCGGCAGATCCTTGCGCCAGAGCTGGTCCTGGAGCGTCAACGTCGCGGTCGCGACCACTGCGCGCATGCCGCTCGCGGCGACCGCGCTGAGGTAGGCGAGGCTCTTCCCGGAGCCGGTCGGGGCCTCGGCGACGAGGTGGGTGCGCGCCGCGAGCGCGCCGAGGATCAGCTCCGTGAGGCGCCGTTGGCCGGGCCGGTCGTCACCGCCGAGCCCGGCGACACAACGCGCGAGCACGCCAGTCGCGTCGAGCGGCTCGCTCACCCGTCGGTCGCCACGGGCTGCACTCGTGCGGGCGCCGCCGCCCGCTCGACTCGGCGCGGCGTCCACCACAGGGCGATGCGCACGACGTCGATTGCGGCGCGCGCCGAGTCGACGCCACGCCTCACGCTGCTGCCCTCGACCGCCGTCCAGGTGACGGGATGCTCCACGACGCGGAGCCCGAGCCGACGTGCGAGGAGCAGGATCTCGACGTCGAAGGCGAAGCGGTCGCACCTGGCCAACGAGAACAGCTGGCGCGCCACGTCGCCGCGGAACATCTTGAAGCCACATTGTGTGTCGTGGGTCCGGATCCCCGTGCACGCTCGCACGATGCGGTTGAACACCCACGCCATCGCCGCTCGATCGTTCGTGCCGTTGCGGACGACGGCATCGGGCAACGTGCGTGATCCCAGGACGACGTCGGCGTCCTCGAGCGCGGCCACGAACGTCGGGAGCGCGACCAGATCGGTCGCGAGGTCGGCGTCCATGTAGAGGACGACGTCTCCCGTCGACGCCAGCACGCCGGCCCGCACGGCCGCGCCCTTTCCGCGATTGCGGTCGAGTCGGATCACCGAGGCTCGCGGCTGCGCGGCGAGGTTCGACGCGGCGACCTCCGAGGTGTCGTCGGCGGACCCGTCGTCGACGACGATCGTCTCGACGTCTTCGCCGGCGGTGGCGGCGGCGAGCGCGTGCAACGTCGCCCCGAGGCGTGCTCCCTCTTCGTACGCAGGGATGACGACACTCAGCGTCGGCCCTGGCACACGCTCAATGTAAGCGTCGTCTCCCGGCGTGCCCGACATGCCTCAGCTGCTGACGGCTTCGTGCACCACCGCGTCGAACGCGGTCACGGCGCGATCCCACGTGAGCTCGCTGGCCCGTCGCCGTGCGGCGTCCGACAGGCGACGACGCTCGGTGGCGTCGCCGGCGAGCCTGATCCAGGCTGCCGCGAACGCCTCGTCGTCGTCCACGAGCACACCGGTCCTGCGGTCGACGACCGAGTCACGCACGCCGCGCACGTCGAACGCCAGCGTGGGAGTGCCGGCCGCGGCAGCCTCCATGATCACGGTGCCCCAGCCCTCGTGGTGCGCGGCGTGGACGAGGAACCATGCCTCACCGAGGATCCGCTGCTTGTCTTCGTGCGACAGGGACCCCAGGAACACGACGTCGGCGCCGGCGTGCTCCCGCAGCCGCTGGGCATCGGGGCCGTCGCCGGCGATGAGCAGGCGACCACCGGTCTCGGAACGGACTCGCTCCCAGATCCCGAGGATCCGCTCGACCCGCTTGTGCGCGACCAGGCGGCCCAGAGCGACGAAGAGCGGCGTGCGCGACTTCTCGGCGACCACCGGCACCGGGTCGCTCCCCATCTCGATCGTCCGGATGCGCTCGGGATCGACCCCGAGCCCGGCGAGGCTCTCGGCCGTCGAGCGCGACACGGCGACGAACAGCTCGTCGCGGTAGGCCCACGGCATGGCTCGAGCCTCGAGGACTCGGCCGGCCGCGGCAACCGGCCCTCGGAAGTACATCTTCCACTGGTCGATGTGGACATGGTGCACGAGGCAGACCACGGGCTTCCTCCGCCAGAGGGGGCTGAAGAAGGGGATGCCGTTCTCCACGTCGACGAGCACGTCCCAGCCGCGAAAGTGGCGCCGGTAGGCGAACGGCGCTCGCACGTACTGTGAGTAGGTCCCGCCCGCGTCGACGACCGCGTACGGGCGTTCGCCGATCGGCCCGCCGGCGAGCAGCGCGACCTCGTGGCCAACAGCCTGGAGACCGGTCGCGAGCCGGTCCGTCACGTACTCGGCACCACCGGCCTGCGGGTGGTCGAGATCTTTCCAGGAGACGAAGAGGACGCGCATGCGCTCCGAGATCGGGGTCGGCGCATCATAGGATCTCCGCCGCCGATGGCCGTTCCCACGCTCGAGACTCCCACGCGCGAGACCCACCGTGCGGCAGATGGTGGACGCGCCGGGAGGCTGTGGCCGATCGCGGTCGCGGTCGCGCTCTTCGCGATCGGAGCCACGTTCTCGAGCGCCGCGGGCCGCTACATCGGTGACAACAGATTCGAGCTGTACTGGTCGCCGGTCGAGCTGCTGGAGCGTCATCTCGCGGTCTGGGACGCGACCAGAGGCCTCGGCCGGGCGCGCTGGGACTTCTGGCCTGCGACCGCGGCTGTCATCGCCGTGCTGCGGGGCATCGGGCTCGGCCCCGACCTCGCGGAGCGCGTCTGGCACGCCGCCCTGCTGACGACCGCAGGCATCGGTGCGGCCGCGGCGCTGCGCCTGTTCCGGCCCCGTGTGGGCGTGGAGCACTGGGTCGCCGCGTTCCTGTACGCGTTCGGGCCGTTCGCGGCCGTGTACCTGCTGCCGACGAACCTCTTCGTCGGGCATGCGTTCGCACCATGGTTCCTCTTCGCGTTCGTGAAGGGAGTGCGAGGCGATCGACCGCTGCGGTGGGCGGCGGCCTTCGCGCTCCTCTGGTTCGTGCCGGGCAACATGAACTACCCCGCGCTGCTCTTCGCCGCGCTCCCGCTGGTGCCGACGGCGCTCTACCTGACCGTCGTCGAGCGCAGCGTGTCGTGGGGACGCGTCGCCCGCTGGGTCGGCGCGGCCGCGGCACTGACCCTGCTGGTCTCGGCCGCAGCGCTGGTCACGGTGCGTGAGAGCTCGGCGATCAACGACGAGAACCTCGCGCTCACCGAGACCGTCCGGGAGATCAACCGCACGTCGTCGTGGTCGGAGTCGTGGCGCGGCCTCGGCTTCTGGGGTGCCTATTGGGGCGACTCGCGTGGTGCGATCCTGCCCCAGTTCGCCCGCTTCTTCTGGTGGCCGCTCGTGCTCGCCACGTTCCTCGTACCGCTCGCAGCCGTGGCGACGCTGTGGCGATCGCGGTGGCGGGCCCGGATCCTGTTCGGCGGTGTGCTCGTGCTCGGGCTCGTGCTGATGGTGGGGGCCTTCCCGCTCGACGACACCACACCGTACGGGCGATTCCTCCTCTGGGCCTTCGACAGCTTTCCGGGGATCCTCGCGGTGCGCAGCGGCCACAAGGCGGGTGTCATGGTCGCGATCGGCGCGGCCGTGCTCGCCGCGGTGGCGCTCGCCGCGCTCGTGGGACGCGCGCACGACCGCGCCGGTGGGTGGCGGCACCCGCTCCCGATCCTCGCCGCAGGGCTCGTGGTCGCCGTCGTCCTCGCGGTCTCGTTCCCGTTCTGGACCGGTCGGCTCTACTCCCCCAACGACGGAGTCGACGAGCTGCCCGCGTACTGGGAGCACGCAGCCGACTACCTCGACGAGCAACCCGGCGACGGCCGCGTCCTCGTGCTGCCTTCGACCGCGCTCGGTGCCTACACCTGGGGCATGAGCGGCGACGACATCATCGAGGGCACGATCGAGCGTCCCGCCGTCGCTCGCGGCCTCCTGACGAGGTGGTCGGGCACCGACGAGCTCGCCAACATCGTCGCGGGCCTCGACGACTACATCAACGGCGAGGACTACGAGCCGGGGGTCATCGGCCCGATCGCGCGGCGCCTCGGCATCGAGTACGTGCTGGTGCGCAACGACCTCGACTGGCCGGCGAGCAAGCGTCCCCGCCCGAGCACGCTCGACGCCCTGCGCGACGACCCCGACCTCGAGCTCGTCCGCTCCTTCGGGTCGCCGGGCGAGAACGTCGCGCAGCCAGATGCGGCGAGCAACGCCGAGGCCCGACTCCCACCGATCCAGCTGTATCGAGTGCGCGACTTCGACGGGGTCGCCCGCGCCGAGACGCGCCCGCCGCTGCTCGTGGCGGGCGACGGCGACGCCTGGCCCGGGCTGGCCGCGGTCGGGCTGCTGCGCACCGCCGGGCCCGTGCGCTACACCGGCGCGGCCTCGACGCCCGAGCTCGAGACCGCGCTGGCGGCCGGCGCACCCGTCGTGATCAGCGACACGAACCGCCGGCGCGTCCGCGAGATCCCGATCTTCGACTCGATCGCCCGCAGCTCGTACACGCTGGCCGAAGGACAGGAGCTGTCCCGAGCGAGCCAGGACCTGTTCGACGCAGCCGGCGCGGAATCCGTCGCCGACTTCACCGATGCCGCGAAGATCGAGGCGTCGTCGTACGGCCGGCCGCCGCTGCCGCAGGCCTACTACCGCCCTTCGAACGCGTTCGACGATGACCCCCGCACGTCATGGCGCGTCTCTCCGGCGTTCGTCGACGAGATCGGCCAGTGGGTTCGCGTGGACCTGACCGAGCCGACCGAGATCGCCCACGTCGACCTCGTCGCGGCCCAGACACCACCCAGCGCCCGCTCCCCCGATCCTCTCCACGTGACGCGCGCGACCGTGATCCTGAGCGACGGCTCGGCGCGCTCGGTCGAGCTCGTCGACGGCGAGGGGCACGCCGAGTTCGGACCGACCCTGACCACCTCGGTCGAGGTGCGGATCGACGAGGTCTCCGGTACCGATCCGCGCCCGCTCGGGTTCTCGGAGATCATGATCGACGAGCTCGACCTCGACGAGGTGATCCAGCTCCCCGACGACCTCGCCCGTCGCGCCGAGCGCTCGTCCCGGCTGCGGACGCTTCTCGAAGCCGCGCCGGTGACGTACCAGCTGGGCCGGCTCGAGCGCCTGGACGACCATGCCGTCGAGCCGGCGCTGCGGCGGCGGTTCCGCACGATCGGCGATCGCTCGTACACCGTGCGCGGTCGCGTGGACGGCCGACCGCTGGCCGATCCCACGACATGTCGCGACATCGGCCTCACGATCGACGGACGGCCCGTCGAGGTGCGCGGCGACCAAGGATCCCCGGCATCGTTCGTCGGGTGTGCCGACGTGCGGCTCGACGCGGGATGGCATCGGCTCCGAACCGAGCGAGACCCCTCGGTGCGGCGAGTGTGGCTCCAGGCAGGCGACCAGCCGGCCGGCGCGCCTGGGAACGGCACAACCGCGGCGCTCGTCGGCCGCGGACGGTCCGACCTCGAGATCGACGCCACGACCGACCGCCCGGGCGTGATCATCTCGGGCCAATCCTCCGACGACGGTTGGTCGGCGACCATCGACGGCGACGACGCCGGCACCCAGACGTCGCTCGACGGCCAGGCGGCGTGGGCGGTCGGCGCCGGCCGGCACCACGTCGACGTCGAGCAGAGCCCTCAGCTCACCTACCAGGTGGCGCTCGTGGTCACGGGTCTTGGCATCGTCCTGTGCCTGTACCTGCTCGTCCGGGGCCGGCTCCGATGAGCACCCGCGCGACGCTCGTGACTGCGATCGTGCTCGTCGCGGTCGGCATCGTGATCGGCGGAGTCGTGGGCGCGGTGGCCGCGGTCGTCGCCGTCGCCGTCGGGCACTGGCGCGGCTACCGGGCCGTCGCCGCGGCCGCGCTCGCTGCCCTCGTCCTCGCGGCGCTGCTCACGGCATTCGAAGCGGCCGCGACGGCACGGCCCACCGACTACCTCTTCGACTTCGCCCGCGATCGCCCGCTCGCCGCCGAGGTGGGCCGGATCGCCGGGGTGCTCGCGCTGGTGGCTGTCGCACTGGCCGCGATCCTCGAGCGCGAGCCAACCTCCCACCGGCCACCTGGGGCCACGTCGGACGAGGAGGGGACGTCGCCATGATCCCCGTCCAAGTGGTGCCCGGCTGACATGCTGGCACCGTGCCCGACGAGCTCGACCTCACCGCGATCGATCTCACCGCGGTCGAGATGGAGTGCATCCGCTGCCGCAGCCTCGCGCCGATGCGGTTCGTCGGGCTGTGCGCCGCGTGCCGCGACGAGCTGCACGCGAAGTACGACGGGCTGGGCCGCGACGTGGAGGTCGGCGCCTACGAACCGAAGATGAACGTCACCCCGAACGCGGTGGCGCTCAAGGACGACTGACGCTTCGGGAGACCTCCCGAAGCGTCGCTGCGCCGGGCGAGGTCGGGCTCTGCCGGGGCTCAGGCCCAGGCGGCTTCGCCGGCGGCGACCCGGAGACGCTCCCGGGCCTGTCGGGCGTGGGCCGAGCAGTGGGCCTTGCCGGAGGCGCGGGGGGCCTCGCAAGCCGGCATCGCGCAGGCCACCCGTCGCGCCTTCGCGGCGGGCTTCGCTCGCCGGGCGCGGGGCTTGGCCGTACGGGTGCTCGCCCCAGCGGGGCGGCGGCTGGTGGTGCGGGACTTGCTCATCGGTGCTCTCTTCGTAGGTAACGAGATCTTGGATGTCGCAGGATGCTGCGGTCTGCGTCGGGGTCAACCGGCGCGAGCCGAAGCTCATTCCGGATCATCGGTCGCAGGTCGGGGGAACCTGAGGCCCGGTCGGGGCCGAAAGTGTACCACACCCGGTGCGCAAGGGGTTACACGCGTGTCGCGGGCGCCCTCCGGCGAGGTGCTCGCCGTCGAGTCAGCGTCGAGTCACGCGAGCACGTCCTTCCGGCGGAACCAGAGCCACGCGACACCGAGGAAGAGCAGCACCCAGGGGATCGGCTGGAGCAGCCCCGAGTACATGTCGTCCGGGACGCGGTCCGACCAGAACAGCCCTTCCCACGCGTCGAGGTAGCGGGTCGGCATGAGGTCGCGGATGCTGCCCAGCGACTCGATCTCGTTGAGGATCTGGGACGTCACGCCGAGTCCGACGCCCGCGCCGGCAGCAGCAGCGGGCGAGTCGGTCATGGTCGACACCATGAACGCGAACGCGACGACGCTCGTCAGCGTCCACGACACATAGGCGGTGGCCATCCCGATGTGACCGAACAGGTTCACGACCGACTGGTCGGTGAAGAAGGCTTGGAGCTCGATCGGCTCGAACCCGAAGGCGAGCCCACCCGCGATCGTCGCGGTGGCGGCGAGGAGCACGGCGGCGGCGACCGCGAGCACGACCGTGATGACGAGCTTCGCGGCGAGCAGCCGGCCGCGGCCGACCGGGCGCAGCAGCAGGTAGCGGAGGTTGCCCGTGCTCGCCTCCCCCGCGATCGCGTCGCCGGCGAACAGCGCGACGACGACCACGAGCACGAGACGGCTCATGATCCGGAGCATGGCGGCCGGGAAGAGCAGGCCGGTCTGCGTCGCCGTGTAGAAGAAGCGGTCGCCGTCGCCGAGGTCGGGAGGGTTCAGCCACAGCGCGAGCGCGACCACGGCGGGGATGAACGCCACGAAGCCGAGCGCGACGTAGGTGCGCGGGCGCCGCAGCGTCTTCGCCCACTCGGCACGGAGCGCGGCGATCATCGGTCGTGCTCCTCGCCCACCAGCCCCAAGAACGCGTCCTCGAGCTGACGGCGGGCCGTGACCGTCTCGACGCCGATCCCAGCGCTGACGAGGGCGGCGACGAGCTCCGATCGTGCGGTGCCCTCCACGTCGACGGTGAGCCCGGCGACCTCACGGTGGACGTTCGTGACGCCCGCGAGGCCGGCGAGGACCGGCTCGGCCGCGACGGCGTTGTCGACCTCGAGGTAGACCGAGGAGCTGCTGGCGGTGACCAGCTCGACCGTCGACCCCGCCGTGACGAGCCGGCCACGATCCATGACGACGAGGTGCGTGCACGTCTGCTCGACCTCGGCGAGGAGGTGGCTCGACAGGAGGATCGTGACGCCCTCGCCGGCGAGGCGCGTCACGAGGCGCCGGACCTCGCGGATCTCCTGGGGATCGAGCCCCGTCGTCGGCTCGTCGAGCACGAGCACCTCGGGTCGCGCCAGCAGAGCCCGCGCGATGCCGAGGCGCTGCTTCATCCCGTGCGAGTACGTCTTCACCTTCCGGCGCACGGCGTCACCGAGGCCGGCGACCGCGAGCGCCTCGTCGGCCGCGGCCTCGCTCCAGCGACCACCACCGGCCTCCCACCAGAGTCTGAGGTTCGTGATCCCGGTGAGGTGCGGGACGAACGCGGCACCCTCGATCATCGTCCCCACGCGCGCCAGCGCTGGGAGCCCGGGCCTCACCGGCTCGCCGAAGAGGGCGGCATCGCCGGCGCTCGGTCGCACGAGCCCGACGAGCATCCGGAGCGTCGTCGTCTTCCCCGCGCCGTTCGGCCCGAGCATCCCGCAGACCTGACCGCGCTCGACGGTGAAGGTCAGGTCGTCGACGGCGAGCACGCTCGCCGAGAACCGCTTGGAGAGGCCACGGACGGCGATGATCGGCGCGGACGAGGGGGTGTCGCCCATCCGCGCGACCCTAGGTCGGCACCCGACGCACCTTGGTACCGTCCCAGCGGTGCCACGCGCCAGCCGTCCGCACATGCCCGGGTACGGGATCGTCGGCGAAGACGACGGTGGTGGTCTGCTCCCGTGGTCATGGGCCGTCGAGCGGCTCGAGCGCTCCCACGACTACTGGGTGGCCACGTCCTGGCCCGACGGTCGTCCGCACGTGGCACCCGTGTGGGGCGCGTGGCACGACGAGGCGATCTGGTTCAGCACCAGCCGAACTGCCCGCAAGGCGCGCAACCTCCTGCGCGACCCACGATGCACCGCGACGACCGACGACGCGTCCGAGCCGGTCGTCGCCGACGGAACCGCTGAGCTCGTCGAGGATCGCTCGACGATCGAGCGGCTGACCGCGATCTGGAACGCGAAGTACCACACCGACACGCCCGTCGAGTTCTACGCGTCTTCGAAGAACGCGTGCTTCCGGGTGACCCCGGCTCGTGTCGTCGGGCTCGTCGAGGCCAACTTCACCGGCTCACCGACCCGGTGGGAGCTCGACTGAGTCACGCCTCCCAGTGCCATGGCTCGGGGTTGCGCCCGTCGGGCTGTGCCCAGTCGGGATGGGCAAAGCCGAACTCGGCCGCGTGGGCCCCCAGCCAGGCGTATCCGGCGGCGTCGAACGTCAGCTCACCGTCGGCGTCGCGGAAGTCGACAGCTCTGCCGGTGCCGTGCTTGCTGGTCCCGGGTTGTGCCGCGGTCTCACAGCTTCCCTGGGCGCAGAAGTAGTCGCGCGCGATGACCTGCTCGTCGTAGGAGCGGTAGCAGCCACTGACCGGGATCGGATCGTGACTGAAGTACCCCTCGGGAGCCAGCGCGACACCCTCGGCGTTCGCGGCCTCGAGCATCCGCGTGAGGTCGTCGGCGATCTCGGCGTCCACCCAGCAGTCCCGCCGCACAGCCGAGAGGTCGGCGAGCGAGACGCGCCCGTTGCCGCCGGTCCCGTCGACCGGACGGAGCGGCGCGCAGGCTGTGAGCACCGCGATCCCGAGGAGGGTGGCAGCAGCGAGCGCCCGTGCTGGGGGCGCC
This sequence comes from uncultured Bifidobacteriaceae bacterium, assembly GCA_964532485.1. Classification (GTDB taxonomy): domain Bacteria; phylum Actinomycetota; class Acidimicrobiia; order IMCC26256; family PALSA-555; genus DATBSK01. The sequence goes on from CAZHKE010000003.1 coordinate 106,183, forward strand.
GACGCACGGTCACGCATGACGCTCGCGTCGGATCCGCGCCCGGCCCCCGGGTCGGCGAGAATGCGATCGATGGATCGCACGAGGATCGATCTCGACACGTCGCGCCGGCGGGTCACGGACGTGACCGCGCTCGTCGCTGACTTCTGTCGCGGGAGGGGCGACGGCCTCGTGAACGTCTTCGCGCCCCACGCGACGGCCGGCCTCGCACTCATGGAGCTCGGCTCCGGTTCGGAGAACGACCTCGACGAGCTCGTCGAGCGCGTGCTCCCGCGCGACGACCGCTATCGGCACGCCCACGGATCGCGCGGTCACGGAGCCGACCACTTGCTCCCGGCGCTCCTGAGCCCGACGCTCGTCCTGCCCGTCGCGGGCGGCCAGCCGGCGCTCGGGACGTGGCAGAGCGTCGCGTTCGTCGACTTCAACCCCGACAACCCGCGCCGACATCTCGACCTCGCGTTCGTGGCCGGCTGACGCACCCGGTATCACATGGCCTCCTTCACACCACGCCGGATCAGCCAGCCAGTCGGGGGGCATGCCGGTCTCCGGGGTTCGACCTATGGGACGAGCACGACTCGCCCGAAGGCTTGCCTGCTCTCGATGTACGCGTGCGCGTCCGCGGCCTGCGACAGCGGGAACGTCCGATCGATGACCACCTCGAGCTCGCCGCTCGCGACATGGTCGAGGTGGCGAGCGACCATCTCACGTACGCGGTCGGTCGTGATCTCGGCACCGAAGAACACGCCGACGAGCGTCTGGTTGCCCATCATCAACGCCGCCGCGTCGAACGGCTGCGGGTCGCGCCCGGCTTGCCCGACGAGCGTGCACCGGCCCCGGTACGCGAGCGCCCCCACGCTGCCGAGCAGCGTCGAACCGACGGAATCGACGACCAGATCGACGCCGCGGCCCGCGGTCAGGTCGCGCGCGATCTGCACGAAGTCGCCGGTTCGGTAGTTGATGCCCTCGTCCAGCCCGAAGCGCCGGAGCCGCTCGAGCTTCTCGTCGCTCGACGCGGTGGCGAGCACCGTTGCGCCGGCGCGCTTGGCGAGCTGGATCGCGGCGATGCCGACACCGCTCGCGCCGGCTTGCACGAGGACCGTCTCCCCGGGGACGAGGCGCCCGAACTCGAAGAGGCAGTCGTCGGCGGTGCCGAACGCGATCGGTACGCACGCCGCCTGACGGATGTCGAGCTCGTCGGGCACGACCCACGACACGACCGACGGCACGGCCACCCGCTCCGCGTGCGAGCCGTCCAGGAACGAGCAGACGACGCGCTGGCCCACGGATCGATCCGTGACCTCCGAGCCGATCACCGCGATGGTTCCCGCGCTCTGGTAGCCGACGATGTGCGGGGTCTGCGACATCTCGCCGCCCCCGCGGTTCAGGGTGTCGCCGCCCTCGATGCTGATCGCCTCGACGTCGATGAGGACGTCGTTGGACCCGCAGACAGGCTCAGGCACGTCCTCGTAGCGAAGGACGTCCGGAGGGCCCGTCTCGTAGTAGACCGCGGCCTTCATCGGCACAGACGCTAACCACCCTGCGCCGCGCGCTGCCGGGCCCGCCGCTCAGCGACCCGAACCGTCCTCGTCCATCCAGCGGCGAACGAGGCGCTCCAGCACTCCGTCGCGGCGGCAGCTCTCGAGCGCCTCGTTCACGGCGTCGCGCAAGGTCACGTTCCCCGGCGCGAAGGCAACGCCGAGCTGCTCGCCGGTCGAGACCATCTGCACGACCGACAGCTCTTCGTGCTCACGCGCGAACCAGGAGGCGACCGGCGCGAGGGCGATCAACCCCGCCACTCGCCCCGCGAGGAGATCCTCGATCGCCGCGACCACCCCCCCGCACGCGTAGCGACGCACGTCGCGGACGCGACCGGCGTCGAGCAGCTCGTCGGCGACGGTCTCGGAGGTGCGGCCGGTCTCCGCGCCGACCACCTCCGTCGCGAGGTCGTCCGTCGAGGTGATGTGCACGCCGGCGGTCGAGTCGACGAGCAGCGCCTGATCGACGTCGAGATACGGCTCCGAGAACAACGCGACCATCTCGCGTCCGGACGTGATCGTCGTCGCCGCCACCACGGCGTCGTAGTCACCCGTTCGGAGTCCGTCGAAGATGCCGTTGTAGTCGCTCCCTTCGACGCGCACGAGGCTCCAGCGCAGCCCGAGCTGCCCACAGACAGCGCGCATCAGCTCGGCGTCGAAGCCGCTGTCGGTGCCGTCACGCTCGACCGCGAACGGCGGGAACGGCGACGACGTCGCTATCAGGAGCGATCCCGGCTCGATGGTTCTCGGTTCGGCCATGACCGCGGGTCTCTCGCTCGTCGAGCACTCGGGAGACGACCATCATCGCTCACCCCTGACGGCGGAGCGGGGACCGTCCCATCCGGGATCGAGGGTCCTGGCGGCCGCCGGCGAGATCGACCCCACCTGACGAGCGGACGCGGGACGCATAGGTTCCCGTCGATGACGACGCCGGAGTCGGTCTTCCGCAGCATGATCGCCGCGTTCGCAGCCGGCGACCGCGACGCCATGCGCCGGCTCCTCGCCGACGACCTCGTCGCGTACGTGACGAACGCCGCCGGCGGCGTCGACCGGGTCGACGGGCCTGACGGCTATCTGGCTCGCGTCCCCGACGTGACCGAGGCGGAGTACCGCACCGACGTCACACAGGTCGTGACCGTCGCCGAAGGGCAGGTGCTCGGCATGGTCGAGATCGTGGCCGAGCGGAAGGGCGGGGCGCTCCACAACCATGCCGCCTTCCTCGCGCGCGTCCGCGACGGGAGGCTCGCCGAGCTCTGGATGGTCGAGGCGCTCCCCGCGTACAGCGACGATTTCTGGTCCTGACCGTCGAGTCGCGTTCGGTGAGCTGCTGCTCGTCGGGCTGCAATCGAACGCCGATCGCGATCCCGCGAGGCGTGCCTACGTCCGCGAGACCCGGTACAGCGGCACCTGATCGGGGATCCCGCGCATCACGACCGGCCCGAGCTCCTCGCAGACGACGGCCCCGAGCGCGTCGCCCGCCGCCCGCGCAGCGGCCGCCGAGATGAGCAGCTCACCGGCGCCGGCGACGTCGAGGATGCGCGCGGTGAGGTTGACGTCGTGACCCACGAGATCGTCGCCACGCCGCTTCGGGCACCCCCAGTGCATTCCCATGCGCACCCAGAGCGGTGACCCCTCGTCGGCCGCCTCCCCGAAGCGCTCCTGCAGATCGAGGGCCGTGCGCAGCGCGGCCCTCGCACTGGGGATCCAGAGCATGAGCCCGTCACCGAGATCTTTCACGACGCGCGCGTCCTGCGGCAGCGCGCCCCGCACGAGCCGCTCCTGGAGCTCGAGCAACGCGAGCGCCTCGGCATCGCCGCGGGCGGCCGTGAACTGCGTGAAGCCGACGATGTCCGTGAAGACGATCGCGCCTGGGCTCGCGTCTACCCCGACGTTCACCGCTCGACGACGGAGATGCTGCCGCTCCGGGTCGCGACGCGAAGCGCACCGTCGGTTCCCGGGATGCAATCACAGCGCACCGAGCCGCTCCCCGCGTGCAGCTCGGTGGCGGGGTGCGACCCGTCGGGGACCGCGATCGCGACCGAACCGGAGTGGGCTTCGACGTCGACCGTGTCGACGTCGGTAACACCCAGCGTGACGCTCCCGCTGCCCGCGCGCACGGTCGCCGCGTGGACCTCGTCCGCCTCGACCTTGCCGGACGCGGTCATCAGGTCGACCTCCCGGGCACGTCCGACACGGAGGTGGCCGCTCTTGGAGGAGCACCGGCACGCGCCCTTGGAATCGTCCACCGAGATGTTGCCCGACTTCGTCCGGGCATCTGCGTCGTCGACGCGCTCGATCTGGATCGTGCCGCTGTGCGACGTCACGTGCACGCTGCCGAGCACCCCCCGAAGCGTGACGGAGCCGGATGCCGTGCCCGCGAACACGTCCGTGCCCGACGGGCAGCGCACCACGACCGCGCCGGACCTGCCGGTGACCTCGACTCCGCGGGAACCGGACGTCACGGAGTCGGCGCCCTGCTCGACCAGGACGTCGGACCGGTCCTCACCGATGATCGTGACCGGCCCCGAGCGGGTCGTGACGCGCACCGTGCGCTCGGCCGGGACGACGCGCGCGGACGGATCCATGCCCACCATCATGCGTCGTGCGTGGCGGTCGTCGCAGCGTGTCACCGGTCACACGTCGCCGCGTTGAGCCCCTCGCGGCGGTCGGGAGCCGGCGCAGGAGGAGCGTGTCCCGAGGGGCGACTCCGCCGCCCTACGGCGCCCTACGGATACCGCTTGCCCAGGGGCACGGTGCCAGCTGCCCGCGCTGCTCGCCGCCCGACCTTGGTCACCTTCAGGAGCTCTTCGCGGTCTCCGCCGCCCGAGACGCCGATGGCCAGGACAGGCCCGACCTCGGGGGCATAGAACTTGAGCTCCAGCACCTTCGGCTCGATCGGGATCGTGTCCTTGGTCATCAGGACGTGCTCGTAGTGGCCCGCGGGAACCTCGGCTTGCTCGTCGACGCCGATCACCTCGCCGTGGTCTTCGGCTTCACCGGCGTAGTACTCCTGGCGGTAACGCAGATCGTCGACCGGGTTCGCCGGCACCGCGACCCCAGCGAGCGCGCCGTCGACCCCGGCCTCGAAGGAACCGCCCCGCGACGTCACCTCGCCCTTCTCGAACTCCGCGGTGTCTTCACCCAGGTACCAGATGTTGCCGTCAGCGTCCTGCGCGTACCAGTCGAAGGTGTCCTCGACCACCGCCCCGTCCTCGGAGACGGTGTCGCGCACCACGCGCGCCGTGACGCCGTTCGCGATCTCCTTGGTCTCGCTGGTGGCGGTCACCACCACCTCGAGCTCGGTTCCCTCGGCGTCGATCTCCCGGTAGGTCCAGCGGGTTCCCGGCTCCATCGGCCAGTAGGGGTTGTCGATCTCGACGGTGAAGCTCGCGGGGTCGAGATCGAACGGCTCGCCCCCCTCGGGCAAGCCTTCGTTGCGCGGGGTGGCACCCCACGCGCTTGCGCTCCAGAGCGGGACAAGAAGCAGCGCCGCCGCGATCGACGCGAGGCATGTTCGCCTGGACATCCGATGACCTCCACGTTCCCTTTGCCGGCGAACATATGCCGCGCCGCGTGTGAAGCCCGTGTGAGAGTCCCCATGGCGCCCGCGGCGAGCGGGCCGCAGCGGGTTCGTCGACACCAAAGGCCCACCCGAAGGCCGTCCAGGAGATGCTCAGGCACCTCGATCGCCACCGTGTCGTTGTGTTTGGACAGCACCCGGCATCAAAGCCGGGCCGTCACAACGACCGGTGGATGTCTAAGTGTGGACCCCTCTCCGCGCGGCCTCTAAGCCAGACCGAGGAGCGGCTCGCGCTCGCGACGCAATCTGCGGGCATCGGGATCTGGGATTGGGACGTGGTGAGGGACGTCATGCTCTGGGACGATCGGACGTGCGAGCTGTACGGCGTAGCAAGCGGCTTCCCCGCCTCCTACAGCGCATGGCAGGCATGTCCCCATCCGGACGACCGGGCTCGGGTCGTTCTCGCAGCCACGGCAGCGTTGAAGGGTGCCGCGCCGTTCAACGTCGAGTATCGCGTCGTGTAGCCCAATGGCGAAGAGCACTCGATCGAGGCCCATGCGCTGGTGCGATGCGCGCCTGATGGATCCGCTACGAGGGCGACCGGCGTCAATTGGGATGTCACCGCACGAGTGGAGGCTGAACGCACTCGACATGCGTTCTCGCGCTCGGTGATCACAGCTCTCTCCGCGGCAATCGAAAGTCGCGACCCGTACACGGCGGGACATCAAGGACGTGTCGCAGCCATCTCACTTGCCGTGGCCATCGAGATAGGCCTCGACGCCGACACTGCTGAAAGGCATCGAGCTCGGTGCTCATATCCACGACGTCGGAAAGATCGCAGTCTTCTCCGAGATCCTTACGAAGCCGACCCCCTTGGACGCGCTGGAGTGGCAAATGTTCCACTCCCATAGCCACGTTGGTCTGACATCGCCGCCGAGATCACCTTCCTACGGCCCATCGCCGAGATGATCCTCCAGCACCACGAGCGCCTCGACGGATCGGGATACCCCGTCGGACTCCAAGGTGACGCGATCGCGATTGGCGCGCGCGTCATCGCGTTTGCCGACACGATCGATGCAATGACGACCAGACGTCCCTACGGGGAGAAGGCGAGCCTTGACGACGCTCTCCACGAACTCCAACGAGGTCGCGATGTCACCATCGACCCCATTGTCGTCGACGCCTGCATCCGTCTCTTTCATGACGGGCGACTCCAGCTCGACACGCAGGCCTGACTTCGTCCCGACCACCGATACCTGATGCCGCGCCCGGTCTTGAACTCCAAGTGCCGAAGGGAACGGTCGATGCAAGCAGACGCCACGACGCGCGTCGCTGGGCTGCTGCGCGAGGCGCGTTAGGCGTTAAAAGGTTCGCGCGCCGGTCGTCGTCGAGCACAGCATCTTCGTGGGTATCGCAACAGTGTCGGAGGGGGGACTGGGCGCGCAGCGCCACACGGTTGAGTTGATGCGGGTGCTCATTCTCGCAGGATGACTTGTCCTCGAAGGTCCCCTTGCAGAAGGCGACGATCGCAACGTGGAGCCCGGGCTGCGCAGGTCAGACTCGTGGCAGCTTGGCCAGCGCGACCTCGGCGAGAGCGGTGGACCGAGAAGATCGACGTCATGCTCTGAAGCGCGACCGGTCACCGCCTCCGTGTCGGGTGCATCATTCACGTTGAAGAGCGGCGCGGCCTTCCGTTGCACGCTCTCGAACCGGCCATTCGACATGTTCATGCCGACGCTGTGGTCGCGATGCTCCTCGATCGCGACGCCGACCGCACCGACATCGAGGCTCCAGTCCCGGGCGAACCCTGTCGATACGTGGACATGAAGGTGCGTTCCACGGACGATCGTCCATCAGAGTCGCCGCCAGGCCCCGAGGTCTCCAGTGGAGGCGCCGCCTTGGGTCGCGCCGTCGGCATCTTCGTCTCGGTGGTCGTCGTGTCTGCCGCCGGACTGCTCGGGCTGGCGGTGTGGGCCGGAGATCCGCAGCCTGTCGGCACGCCGCGGGATGGTGTCGTGCTCGACGCCTGGAACGTGCTGTACGACACCGCCGCCCCGGCGTTCTCGCTCATGGTCATGGCGTTCGGTCTGGCGGTGCTCGCGGCGATCGGCATCGCCGTGGCCGAGCGCGTCGTCACCGACCGGGCCCGGCGTTCGACCGACGGCGCTCGTCGTCCCCTCGCTCCCCGGATGATCATGGCCGGCAATCGAGGCGAGTACGCCGGACCGGTCACCATCACGGTGCTCGTGCCCGCCCACAACGAGCAAGCCTCGGTCGGCGCGACCCTCGTGTCGTTGTTCGAACAGAGCCGGCCACCCGAGCGGGTCATCGTGGTCGCCGACAACTGCAGTGATGACACGGCCCAGATCGCCCGGCGACATGGCGCCGAGGTCGTCGAGACGATCGACAACACCGAGAAGAAGGCCGGCGCGCTCAACCAGGTACTACCCGAGGTGCTCGACGATCTCGGCGACAACGACTGCGTCATGGTCGTGGACGCCGACACGGTGCTCGACCCAGAGTTCCTCGCCGCCGCGGTGCAGCGCCTCACTGATGACCGGGCCATCATGAGCATCGGTGGCCTCTTCTACGGCGACGACACCGGCGGGCTCCTCGCCCAGTTCCAGCGAAACGAGTACGTGCGCTACAGCCGCGAGCTCGAGCGGCGCCGCGGTCGGGTGTATGTGCTCACCGGTACCGCCTCGATCTTCCGCTCCGCAGCCCTGCGTCGGGTCGCCAACTCTCGTGGCTCACTTCTGCCCGGCGTGCGCGGTGACATCTACGACACCGCAGCGCTCACCGAGGACAACGAGCTGACCCTCGCCCTCAAGACCCTCGGGGCGCTCATGTGCAGCCCTCACGAGTGCCGAGTCGTCACGGACCTGATGCCGAAGTGGAGCCACTTGTGGAACCAGCGGCTGCGATGGCAGCGCGGTGCGCTGGAGAACCTGGGGGCCTACGGGTTCAAGCCCGCCCTGGTGCGCTACTGGGCACAGCAGCTCGGCATCGGCTACAGCGTCATCGCACTCAGCTCCTTCTGGCTGCTCCTTGGCGTCACGGTGCTGGCGACCCCCGAATGGGTCTGGTACCCGTTCTGGCTCGGTATCGGTGGGATCTTCGTGGCCGACCGGGTCGTCAGCGTGTGGCAAGGGGGTTGGCGGGCACGCGTCCTCGCCGTGCTGCTGTTCCCTGAGCTGGTGTACGACCTCTTCCTCGACGTCGTCTACGTCAAGGGCGTGCTCGACATCACCTTTGCCCACCCGGCGAGGTGGGGACACGTCTCCCTCGAAGCCGACGCCCCCTCCCAGGCAGCCGACGCAGCACCGGGGCTGGCAGCGTGAACGTCGTCTCGGCGCTCGGCCTCGCCACGGTGCTGCCCGAGTCGATCCTCGGAGACAGCTGGTTCGCGGTGCTGTCCACCTTCGTGGCGATCAACACGATCCTCTACGTGTCGCTGTCCATCTTCAAGATCCTGCCGAAGCCGTACCTCAGCGATGTCGTGCGGCGCCACGGTCGGCGCACCGAGACCAGGTCGACCTTCCCGAACGGCCACAGCGCCCCCGACGAGGGTCAGCAGCGAGGGGCTCCGGCGATCTCCTGGAGAGCGGCTGAAGACCCCGATCGACCGGGAGAGCCGATCGGTTCGCCCGCCAGCGGGCCTGTGTGACGGTGCGAGGGGTGGCCGGAACCGCCGGGAAATCCCGACCTACGAACGGTACGCGTCAGCGTCGAGGCCGCACCGCGGGTGTGTCACAGCGCGTGTCGGAGGGGGGACTTGAACCCCCACGCCCTTGCGGGCACTAGCCCCTCAAGCTAGCGCGTCTGCCGATTCCGCCACTCCGACGCGGAGCGCGAGTGTAGCGAAGGGCCAACCGTTCACCGTCGCCAGCGCGACACCCAGACCGCTCGCGTGTGACGCTCGATCGCGCGACGCGGTCCGACCGATTCGCGCGCGATTCCCGACGAACGCGGGGTGGCTGTCATACCCCCTTGCCATGCTGAGGTCATGTTCAGGATCGAGGTGATCGCCGAGGAGCTGCGCGAGGTCGTGGCCGGG
>CAZHKE010000004.1:0-83061 GCA_964532485.1 uncultured Bifidobacteriaceae bacterium
CGGGGTACGGACCTGAGATGTCGAGCAGCGACGCGTTCCCACCGGGCCTGGCGATGGGTGCTGAGCCTGCGGCCGACGTCGTCGAGACGCACTCGGCATGGGTGGTCTTCCTCGGTGACCGGGCCTACAAGCTGAAGAAGCCGGTCGATCTGGGCTTCCTCGACTTCTCGACCCGCGAGGCGCGCGAGGCGGCGACGCACCGGGAGGTCGAGCTGAATCGGCGCCTGGCGCCCGACGTCTACCTGGGGGTGGCGGACGTCACCGGGCCGGATGGCAACGTGTGCGATCACCTCGTGGTGATGCGTCGATTGCCGGCGGATCGTCGACTCAGCGCGCTGGCGCGCTCGGCCGCGGTGACCGACGACGACATCCACTCGATCGCGCGCACCCTCGCGGCGTTCCATGCCGATGCGGCGATGTCGCCCGAGATCGCCGCGGCCGGTCGACCCCACGTGGTTCGGGGGAAGATCGAGCGAGACCTCGAGGAGCTTCGCGCGCTCTCGGGCGGTGTGCTCGATGCCGTCGTCGTCGAGGAGGTCGCCGGTCTCGTCGATCGCTACCTCGCCGGTCGTTCGCCACTGCTCGAGGCGCGGGTCGCCGACGGACACGTGCGTGACGGTCACGGCGACCTCCTCGCCGACGACGTCTTCTGCCTGGCGGACGGTCCCCGCATCCTCGACTGCATCGAGTTCGACGATCGCCTCCGGCACGGCGACGTCCTCGCCGACATCGCGTTCTTGGTGATGGACCTCGAGCACGTCGGCGCACCGCAGCTTGCCGGCCGGCTCCTCGACGCCTACCGCGAGCTCGCCCACGACGACCATCCGGACACGCTGGCCGACTACTACATCGGCTTCCGCGCGCTCATCCGCTGCAAGGTCGCCTGCACGCGCTTCCGGCAGGGCGATGCCACCGCGCGCGACGAGGCACGCTCCCTGCTCGCCCTCGCTCAGGGGCACCTCCGATCGGCCTGCGTCCAGCTCGTGCTGGTGGGCGGGGCCCCCGGCGCCGGCAAGTCGACCCTCGCGCTCGGGCTCGGCGACCGGCTGGGCTGGGCCGTGCTGCGGTCCGACGAGGTGCGCAAGGAGATCACTGGGGTCGGCCGCGACGCGCGAGCCGCATCCGAGGTCGGCACCGGCATCTACGACGCCGAGACGACGCGTGCGACCTACGGAGCGCTCCTCGAGCGAGCACGACGTGCCCTGGAGCACGGCGAGTCCGTGATCCTCGACGCATCGTGGTCCTCCGCCGAGCAACGGCGCGCCGCCGGTGACGTGGCGCGCGACACGACGAGCGATCTCGTCGAGCTGTGCTGCGACGCGCCGCCCGAGGTCGCGATTGCCCGCGTGACCGAGCGTGCTGCCGAGGGAGTGGACGTCTCCGACGCGACTGGCGAGGTTGCGATCGCGATGCGCGCGTCGTTCGAGCGCTGGCCCTCGGCGCGCACGATCACGACGACCGGACCGGCGACCGAGTCGGTGGCTGCGGCCTTGGCCGTCGTTGCGGACAGCCCGTCAGGCGACTCCGGCTGACGCCACCGAGAGCACGCAAGGCGAGGACCTCGGGCGAGGTGCACGCGCCTCGAGCCCGTTGCGGTGGCGTCCTCCTGCGGGATCCGCAGGCGCCGTCTACGCTCGGTCCGGCACGGAGACGTGGAGGGGGGACGACATGGACGACGCACGGTGGGACCGCCTGGGTGCGCTCGTGGGCGCGGTGCTCTTCGCGATCCTCACGCTCGTCGGAGGCTTCATCGCGGGGACACCGCCCGAGCTGGGCGATCCCGGGATCAAGGTGGCGCAGTTCCTGGAAGATCACAGCGACGAGATCAAGATCGGTGTGCTGCTCTCGGGGCTCGCCATCGGACCCGCGCTGCTGTGGTTCGCGAGCCTGTGGCGCACCCTGCGTCACGCAGAAGGTGACGTTCCCCGCCTGACGGTTGCTGCCGCCGGTGGCCTGTTCATCTCGGGAGCCCTGTTCCTGACCGGAGTGGCGATCCTCGGCATGCAGGCATCGCGGGTCGGAGCGCTCGGGCCCGAGCAGACGCGGGCCTTCTACGACCTGTCCCTGGGCCTTCAGGCCGCGGGCGGCTTCGCGCTCGCGATCCTCACCGGCGCGACCACGGTGATCGCCCTGCGCACACGCGTGTTCCCGCTTTGGTCGAGCGTGCTCGGCGCAGCCGTCACCCTCGGCTGGTACGTCGCGTCGGTGAGCACGGTCAGCGGGCGGTCCGAGTTCGAGGTCGCGGGCTACGTCACCTTCTTGCTCTGGCTCCTGTGGATCCTCGTCCTCGGCGTGCTCATGTACCGCCGCCCCACCACGACCTGAGCCCGGGGCCGACCGGCCATCGCCCGACGCCCCGTGTTCGCCGGCACGCTCGCGCTGGCCCTCGCGCTCGGTGGTGTGGTGCTCGGAGCCACCCCGGCGGCCGCGGGCGGCGACGCGTGTGCGGGGCCGCCCGTCACGATGCGCATCGAGAAGGCCGCCGCTGTCGCCGCGGGTGGGGCCGAGTTCGAGGTCACCCACGCCCTGGCTCGCCGGGTTCCGATCGTCCCCGACCCCAAGGGCGGCACGACCAGCGATCCCGACGAGATCGAGGAGCTCACGGAGAAGGCGAGGACGACGAACCTCGCGCTCTACTCGATGTACCTCGCGGACTTCCGCATCCCCCGCCGGGAGCTGAAGAGCTTCGGCTTCGCGCAGATCGAGCCCGAGCCCGGTGGCACCCTCGCGGTCGTGACGATCGTCCCCAAGCGCCGCAAGGGGTTCTCCGAGGGCGACGCCGTGCGGGACGGCAACCTCGGCTACGACACGACGACCACCTTCGCGCCGCTGGGTCTTGTGGTGGAGTCAACCGGGAGCGAGGAGCGTGACACCTTCACCGATGTGGAAGGACGCGTGAAGATCCTCTCGCTCGACGACGACCGGATCTGCCTCGACATGAGAGTCGAGCTCACCCGTGACGGGGACCCCGTGGCCGCAACCGAGGGCGTGGTGTCGGCACCGGTGGTCCGCGCGACCGACAGCTTCTTCTTCCGCTGAGCTCGTCGGTCCTCCACCCGTCCGTTCGCGCTCGGGGACGGTTCGAGTGGAGGCCGCGACGACGGTCAACGACTCGCGCCGCCCCGCGTCGCCCCGAGGAGCGTCACCACGATCGTGCAGGGCTCGTCGCTGCGGTTGTTCCAGCGATGCCGCGTGCCGTTCTGCACGACGCAGTCCCCTGCGCGCAGGTGCACCTCGGCCCCGTCGTCGAGCTCCAGGAACACCTCTCCAGAGATCACGAAGTCGAAGTCGACGGTGTCGGTCGTGTGCATGCCGGGGTCGTCGGGCTCCATCTCCTCGGCCATCCCGGGGAGCTTCTCGTCGAGCTCGGCCAACGCCGCCTCGATGTCGATGTCGCCGAGGACCTGCTCCCCACCCGGACCGACCGTGAAGACCGCAAACCGAAACCCGGCGCTCGGGGGGAAGTAGCGCGGTGCATCGGGCTCGGCGCCGTCTGCCGGCAGCGCGACGGCGCTGTCGGCGCCCCACACGCGATGGAACTCCCATCCCGGCAGCAGCGACAGCGTCGTGGGGGCAACGCGCTCGTCGCTGACGAACACCGACTTCCCGCCACTCTCCTGTCCGGTGACGACTCGCCGTACGTCCATGGTCTCCTCCTGCTCGGACTTGCGCACTCAGGGTGTCGGGTGTCTCCTCGCGGGCGTGTCGGCCGTCGCCGCGCCGAGGTAGCTGCTCTCGAGGAGCTCGGCGCTCCCGGCCAGCTCGTCGGCGGGTCCTTCGTGCACCACCGTCCCGTGAACCAGCACGTAGGCCCGATCTGCGATCTCCAACGCCATGTGCACGTGCTGCTCGACGAGGAGGATGCCGGCCCCCGTCCGATCGGCGACGTTGCGTAGGACGGGCAGCAGCTGCTCCACGATGATCGGTGCCAAGCCCATGCTCAGCTCGTCGACCAACAACAGCTTGGGTCGGCTGACGAGCGCGCGGGCGAGGGCGAGCATCTGCTGCTCGCCGCCGGAGAGCAGTCCGGCGCGCCGGCCGAGGAGGTCACGCAGCTGCGGAAAGTGCGCGATCGCCTCGTCGATGTCGCCGCGACGGTCACGGTTCCCGAGGCGGAGGTTCTGTTGCGACGACAGGCCGAAGAACAGAGCCCGGTCCTCCGGCACGTGCGCCACGCCCCGGCGCGCGATGCGGTGCGGCCGCCGTCCCGACACGCGCGCTCCGAGCACGATCGCCTCTCCGGCGAGGGGAGCCAGGATGCCCGAGAGCGTCAGCAGCGTCGTCGTCTTCCCGGCGCCGTTCGGGCCGAGCAGCGCGACGACCTCACCGGGCTCGACCCGAAGGTCGAGGTCGCGCACGACGGGGATCCCGTCGTAGCCCGCGGCGAGCCCACGCACGTCGACCAGCGGCGAGGCCACGACCGTCGACTCGGGAACCCTCTCAGGAGTCATCGAGTGGTGCCCGCCCCGGAGCCGTTGACGCCGGCCGTGCTCCGCTCGCCGAGATACGCCGTGACGACGGCCTCGTCGCGTTGGATCTCTGTCGGCGTTCCGCGAGCGATCACACGTCCGAACTCGAGCACCCAGATCATGTCGCTGACACCGAGCACGAGGCTCATGTCGTGGTCGACGAGCAGCACCGTGATGCCGTGGTCGAGGAGCGCACGCAGGTGCCCGCCGAGCAGCTCGCTCTCGGCGGTGTCGAGGCCCGCGGCGGGCTCGTCGAGGAGCACGAGCTTGGGCTCGGCGGCGAGCGCGCGTGCGACGCCCACGAGCTTGCGCTGCCCCTGGGACAGCTCACCCGGCATCCGCGCACCGTAGGCACCGAGCCCCACCAGCTCCAGCGCCCAGTCGGCGCTGGCGTTCTCGGGTCGTGCATGTGGCACGAAGATGTCGGTGAGGATCGAGTACCACCGGGACGGCTCCGCGCTCACGAGGACGTTCTGGTGGACCGTCAGGTCTTCGAACAGCTCGATCGACTGGAACGTCCGGGCGAGACCGCGGCGAGCGCGCCGGTGCGGCGGGATGCGGGTGAGACGGCGACCGTCGAAGTCCATGGTGCCCGCGGACACGGTGACGAACCCGGTCAGCGCGTCGACCAACGTCGTCTTGCCCGCTCCGTTCGGACCGATGAGCCCGACGAGCGTGCCTGCCTCCACGCTCAGCGAGGCCCCGTCGAGTGCGGCCAAGCCGCCGAAGTGCACGGAGACGTCGCGGAGCTCGAGCAGCGGCGTCACGGTCACCTCACGTGCCGGGGAATCGTCTACCTGATGCGACCCTATCGTCTCGCTTCACCGCATGACCACGGTCCGGCCGCGATGATGGATCCCGTGAGTGCGGATACGGCCACCACGAGCGCGACGACTCCGGGACCCGGCCGCTACGAGCTCCTGGCATCGGCGATCGCGGGTCGCCCCCTCGTTCCCGTGGCCCTCGCCCCCGGCGAGCCCTCGTACACCGATGGCCACCGGGTGTACGTCCGCAGCGCCAGCGCCGCCGATCAGTGCCGCGAGCTCGCCATCCAGGCCGCCCTCGTGGCCGCCGGCAGCCTGGATCTCGCGGCGATGCGGCGCCTCATCGGCCGGCCGCGGGCCGCGCGCCGCTATCTGGTCCTCGAGGCGCATCGCGTGGCCGCTGCGCTCGCCGACACGCTGCCGGGGCTCGGACGCGGCTCGGCGGTCGAGCTCGGGGCCGACGTCGCCGGCTCGGCCGGCGTCGAGGAGTCGCTGCAGCGCGCGCTCGGCAGGGAGCCACTGCCGGAGCCGCCGGCGTGCGTGGGGGCGCTGCACCCCTCGCGCGTGATCTCCGCCGCCGGTCGCGACGTCGGCGCGACGCCGACACCGCACGACCTCGCACGCGGCGCGCCGGGCACCACGTTGCCGGAGCTCGGCGAGGACGAGGAGAGCCAGGAGCTCGGTCCGATGGCTGACGCCTTCTCGTCGCCGCTCGCGGGCCAAGGCCCGGTGGCGCGTCTGATCGCGAAGGTCTTCGGGTTCGGGCGCGTGGAAGGCACCGGGCCCGCGGGTGCCGAGCTCCCGATCGGTGCGGCGCGAGCCGGCGCGAGTGCCGGCTCGCACGCGGTGTTGACGCAGCTGACGGTACCGCTGTCGGAGGACACCGACGTCCCGCAGCCGGGTGTCGCGCTCTACCCGGAGTGGGACGAGCGGCGAGGGCGGTACCGGCCGCGTTGGTGCACCGTCGTCGAGATCGAGCCCGCGGGCGGCTCGCACCACCCGGTGGTGCGCCACGACGACCAGCTCCTGCGGCGCCGCCTCGCACGCCTCGGCGTGGGGCTCGAGCCCACCCGGCGGGAGCCGCAGGGCCTCGATCTCGACCTCGACGCGGTCGTCGAGCGCGAGGTCGCCCGACGCGTTGGGCACGGATCCGTCCCGCTCGACATCTACGTCGATCCGCGCCGCCGTCGCCGCGACCTGTCAGTGCTCGTGCTCATCGACGTGTCGGGCTCAGCAGGAGAGCGCGACGAGGCCGGTACGACGGTGCACGCGCACCAGAGCGCGGCCGCGGGCGCGCTGATCGACACGCTCGGTGCGCTCGGCGACTGCGTCGCGGCGTTCGGCTTCCACTCGCGCGGGCGCGGCTCGGTGCACGTGGTGCGGGTGAAGACGTTCGACGATCCACTCGACAGCCGCGTCTTCGCCCGGCTGTCCGCGCTCGAGCCCGGTGCCTTCACCCGCATGGGCGCGGCGATCCGGCATGCCACGAGCTTGCTGACGACCAAGGCCGGTACTCCGCGCCGCCTGCTCGTCGTGCTGTCGGACGGTTTCGCCTACGACCACGGGTACGAAGGCGGGTACGGCGAGGCCGACACCCGTCGGGCGCTTCTGGAGGCGCGGGAGGGGGGCATCGGGTGCCTGTGCCTCACGATCGGCTCGGGAACCGACCGGGAGGCCCTGCGCCGGGTCTTCGGCGCGACGTCGTACGCGGCTGCGCCCCGGTTCGACATGCTGAGCCCGAGGCTCGGGCTCCTCTTTCGCCGCGCGATCGACACAGCCGCGGCGACCCGCCGGCTCGCACGGCGCAAGCACCGGTCCTGACGCGTTCAGTCGGGCGAGGCGAGCCCGAACAGCATCTCGGCGTTGGCGTGCGTGACGAGGCGCGCCTCGTCGTCGGGCATTCCCGCGAGGAGCTTCGTCATGCGGTCCTGGCTGTGCGGCCAGCTCGTATCCGCATGTGGGTAGTCGCACTCCCACATGATCTTGTCGACACCGATCTCGTGGCGGACGTCGAGACCGAACTGCTCGTCGATGAAGCAGACCCAGAAGCTGCGGCGGAAGATCTCCGACGGCGGTGTCTCGGCGTCGATGCCCGACCATCGGTGACGCTCCCAGACGTAGTCGCAGTGCTCGAGCGCGAACGGCACCCAGCCGATGCCGCCCTCCGACATGGCGAAGCGAACGCCGGGGTAGGCGCGAGGAACGGGGCTCAACAGCAGGTCCGAGAGCGCCGACTGCGCGTTCATGGGTGAGAGTGCCACGGTGACCGCGAACGGTGCGTCGTCGGCGGTCGTCGGGATGACGCTCGACGACCCGATGTGGAGGCACACGACGGTCTGCGTCTCCTCGCACGCGCGCCACATCGGATCCCAGTGGTCGGAGTGGAACGAGGGCAGCCCCAGCTTCGCCGGGTTCTCGGAGAACGAGATGGCCTTCGCGCCCGCGGCTGCGCATCGCTCGATCTCCGCCGCGCACATCGTGGGGTCCCACAACGGTCCGATGACCATCGGGATGAAGCGCCCGGGCGCGCGGCCACACCACTCCTCGAGGATGAAGTCGTTGTACGCGCGCACGCAGAGGAGCGCGAGCTCACGGTCGTCGGCCTCGAGGAACGTCTGGCCACAGGTGCGCGGGAATGTCGGGAAGCAGAGGCTGGCGCGGATGCCGTCGCGGTCCATGTCGCGCACTCGCGCGACGGAGTCGTAGCAGCCGGGGAGCATGTCTTCGTAGCGGATCGGGTCGTTGTGGTAGTCCTCGACCTTGCGACCCGCGATGGCGAACAGACCCACCGTCTTCTTCTGCCGGTCCTCGAACACCCACGTCTCTTCGCCGTCATCCTCGACCACGTGTGGTCCCAGGTCGCGCCACTTCTTCGGGAGTCGGTCGGACCACACGTGACGCGGTTCGATGATGTGGTCGTCGACGGAGATGAGATCCCATTGCTCAGCCACGGCGCGGCTCCCGGTGGTCGTAGTCGATGAGGTACCGCTGCGGCCCGCGGAAGATGTACGCGGGAGTCTGGCGGACCTCTTGCGCCTCGACCGCGCGCAGCCCCGTGAGCCGGTTCAGGAGAGTCTCGACGCTGATGCGAAGCTCGGCACGCGCCAGCGCGGCACCGAGGCAGAGATGGATGCCGAATCCGAACGCGAGGTGTGGACCAGGCAGATCCCGGTCGAGGACGCACCGGTCGGGCTCCCGGACGAAGTCGGGATCCCGATTCGCCGCGCCCATGTGCAACAGCACGATCTCTCCTTCGGGAATGGTCGCGTCGCCGATCGACACCGCCGCCCGGGTCTTGCGTGGGAGCGCGGTCACCGGCGGGTCGAGCCGCAGGGACTCTTCGACGAAGGCGCACACCTGTGCACGGTCGGCGCGCAGCCGTTCGACGAGGCCCGGTTGCTCGACGAGGAGACGTACCGTGCTGGCGATGGCGTTGGTCGTGGTCTCGTGGCCGGCTACGACGAGGAGGACGAGGGTGGACGCGGCCTCCCATGCGGTCAAGCGCTCCCCGTCGACATCGGTCAGAGCAAGGCGGCCGATGAGGTCGTCGTCGGGCCCCCCGGCCCGTCGGCGCTCCTCGATCTGCCCGAGCGCCCAGTGCTTGAACTCCTGCGCGAGCGACGACGTGCCGGCACCGAGGCTCTGGCTCAGCTGCTCGTCGGACCACATCTTGAACCGCGCGCGATCGGCATCGGGCACGCCGAGGAGCTCCGCGAGCACCGTCACCGGGAGCAGGAAGGCGAGGTTCGCGACGATGTCGACCGGGCCGCGATCGGGGAGGTCGTCGACGATCCGGTCGGTGATCGTCTGCACCCGGGGCTCGAGCCGGGCGACTCGCTGCGGCGTGAGCACCCGGTTGAGGATCCTGCGCTGACGCGTGTGCTCGGGCGGGTCCGAGGAGACGATCGAGTAGTCGCCGTCGGGCTTGATGTTGTACCGACTGGAGAAGCGCTCCGGCGCGGCGAACGCGTCTCGCGTTGTCTCGTAGCCGAGGGTCGCGTACAGGTCCGCGTCGGGGAAGTGGGCGGTCGGGCCGTTCGACCGCAGCGCGGCCAAGCTCGCCCAAGGATCGTCGGGAGGCGTGCGCGGATCGAACGGGCACACCGCGTTGCCCGCGAGGTCTGCGCCGCTCGGCTGGCCGGGCTCCCCGGAGCGGGATCTCTTCATCTGGTCGCGTCGACGACCGCGAGCTCGAGCGCGGGTGCCACGGGCGGCCTCCTCGTGTCCGGCCGACATCTTGGAATAAACTCTCCGACATGGCAACCCGCGTCGCGGCCGGGGCTCGGAGCGCGCCCCGGCGGCCTCGAGCCGAGTGGGAGCGGCGGATCCTCGAGTCGGCGCTGGTGACCTTCGGGCGCAAGGGCTACGGCGTCTCGATCAACGAGATCATCGCGGACTCGGGCGCCCCGGTCGGGACCTTCTACCGCTTGTTCGCCGACAAGGACGCGCTCTTCGCGCGCTTGATGGCCGACCTCCATCCCGGGTACATCGAACGTGTCTGCGAGGAGGTGGGTGACGCTCCGGAGCCGGCGCAACGGCTGCACCGGACCGTCGCTGCCCTCATCACGGTCGGTGTCCGGGAGTTCGGCGGTGTCGCTCGGCTCTACCTCACGGACGTGCGTGGCCACGGTCCGGCGTCGGAGGTCGCCCGACGGGTCGAGGACGACGAGCTCGAGCTGCTCGAGACGCCGATCGTCGCCGGGACGGCCTCCGGCACGCTGCGGTGTCGCCACCCTGACCTGATGGCGATCGGGTTGCTCGGCATGACGCGTCGCACGGTCGAGAGGTACGTCCTCGGGCGGCGTCGACCGCGCGTCGAGGTCGCCGCCGAGCAGGTCGCGGCCTTCGCTCTCGACGGACTTCGGGCGCACCGTGGCGCGAGCCGAGGATGAAGCTCGCGGGGAAGTGCGGGATCGTCACCGGCGCAGGTCGTGGGATCGGTCGCGAGTACGCGCGGGCGTTGGCCCGTGACGGGGCCGCCGTCGTGATCGCGGAGGTCGATGAGGCCGCCGGGGCCGAGACCGCGACGATCATCGAGAACGACGGCGGTCAGGCCCTCGCCGTCCGCACCGACGTGACGGACGAAGCCTCGGTGACGGCGATGGCAGCGGCTGCCCTCACCTCCTTCGGTGGCGTCGACTTCCTCGTCAACAACGCCGCGATCTGGGGCGCCCTGCGCCCGGCCACCATGACCGACGTGACCATCGACGAGTGGACCCGGGTGCTGACGGTCAACGTCACCGGCGTCTGGCTCGCGAGTCGCGCCGTGGTCGCCCCCATGGTCGAGCGGGGCGGAGGAGTGATCGTGAACCAGTCGTCGATCGGCGCCTACCTGGGCGGGCCGAACGTGACTCATTACGCGACGTCGAAGGGCGCGGTGAACGCGCTGACGCGAGCGATGGCGCGCGATCTCGGTCCGCAGGGGATCCGTGTGAACGCGATCGCCCCGGGTCAGATCGCCAACGAGGCCACGCTGAACCTCGTCTCACCCGAGCGTCTCGAGTCGATGCGCGCGCAACAGTGCCTCGACCGGGCCGGGACCACGGACGACCTCTGTGGACCGCTCCTGTTCCTGCTGAGCGATGCCGCGCAGTTCATGACCGGCCAGGTGATCGTCGTCGACGGTGGGCTCGTGTTCGTGGGGTAGGCCGTGGCCACGATCACGCGTTCCCCGGTCGACGCACCCTGGGCGCGACCTCGGTGGCGTAGCGGACGAGCGTCTCGTCGGCGGGGGAGTCGTGACACCACGGGATGAACGCGCGGCACCCGACGTCGACGAGGGCGTGCATCTTCTCGGCGACCTGCTCGGGAGTGCCGGCGAGGCTTCGGTCGCGCCAGGCCTCGAACGAGTCGTTCTGGAGCGCCGCGCCACGCCACTGCGCCCGCAGGTCCGACTCGTGGTCGCGGATGAACAGCTCTCCACCCCAGGTGAGATCGATCGTCGCGAGGTCCCGACCGATGTGGTCGCAGTGGGCGCGCAGGATCGCGGCGGTGCGCGAGAACGTGCGCGGGTCGCCACCCCAGTTGGCGCGGTCGGCAAGTCGCGCGACGACGCGCAGGGTTCGGCGCGGACCGCTGCCCGCGACCAGGATCGGTGGGTGCGGTCGCTGGACGGGCTTCGGGTCGCATTGTGCGTCGTTGAGGTGGAAGCGCGCGCCGTGGTGGCTCACGTCCGGCTGCGTCCAGAGCGCGCGCACCACGTCGATGTGCTCTTCGAGCAGCGCGATGCGAGCCGGAGCTGCGGGGAACTCGTATCCGTAGGCGAGGGCCTCCGCCTCGTGCCAGCCGGCGCCGACACCCCACTCGAGCCGACCGCCGCTGATCACGTCGAGCGTTGCCGCGATCTTCGCGGTGAGTGCAGGCGAGCGGAACACGGGACAGCTGGCGAGCTGCCCGAGGCGGACGCGCGTCGTCGCTTGGGCCAGCGCGGCGGTGACCGTCCAGCACTCGAAGACCGCGTCGTGGCCGGCCACGCTCGGCACGGTCATGAGGTGGTCGGACACCCAGACCGAGTCGAGATCGAGGGCCTCGGCGGTCAGCGCCAGCTCGCGCAGCCGGCCCCACTGCGCGGGCGGGTCGCCAAGGGGCGTCAGCTCGCCACGCCATCCCAGCGGCAGCATCACGCCGAGCTCCGGTTGCCTGGCCAACGCGGCCTCCTTGACCGTCGCGCAGGAGGACGGAAGGCTAGGCCCGAATCGTCCAGATGATTGTTGTTCGGCTGATCCCGGCCATCGCGCCCAGGCGCACGGGGCCGGCGCGGGGGGCGGCGTGCGGGTCCTGGTGACGGGCGGTACGGGGGTGCTGGGACGGGCCGTGGCGCGGCGGCTGGCCCAGCACGGCGCCGACGTCGTGGCGATGGCGCGGCGGGAGCCGGCCACGCTCCCGCGCGGTGTCGGGTACGTCGCCGGCGACGTGTCCGACCCGGAGTCGGTCGGTGCCGCGATGGCGGGCGTCGACGCGGTCGTCCATCTGGCCTGGTTCATGCACTCGGGCGAGCCGCCCGAAGTGGTGCGCTCCGTGAACGTCGGTGGGATGACGAACGTGCTCGACGCGATGGACCGCAACGGCTGCGCCCGCCTCGTGTTCTCGTCGTCGGTGACCGCGTACGGCTCCGACGGCTCCCACCCGCACCCCTACACCGAGGACGAGCCGCTGCGGTCCGACCCGGCGTTCCTCTATGGCGCCCACAAGAAGGAGTGCGAGGCGTTGATCGCACAGAGCGGCGTCGATGCCGTCGTCGCGCGGATCGCGACGACGCTGGGGCGCGGCGTGGAGAACTCGGTGACGTCGGCGTTCGCCGGGCCCGCGATCATCGGCGTCACCGGAGATGCCAACCAGTGGCAGCTCGTTCACCAGGAGGACGTCGGCCGCTTCATGGTCGACGCGGCTCTCGGTGACCGCACGGGCGTCGTCAACGTCGCGGCCGAGGGAGTGCTCAGCGTCGAGGAGCTCGCCGAGATCATCGGGCGGCGTGTGCAACGGATGTCGGAGGGCTCCGTGCGCCGGGCCGTACGGGCCATGTTCGCCCTCGGCGTGAGCGAGGTCGACCCGACCGCGTTCGACGCCCTGCGCTACATGCCCGTCGCCGACACCACGCGGCTTCGCGACGAATGGGGCTTCCGGTGCGGTTGGACGTCCGCCGAGACCGCTGCGGACAGCGCGCGCTCCCTGTCCCGCATCGTGTTCCTGGGGAGCAAGCGGGTGGCGCTCCGCCACAAGCTGCCGTGGGCCGATCCGAACGAGTTCCCGACGCCGGAGCGACTCGACGGCGGTTCGCTGGTCGGCGCCGCGTCACCGAGTCTCGCGGGCGAGCTCGACGACCTGATCGACCCTCGGTACCCGACCTACACCGCGACCAACCTCTCGGAGGCGTTCCCCGGCCCGATGACGCCGCTGTCGCTCACGATCTCGATCGCCGCACTGCGCGCCGGCAACCAGCCGCTGGTCGACTTCCTCGGGATGCGTGGCGACGTGGCGCACGAGTCGCGCGTCCGCATGGTCGCGGTCTTCGGGCATCGCATCTTCCTCAATGTCTCGGCCGCGCGCGAATCGGCCAAGGGCATGCCGGGCAACACGCCCGAAGACATCGACAAGCAGTATCTGGGGATCCCGCTGCCCGAGGGTCCCCGTCCGAAGCCGACGCTGGGAGAGGTGGGGCGCGGCCTCGCGATGCTGACGCGGATCGGCCCGCCGCTGGCCGGGCTCGACGCGCACGTCGCGGCGTACGAGGCGGAGATCCGCGATCTCGTGCTTGCGCCCGACCGGCTGAGCGCGCTGACCGACGAGTCGCTCGCGGCCCGCATCGCCTTGCTCCACGACGAGCTCGCGCAGGGCTGGACCGGTGTGCAGGTCGCCGACGTGCAGGCGGGTGCGGCGCTCGGGGCCGTCGAACGCGTCGGTGGCGAGGCCGCGGCGGCCGGGGTCCAGAGCGGGCGTGACGTGCTCGAGAGCGCGCAGGCGCTGCGGGGCGTCGACGAGCTGGCTGAGCACGTCCGTCGCGATGCCGACACCGCCGCGTGCATCCAGACGACGACGGACGCGGCCGCGGCGCTCGCGCAGCTGCGCGACACGGCACCGGAGTTCTCGGAGCGCTTCGACCGCCTGGTCCGGGAGTACGGACATCGCGGCCCGGGAGAGACCGAGCTCGAGAACCCGACGTTCTCCGACGCCCCGGAGCTCCTGCTCGACGCCGTCTTGAAGGCGAGCCGGCTTCCCGCGCGCTCGGTCGCCTCGACGTCGCCCGCCGTCGGGTCCGTGAGGCTCGTCGCGCGTTGGGCGATCAGCACGCAGCTCGTGCGTGAGCGGGTTCGCGACGCGACCATCCGCTGCACGCACGAGCTGCGCCTGGCGGTGCGGGAGTGGGGACGTCGCCTCGCGGAGCGCGAGGTGCTCTCCGACGCAGCCGACGTGCACTACCTCACGTACGACGAGCTCCTGGTACCGCCGGCCGACGCTCGCGCCCGCGTCGAGCGGCGGCGGCAGGAGCGCGAGCGGTTGCAGTCCATCCGCATGCCCGCGATGTTCACCGGGACGTGGGAGCCCGAGCCGACCGAGGGGGAAGCGCTGCGCCCCGGTGACGAGCTGCCCGGCATCCCGGCGGCACCGGGCGTGGCGCGCGGCCCAGTGCGAATCCTCACCTCGGGCGAGATGCTCGAGCCGGGTGAGGTTCTCGTCGCACGCGTCACGGATACCGGGTGGACACCGTTCTTCGCGTTCGCGGCCGCGGTCGTGACCGACATCGGCGGACTGATGTCGCATCCCGCCGTCGTCGCGCGCGAGTTCGGGATCCCGAGCGTCGTCGGTGCGCGCGAGGCGACGACGCGCCTTCGCGACGGCCAGCTGGTCGAGGTCGACGGCGGCACGGGGACGATCCGCGTCCTGGAGTGACGCGCTCCGCGTGCGCGGTGGCGGCCAGGCGCGCGCGTTCACCATCGCCGCCGGTGGTCGAGGCTACGCGTACCCCGGATAGCCGCCGCCGCCGTGCGCGGCGTCGAGGGCGTCGTAGTCGACCGCGCCGCCCGAGCGCGGCAGCTCGTCGACGAAGTCGACGAGCCGCGGCTTCTTGTAGGAAGCGATACCCGACCGGCAGTGCTCAACCAGCTCGTCGGCCGTGGCGGTCGCGCCCTCCTCGAGCACGACGATCGCCTTGACGCTCTGGCCCCAGCGCTCGTCGGGCACGCCGATGATCGCAGCGTCACGGACGCCCGCGTGACGCTTGAGGCAGGCCTCGACCTCGGCGGGGTAGATGTTCTCGGCCGCCGACTTCACGATGCGGGTCATCGGTCCGATGAAGGTGATCGACCCGTCCTGCTCGCGCCGTCCGAGGTCAGTGGTGTGATGCCAGCCGTCGCGGCGCCGACGCCGATTCTCCTCGTCGCGGCGGTGGTACCCGACCATGACCGTGGGGCCGCGCACGATGATCTCGCCGACCTCGTCCGGTGCGACATCGACTCCGTCGGGATCGACGACCCGTACCTGCGCGAACGGGTGTGGCCATCCCCGCCCACCCTCGCCGGCGCCGAACGCACCGAAGGTGACCAGCCCCATCACCTCGGTCTGACCGTAGCCACCGCGCCGGCGGGCCCGTGGGCTCGTGTCGACCGTGATCATCTCGTTCCACTCCGGCGATCCCGCGTGGGTGCGCAGTGACGAGATGTCGAACCGGCGATCGCGGTTCACCTCGAGCATCTGCTCGATCGTCGGCGGCTGCAGGAACGCGCCGTTGCACTGCTCGGCCTCGATGAGGCGACACAGCTCCTCGGCGTCGACACGAGCGGTGAAGACGTTCGTGCCGCCCATCAGGAACGTCGCCAAGGTGAGCATCAGGGTTGCGACGTGGAACATCGGCCCGCAGTTCAGGTACGTGTACTCCCACGTGACGTCCGACAGCGTCGCCATCACGTACCCCTCGAGCAGGCACGACGTGTGTGACAGCAGCGCGGCATTCGGACGGCCGCCGAACGCGGCCGTGTACACCATCAGGGCGGGGGAGGACGCATCGACCAGGGCTCCCGGGTCTCGGTCGTCGCCGTCGCCCAGGAACGACTCGTACCCGTCGGGATCACGCTCGGGTGCGTCGTGACGCAGCCAGCGCGCCGACGGAGTGGCCCGCGCACGGGCCGCGAGGACGGATTCGCCGACCTCGGACTCCTGCCACACGACGATGCGCGGGTCGACGTCGTCGATCACGAACGCCAGCTCCTCGGGCGCCTGGCGCCAGTTCGCCGGGCAGCACACGCCGCCGAGCTCGCCCGCCGCGAGCAGGCATTCGAGGAGTCGCGAGGAGTTCTGCCCGACCCACAGGATCCGGTCACCGGGGCCGAAGCCGCTGCCCTGCAACGCGTCGGCGAGCTTGCGGACCCGCGTCGCGAGCTGCGGGTACGTGCGCCTGACGTCCCCGTCGACGATCGCGACGGCGTGGGGCCGGCTGCGAGCGTGCTCCTGGAGGACGTCGGCGAGCGTCGGGTGGCGAGCCGGGTCCATCATGAGAAACAGTTACACGATTCCGGCAGCTCCCGACAAGCACCGGCGCCACGACGTCGTCGTCGTCGGCAGCCTGAACATGGACCTCGTCGCGCGCGCCCGACGCCTTCCGGTGCCCGGTGAGACCGTCCTCGGCGACGACTTCGCCATGGTGCCGGGCGGCAAGGGCGCCAACCAGGCGGTGGCGGCGGCCCGACTCGGGGCCCGCACCGCGATGATCGGCTGTGTCGGCTGCGATGCGATGGGCGACCGGCTCATGGATGCTCTCGACGCTGCCGGTGTGGACGCTGCCGGTGTCGTGCGGATCGACGACCAGCCGAGCGGGGTGGCGCTGATCGGGGTCGACGACGCGGGTGAGAACGCGATCATCGTCGTGCCCGGCGCGAACGGCGCGCTCGACGCCGACCACGTCCTGCACCACGAGCCGCTCCTGCGCGGTGCGAGCGTCGTGATCGCCCAGCTCGAGGTGCCGCTCCCGGCGATCAGCACCGCGTTCGAGATCGCGAGCGCGCATGGCGCGACGACGATCCTCGACCCGGCCCCGCCCCGCCCGCTCGACGACGCACTGCTTCGGAGTGTCGACCTCATGACGCCGAACGAGTCGGAAGCGGCCGCGCTCACCGGGGTCGACGTCGCCGACGAGGAGGGCATCCGCGCCGCAGCCCACGAGCTGCTCGACCGGGGGCTCGGCGCGGTGGTGATCACTCTCGGGCGTCGAGGCGCGCTCTATGCGGACGTGTCACACCAGCGCCGCATCGAGGCGTTCGCGATCGCCACGGTCGATGCGACGGCGGCGGGCGACGCGTTCACGGGCGCGCTCGGCGCGGCGCTGGCTCGCAATGCCCCGGTGACGCTCGCGTTGCGGGAGGCCGTCGCGGCGGGCGCGCTCGCCGCGACTCGGCCGGGCGCGTCGTCGTCGCTGCCGACGACGGCCGACGTGCGCGAGCTCCTGGCCGCGGCCGCGCCGTAGGCGCGACCGTTCGACGAGATGGAGCTGACGCCTCCCCGCCGAAGGCGTCGAGCCTGGAAAGGGTGATGTCAGCCGACGGCACCGGCGGCGCGCAACGCGTCGATCTCCGAGCTCGAGAGGCCCGACTCGTCGAGCACCTCGAGGGTGTGCTCGCCGATCTCGGGCACGCGGTCGCCCGTCGGCGCGCGCGCACCGACCTCGCGGATGGGCCACGCCGGGACGCGCACCTCGCCCCCTGGTACCAGCACGGTTCGGATCGCTCGACGGGCTCGGTGCTGGGCGACATCCGGCAGCTCGCTCGGCTCGTAGGCGGGCCCGACGGCGACGTCCGCCGCGAGGCACACCGCGACCCACTCGTCGAGCGTGCGGGTGGCGAACAGTGCCTCGAGCTCGGCGCGCAGGGCGGTGTCGTGGGTCGCGAAGTCGAACTCGATGTCTGCGCCAGCGTGCGCGGCGTCGGCCTCGGCCAGGTCGGGTCGCCCGGCCTCGCGACAGAACGCCTCGAAGAAGCGGGGCTCGATCGCGCAGAAGATCATGCGCCGGTGGTCGGAGGTCTCGTACACCGAGTACTTGGCGCGGGGCGGACCGTGCAGTGGCTCCGCATCGGTCACGTCGGCGTTCCACTCCGGCGCGCCGAGGAACTGCTGCCACACGAGGCCGGCCTCCGAGCACGACACGTCGAGCTCGGCGCCGCGGCCGGTGCGCTCGCGCCGGTACAGCGCCGCGCACACGGCCTGCACGGCGAACATCGGGCCCGCGAGCACCGAGACCGGCATCCAGCCGGGCGCGACCGCCCCCTCCGGGGTCGAGAACGCGAGCCCGGCCACGCCGTCCAGGTTCAGGCCGTGACCGGGCAAGCCGGCGAGCGGCCCGTCCCGCCCGAAGGCCGAGAGGTGCAGCACCACCTTGCCGGCGAGCGCCAGCGCGGCGCCATCGAGGCCCCACCGCTCCATCACGCCCGGTCGGCTCGACTCGAGGATCACGTCCGCGCGCGCGGCGATGCGGCCCAGCACCGGCCGAGCCGCCGCGTGCTCGAGGTCCAGGCCGACGCTGCGCTTGCCCGCGTCGAGGGTGGCGCTCAGCATGCTCATGCCGTGCACGAGGGGTGGGACCCGCCGCAGGTACGTGCCTCGGGGGTGCTCGACCCGCACGACGTCGGCGCCGAGCGCGGCGAGCGCGCCGCCCGCCGCGGCACCCGGGATCAGCTTCGCGAGGTCGAGGACGCGCACCCCGTCGAGCAGGCCACCCCCGTCCTCGTTCAACTGACCCCGCCTCGGCAGCCCAAGTCGCCAGATTATTAGACTGATTCGCTCGGACGGCCCTTCCGCGAGCGCTCCGGGCGACCGGTAGGTGGAGGCCGAGCGAGGAGCCCGAGGAGGCGGAGGCGGATGCGGACGCGGGTGTGCGAGCTGCTCGGGATCGAGTACCCGATCCTCGCGTTCAGCCACTGCCGGGACGTCGTCGCCGCGGTCACCAACTCGGGGGGCTTCGGCGTCCTCGGTGCCACCGCGCTCACCCCGGAGCAGCTCGAGATCGACCTCGACTGGCTCGAGGCCGAGACGCGCGGCCGCCCGTTCGGCGTCGACGTGCTGTTTCCCGCGAGCTACGTGGGGCGTGACGACGCCCTCGACGCCGCCGCGCTCGAGGCACTGATCCCGCCGGAGCACCGGCGCTTCGTCGACGACCTGCTTCGCCGCTACGACGTGCCGGACTCACCCGGCGGCGCAGACGGCGACGGCGACGCCGGGTCTGCGCTCGCGCTCGCGCCCGACCAGCTCGACCTGCTCGTCGAGGTCTCGCTGGCGCACCGAATCCGCCTCGTCGCCAACGCGTTGGGCCCGCCACCCCCCGATCTCGCCGCCCGCGCGCATGAACGAGACGTGCTCGTGGCCGCACTGGCGGGGTCGGTCGAGCACGCCGAGCGCAACGTGGCCGCGGGCGCCGACCTGATCGTTGCCCAGGGGACCGAGGCCGGCGGGCACACCGGCGAGATCGCCACGATGGTGCTCGTCCCCGAGGTGGTCGACGCCGTCGCGCCGGTGCCCGTGCTGGCGGCAGGCGGCATCGCACGCGGGCGTCAGATCGCGGCCGCACTCGCGCTCGGGGCGGAAGGCGTGTGGACCGGTTCGGTGTGGCTGACCACGGACGAAGCCGAGACGCACCCGGTGGTCAAGCAGAAGATGTTGGCGGCCACGTCCCGCGACACCGTCCGGTCGCGCGCGGTCACCGGCAAGCCCGCGCGCCAGCTCCGCTCCGCCTGGACCGACGAGTGGGATGGTGCCGAGTCGCCCGGCTCGCTGCCGATGCCGCTACAGCCACTCCTGACCGACGACGCGCGGCGCCGCATCGAACGGGCGGCGTACCGTGACGGCTCGGGCGCGCAACAGCTCGTCAACTACTTCGTGGGCCAGGTCGTCGGGAGCATGCAGCAGGTGATGCCGGCCCGCCGCGTCGTGGCCGAGATGGTGGAGGAGCTCGCCGACACACTGCTCGCGCTCGACGGGTACCTGGAGCACGCCGAGTGAGCGGGGAGGACGAGCGCGAGCTGTGGGACCCGGCTGTCCAGGCTCTGGACCCGACCGAGGTCGAGGCCCGCGCGGCCGCCGGCCTTGCCGAGACGTGGGATCGCGTGTGGGCGCTGCCGTTCTACGCCGAGCGCTACCGCGCCGCCGGTCTGTCGCCGGGGCCGATGCCCGCCCTGTCCGACATCCCGCGCGTGACCAAGAGTGACCACCGCGCCGACGAGGCCGCACACCCCCCATTCGGCCGTCACCGCGCGGTCGCACTCGAGGACGCGATCCGTGTCGGGGTGTCGACCGGCACGACCGGCGCGCCGACGTTCATCTTCTACGGGAAACGGGATCTCGACGCGATGGTGCGGGTCGGCACACGCAACAACTGGCGACTCGGGCTGCGATCCGGCGACCGGTTCACCCACAGCTGGCCGCAGTACCTGTACCCGACCTCGGCGCACGGCGGGCGCCCCTACCTCGATCTCGGCGTCCTCGAGATCCCGGTGGGCCCACCGTTCTCCCCCGAGACCGCGGCCGAGCACCTTCGCGTCTGGGAGCGGCTCCGCCCCACCGGCTTCATGATGACGGCGTCGCAGTTCCAGACCTACGAGCGTGTCGGCGACGAGATCGGCATCGACTTCGCGGCGTGCATCGAGGGCAGCCTGCTCGTGTACCTGGATCTGGCCTGCCAGTTCGAGGCGCCACGGAAGCGGATCGAAGAGGCGTACGGCGTGCGCCTGCACAACCTGTCAGGCGCATCGGAGATCCCGGCCTTCAGCGTCAACGACAGCAGGTACCACCGGGGGTTCCAGGCCGCGGGCGATCACGTCCACATCGAGGTGTGCGACCCGATCACCGGCGCGGCGCTGCCCGACGGCGCCCGGGGCCATCTCGTGGTGTCGACCTTCGGTCTCGACGCTTGCTTCCTGCGCTACGACCTCGAGGACATCGTCGTTCGTGATACCGAACCCGACCCGACCGGCGAGACCGGCCCTCGCTATGTCCTGATCGGCCGGGGCGCCGACGCGGTGACCGTCGACGGGCGAGATCCGATCTTCCCGCTCGACGTCCAGCTCGCGCTCGATGACCACGGCGCACCGGAGTTCCAGCTCGTGCCGGACGACGACACGTCGAGGCTTCACCTTCGAGTCGAGCACGATGGCGCGACCGGCGTGCTCGAGGGTCTGCTCGAGGAGCGCCTTGGTGTCGGCACGAGCGTCCAGGCAGTGGCGCCCGGGAGCCTGCCGCGAGCGGCCTTCAAGCCCCGGCGGATCGCGGCGGCATGACGCGTCGAGTGCTCGTGACGGGTGCGAGTGGAGTCTTCGGTCGTGACATCGCGACTCGACTGGCCCGGGCGGGTGCCGACGTCGTCGCGCTGGCGCGTCGCGAGGTCAGCATCCCGGGCGTCGAGTTCGTCGCCGGCGACATCCGCGACGCCGCCATCGTCGAGCAGGCGATGAAGGGCTGCGACGCGGTTGCGCACCTTGCGTGGGCCGTGTCGCCACTCAAGAGCAGGGACGACACGCACGACGTGAACGTGGGTGGCACGCAGAACGTGCTCGACGCAATGGACGCGACCGGATGTCGCCGCGTCGTGTTCTCGTCGTCGGTCACCGCATACGGTGCGTGGCCGGACAACCCGCCGCGCCTGCGCGAGACCGATCCGCTCCGCCCCGACCCGAGGATCTTGTACGCGTGGGACAAGGCCCGCTGCGAGGAGCTGATCCTCGAGCGCGACCTCGACGCGGTGATCAGCCGGTCGTGCCTCGTCGTCGGTCGCCACATCGACAACTACGCGTTCCGGGTCTTCGCCGCTCCGATGCTCACGGCGCCGAAGGGCGAGATGCCGCTGTGGCAGTTCGTGCACCAGGAGGATGTCGGCCGCTTCCATGCCGACGCCGTGCTGGGTGACCGCACCGGCGTCGTGAACGTGGCCTGCGACGACGGCGTGCCGCTCGAGGAGATCGCCGAGGCGTTCGGCAAGCGGCTCGTGCACGTCGACATCGACAAGATGGCGAAGGTCGTCGAGCTCGGGTGGAAGCACGACCTGATGGAGGTCGACCCCGACAGCCTCCAGGGCTTCCAGTACATGGCGGTCGCCGACACGACGAGACTGCGCGAGGAGTGGGGGTTCGAGCCCGCGTGGAGTGGGCGTGAGGCGATGCTCGACCTCGCGCGTTCGCTGACCCGAGTCGTGTACCTGGGCTACAAGGAGGTCCGCAAGCCGTGGCGACTCCGGTACGCGCGTACCGACATCCCGCCCGCGTATCCGCCGCTCGACGGCGTCGAGCTGGTCCAGGCATCGGCGACGGGGGTCGGCGGCGAGTTCGACAGCGTGATCGATCCCCGCTTTCCGACGTTCTTCGCCACGAACCTCTCGGAGGCGTTCCCGGGTCCGATGACGCCGCTGTCGCTCACCGTGAGCCTCGACGTGATGCGCGCCTCGTCCGACGGGATGGCCGACTTCCTCGGGCTCGAAGGCGATGTGAAGCGCGAGCTCCAGGCGCGTGGCGCCGCGGCCTTCGGGCACCGGATGTACGCGGGAGTCTCGGTCGTCCGCACGATGGCCGAGGCGATGCCGGGCATGACGCCGGAGGACATCGATCACCAGTTCCTCGGTCTGGCGCGGACCGAGAGCACAACGAAGCGGCGGCCCTCTGTTCGCGAGGTGGCGCAAGGCGGCCGGTTGCTGGCGCACGTCGCGCCCCAGATCGCCGGGTTCGCACGCGAGATCGAGCGGGTCCAGGCCGAGGCACGTGTCCTCTTCCCCTCACCTGACGAGCTGGTCGGCATGACCGACCCGCAGCTGCTCGCGCACGTCGGGCTGGTGCACGACGAGCTCGGCCAGGCATGGAACGTCGCGTGCATCGGCAACATGATCGCCGGCGGCGCACTCGCCGCGGCCGAGCGGGCCGGTGCCGCCAACGCGGTCAGCGCCGCTGGTGGCGACTCCCCGTTGGTCAGCGCTGGGGCGTTGCTCGCCGTCGACGAGCTCGCGCGCTTGGCTCGTGAGCAGGCGAGGATCTCGGACGTCCTCGAGCGGGGCGTCCACGAGCAGACGCTCGACGCGCTACGGGAGGTCGCACCTTGGTGGGCCGCTCGCTTCGACGATCTGCTGCGCGACTTCGGGCACCGGGGACCGGGTGAGACCGAGCTCGAGAACCCGATGTTCTCCGACCGGCCTGATCTGCTCCTCGGGACGATCGCGAAGGCGTTGCACGCGCCCGAGCGTCCCATGAGGCCGGAGCCCCCGTCCGGCGCGCTCGGGCGGCTCGCGGCGAGTGCGGTGAGTCGCGCGATGCGCACGCGCGAGCGGGCGCGTGATGCAGTTGTGCGTCTCACGCACGCCTTGCGGCTCGCGGCGCGCGAGCGCGCGCGACGGCTTGCGGAGGCGGGGGTCATCGCCGATCCGGCCGACGTCTTCTACCTGAGCTACGCCGAGCTGCTCCACCCGCCGGCGGGCGTGGCGACCGCAGTGCCACGCCGCCGCGACGAACGGGAGCGTCTCAGGGCACTGCGGCTCCCGACCATGTTCACGCGCACGTGGGAGCCCGAGGCGAGCGACGCAGCGCTGGTCGCTCGGGGTGACCGCCTCAGCGGGATCGCCGCCGCTCCGGGTGTCGCACGGGGTCGTGTGCGGATCCTGCGCGAGACGGGCGACGTGATCGAGCCCGGCGATGTGCTCGTCGCAGCCATCACCGACACCGGCTGGACGCCGTTGTTCGCGTTCGCGTCCGCGGTGGTGACGGACATCGGTGGGCTGCTCTCACACCCCACGGTGGTCGCGCGGGAGTACGGGATCCCGTGCGTCGTCGGGGTCGGAGACGCCACGCTGCGCTTGCGAGACGAGATGCTGGTCGAGGTCGACGGCGGGGGCGGCACCGTGCGCGTGCTCGAGACATGAGCTCAGGCGACGCGGCGGTCCGGGCGGGCGACCGGCCCTTCTACGTCTCGGTCGGTGACGAGGAGACGATCTTCAAGGCCGCGCACCGACGCGGCCTGGCGGTGCTGCTCAAGGGACCCACCGGTACGGGCAAGACGCGCTTCGTCGAGGCCATGGCGCACGATCTCGGTCGGCCGTTGATCACCGTCGCATGCCACGAGGACCTGACCGCGGCTGATCTCGTCGGCCGGTTCCTGTTGGAGGGGGGCGACACGGTCTGGGTCGACGGGCCGCTCACGCGCGCGGTGCGAGAGGGTGGGATCTGCTACCTCGACGAGGTGGTCGAGGCCCGCCAGGACACCACGGTCGTGCTGCACCCGCTGGCCGACCACCGCCGCGTGCTCGTGCTCGAGCGCCTCGGCGAGACGCTGGTCGCGCCGGATGGGTTCGGGCTGGTCGTGTCGTACAACCCGGGGTACCAGAGCGTGCTCAAGGACCTGAAGGACTCGACGCGCCAACGGATGGTCGCGATCGAGCTCGGCTTCCCGCCCTCCGACGTGGAGGAGAAGGTGGTCGCGCACGAGGCAGGCGTGGACTCCGTGGTGGCGGCCGACCTCGTGCGGCTGGCGCAGGCCATCCGGCGCCTCGATCACTCGGGCCTGCGCGAGGTCGCGTCGACGCGGGTGCTGATCTCCGCCGGTCAGCTCGTCGTGGACGGGATCCCCGCACGTGCGGCGGCGCGCGCGGCGATCGCTGCACCGCTCACCGACGATCCCGGGCTCGCCGCCGGCCTGGCAGAGCTGGTGGACGCGTACCTCTCACCGGGGTGACGACGCGCGGCCGGCCGTGGCGCTCACGGCGTCGCGGCGCTCTGGCCGTCGCGGGCGGGGAGGCCGAGGCGGGACCGCACCTCGGCGGCGGTCGCGGGCTCGAGGCCGTGCGCCGACACGAGGTCGGCGGCACGCCGCGTGAGCTCGCCGTTCGTCGCCTCCGGGAAGGCATCGGGGCAGTCGCCGATGCCGACACGCAGCCCCTGGCCCCGGTCGAGCGCCGCCCGCCACAACGTCTCGCACACCCCGGCGTCGTAGATCGCGTACGGGACCACGACGCCCTCGTAGTCGACGTCGTCGGGAACCTGGGCGACGTACGCGTCGAGCCCCGCGACGGTCGGGAACGGCCCGCTGGCCCAGCGCTCGGAGAGGAACCACTTCATGAGCAGCGGTGGCTCGAGGATGCCGGCCCAGAGCGCGTGCACCGAGTAGCGCAGGTAGGTGACGTCGAAGATGCCGAGCGTGGGGTGCAAGCCCCGAGCGCGCGCCTGAGCGAGCACCCACTCGAGCTCGTCGGGCGCGTTGATCGCGACCTGGTGATCTGCGGGCAGGAGGTCGAGCGGGGCGAATGTGCGGCGGTCACGATCCCAGAGCGTGACGTTGCGTGAGCCGATGTCGAGCGGCGCCAGCTCGAGCGGGGCACTCGACGGAGCGTCCGCGAGCGACCACACGTGGCGGTAGCGCTCTTCGCGCCGCACCCGAGGCGGATAGGTCGGGTAGCACAACAGGTCGCACTCCGCCGCGATGAGCTGCATGGCGGCTCGATAGACACCGTCATCGAGCCACACCTGCGCGCCGTCGGGGTCTCTCGCGTGGAAATGCACGATCGACGCGCCGGCATGCGCGGCCTCGACCGCGGCCGCCGCGACCTCGTCCGGCCCGTACGGCACGTGCGGGTTCTGGCCCTTCGACGCCGTCTCGTTGAGTCCGACCTCGATGATCGCCCTGCCGCGCTCGGCGAGTCGCACGGGTCGCGCTATCCGCCGTCGGCGACGGGACCGGCGAGGTACGTTCGCTCGATGTCGTCGAGCCGGGCGAGCAGGTCGGACGCCTGGCCCTCGAGCTCGACCTTGCCGCGGCGCAGCACGTAGGCGCGGTCGGCGAGCTTCAGCGCCTCGCGGGCATGCTGCTCCACGAGGAGCACGCCGACGCCACGATCGGCGGCCTGGCGCACCGCGCGCAGGAGTCGCTGGACGATGATCGGCGCGAGCCCGAGCGACAGCTCGTCGGCGAGCAGCACCTTCGGCTCCGCTGCGAGCGCGCGCGCGAGCGTCAGGATCTGTTGCTCGCCGCCCGACAGCTGGCCGACCTTGCGGTGCAGCAGCGGCTCGAGCTCGGGGAAGAGCGCGATCGCGCGGCCGGGATCGCCCTGGCCGAGCCGCAGGTTCGCGATCGTGGTGAGGCCCATGAAGACGGACCGCTCCTCGGTGACGATCGACAGTCCGAGCTTGGCCCGGCGATGCAGCGGTGCCCTCGTCGGGCGGCCGTTGAGGGAGACCGTGCCCTTGATCGGCTTGAGCGCCCCCGCCAGCGTGAGCAGCGTGGTGGTCTTGCCGGCTCCGTTCGGGCCCAGCAGCGCGACGATCTCGCCCGGCGCGACCGAGAGGTCGAGGCCGCGCACGGCAGGTACGCCGTCGTAGCCGGCGTCGAGACCTCTCGCCTCCACGAGCGTGGTCATGACCTCGGCCCGGGAGTCGTGGCGACGCTCGCACCGTCGCCGCCGGGAGGACGATCCTCGTCAACCGGTTCGCCGAGGTAGGCGGAGATGACCGCGGGGTCGTCGCGGATCTCGTCGGGTGTGCCGACGGCGATCGTGCGGCCGAAGTCGAGCGCCATGATTCGGTCGCAGATCGACAGGACGAGGCCCACATCGTGCTCGACGAGCAGGATCGCGATGCCCCAGTCGTCGGCGAGTCGTCGGATCAGCTCGCCGAGCTCGGCGGTCTCGTCGTCGTCGAGACCGGCGGCGGGCTCGTCGAGCAACAGCACCGACGCGTGCGTAGCAACCGCGCGCGCGATCCCGACGAGGCGCCGGCGCCCGAACGAAAGCTCGCCCGGACGGCGGTCGAGCTCCGACTCGAGATCGAACTCGTCGACCGCAGCGATGGCGCTGGGCGAGAGGAGAGGGTCGCCGGGCCGGACCAGGTCGGTGAGATAGGCGAGCGGGTCGCGCGGATCCGACGCGGTGCGCAGGTTGTCGCGCACCGACATGTCATCGAACAGCTCGAGTGACTGGAACGACCGGGTGAGGCCGAGCCGCGCACGACGACGAGCGTTCAGCTCGGTGATCGGCTCGTCGTCGAGCAGCACGTGGCCGTACCGGTGGCGCAC
This sequence comes from uncultured Bifidobacteriaceae bacterium, assembly GCA_964532485.1. Classification (GTDB taxonomy): domain Bacteria; phylum Actinomycetota; class Acidimicrobiia; order IMCC26256; family PALSA-555; genus DATBSK01. The sequence goes on from CAZHKE010000004.1 coordinate 26,744, forward strand.
GAAGCCGGTCGCGGCGTCGATGAGCGTCGTCTTCCCCGCGCCGTTGGGCCCGATCAGGCCGACGACCTCGCCCGGGTGCACGATGATGCTGGCGTCCTGAAGGGCGACCACCCCTCCGAAGTTCACCGTGAGCTCGCGCACCTCGAACGTCTTCGGCGTGACGCGCTCGCGGTCCACCTTGGGAAGGGCGGCGGGTGCGTCCGGCGCCTCACGGCGGTCGAGGCGGAGCCGGCGCGCGGCTGCGCGCAGCTGGCGGGCGTTCTGGGACGCGAGACCGTTGGGGTCCTGGAGCAGGATCACGATCAGGCCGAACCCGCCCACGATCTGGAACAGGTTCGCGACATCCTCACCGAGCACGTTCTCGAGGATCTTGGGGCCCAGCGTGCCGATCGCCAGCATCGACCCGAACAATGGGCCGATCACGAACCCGACGCCGCCGATGACCGCGTAGACGACCGCGTTGATCGACTGCTCGACGCCGTAGCTCTCGCTGTAGACGATGGTGGTCGTGGTGAACGCGAGCAGCACCCCGGCGAGCGCGGCGATCGCGGCGCCGAACGCGAACCCGTAGAGCTTGGCCCCGAAGACGCTGATGCCGAGCGAGGCTGCGGCACGCTCGTTGGTCCGCACGGCGACCATGCGCCGGCCGGCGCGTCCCCGGCGCAGGTTCGCGACCAGCATCATCACCAGCGCGAGGAGGACGACGCAGACCGTCGCGTAGCGCTCGACGTGGTTCACGCGGTCGATCGGCCAGCCGAACAGCGTCGGCGGGTCGACGATCAGCCCGGCGTCGAGCCCGCCCTCGGTCGTGAGCTCGACGTTGCGAAGGATGAGGTACTCGATCGCGACCGCCATCCCCATCGTGGCGACCGCGAGGTTCACCCCGCGGGTTCGCAGCGCCGGCAGGGCGACGATCAAGCCGACCGGGATGGTGCAGAGCACCCCGAGCACCAGCGCGAGCTCGAACGACATGCCGAGCTCGTGCGCGGCCTGACCCGCGAACCAGGCGCCCATCCCGGCGAGCGCGAACTGGGCGATCGACAGCTGTCCGGTGTACCCGGTGACGACGACGAGCGACAGGGCGACGAGCGCGACGACCACCGTCGTGATCAGCGCGTCGGTCCACGAGTCGTCGAAGACGACCCAGATGAGCCCGAGGGCCGCCGCCACCGTGGCCGCGACGGGCAACGGACGGATCCGCCCGGAGCCGAGCTCGGGGAGCTTGGCCGATGCTTCGCCGCGCACGGGCAAGGCGCGCCCGCGGGCGACCAGCGTCAGGACGATCACGAGGAACGGCACCGCCCGCGCGAGCCCGGTGGTGCGGATGACGGCGGGCAGAGCGTCGGGCTCACCCGCGAGGTAGCTCATCTCCGCGGACAGGACGCCGATCAGGAGCGCGCCGAAGAAGGTGAGCGGGAACGACGTGAAGTTGCCGATGAGAGCGGCCGCCAGCGCCGGGATCACGAGCAGCGACAGGTCGAGCACGAGCAGCCCCGGGCCACCGGCGATGGGCGCCAGGAGGATCGCGGCGAGGCCGGCGAGCAGACCGCCGAGGAACCAGTTGACCGCGGCGACGATGTTGGGGGAGCGGCCGAGCGCGGCTGTGGCGCGCTCGTTCTCGGCGACTGCGGAGGTGGCGAGGCCGAACGTCGAGTAGCGGTAGACGACGGTGAGCACCACGGTGAGGGCGGCGGCGATCCCGAGCAGGAGGAACCGGTCGACGCCGATGCCGTTGCCCTGCTCGAACAGGCCGAACACGTTCTCCGAGGTCTGGGGCAGGAGCGAGACCGCGAGCCGGAACTCGGAGCCGAAGAGCTCCAGCCCCACGCCGATGAGCCCCGCGAAGAGGCCGAGGGTGGCGATGATCTTGGCGAGCCCGGTGGCTTGGCGCAGGCCTCGCATCACGAGCTGCATCCCGAGACCGATCAACGCGGGGACACCGAGCCCGACGATCAGCGCGAGCTTGTAGTCGACGCCGTCCTGGTCCTTGAGCTGGTAGAAGAGCTCGGCGCCCATCATCCCCATGGCGCCGCTCGCGAAGTTCAGGACGCCCGAGCCGCGGTAGACGAGCACAATGCCCTGTGCCGCCATCGCGTAGATCGCGCCGGCTCCGAGGCCGATGAGCGCGAACTGGAGGACCTTCATCGGCGTGATTCCCTCTGCACCTGCATCGTGCCGGGCCGAGCAGCGGCGCGGGCCGGTGGGGTGGCCGGCCCGCGCGTCGTCTGCCTACGCCTCGAGGAAGTTGTGGGCCTTGCTCCCGATCGCCTGGATCTTCCCGTTCTTGACCTTCGCGTAGTACACGTCGGTGGTGAAGGCCCGGCTGAGCGCCGCGATCAGCCCTCCGGCGGCGGTGATCTCGGGCGGCTGCTGGCTGAAGTTGACCGGCGGGCCGACCCTCGTGTCCCACACCTTGTCCTGGTTGAGCTGAGCCACGAGCGTGGCGGCGTCCGTCGCGGGCTGCCCCTCGAGCGCGTCCGCGACCAAGTGCACGCCGGCCCACGACTCGATCGACGGGTCGACCAGGCGAATGTCCTTGTCGTAGGCGTTGATCTCCTTGAGCATCGCCTTGACGCCGGCGTCGTTCTTCAGCGACGCGGGCTTGAAGTTCGTCGAGACGAGCAGACCCTCGGCGAGGTCACCGAGCGTGTCGACGTTCGAAGGGTTGACGGTGCTGCCGGGTGCGGCGATCTTCGCCTTGCCGCCCGACTGGCGGTACGCCACCAGCCACTTCGAGAACTCCGGGTCGGTGAGCGCGAGCGCGATTCCCTCCGGGTCGTTGTCGCTGGTCTGCTGGACGCTCGGCTGGAGGTCGGCTCCGCCGACGGGCACCGGGGTCTGGGACGCGTCGGGTGCGCCCCTCGACTCGAGCCCGTAGTTCGCGAAGTCGGCGGCGAGCTTGCCGACCCCGCCGGGGAGATCGAGGTACGCGACGTCCACCTTGTCGGCGCCCTGGTCGGCGAGGATCGCACCCATGCCGCCGGTGCCGCCGATCGCCGTCGCGCCGATCGGGAAGGAGAGCGGGTTCGTGAGCTCGTCGTTCGAGATCCCGTAGTCGGCGACGCTCGGGATGCCGGCTTCGGTGAGCGGCTCGAAGTAGTCGTCGGTCACGAACGCCCCGACGATGGCGACGACGCCCTCGTCGACGGCCTCGCGTGCGCACTCGAGCGGCTTGTTCGGGTCGATGCCGGTGTTGCAGACGATGATCTTCACCGGTTGCCCGTTGATCCCGTCCTTCTTGTTGAGAGCCGCGGCCGCGGCCTTCGCCGCGTCGGGGATGTCGTTGAAGTCGAGCCCTGAACCCTCGAAGCTCCCCATCACCATGAGCTTGACGGGATCGCCGCTGGGCTTGTGGTCGACCCGAGCCTGCGCGCCCGAGGCGCCGACTCCCACCAGACCGGCGACCAGAGCGCCGATCACCAGTACACGAGCGTGTCGCACGGTGCCTCCCCCCCGGCGGTCGCCCGACCGGCATGCTGGCCGGCGCATCGCAACGACGAGCTTGCCTGCCGGACGAATCAGTTGACGGATCTTACCGATGGGGAGATGGGGCGGCAACGGCGCCCCGGCTCTTCGCCCCGGCTCTTCACCGGCGCCCCGGCGCTCACCCCCTTCACGTCCGTCACCGGGGTGCCCCGCCTCCGGGCGGCACGGCCTGGGAGTGGGGGAGCGGGATCGGGATCTCGGGGCCGTTGCACGCGTACCTCGTTCCCGGCCCGCACATCTCGTTCTGGAGGTAGCTCGGGAACCCGGCCGGCTGCTTGTCGTTGTGGAGCACGAACGCCTGGAACGCGATGTTGTACGTGAGCATCGCGACATTCGCGAAGCCGATGATCGCGAGGACGCGCAGCGGGGTGCGCCACCGCACGGCTCGTACGCGGTCGACACCCCGCTCCACGACGGAACGACCCTTGTCATCCCGGAAGTACTTCAGCGCGCCCATCGCGGTCCACATCATCGGCCAGAGCACGGCTTCGTAGATCGGGAACTGGTATCGCTGCCCGCCCCAGATCGAGAGGCCGTGGACGGTTCCCGAGTAGGCGTACAGCTCCGTGCGCACCCAGATCAGCTCCGCGAGCAGGTCGAGACCGACCATGACGACCCACGCGCTGGCGATCAACCCGACGTTGCCGAGCCCGGGCCAGCGACGCTTCGCGCGCCGCATCACCCAGAATGTGAGGAGGCTCGCGCCCGGACCGAGCCAGAAGTACAGCGAGCCCACGAACGCGATGGGCTCGGGCAGCAGTGTGCCGTTCGGCGACATCCAGCCCGGGATGTGCTCCGTCCAGGAGCCGACGTTGAGGAAGTGCGAGTTGTAGTAGAAGCCCGTCCGGACGTAGTTGATGATCGGGTCTTGCCAGTACACGGCCACCCACGCGATGACGAGCATCGCGTCGAAGCTCAGCCGTCGCTCCCGCAATGACTGGCGGACGACGATCGCGACGATGAGCACCGCAGCCGCGACCGAGAGGATCTGGAACCCGTTGAGCCAGATCTCGGTTGCCCCGGTCAGCGGGTCGACCCCGGGCAGCGTGCGTGTCGCGTCGCCGCTCGCGATCCACGACGTGTAGATGTAGACCTGCAGCGCGACGAAGCCGGCGCCGATCACGGCCCACCACAGCACCGGTCGGGCCTTGCGTCCCTCGAGCGAGATCGCGCCCGGTGCCGCCGCCTGACGCGTCACGGTGTCGGTCGTCATCGGTGCCCCCCAGGATCGAGCGCGCTGCGTCCGGCGGCATGGTATGACTTCGCTACCTGATTCGAAAGCGCGAGCGAAGGAACGGCTGCGAGTGGGGTGACGGGGCCCGCAGCGACCGACCCAAGGTGAGGAGCGGGACCGCTGGATCTCGGTGTGGCGGGAAGAGTGGTGCTCGTGACGGGCGCGAGCACGGGGATGGGACGGGCCACCGCCCTCGTCCTCGCGGACGAGGGCGCCCGCCTCGCGCTGGCGTCGCAGACCGCGGCACGCCTCGAGCGGACCGCCGCCGAGTGCACCGACCGCGGCGCCGAGGTCGCCTGGTGGGCCGACGATCTCGCAGCTCCGAACGCGCCGCCTCGCGTCGTCGAGGCCGTGATCGAGCGCTTCGGACGCGTGGACGCGCTGGTGAACACCGTCGGCCCGCTCGTGCGGACGAGCGGCATCCTCGACCAAGACGACGACTGCTGGCAGCGTCACTTCGACAGCGTGCTGATGTCGGCGGTCCGCTTCTGCCGCGAGGTCGTGCCGTTGATGCAGGCGAACGGGGGCGGAGCGATCGTGAACATCTCGGCGATGTCGGTCCGCCACTACCACCCGCAGCTCGCGTACTACTCGGCGCAAAAGGCGGCACTGGCCCACTTCACCAAGAACCTCGCACGAGAGTTCGCGCACGACGGGATCCGAGCCAACGCGGTGATGCCGGGGATGATCGCGTCGGAGGGTGTGCAGGAACGCCGACGGATCGCGGCCCGCGAGCGCCAGATGACCGAGCAGGAATACTTCGTCGACGCGAACGCGCGCTATGGCGGCGTGACCTGGGCCGACCGGCTCGGGACGCCGGAGGAGATCGCCGACGTCGTCGCGTTCTTGATATCTGACCGGGCGACCTACGTGAATGGGGCGTGGGTGAACGTCGACGGCGGGTCGAGCTTCTAGCCGAGTGCCGACGCAAACCGGAACGGAGGCGACATGGCCAAGGTCGTGGTAGTGGGAGCGGGGATTGCCGGGCTCGGTGCCGCGTATGCGCTGCAGAAGCAGGGTGTCGACGTCGCGGTGCTCGAGTCGACACCCCACGTCGGCGGACGCATGCGGTCGATGGAGTGGAACGGCGCATGGATCGACCTCGGTGCCGAGTTCATCGCGACGCCGGGCTTCGAGGACACGATCTTCGACGAGCTCGGGATCGCCGGCGACCGCCTGACGTACCCGGGCGGCGACGTGAGCTTCAGCGTGTGGCGGGACGGCACGGCACACGAGTTCAACTACACGGACCCCAAGGGGATCCTGCGCTTCACCGGGATGAGCGTGTGGGACCGGTTGCGGATGGCCAAGATGCTTCCGGCGTTCCTGCGCCAGCGCCGCGAGTCCGACGGTCGTTGGGACGAGCCCTGGCGCGGTGCATGGGCCGACGACCAGTCGGTCGAGACGTGGCTCTCGCGCCTCAACCCGAGCTTCCTCGAGTACGTCGTCGAGCCGATGTTCGAGCTCTACTGCGGCTGGGAGCCGCACAACTTCTCGAAGGGCGCGTTCCTGAGCACGTCGCTGCTCCCGCGCCAGCCGCAGATCTGGACGTTCCGGCAGGGTCTCGGCACGGTCACGGGCGCGCTCGCCGCACGGCTCGACGTCACGACCAACGCACGCGTGACCGACGTCGACCTCGGGCGCGACCCGGTCGCGATCAGCTGGGAAGAGGGTGGAGCGTCGAAGTCGACGACCGCCGACGCGGTGTTGATCGCAGTGCCGGGCAGCCGCGTGCTCGACTTCACCCGTGGTCTGACCCGCGAGCGAGTGCAGTTCTTCGAGCGTGTCCAGTACGTCCCCCACGAGCTACCGTTCTTCACCGTCACCGAGCCTCCCGAGGGTGTGCCGTCGGGCGTCTTCTTCCCCCGCAAGGAGGACCAGCAGATCGCGGCGCTCGGGTACGACGTCTCGAGCACGAACCCCGACGTGCGGTTCCTGCGGATCTCGATGAAGACGAACCACATCGTGCGCCAGCTCGACAAGACCGACGACGAGGACCTCGACGCCATCGTGGACGTCGCGTCTCAGCGCTACCCGTCGATCCGAACGGTGATCAAGGACCGGTTCGTGAGTCGATGGCGTGAGGCACTCCCCGCGTTCGGCGTCGGCTCCATGCGCCGGTTGGGCGAGTTCGTCGCGCTGCCGCCGCAGCGTGGTGTCGCGTTCGCCGGCGACTACCTGCTGACCGGCGCGACCAGCGCCGCGTACCTCACCGGCACGAAGGCGGCGGCAGCCCTGCTGCCCCACCTCGGCTGAGGGTCGGGGGATGGAGGGCGGCGAGGCACTCGACCGGGCGGTCGAGGAGGCGATCGCAGGCGGCGGCCTGCCCGGCGAGGGCGAGATGTTCGACGTGGAGGCCGCGCCGCTCGGCCCGGTGATCGCTCTCGACGTGCTGTCGCGGCGGGTCCCGAAGGCGGAGCTGCACCTGCACCTCGAGGGCGCGATCCCGGCATCGACGCTGCGCCGCCTCGCGGCCGAGCACGACGTCGAGCTGCCCGGTTCCCCCGCACCCGGGTCGGCCTTCGACTACCGGGGCTTCGCCAAGTTCGCCGCCGACCTCGCCCGTGCCGGCGAGGTCCTCCGCGAGCCGTCCGACGTCACCGACGCCACGCTCGACGTGCTGGCGCGCGAAGTCGACGCGGGGTGTCGCCACGTGGAGGTCATGGTGACCCTCGGCTTCCACGTGGAGCGCGGCTGGGACCCGTTCGACTTCCTGCGCGCGCTGGACGTGGCGTTCGAGTCCGCGCGTGACCGCTGGGATCTCAGCGGCGGCGTGATCGTCGAGTTCGACCGTGCCGCCGGGGGCGAGGTCGCCGCTCGCATCGCCGAGATCGCCGGCGACGCGGCCGACCGCGGCCTGCCGGTGGTGGGTGTCGGCAACAGCGGCGACCCGCTGTCGGTGCCGTTCGCCGCGCTCGCGCCGGGCTATGAGGCCGCACGCGCCCGCGGCTTGCGCCTCTGCGGGCATGTCGACATGCCCGACGACGTCGAGCCGGCGCTCGACTTCGGCCTCGACCGGATCGACCACGGCTACAGCGCCTTGTTCGATCACGACCTGCTCGCCCGCGTCGTCGAGCAGCAGATCCCACTCACGTTGTGCCTCACGAGCAACGTCATGCAGATGCCCGGGATCTTTCCCGATTTCGATGCACACCCCGTCGTGGGGTTGGCGGCAGCAGGTGCTCGCTGCACGTTCCACACCGACGACCCGCCCTACTTCTTCACCGACATCGCCCAGGAATACCGAGTGGCCGCGCGCACCCTGGGTTGGGGCCCGGAGGATCTCGTCGCCGCGGCGCGCGCTTCACTCGAGGCTGCGTGGCTCCCGACCGACGTGCGCCCCGAACGCCTGCGAAGCTTCGACGCCGAGCTCGTCGCCTTGCTCGCCGACCCGCGATGGAGCGCCGGCGGACCGGGTTAGCCGCGCGACGGGCCGCCCGCCTCGACCGCGCGGACGACCCAGTCCAGCAGATCGTCCCTCACGCTGTCGGAGTGAAGCGCACCGGGAGCTCCTTGCAGCCTCGCATCATCAACGGTCCGCGCGGCTCGAACTCGTAGCCGTCGGCGAGTCGCAGGTCTGGGAGCCGACGCGCCACCGTCTGCAGCGCGACCCTGGCCTCGAGCCGCGCGAGAGGCGCGCCGATGCAGAAGTGCTTGCCGTACCCGAACGTGAGGTGGGGAGCCTCCCGAACGCGGTCGAGGTCGAACGTCTCTGGGTGGGCGAAGACGGCCGGGTCGTGGTTCGCGTGCCCGACGCACGTCGCGACGACCGTCCCCCCGGCGATGCGCTCGCCGGCGACCTCGGCGTCGGTGCTCGCGATCCGGGGCACCCAGTTCAGCGGAGGGTCGATGCGGAGCGCCTCCTCGACCGCGGCCGGCACGAGCCCGTCGTTCGAGCAGACGCGGGCCCACAGCTCGGGCTGCGCGAGCAGGCGGTGGAAGAGGGTGCTCATCGCGTTCGTCGTCGTCTCGGTGCCGGCGACGATCAGGATGCGCACCATGGCGACGGCCTCGGCGTCGCTGAGGTGGTCACGCTCGTCCTCCGCGTGCACGAGCCGGCTCACGAAGTCGTCGCGGGGATGCTCTCGCCGTGCGCGAACCTGGTCGAGCACGTACGCGCGGAACTCGGCGTCGGTGGGGGACGGTTCGCTCGTGTGCGAGGTGGCGATCGCATCGTCGGCCCACGAGAGAAACTGCTCGCGATCATCGGCCGCGATGCCGAGCAGACCGAGGAACACGATCGCAGGCATCGGCGCGCTGAGCTCTCGCACCAGGTCGGCGTGGCCGCGCCTGACGAAACGGTCGACGAGGTCGTTGGCGACCGCTTCGATGCGCGGCGCGGAGTCGGCAACCGCGCGTTCGGTGAAGGCCTTGTTGACGATCTTGCGCACGCGTGTGTGCTCGTCACCGTCCAGATGGACGATGTGCTGCACCTCACCGCGTGGCAGCGGGCGCGGTGAGCGGCTGCTGAAAGTCTCGGCATCTCGCAGCACGGACGACACGGTCTCGTAGCCCGTCACGAGGTCGAGGCCGGGAAAGTGGTGAACCGGGCAGTCGGCGTGCAGTGCCGCCAGCGGACTGAACGGATCGGCCGTGGCGACGGCCGGGTGGTACTCGGTCACTCGGCTGCTCCTCCCGGGACCACGGGTCGCGGCATACCGTAAACTTCGTTTAATGATTTGTCACGGGGCGGGAGTCCATGGACGATGACGCGGAGGGTGATGCCGACGACGCGCGCGTCGGCGCCCTGATCACCCCGGAGCAGATCGAGAAGGAACGCGCCCGCATCGGGTACACGGTCGGGTACACGTACCAGTGGAACGTCGAAGCCACGCTCGACGCGATCCGCCACTTCGCCCACGGCTGCGGCGACGACAACCCGCTCTGGTGCGACCCCAGGTATGCGGCTTCGACAAGCTGGGGAACGGTGGTCGCCTCACCGCTCTTCTACATGACGATGGGCGACGACCACTCGCCGAAGATGCCGCCAGACGTGAAGGAGAAGTCTCGTGGCGCGCTGTCGGGCGTGCATCTCTTCCACGCCGGCACCGAGATCGAGTGGGCAGAGCACATCCGACCCGGCGACGAGCTCGGCTTCGTCGGTGTCGTGTCCGACGTGGACGTGAAGGAATCGGAGTTCGGGGGAACTTCGGTGATCACCCACCACGATCTCCAGTGGACGAACCAACACGAGCAGCCCGTCGTGTGGCAGCACGAGTGGTACGTACGCACCGAGCGACGGGCCGCCGCGAAGCGCGGGAAGTACGAGGGCTACTCGAGCGCGAGCTACACCGACGAAGACCTGGCGCGCATCGACGAGGCCTACTCACGAGAGAGTCCCCGGGGCGCCGAGACCCGCTTCGTCGAGGACGTGGAGATCGGCGAACCGATCGGCGGCCTGGTGAAGGGCCCCCTCACCGTCACCGACATCATCGCGATGCACATGGGGTGGGGGTGGGGCGGCTACGGGTTCGGCCCGTTCCGTCTCGCGCACCGGCATCGCCAGAAGATGCCGCGCTTTTGGACCAAGGACGCCCGGGGCGCATGGGATGTCGTCCAGCGGTTGCACTGGGAGGAGGACTGGGCCAAGGAGGTCGGTGCTCCGTTTCGCTACGACTACGGCTTCATGCGCACGGCGTGGATGATCCAGGCGATCACCGATTGGATGGGCGACGACGCGTTCCTGTGGCGCTTCTGGAACCGGCTCGACCGGTTCAACTTCATCGGCGACACGACGTGGGTGCAGGGCGAGGTGACGGACGTCCGCACCGACGACGGGCACTGCGTCGCCGACGTCACATTGCGTTGCATCGATCAGCGCGGCGAGCAGACAGCGCACGGCGACGCGACGGTGATCCTGCCGTCGCGCGAGCGCGGGTCGGTGGAGCTGCCCTCGCTCACGCGACGGAGGCGCGAGTGACGCAGCGGTGCAGGTCGCGAGCCCGCGAACCGGCTGAGCTCATGATCGCCAGCTCGCGTACATCGACGGGAGGGGCGGTCGGGCGCTCCTGACCGGGCGGATGGGTACACTGACCGCCCGGTCAGCACGGTCGGGCGCGACGGCGAAGGCGAGCCGGCGGGAGGTCAGGTGGGGGAGCAACGGCGGCCGTGGTGAGGTTCGACCCCTACGACCCCGCCGTGCAGGACGACCCGTTCCCCCGCTACGAGATCCTGCGACGCGACGCCCCCTGCTATCGCGATCCCGACGGCCGGTTCTTCGCGATCTCCCGATACGACGACGTACGCGCGGCGCTCAACGACCACGAGACCTACTCGAACACCGGCGGCATCATCCTCGGGACCGACGTCGAGCACGCGCCGCCCAGCATGGTGCTGATGGACCCGCCCCAGCACACGCGCCTTCGCAATCTCGTCAGCCGCGCGTTCACGCCGCGCCGAATCGCCACATTCGAGGACGCGCTACGCGAGAGCGTCGACGAGTTCATCGACGCGTTTCTCGGGCGGGACGAGGTCGATCTCGTCCCCGAGTTCGCCGACCTCGTGCCGGTGCGCGCGATCTCCGACATCGTGGGCGTCCCGCGCGAGGACCGGGCCCGGTTCCGTGAGTGGGCGGACAAGATGATCGGTGAGCCCGACACCGAAGCCGGCATGAACGCGATGTTCGAGTGCTTCGCTTACTTCGGTGCTGCCCTCGAGGATCGCACGTCGATCCCGCGTGACGACATGCTCACCGCCATGACGGAGGCGGAGGTGGAAGGGGAGCGCCTCAGCCTCGAGGAGCAGATCGGCATGGTGCTGCTCTTGTTCTTCGCCGGTATCGAGACGACGGTCTTCCACATGACCAACATCGCCTACGAGCTCGGCGCGCACCCCGACATCCAGCGAGCGCTTCGGTCCGACCCGTCGCTCATTCCTCCCGCGATGGAGGAGATCCTCCGCTACGACGCGCCCGTGCAGGGTGACATCCGCACGCTGCGCCGCGACGAGCGCCTCCACGGCGAGCACATGCGAGCGGGCGACGTCGTCCTGGTGCTCATGGGGTCTGCGAACCACGACCCGACCGTGTTCGTCGAACCGCAGACGCTCGACATCGCCCGCACGCCCAACCCGCACCTCACGTTCGCGCAAGGTGTGCACTTCTGCCTCGGAGCCCCCCTGGTGCGCCTCGAGCAGCGGGTCGCGGTCGAGCGTCTCCTCGAACGCGTACCGCCGTTCCGTCTGCGCGACGACGGTGTGCGCCGGCGCCACCTCCACGGCCCGTTCATGCGCGGGCTCGAGGCGGTACCGGTCGTGTTCGAGTAGGGGCACGACGTGGAGACCGTGGGCGAGCTGGTGTCGGTGTTCGCCCTCGCGGTCGTCGACCCCCTGCTCGCGATCCCGCTCGGGATCGCGTTCGACATCAATCCCATTGCGGTCGGGCTCATCGCCGCGGGGGCAGGGGCTCTCGGCGTTGCGCTGTTCGTCGTCCTCGGCGAAGCCGTGCGCGAACGGGTGCGTCTCTGGCGCACGGCGCGCGGGCGTGCGCCGCGGGATCCAGGTCGGCGTAGTGCGCGACTGAGGCGCCACTACGATCGTTACGGCGTACCGGGCGTGGGACTGATGGCTCCGCCGCTCACCACTGCACCAGGGGGCGTGCTGCTCGGACTCGCTCTCGGCGCGCCGCGAGGCCGGTTGCTCACGTGGGGCGTCGCCGGGGTCGTGGTGTGGAGCGCGGTGGGAACCGCGCTCGCCGCAGCCGGGGCGGAGCTCGTCCGCTGAAGGGTCGGAGGGTCCGTGGTCACTCCACCGAGCCCGGCGACGTCGCCTCGAAGCGCAGGAGCTCGAAAGCGAGGCCGCCGACGCGCGCGACGGAACCGCTGAGGTCGAGGCCGTCACCCTTGGTGCGGATCGGGTCCGTCACCTCGATGCCGCGTCCGCGGCATTGATCGACGCGCGCCTCGAGATCGGGGGTGGCGAAGCTGATCAGCGCGAACGTCGGCTGCACGCGGCCTCGGAGCTCCTCGGGTATGCGGATCACCTCGACGAGACCGCCCGACCCGGTGCCCAGCATCCAGCCTTCGGCGCCGTCGTTCTCGGGCCAGCCGAGGATCGTGCTCGTGGCGTCACCGGGCGCCCGCAGGCGGCCGGTGAGCTCGAGCCCGAGCACGTCGGTCAGGAACTCGACGACCGCCTCGGGCTCATCCGTCACGCACGCGACGTGATGGCTGCGGTTGGGCACAGAAGGCTCCTTGGGGTCGCGGGCATGCTCAGGGACCGGGCAGGTCGCCGGCAGTGAACCCGTAGAACGAGACCGACGCATCGACGAGCATCTCGCGCTTCTGCTCGCTGGTCAGGTCCATACGTTCGGTCAGCTCGTCGACCGGCTTCCAGCTCGCTTCGTAGTGCGGGAAGTCGCTGGCCCAGAGGCACCGGTCGGCACCGACGAGCGCCGCGACGTCGGCGAGCTCTTTCTCGCCGGTCTCGCCCGACACCCAGCACCGCTCGCGGAACTGCTCGAGCGGGGTCTGCTCCGGCATCGGGAACATCGATCCGAAATTCTCGTACGACTCCTCCATCTTGCGGATGAGCCATGGGAGCCATCCGATGTTCCCTTCCAGGAACCCGAGACGCAGGTTCGGGTGCCGGTCGAGCATGCCATTGCCGAACCCTTGCACCATGGCGAGCATGATCTCGAACGGGCCTGATACGACATCCCACATCCAGCGCGTCGGCATCAAGCGCCCGAAGTCGTGTGTCGACGTCGAGGTGTCGGACACGTGGATGCCGAACGCGAGGTCGTGATCGGTGGCCGCGGCGTAGATCGCGTCTTCGGCGGGGTCTCCGACGAGTCGCGCGTCGGGCGCGGGCGCTGCGCTGACGAAGAGACCGGACGCGCCGCGGTCGGCCGCGCGGCCGACCGCGGCGACCGCCTCCTCGACGCTGTTGCGCGGTACGAACGCGACCCACTTCAAGCGTTTCGGGTCGGTCGCGCAGAAGTCGACCATCCAGCGTTCGTAGGCGTCGACGATCCCCTCGCGCAGCCCATCGGGGAGGTTCTGCGCGGTGAGCACGAACGTCGGGTACAGCACCGACACGTCGATGCCCATCTCGTCCATCAGCGCCAGCCGTGGTCCGGGCTCGGACGCCGCGGCGTGGATGTCGTTCCAGCCGCGCCCCTCCGCGTTCTCGGCGCGCAGACCTCCGGGCGTCGCGAAGTCACCGGGTGACACGTCCATGTCGATCAAGAAGTCGCCCATCGCGAGCCTCTCCTCACCGTCGACGTCAACGGTCCGGTACGCGAAGTCGCGCAATCCCGGGTCGAGGTAGGTCTGCCAGACCGTGAACGGCTCCATCACGTGGCCGTCGCCGTCGATGACAAGATGATCTGGCATCGCCTGCTCCCGTTGCCTGGCGCGCTCGTCGCGGCTCGGGATGCCCGACCCGCGTCCGCTCGGCTGCTCTATCGCTCCTGCAATTGTCGAACGAAGTTACCTATAGTCCGTCGGCAGCGCACGGGAGCCGGAGCACCGCCGAGGGGACCGATGGACGAGCAGGATCTTGCTCGCGAGCACGTGAGCCGGTAGCCCGTGAGCCCCGAATCGACGCGCGACTACGGCGTCATCGACGCGTGGATCCAGCCGTGGACGGTCGAGGTCGCGGGGATCCAGCCAGAGCGCAACTGGGCCCTGGTCGACCGGTACGGCGGCGATTCGCGGCTGCGCGCCGGAATTCCGATCGACGCGATGGTGGACGAGATGGACGCGGCGGGCATCGCCGTCGGCCTGTGCTCGGCCGGCCCGCTCGTACCGGTAGCGGTCGTGGAGGAGGCGGTCGCCCGCCATCCCGATCGGCTCCTCGGAGTGGGATACGCCGATCCGTTCACCACCGACGGCGTCATGGCGGCGGTGCTCGAGCTGGGGCGCCAGGTCCGCGAGCTCGGATTCGTCGGCCTCAAGCTCGAGCCGTTCATCGGCGACCGACCGCTCACACTCCCGCAGTGGTACCCGCTGTACGCCGCCTGCTGCGATCTCGGGATCACGCTCCAGGTGCAAGTGGGCAACACCGGACCGCCGAGCTACCCGTCGGAGACGGGCCGCCCGCTCTACGTCGACCGCGTGGCCGTCGACTTCCCCGAGCTGCGCATCGTCGCGGGCCACATCGGGTGGCCCTGGACCGAGGAGATGATCGCGGTCGCTCAGAAGCACCCCAACGTCTGGATCGACACCAGCGCGCATCTGCCGAAGCACTACCCGGAGCGGTTCGTCAACTTCCTGCGAAGGTTCGGTCGCGCCAAGTGCATCTGGGCGAGCGACTGGCCGATCCTCGACTTCGAGCGTCCGCTGCAGGGCGTGGCTGACCTCGCGCTCCCGGCCGAGGTCGAGCGGGCGTTCCTGCGGGACAATGCTGTCGCCGCGTTCGCGATCCAGGGTCGCGTGTGAACTTCGGGCTCGACGAGCGAGAACGTGCGTGGCGTGACGAGATCCGCGCGTTCGTCGAGGAGATCTCGGGTGGCGACGCGCTCGGCTTCCGGCGCGAGATGGCGGATCTCGAGGTCGAGCGGCACGCGCCCACCTTCTATCGAATGCTTGCCGAGCGCGGCTGGATCGGTCTGGGATGGCCCGAGCCGTACGGGCGACCGGTCACGGAGACCGAGCGGTTCGTGCTCCACGAGGAGATCGACTGCGCCGGCTTGCCCATGTACGGCGTGGAGATCAACGAGGCCATCGGATGGATGCTGGTGCGTCACGGTTCCGACGCGTTGCGCGCCGAGCACCTGCCGCGCATCGCCCGAGGTGACACCTGGTACGCCGGCGGGTACAGCGAGCCCGAGGCGGGGAGCGATCTTCTCGCGCTGAAGACGCGTGCGGTGCGCGACGGCAACGCGCTGCGAGTCAGCGGCTCGAAGCTCTGGACGTCGAGCGCTCACCTCGCCGACTTCGTGTTCGCGATCGTACGGACCGATCTCGACGCGCAGCGGCACCACGGCCTGTCGATCGTCCTCATCGACACGAGCCTCCCGGGCGTCGAGATCACGCCGGTCCCCGTGATGGGCGGGTGGCGGGTCAACTTGTGCTTCTTCGACGACGTGGTGGTCCCGGTCGCCAACGTCGTGGGCGAGGTCGACGAGGGCTGGTCGGTGCTGGCCGAGGCCCTCGACGTCGAGCGGGCGATGAGCTTCGGCGGCCGGGAAGGGCGCCTCTGGCTGGCACGCTTCCTGCACCGGTACGAGGGACGCGCCGACGAGCTGGGTGAGGCCCGTCTGGAGGAGCTCGGCCGGCTCGTCGCCGACCTGGAGGTCGAGCGTCTGCTGGGCCTGCGCCTGGCCGCCATCGGCGAGCGCGGTGCGATCGCGAACGCCGAGGCGTCGATGGCGAAGGTTGCGGGGTCAGAGCTCGCGCAGCGTGAGGCGCAGTGGCTGACCGACCTGCTCGCCCCCGAGACGCTGTACCAGGAGGAACGTGGCGCTGCTGCCCGCGACCAGCTCGCAGCGGACATGGAGGAGATGCTGCGCGTGGCAACGGTCTACACGGTCATCGGCGGTACCAGCGAGGTGCAGCGCAACACGATCGCGTCGCGCGGCCTCGGGCTGCCGAGGGGCTAGCGGCGCGATGCTCGACGAGCGTTGGGGTGAGGAAGAGGCCGAGCTCGTCGACGGCCTGCGCGCGCTGCTCACCAAGGAGTGCACGACGACGGACGTGCGAGCGGCAGAGCAGGCGGCCGACGGTCGCAGCGCTGCGCTCGAGGCGCGGCTCGAGGCGTTCGGGCTCGCGGAGCTCCCGCCGACGCCCGCGTTGCTCACGGCCGCGGCCTGGGAGCTCGGACGCGCCCTCGCGCCCGTTCCGTTCGTCGAGACTGCCGCGGTACGGGCGGTCCTCGCGATCGACGCGGCGTACGGGCTCGACGGGGTTGCACCAGCGAGCGCGGCGCACGCGGTGGTGGCCGATGCCGACGGTGTCGCGCTCGCGTCGGTCGAGGCAGCGGCGGCACGCCGCACGACGGCGGGCGACCTCCTCGCGCCCGTGGGCAGGGCACTCGGCGAACGTCTCGGGGGGCCCGACGAGGCGGACCGCTTGCGTCGTCTTGTGCGCCTGCTCGCGTCCGCCCGCGTCGTCGGCGCCTCCGACGCGTTGCTCGCGCTCGGCGTCGAACACGTGAAGCACCGCGAGCAGTTCGGGCGTCCGGTGGGGGCGTTCCAGGCGGTCGCGCACAGGCTTGCCGATGCGGCCACGGCGGTCGACGGCACCGCGCTGCTGGTGCGCAAGACCGCGTGGGTCGCCGACGATGCGCAGCGCGGCGGGGGGGTGCCGCCACCGGTGTTCGCCACCATGGCGTGGGCCAAGGCCGTCGAGACCGGCCGGCACGTCGCGACTGCGGTGCACCAGTGCATGGGTGGCTACGGCTTCGCGACCGAGTACGACTGCCAGCTGTTCACCCGCCGAATCCGTAGCTGGTCGATGCGGCTCGGCGATCCCGCCGCCGAGCTGGCAGAGCTCGCCCGGGTGCTGCTCGACCCGCCGCGGCGCGACGCGGTCATGCATCTCTGGCACCACGACCGGGGCGTGCCCGTCCCACGATGGTCGCGGGAGCTCGACTTGGCCTGACGGCATCCTCTTCGTCACCCTCAGCCGCGGGATCGCCGCGAGCTGTCCGCCACGCTGGCGCGGCGTCACGCGCTCGACGCACGTTGCCAGTCGGCCGCGGCCGCGCGCTGGTCGGGCGTGAGCTCGTCGATCTCCACGCCGAGCGTCGCGAGCTTCTCGCGGGCCACCGCGTCGTCGATCTCGGTCGGGAGCGGATGCAGCCCCGGGCCCATCTCCGCGCCGTGGAGTGCAAGATGGCGAGCCGCCAGCACCTGGATCGAGAAGGTCAGGTCCATGATCTCGATCGGGTGCCCCTCGCCGGCCGACAGGTTCACGCACCGGCCGTCACCGACGAGCAGCACGGCGGGACCGTCCGTGAGCGCGTACTCGACCACGTGGGGCCGAACCTCCCGGATCACGGTCGCGCCGGCGCGGAGGCCATCCACGTCGATCTCGTCGGACGGGCCGCCGGCGTTCGCGAGGACCACGCCCGGCTTGCAACGGCCGATCGCCCGCATCGGAAGCGCCCGCCGGCAGCCCGTTGCCGTGATCACCCAGTCGGCGCGCTCGCAGGCATCGGAGACGGTCGCGATCTCGTGACCGTCATGATGGGCTTCGAGCGCTGCGACCGGGTCGACCTCGGCGACGGTGACGCGTGCGCCGAGGCCGCGAGCGACCCGTGCGAGACCGCGCCCGACCCAGCCGTAGCCCACGATCAGCACGGCGGTGCCCGCGATCAGCAGGTTGGTCGTGTCCATGAGGGCGCTCAGCACCGACTGGCCGCTCCCGTACTTGTTGTCGAAGAGGTGCTTGCAACGAGCGTCGTTTGCCGCGATGCACGGGACGCGAAGCGCGCCGTCGGACGCCATCGTGCGGAGCAGGCTGACCCCCGACGTCGTCTCCTCCGTCGCACCCCGTAGGTCGGCAAGTGCGTGTGAGTGCTCGAGGTGGGCGAGCCGGATGAGCTCGGCCATGTCGTCGATCACGACTTCCGGATGCCGCGCGAGCACC
This sequence comes from uncultured Bifidobacteriaceae bacterium, assembly GCA_964532485.1. GTDB lineage: Bacteria > Actinomycetota > Acidimicrobiia > IMCC26256 > PALSA-555 > DATBSK01. The sequence continues at coordinate 44,996 of CAZHKE010000004.1, forward strand.
TCGGCGTAGTACTGCTGCTCGTCGTCCGGGGACGCGTCGCTACGAGCGAACACGGTCACGCCTCGCTCATCGAGCGCGGCCGCGACGTCATCGTTCGTCATTGCCGCGTTGCACGTGAGCACGACGTCGGCGCCGGCATCGGCGAGGACGCACGCGAGGAACGCGGTCTTGGGCTCGAGCGCGAGGACGACACCGACGAGCCGCCCGCGCAAGCTCGCGTCGTCGACGATTCGCTCGCGCACTCGTCGCAGCACCGGCGCATGTTCGGCTGCCCACTCGATGCGACGAGCACCGGGTCCGGCGAGGGTCGGATCACGGATGTCGCTCATCGGGTATCGACGGTCTCGTGGTCGTCGAGCTCGATGCCCAGGGTCGCAAGCTTCGTTCGCGCGATCGCGCGATCGAGATGGTCGGGCAGCGGTTGCACGCCGGCAGACAGGTCGTCGGCACCGGCGAGGTGGTGCACGGCCAGCGCCTGGACCGAGAACGACAGGTCCATGATCTCGACCGGGTGGCCGTCGGCGCCCGCGATGTTGACGAGCTGGCCCTCGCTCAGCACGTGGACGCGCCGCCCGTCGCGAAGGGTCAGCGTGGTCACCCCGGGCCGAGGCTCAGCCGATGACGTGGCTCCACGTCGGAGGGCTTCGACATCGATCTCGCGGTCGTCGTGGCCCGCATTCGCCAGCAGGACGCCGTCGGCGAGGAACGGGAAGGCTGACGCGGGCAGCGCGTCGACGTCGCCGGTCGCGGTGATCACGAGGTCGGCGTCGGGGAGAGCATTGCGCAGACGGGCGACTCGGTGGCCCTCCATGTGGGCGACGAGCGCGCGTACCGGGTCGAGCTCGACCACAGTGACGCGCGCACCGAGCCCCTCGGCGTACTCGGCGAGGCCGCGACCGACCCAGCCGTAGCCGACCACGCACACCTCCTTGCCCCACGCGCTGGTGTTCGTGAGCCGAAGCACGGCCGCGAGCGCGGATTGGCCCGTCCCGAAGCGATTGTCGAAGAGGTGCTTGCACGAGGCGTCGTTCCCCGCGATCGCGGGGAACGGGAGACGACCGGCGGCTTCGAGGGCGCGCAGGCGGGCGACTCCGGTCGTCGTCTGCTCGGTCACGCCGCGTAGGCGTGTGACGAGGTCGGGCCGATGCTCGATCATCCGTGTCGTCAGCTCGGCACCGTCGTCGACGACGAGCTCGGGACGGGCATCGGCCACCGCGAGCAGGTCGAGCTCGAACTCCTCCGGCGTAGCGCCGTGGATCGCGTGCACCTCGACCCCGCGGCGGACGAGGGCGGCGCACACCGAGTCCTGGGTCGATCCCGGATTGCTCCCGGCGGCGACGACGCGGGCGCCGGCCTCGGCGAGCAGAAGCGCGAGGTACGCGGTCTTTGCTTCGAGGTGCACGACGACCGCGATGGTGCGCCCGCGCAGGGCGCCGTCGGCAAGGCGCTCGAGAGCGAGACGGTTGAGGACCGGGGAGTGGTCGGCGACCCAGTCGATGAGCTGCTCACCGCGGTCGGCGAGCGACGCGTCGGCGATTCGCGACCGATCTGTCGCGTCGTTCGCCGCGAAGCGCCCACTCACGGGGACGCGGTCAAGCGGGCGATGAGCGTCTCCACGAAGTGATCGTGGTCGAAGCCGGTGCACAGGTCGATATCGGCGGGTGCTCCGGTGGTGCCCCAGTGGTCGATCACGAGGGCGCCGCGGGTCAGCTCACCGAGGCACTCCACGTCGGCCGCGACGCGACGCCAGCTGGCATGGTCAGGTCGGAGCGCTGCAGCCATGGCCACCGGATCGGGGAGGTCCATGGCGCCAGGGAGATGGTTCGACGACACGAACTCGAAGTAGCGGCGGGTCACGTCGGCGGCGAACTTCGCGACCGGGTCAGATGACGCGCGCAGACGATCGACATCGGCAGCGGTGACAACGGCATCGCGTCGCGAGACGTCCCAGCCGACGACGCGCAGCGGGAGTCCCGAGCGGAGCACGATCCGAGCCGCTTCCGCGTCGCACCAGAAGTTGTACTCCGCGGCGGGCGTGACGTTTCCGACTCCGTCGCCGGCGCCGCCCATGACCACGACCTGCCCGACGCGTCGGCAGGTGTCCGCGTCGACATCGATCGCGTGTGCGAGGTTGGTCAGCGGGCCGAGGGCGACGTAGGTCAGCGTCGATCCGTGTTCGCGAAAGAGCGCGAGCGTCGCGTCGAGCGCGGCATCGGGATGCTCGGCGCCGACGGGATCGAAGTCGTGGCCACCGAGGCCGTCGTGCCCGTGGACGCTCTCGGCGCGTTCGAAGCCCTCCGCAGCGAGGCTCTCGGATGCTCCGCGGTGCACCGGCACGTCGAGCCGGCCCGCGACGCTGAGCGTCTTCAGCGCGTTGCGTGTCGCCTGGTCGACGTCGACGTTGCCCGCGACGGTCGTGAGTGCGACAACTTCGGTTCCCGGGGTGCGCAGGGCCAGGAGGATCGCGACCGCGTCGTCGGCGCCCGGGTCGGTATCGACGAGCAGCTTCACGTGAGCATGCCGCCTGCCGCCTTGACCGATTGGGCCGTGATCGCGCCCGCCGCGCCGTGCGCCCCGAGCTCGAGTGCGATCGCGCGCCCCAGTCCCTGGCTCGCGCCAGTGACCGCGGCGACGAAGCCGTCGAGGTCGTGCTGCACTGCCGGGATGCTACGGACTTGACCCCAATCATGCGACTCAGTAAGAGGATTGATGCACGGGCTCCTCGTGCACTCGCGGCAGGGAGGTTGTCGACGTGGTGCTACCACCGCCGACGACCGGAGGTGATCGATGAGCGATCCAGCCGGATGGGCCGAGGCCTGGGAGGAAGCGCGGGCGAGCCTGGGCGAGGGCGGTGTGCCGATCGGTGCCGCGCTGGTCCGCACGAGCGACGGCGCGGTCCTCGCGCGCGGACGCAATCGGCGATGCCAGGCGGGCGGGCTCGCGTACCACGCCGAGATCGTCTGCCTCCACGACGCGGGGCTGTTGAAGCTCGCCGAGCTGCGCGAGACGACCCTGGTGAGCACCGCCGTCCCGTGCTGGATGTGCGCGGGCGCGGTGCTCCAGCACGGGATCCCGCGAGTCGTGGTGGGGATGGCTGCCGTCGAGGGGGAGCGACTCGGCAGCCATGAGCTCCTCGTCTCCCACGGGATCGAGGTGGTCGACCTCCAGCGGCCCGAGGTCCTCGAGGTGATGATGGAGCACTTCTCCGAGCACCCGGTCGACGGGCTCGAGGATCTCGGGACCGCGGCCGCGGGGGTCGACGTCGAAGCCATGATCGCCGAGCGCGGCGCGGAGCCGCAGCGTTGACCGACCTGTTCGAGGAGCTTCGCCGCTGCGATCAGGGTCCCGTCGCCGCGGCGACTGCCGCAGCGACGATGCGGTCCACCGACGGGAGCGCCTGGAGCTCGGCCGCACCCTCGGGCAACGGCACCTGCGCGCACGCGACCCGCCGGGGCGGCGTGCGCAGGGTGCCCGGCTCGACCCCCTCGAGGACCCGCATGCAGATCTCGCCCGCGGCGCCACAGCTCACGTGGTCCTCGTCGAGCACGACCAGCGCGCCGGTCTTGGCGACGGAGGCGAGGACCGCGTCGAGATCGAAGGGCTCGAGCGTGCGCGGATCGATGATCTCGGCCGACACGCCGTTGGCTGCGACCTGCTCAGCCGCCGTGACCGCGAGATCGTTCATGTGGCCGATCGCCACGATCGTGACATCGCCACCCTCGCGCCGGACCACCGCCTTGCCGAACGGGACCGGGCTGTGGTCGACCGAACCCGTCGAGAACATGAAGAGCTTGTGCGCGAGGAACACCACGACGTCGTCGTCGCGGATCGCGGTGCGCATCAACCCGTACGCGTCCGACGCTGTCGACGGAAACGCGATCTTCAGCCCCGGGGTGTGCATCCAGTAGCCGGTCGGCACCTGGGAGTGGTTCGCGCCCACTCCCAGGTAGCCGCCGACGAGCATCTTCACGACCATCGGCACGCGGACATCGCCGGCTCCGCCGTGCATGTGGCGCCACCGCGGGGCACGCACGATCTCCTCCATCGCGACGTACGAGAAGTCTGCGATCTGGATGTCGGCGATCGGGCGCATGCCCGCCATCGCCGCGCCGAGCGCGGCGCCGACGATCGCGGTCTCGGCGAGCGGCGAGTCCCGCACGCGGCCGGGGAACTCGGTCGAGAGCCCGGCATACTGCTGGAGCAGCCCGCCGTAGGGGTCCTCCACGTTCTCGCCCCACAGCACGACGTCCTGGTCGGCGGCCATCTCGTCGCGAATGGCCGCACGGATCGCGTCGAAGAAGCCCACCTCGGCCACGGTCACCGCGTTCTTGTCGCGTACAGCCATTGGCCGGCGTCTTCGTCGGGAGCATGCCCGGGCTCCGCGAGCACCTGCTGGAGCGCCGACGCGACGGCGGTGGTTGCCTCCGACTCGATCCGGTCGAGCTGCGCATCGTCGAGCCCGTCCTCATCGACGAGTCGCCTTCGAGCAACCACGAGTGGGTCACGCGCGCGCCACGCGTCGATCTCTTGCTGGTCTTGGTAGGTCGCGGCCTCGATCTCGGTGTGTGGCCTGACGCGGTAGGTCTTCGCCTCGAGCATCACCGGCCGGCTCGTTCGACGCACCTCGTCGACGAGCCGATCTGTCGCGTCGCGCACCGCGAACACGTCATTGCCGTCGACGATCTCTGCCGACATGTGGTACCCGGAGGCGAGGTCCGCGACCTCACCGGGGAAGATCGCATCCGCTCGCGTCGAGATCATGTAGCCGTTGTTCTCGCACACCCACACCACGGGGAGCTCCCACGCGGAAGCCATGAGGAACGCCTCATGGAGCGTGCCCCGCTGCGCGGAGCCGTCGCCGAAGATCGCGCACGCGATCGCTCCGCGCCCCGCGTGCTTCGCCGCGACACCGAGGCCTGCCCCGCGCCCGAACTCGCTGCCCGACGTGCCCTGATGGCCGAACATCCCGAGGTCGGTCGCGACCGGGTGCCACGTGCGGCCGCGTGCGGGCGAGGTCGACTTCAGCAGGAACGAGCGGAGGAGGTCGGGGGCGGCCATGCCCTTGGCGAGCGGCGCACCGATGCCGCGGTAGTGCGTGACGAGGAAGTCATCGGGGCGCAGCGCCGACGCGGTGCCGACGCCGACGGCTTCCATCCCGAAACCCGAGTGATAGAACGCGGCGTTCGCCTGGATCGCCTCCTCGAGCGCGCGCGCCTCGGCGAGTGTGGCGAACAGAACGGTTCGGTCGCTCACCGAGTGCAACCCTCCGTGCTTCGACGCTCGACTACCGATGGGTTAGCCTGGCTGACCGATAGGTAAGCACAGTCGACCGATCGAGTCGATTGGCTCGTCGACCGCAGTGGTGGTGGCACCGCCGTGAAGAAGGCGATCCTGGAGGCACGTCAGGAGGTCTCCAAGCAGGAGATCCTGAACGTCGCGAAGCGGCTGTTCGCCGAGCGGGGCGTGCGCGCCACGTCGCTGGCCCGGATCGCCGAGGCCGTCGGCGTCACCAAGGCCGCGCTCTACCACTACTTCTCGTCGAAGCACGAGATCGTCCTCGAGGCGGTGCGGGCCAACATCCGTGACTTCGACGAGGACGTCCTCGAGCCGAGCGAGGGGCTGTCGGCGAGCGAGCTGCTCGTCGAGCGGCTCGAGCGCAAGGTCGCGCGCGCCGAGCGCGACGGCCCGCTCGACCTTCGCTTCTTCTACACAGTGCTGCTTGAGGAGATCGGCGAGCCCGACATCGAAACGGTCATCCGCGAGTTCTGGGCGGCGGGGCGGCGTGAGCTCGCGGAGTTCGTACGCGGCGGCCAGCGCTCGGGTGAGTTCCGCGACGACGTCGACCTCGACAGCGTCCTCGACGTCCTGTCGGGGGCGATCATGGGCATCGACATACTGTGGCTGAACGACGCCGAACAGGTTGACCTGCGCAGGGCGTACGGCATGGCGCTCGAGCAGACGCTCGCGATCCTCGCTCCCGGCGCACGGAGGTGACGATGGGTCGTCTCGAGGGGACCGTCGCGCTGATCACGGGCGGCGGTTCCGGCATCGGCGAGGCGACGGCGCTTCGCTTCGCATCCGAGGGTGCCGCGGTCGCGATCGCCGACATCGATGGTGACGCGGCGACCGCCGTCGCCGCCGCGGTGGAGTCTGGTGGCGGGCGCGCCCACGGCATGACCGTCGACGTCACGAAGGCGGCCGACAACGAAGCGATGGTGCGCGACACCGTCGGCACGCTGGGCGGGCTCGACGTGTTCCTCGCCAACGCGGGGATCGAGCGCAACGGCACCGTCGTCTCGCAGTCCGAAGAGGACTGGGACGCGGTCTTCGACGTCATCGTGAAGGGGAGCTTCCTCGGAGCGAAGCACGCGATCCCGGCGATCCGTGAGTGCGGGGGCGGCTCGGTGCTGTTCACCGCCTCGGTCGGCGGCTTGTGGGGCTGCACGAACGCCGCCGCGTACAGCGCGGCCAAGGCCGCGGTCGTCAACATGACGTACACGCTTGCCCTCGACCACGCACACCACGGAGTGCGAGTCAACTGCGTGTGCCCCGGCGGCACTCGCACCGCGCTGGCGGAGCGGCTCGTCGCGGAGCTCCCCGAGCAGCTCCGGTCGATGATGGAACTGAAGCTGACGCAGCTCGTGCCACTGGGCGGGCGTCTCGCGGAGCCCGACGAGATCGCCCGCGCTTTCCTGTACCTCGCGTCGGATGAGGCGAGCTTCGTGACCGGCCACGCGCTCGTCGTCGACGGCGGCCAGCGTGCTGGTCTGTTCATGCCGGAGCAGCTCACGCCCTGAGCTCCTCTTGACCATGGATCTGGCGGTGCGGGTGGCGGAGCGGGATGGCAGCCTCGCGTACGGCGTGGCGGGAGACGGACCACCGGTCGTCTTGCTGCACGGCTGGCCCGAGACCCGGCGGGCGTGGCGCCACGTGTGGCCGCGGGTCGTCGGCGCCGGCCGCCGCGTGATCGTGCCCGACCTTCGTGGGGTCGGGGAATCGGATCGGTCCGCTGACGCCGACTACTCCTGGAAGGCGTATGCCGCCGACCTCGACGCCGTGCTCGCGGCCGAGGGCATCGACCGGTGTGCTCTCGTCGGTCACGACATGGGAGGCGTCGTGATGTTCGAGTGGGCGCTTCGGAATCCTGATCGCGTCGAGCGACTGGCCGCCATCTCCACGAGCTTCAACCGCTACGAGCTGGCGAAGTCGTACTACCTCGTGCTGCTCGCGACCCCGGGCCTCGGAGCGGCGTTCATGAGGCTGGCGCTGGGGAGCCGGCGCGCGTTCGAGAAGGCGCTTCGCCGCAGCTGTGTGCACCCCGACGCGTTCACGGCCGCCGACATCGAGGCGTATTGGGACGCCGCAGGCTCACGCGACTCGCGCCGCGCGGTGCTCGCCGGCTACCAGGCGTTCTTTCGCAACCGACGTACGCGATCGCGCGAGGTGGGCGACGTGCAGCTCATGTGTCCGGCACTGATCGTGTGGGGCACGAGGGAGTGGGCGCTCGGTGCCGACGGCTGGAAGCGGATCGAGGCCGACCTCCCGCAGGCGCGAGTCGAGATCCTGGACGCCGGCCACTTCGTGATGGAGGAGCAGCCCGACGCGCTTTCCGACCTCCTCGTGGGGTTCCTCGGCCGCGGCTGATCGGGACGAGTCAAGGCGAGCGCCGGCGTCCAACGGTTCGGCGATCCTGGCGCGCAACGCTTCGAGCACGGGGCTCCGGCGGTCGCGAAAGACGGCTACGCCGTGCCGAAGAGGGGCTCGTCGCTGGAGCTCAGGCCGGCGGTCGGCAGGCCGTCGGGGAACTCTCGGCGTACGCGTTGCAGCACCTCGGTGGCGACCTCGAGATGCCAGTGGCGCGTCGTCTCGTAGAACTCGCGGGCATCGTCGCTGAGCTTGGGCTGACCGTGCAACGGCTTGTCGCTGATGGACAGCAGCGTGGCACTCGGGATGCGGTAGCGGAAGCCGTTTGCCGCGATCGTCGCCGACTCCATGTCGATCGCGATGCTGCGCGAGACCTGGATCTCGTCGGCGATCCGCGTGGGGTTCAGCTCCCAGTTCCGGTCGCCGGTCGTGTACACCGTGCCCATCCGGTACCGCAGCTGGCGTGCATCGAGCGCCGCGATGATCAGCTCGTTCAAGAAGTGGTTCGCCGTGAGCGGCACACTCGTCGGGAGCACGTCGTCGAGCACGCGGTCGCCACGCATGTACGCGGTCGCGAGCACGAGATCACCGACGTCCTGGTGGTTGCGAAGACCCGCACAGTGACCGACCATCACCATGGCGTCCGGGCGGAGCACCGCGAGGTGGTCGGTCATGGTCTTGGCGTTCGAGGGCCCGACGCCGATGTTCACGAGCGTGATGCCCGCGTGCCCGTCGATGCAGTGGTGGTACGCGGGCATCTGGATGCCGGGGCGTGCCGGGCGCTGCGCGTCGGGATAGAGCTCGAGGAACGCCTCGACGTGCATCTCGTAGTTGGTGAACAGCACGTAGCGCTGGAAGTGCTCGGCTGCAGTGCCCGTGTAGTGCTCGAGGCGGTCGATCGACAGCGCGGCGCGCTCGGCGCGGAACAGGAACAGCTTCTTGCGGCGTAGGTCCCAGGCGGTCTCGTCGAGGACCTCGAGCAGGCGCGCGTCATCGAGTGCCGTGACCGGTCGCGACGCCCGCGCCGTGATCCGGGCCTTCGACAGCGCGAGCTTGCGCAGCTCGCGCTCGAGGTACCAGCGGATCGCTGCGGGGCGTGCGAACTCGCCGGTGAGCACCGGGTTGTGCTGCGACCAGGGCCGGTCGACCTCGAGCTCCGCGTAGCTCCCGGCCGCGTAGATCTGCTCGAGCTGATCGCAGAGTCGCTCGACGCCCATCGCGATTGCCTCGTCACCGACTTCGGCGGCGAAGTCGATCGCGAGCGACTCGCTCCGTCTAGCCAACGCGCTCGAGAGAGAGGTTGTGGCGCGCCGAGCTCCGCAGCTTCGTGGACGTCCGGCCCGTCGTGTCGGCGTCGAGCTGGCGTGGCTCGCCGGCCCCGGTGAGCCGATAGCGCGCCAGGGGCCGCAGCCGGGCGAAACCCACATCCACTTCGCCGTTGGCGGCCGGGCCCGGCACGATCGTCGCCTGCAGGCCGTCGCCGGTGGCGCGCGCCGACGTGACGATCACCTCTGGGTACGACGCGCGCTCGAGCTCCGGGGTCTCGTCGCGGGCGGGTACGTGCCGGTGGGCCGCGAGGAGACCCTGCTGGGTGTTCTGGAGTGCCATGAAGGTGAACGCCATCGAGAGGATCGAGCCCGGGCCCGGTCGGTCGCCGTCCGGTGTGAGCATCTGCTCGAGCGTGCGACGCAGGCCGGCGGCCGACTCGTCGTCACCGAGCTCCGTCGCGTAGAGCAGCGCAAGCGAGTAGGGCTGCGCCGGGTTCCAGCCGTAGCTGGTGTCGAACGTGTCGATCTTCGACAGTGCGAGTGTGATGCGACCGTCGACGTCGGGCTCGCTCATCCGCGACTTCACCTGCCGCTCGTAGCTGGCCTCGACGTGGCCGCGGCCGAAGGGCGACATCATCACTCCGGTTCCGGCCTGACCGCTCACGCCGACGATGAGCGAGTCGGTCGGGTGCACGAACCCGGCGATGTTGCGGCACGTGTCGATATGGCCGTCCGGGGACACGAAGTATCGAGCGAATGACTCCGAGAAGCGCTCGATCGCCCAGCTGTGGTCGGTGCCGTGGACGAGATCGCCGAGCTGGATCGAGCGCAACGAGAACGTCTGGCATGGCGGCCACAGCCATCCGGGAATGCAGCTGATCGCCCCGTGCACGCTCGCCGCGTGCTGCGCAGCGAGGTTGTCGACGATCTCCGCGTGGCTCCACGAGTAGGTACGCGTCTTGTCGCTGACCGAGTAGCCGCCCGGCTGGTCGTAGCGCTCGTCACCGCTCATCGCCTCGTACATCGAGGTCACGTCGGCCGCGTAGCCCGAGTACATGACGTTCTCGTGGCGGAAGGGGTCGCCGTCGATCCGAAACGAGCTGACGTTCTGGAACCGTGTGTAGCGCCAGACCCTGTAGTCGCGGCAGCGCTCGGCGAGGTTCCCGAGGGCGGTCGTCGCTGCCTCGCGGTACGCGGGCATCGAGAGGTGCTGCACCAGGTACATCGCCCACGCGGACAGCACGATCTGGTAGCGCAGCGCCGAGTCGACGTGCTTGGGGTCGTCGAAGACGCCCCAGTCAGTCGGGTCGGCGTGGCCGAAGCGGAGGAAGTACCGCAGGTAGGCCTCGGCGTACGGGTCGATCGGCGCGACGGCGCCGTGCTCGACCGGCGCGTAGGCGGGCGTGGCCCCGTGCGCCGGCGCCTCGGCGACCGCGGCCTTGACCGCGGCGAGGCGTCGCTGCTTCGCCCGGAAGTTGAGCTGCTCGACGAGGACGCCGGCGGCCAGGCCCGCGATGCCGCCGACGGGGATGCTCCACCACGCTCCGCCGGTCGCGGCGTTCAGCGCGGCCGCGGGCGCGAGGAACGCGAGGGGGAGAAACCCGAGGCGCAGGATGCGGTTGAACAACGCGAACAGATCGACCAGCACGAAGAGGAACACGGCGAAGATCGCGATGCCGAGCGCGACGTCGCCCGCGACGATCTGGCCGAGTCCCGGAACGATCAGGGAGAGCAAGCCGGTCCACGCGGAGTCGGAGCCGTCGAGGCTCACGCCGACGATGCCCGCGATCAGACAGGCCGCGGCGGCGAGGCCGAGGGCGCGGCCGACCCCGCGCCGGCCGGTCAGCGGTATCACATGGGCCGGATCGGGCACGTTCCCCTCACCTTCGATACCTGCGCGTCCCTTCGATACCTGCGCGAAGCCGCAAGCCTTGCGCGCCGCCGCAACGATACGGCATCCTGCGGCACCATGTCCGTTCCTTCGAGCCCCCCCTCGGGACTGCCCGAAGACGCCTGGGTGCTGCTGCACGAGCTGCGTCTGCGCGGGTTGATGCCCGAGTTCGACGACGGGCTCGCCGACACCCTGTGCTCGGGTGGCCTGGCCCAGCGCAAGGGCGCGTTCTTGGCGCTCACTCCCGAGGGGCGCGCCGCGCACGCGACGTGGGCGCGTCTCGAGCCTGGGACCGAGGGTGAGGTGGCTGCGCAGCGGGCGTACGCCCAGTTCCTGCCGCTCAACCGCGCGCTGCTCCAGGTCAGCACCGACTGGCAGGTACGGCCCGGCAACGTCCCGAACGATCACCGCGACGCGCCGTACGACTGGGAGGTGATCGACCGGTTCGTCGCACTCGACGAGCGAGCCGGTCCGGTCGTGCGGCGCCTCGGCACGGCTGTCGATCGCTTCGGCGGCTACCGGCCGCGGCTGCGCGAAGCCGTGCGAAAGGTCCAGGACGGCCAGCACGAGTGGCTCCTGTCGCCGCGCTGCGACTCGTACCACACGGTCTGGATGCAGATGCACGAGGATCTCTTGCTCGCGCTCGGCCTCGACCGTGCGACCGAGGAACAGGCGCAGAGCTCATAGGTGCGTGCCACGATGCGGGATGTGAGTACCGGCCCCGCCGACGAGCACTCGGACGACCTGCGCTTCATGGCCGCGGCGATCGACCAGGCCCGCATCGGACGCGATGAGGGCGGGGTGCCGATCGGCGCGGTGCTCGTCGCCGACGGGAAGATCCTCGGCGCGGGCCGCAACCGGAGGATGCAGCTCGGCAGCGCAACTCGCCATGGCGAGACCGACGCGCTCGAGAACGCGGGTCGACTGCCCGCCACCGTGTACCGGCGAGCGACGATGTACACGACGCTGTCGCCCTGCTACATGTGCAGCGGTGCCATCTTGCTGTTCGGCATCCCGCGCGTCGTCGTCGGTGAGAACGATACGTTCATGGGAGCCGAGGGCATACTGCGCGAGCACGGCGTCGAGGTCGTCGTCCGCCGGTCACAAGCGTGCGTCGACCTGATGGCCGCGTTCATCGCTTCGCATCCCCACGTCTGGCACGAGGACATCGGCGAACCGTATGAGGCGACGTCGACGGACCTCCGATGAGGTCCGTGACGTGCCGCTGACGCTGGTCGATCACCCGCTCGTGCAACACAAGCTGTCGGTGCTGCGCGACCGCGAGACGGACACGTTGACCTTTCGTCAGCTCGTCGGCGAGCTCGCCGCGTTGCTGACCTATGAGGCGACCCGCGCGCTCGACCTCGAGCCGATCGAGGTCGAGACGCCCCTCGAGCGTGCCCAGCAGTGGAAGGTCAGTGGCAAGAAGCTTGCCGTCGTGCCGATCTTTCGCGCCGGCCTCGGGATGCTCGACGCAGTCCTCGATCTCATCCCGGTGGCGCGTGTGGGCTTCGTCGGGTTGTACCGCAACGAGGAGACCCTCGAGCCAGTCGAGTACTACGCCAAGTTCCCGACCGACCTCGCGGAGCGCGACGCGTTGGTCCTCGATCCGATGCTCGCGACGGGTGGGTCGGCCTCGGCGGCCTGCTCGCTGCTCACGAGGAAGGGTGTTCGGCGGATGACGGTCGTCTGCCTGGTCGCGGCACCCGAAGGCCTCGCTCGGTTCTCCGCGGACCATCCCAGCGTGCAGATCGTCGCCGCCGCGCGCGACCGTGAGCTGAACGAGCTCGGCTACATCCTGCCCGGGCTCGGCGACGCGGGTGACAGGTTGTTCGGCACCCGCTGACCTGATCCGGTGCGGTCCCGCAGCTCGACCGTCACATCTCGCCGTAGAACCGGCGGAACTCGGCGCGCACCGCTGCGACGTCCGAACCGAGGGCGACGCGCCACACACCCTTGCCGTCGTAGAACTGCGCACGCGCGAGGTCGGCGAGCTCGGCCGGGATCAGGCCCTTCGTGATCCAGCGCGCGCGAAAGTCGAAGACGGTGGCGCCCCACGCCGCGCCGCCGGCGGTGTCGACCGACATCGGCAGCTCCTCGTACGTGAGGAGCTCGGGGTTCGCGACCGCCATCATCGTGAGCGTGTCGTGCGACGCGCAGCCTTCCTCGGACTCGATCTCGCTCAGCGCGCGATACACCTCGAACGGTCCCGCCATGAACTCGGCCTGCGGCGTGCGCCGCTCGTTCAGGACGCTGAACTCCTCGTCGTGCATCGTGGCCGTCAGCGTCACGTCGAGCCCCACCATCCGCGGAGGGTTGATCCATGGCGCAACTGCCATCTCGTTGGCGGCGACGGGATCGACCACGACGTTGAACTCGCCGTACGCGGTTGCGTTCCCCGGCGGCGATGCGACGCCGCCCATGATCACCAGCTCCTTCACGAGCTCGGGAAGCCGGGGCTCGACACGCAGCGCCAACGCCACGTTGGTGAACGGCCCGACCGCGACGAGGGTGATCTCGCCGGGCCGTTCGCGGCACAGCCGGACGATCAGCTCGGCACCCGACTCGCCGACCGGTTGGAGCGCGACGTCGGGCGGCGCACGCCCTCCGAGCCCGTCCTCGCCGTGCATCAGCGTCGCAGGCGGCACCTCGGGGGCGGGCCCGAGCTGGTCCTCGGCTCCGACTGCGAACGGCACGTCGGGTCGTCGCGCCGCGTCGAGCACCTTCGCGACGTTGCGTGCCGTGGCGCCCGCGGAGAGCACTCCCGCGACCGTCGTGACGGCGAGCAGGTCGAGCTCGGGCGCCACGAGGCCGTACCAGAGCGCCGAGTAGTCGTCGACGCCCCCGTCGGTGTCGAGGATCACCGGAACCCGCCTCGCTTCACGCTCGCTCATCGGACCTGCCGCGGTCGCCCCACTCGGTGCCTGCCCCGATGTCACTGGCCCAGGACGTGCGTAGCGACGCGCTCGAGGTGAGATTCCGGGTCGCCGAGGAGGAGCTCGTCGACCTTCACGCGCCGCAGATAGAGGTGGAGGTCGTGCTCCCAGGTGATTGCGATGCCACCGTGGATCTGCACCGCGTCGCCGACCACCGTGACCGCGTGCTCGGTCGCGGTCGCCTTCGCGGTCGCGGCCGCGACATCGGCGTGGGTCGTACCTGCTTCCACCTCCCACGCGCCGAAGTAGGTGGCGGACCGGGCGTTCTCGACTGCCACCAGCATCTCGGCCGCCTTGTGCTTCACGGCCTGGAACACTCCGATCGGCTGTCCGAACTGCTGGCGCACCTTGGCGTAGTCGGCACTGAGCTCGAGCGACCGTCCCGCGGCGCCTGTCGCGTCGGCGGCCAGGGCGACGTACGCGCGCCGCCGCGCGTCGTCGAGCGCGTCGTCGGCGCCCCCTACCGCGCCCAGCGGCTCACCCTCGGCGGCTTCGAGCACCACCTCTGCCGGACGCCGGGTGCGGTCGAGGGCAGGCAGGTCCTCGACAGAGGCGCCGGAGGTGGCGGTCCGCACCGCGTACACCGACTGCCCGTCACCCTCGACGACGGGTACGAGCACGAGGTCGGCGGCGGCGCCTTCGACGACGAGCGGCAGTCGGCCGGTGAGCCGCCCGTCGGCGCAGCGCACCTCACCCGGCGTGTTGCCCGTGCCCGGGCCGGTGAGCGCGACCGCGACGACGAGGGCACCGCTGGCGATGGCAGTGCCGATCTCGGCGGTTTGCTCGGCGGAGCCGAGCGCGCCGACGAGGAAGCCGCCCATCACCGTGGTCGCCAGGAACGGGACCGGTGCGACCGCGCGCCCGAGCTCCTCGGCCACCACGACCTGGTCGATCAGGCCGCCGCCGCTCCCGCCGTGAGCCTCGTCGATGCCGAGCCCGAGCGCGCCCGCGTCGGCCAGCATCGCCCAGAGCTCTCGGTCGACGGCGGGCCCGCCGTCGTAGGCCGCGCGCGGGTTCGCCCGTTCGACGAGCAGGCGACGCAGCGACGCCCGCAGCTCGTCCTGCTCGGAGGTGAACTGATACTCCACGGCGCTAGCCTCGGCTTCGTTGCGGGATCGTGCAAGTCTTGCGCGCGAGCGACAGATCAGCCGAGCGGGAGCCCGACGGGACGTGCCGGACCAGACATCATCGAGCTGGGAGACGATCCGGGTCGAACGTGATGGTGGCGTGACGCTCGTGACGATCGACCGGCCCGAACGGATGAACGCGATCAACAGCGTGATGATGGACGAGCTCGAGCGCTTCTGGGAGGCCTTCGACCGCGATCCCGACCAACGGGTCGCGATCGTCACCGGCTCCGGCGACCGGGCGTTCTGTGTGGGTGCGGACGTCAAGGAGATCGCCGAGCTGGGCGCGCTCCCCGAGCGCCAACGTCACCCCGACGTGCGCATCGCATCTCGGATCACGCCGCTGCAATCACGCGTCTCGAAGCCCACGATCTGCGCGGTCAACGGCATCTGCGCTGGCGGGGGCCTGCACTTCGTGGCCGACTGCGACGTGTCGATCGCCGCCGAGGAAGCGACGTTCGTCGACCCGCACGTCAGCGTCGGGCAGGTCAGCGCGCTCGAGCCGATCGTCCTCGCGCGGCGGGTCCCGCTCGGCGCGCTGCTGCGCATGGTGCTCGTCGGGAGCCACGAGACCCTCACCGCGCGGCGCGCGTACGAGCTCGGGATCGTCACCGAGGTCGTCCCGCGAGCCGAGCTGGGCGACCGCAGCCTCGACCTCGCGCGCAAGATCGCGTCGAACTCCCCGGCCGCGATCGCGGCCAGCCGAAGGGCCGTGTGGGACTCCCTGGAGATGTCGTTGGAGGCCGCGCGCCAGCACGGGTGGGACCTGCTGATGACCCACTGGGGCCACCCCGACTTCGACGAGGGTCCGCGCGCCTTCGCCGAGAAGCGCACACCGGACTGGCACCGCCAGTAGCGCGACGAGGAGACGGAGGCGGCGATGGCGATCGAGGTCCGCATCGACGAGGGCGCCTGCATGGGCTCGCACGAGTGCTCCTTCTGGGCACCAGGGGTCTTCGACAACCGTGAGGACGGCAAGGCGTTCGTCGTCGACACGTCGGCGCAGCCCCGCGACAAGATCGTCGATGCGGCGAAGCGGTGCCCGAACTTCGCGATCGCCGTCTTCGAGGACGGCACGCAGATCGCGTGACCGGCGGCGTCAGGCCGGCGTGAACACCACCGGCAGGTGCTTGGGGCCGCGGAAGGCAAAGAAGTTGACCTTCTCGTAGACGAAGTCGGGTGCAAGCCGAGGCTCGGCGACGTGGTCGAACAGCTCGTTCATCAGGATGCGGGTCTGCAGACGAGCCAACGGCGCGCCGACGCACAGGTGCGGCCCGAGGCCGAACGCCATGTGGTTGGTCACCAGGCCGCGGTCGAGGTCGAACTCCGCGGCATGGTCGTAGACCGATTCGTCGCGGTTGGCCGATCCCATGCTGACGATCACCCGCTCGCCCTGCTTGATCGGACACTCCGCGAGATCGGTGTCGCGTGTCGCGGTCCGGAACATGAGCTGGACCGGCGAGTCGTGGCGCAGCGACTCCTCGATGGCGGCAGGCAGGAGCTCGCGATCCGCGCGCACGCGCTGGTACCGCTCGGGGACCCGGATCAGCTCGTGGCAGAGGTTCGCGATCAAGTTGGTCGTCGTCTCGTTCCCCGCCATGAGCATGAAGCGGACCTGCGTGACGACCTCGGTGTCGGTCAGGTGGCGGCCGTCGGTGAGCTCGTGCGAGATCATCCGCGTGATGATGTCGTCGGGTGGGTCGTCCTCGGCGCGACGCAGCCGCACCTGCTCGAGGATGTACGCGTTGAACTCGTGCTCCGTGTCCGTGCGGGTGCGCTGGCCGCCCGGTGACGATGCCTTGTCCTCGACCATGTCGGCCGTCCACGCGTGGAAGCGGTCGTGGTCCGACTCGGGCACGCCGAGCATGTTCGCGATGACCTTCGACGGCAGCGGCACCGCGAAATCGGTGACGAGGTCGGCTCGGCCGGTCGACGCGAAGCGTCCGACGACGTCCTCGGCGAGCGCGCGGATGTACGGCTCGGCATCGGCGATCGCGGCCGGGGACAGCGCGGTGAGGAGCAGCCGACGGATCGGCCCGTGGCGGGGTGGATCGATCTCGTTCAGGGTCTGCTCCTCGGCCGGCTTCTCGCCGCCGAGGCGCAGGCCGCCCGCGTTCGAGAAGATCTCCCAGTTGCGGAAGACGAACGCGGTGTCGGGGTGGCGAACCACGAAGTTCACGCCGGGGACGGGCTTGCTGACCGGGCTGCGGTCGCGGAGCTCGGCCAGCCGCTCGTACGGTTCGGCAGCATCGTCCGGGTCGAGGGGGTTGAACGCCTCGTCGGCCACGACGGCATCTTGCGGAGCACCGCAATCATTGTCAAGACGAGCAAGATACAGTCGGCCGTCCGAGCGGGAGGAGCACCGATGGACCTGGGCCTGGAGGGCAAGGTGGCGCTGATCGCCGGGGCGAGTGAGGGGATGGGTCGGGGCACCGCGCTCGTCCTCGGCGCCGAGGGCGCGCAGCTCGCGCTGGTCGCGCGCACGGCGGCCACGCTCGAGAAGACCGCCGCAGAGGTCGCGGAGCGAACCGGCGCGGAGGTCGCGCCCTTCGCAGCCGACGTGATCGACACCGCTGAAGTCGAGCGGGTCGTCGCCGAGGTGAGAGACAGGTTCGGAACCGTCGACGTGCTGGTGAACACGGTGGGTGCCTGCGAGACGGTGCCAGAGCTCGCCGACCGCACCGACGACGTGTGGCAGCGTGCATACGACTCGGTCCTCATGGCGGCGGTGAGGGCCTGCCGAGCGGTGGTCCCGATCATGCAGGAGCACGGTGGGGGAGCAATCGTCAACATCTCGGCGATGTCGGTGCGTCATTGGATCCCTCGCATCGAGCACTACTCGGCGGCCAAGGCTGCGCTCGCGCACTTCACGAAGAACCTCGCGCGTGAGTTCGCACACGATCACATTCGTTCGAACGCGGTGATGCCGGGCTGGATCGGCTCGGAGAGCGTGCGCCGGAACCTCGAACCGCGTTGTCGTGACCTCGGCCTCGACACAGTGGACGACTACTTCCCGATCGGCAACGAGCGCATGGGTGGCGTCACCTGGGCGGACCGCATGGGCACGCCCGAGGAGATCGGCAACGTCGTCGCGTTCCTTGCGTCGGAGCGGGCGAGCTACGTCAACGGCGCGCTCGTCAACGTCGACGGCGGCTCGAGCTTCTGACCGGCGCGCGGGGGCATCCGGGCGGCTCGTGGACCGGCATCACGGGGGATCCGCTCCCGGCGTCGACGCGCCGTCAGCCATGAGCTCGACGTCGCCGCGCGTGCCGTCCACGGTGACCGTCTGACCGGTCGCGAGGCGCGTCGAGCAGTCCTTGACGTTGATGACACACGGGATCCCGAGCTCGCGGGCGATCACCGCGCCGTGCGAGAGCGCGCCGCCGAGGTCGATCACCGCCGCGGCGGCGTCGAGGAAGAGCGGTGTCCACGCCGGGTCGGTGGTGCGCGCCACGAGGACCTCACCCGGCTGGAGGTCGGCGGCGAACGGATCGGTGACGACCCGCACCTTGGCGGTGGCCATGCCCGGCGACGCGCCGAGCCCGTGCAACACCGGGCTGTCTGTCACCCCGGACCCGCCGACCGGCGCGGACGGGAGCAGCCCGAGCTGGCGAATGCGCTCGTCGGGAACGACGTCGACCGAGCCGGGCGCCGCGAGGAACAGCTCGGGGAGCTCGAGGACGCGCGCGCGCTCGTGCACGCCGCGACGCCGCGCGACGTCGTCACGGCGATCAGGCGGGTTGGCCCGCACCACGTCGGCGACCACCTCGTCGAACGTGAGGAACCATCCGTCCTCGGGACGGTCGATCGCGCCACGGTCGACGAGCCGTCGCGCGGCCTCGCGGGCAGCGAGCCGGAGCCGCGCCACGCCCAACACCTCGGGCACCTTCGTGTTCTCCCGCCAGCGCAGGTGATGCTCGAGGCTCCGGAGCAGCCCGGCGAGAACTGGCCGGCGCGGTCCGGCATCCGCGCGAAGCCGCGCGCGCGCCGCGGCGACATCGCGTTCGACCGCGCGGTTGCGCTCGTCGCCGCGCGACCTCGTCTGCTCGACGAGCATCTCGAGGTACCGGTCGTCCTCGCCCCACGGGCGTGACGCGAGCTCGTACTCGATCGGTCCGCGGAACCCGTACTCCGTACGCCACGCGTCGAGTGTCATCAAGCCGTCGCCGACGCGACCGAGTGCAGTCATCGCATCGCTCGTGTGGATCCCGCCGATGTTGGTCATCGCGCGAGCCGCCAGTGCCGGACCCTCGTCCCCGCTGGTGCGCGTCGCGAGCTTCACGAGCTGCTCGTAGACGCTCGCTGCGATCATGTTCGACACGAGGAGCGGGACGCGCCAACGCTCTGCGTTGACTGCGTAGAACGCGAGCTCTGCGACGAGCTCGGAGTCGTCGACGGCCGCCCAGTCGAGGTCAAGCGCCTGCTCCCAACGGCGACGATTCTCCGCCTCGTAGACGCGGGAGTCGCGGGGGTATCGCCGCATCGCGCGCAGGACCCGCGCGCCGACCGAGGCGATCTGGCGTGGGCTGCCGCCGCCCGCCGGCTCGGCCCAGTCCGGGTCGGGCGGCAGACCGAAGTACTGCTCGCCGACCGCCTGCGCCGACCAGCCCGGCACGGCATCGGCCATGCGGAGCGTCGGCTCGAGCCCGACGGCGACGAACCCGTAGAACACGCCGGCACAGTCGACGACCGGCGCGCGCTCGATCAGGCCGAGCACGTCGGTGTACGTGGTCGGCAACGAGCGGATCTGGGGCACCGCGACCGCCGTCTGCGTGAGCGGCGTCACCGGGTTCGGCCACTGGTCGGCGCCGTTGGCCCGGGTGTAGAGCCGCGGCTCGGCGGGCCACGTGCAGAGCTCGTCGTCGAGGTTCGCGAGGTCGCGCACGAGGTCCTCGGGTGTGTGCGCCGCCCTGTTGGGTCGCGTCATGGGCTCTCGCACTCCTTCACGAGAGCCGGCGCAGGATGCCGTGCTCGGCGACCGCGGTCCCGTGGCCAGCCGCACCCGCATCGAGTGCCATGCACTCCTCGTAGGCCGCGAACGTCGGCCCGCGCCGTTCGACCCCCATCGGTGCCCAGAACCCGACGCTGCTGCCGGCGCGCAACGTCAACGGACCGGTGCCCTCGACGACGACATCGAGTGCCCCCAGCAGCCCGGAGGCGGTCCGTGTGATCTCGGCGCTCACCACGGGCGTGGCGCTCGTGCCGAGCCGGTAGCCGCCGACCCGTGTCCCGCCGTCGGGCTCGAGGAACTTCGTCACGGTCAGGTCCCAATCGTCGAAGCACGCTCCGAGTGCGAGGTACTCGACGAACATCAGCGACTCGTCACGGAAGCCCCACGTGCGGTCGCGGAACCCGCGTGCCTCGACGTCGACGCGCCGATCGGCGATGATCAAGGTTCCGGTGACGTCGGCACCTTGCTGGTAGTGGGTGAGGGCGGGGTGTCCGGGCAACGGCGGGATCAGGTCGAGCGCGGTGTAGTCGGCGGGCACGTGGCGCGGCGTGGCGATGAGGTCGAGCGACATCCCTTCCGCGCGGACGCGGACGGGACCGTCGACGCCGAAGTCGATCGAGTCGCCGGTGAAGGTCGACGGTCCGAGGGGTTCGACGACCTCGGCGAGCCGACCGTCGACGACCACGCTCGCGCGAGCGCGACCGCCGTGGCCGGGCGACGTCGACACGTGGACCGCGCCACAGACGCCTCGCTCCTGGTCGAAGAACGAGAGGAACGCGTTCTCCCGCCATGGTGCGGTCTCGTCGTCCCGGGCGTGGAAGGGCTCGGCGAGTGGACCCCAGGTCGTCACTCGTCCACGACACGCTGCGCCTTGTAGGCCGACCGCGGCAGCGTCCCATCGGGCACGGCCTCGACGACCACCGGCACACCGATCGCAGCCGTGAGCCGGTCCGCGAGATCGCCGGCAGGGGTGCCCTCGATGCGGACCGTGAGCACGTCGGCGGGGGAGGCGGGGCGAACGAGCACGAACTCGGCGTCGGCGGGCACCTCCATCCACACGTCGATCGGGAGCACCCATCGGCCTTGCACCTCGACGATGTCCTTGCCGCGGCCCTCCCAGAACGCACGCCGCGAGGTCTCGCCGCAGTCGCAGGGCTCGGACTCGAGCCGGATGACGTCCTCCATGTCGTAGCGGATCATCGAGTTGTCGCGACCGAGCGACGTGATCACGAAGTAGCCGCGCTGCCCGTCAGGCACGGGGGCTCCGGTGGCGGGGTCGAGCGCCTCGACGATCGCGTAGTCCTCGGCCAGGTGCGAGCCGCGCCCGGGTGAGCACGCGCTGCCGAGGAAGCCCACGCACTCCTGGCCCGCGCTGATGCGGTCGTACTGGTACGTGGGGCCGATCTCCTCGGGCTCCGGGAGTGTCCCCTGGTAGCCGAGGCGGGCCGCGGCCTCACGGAACCGGTGGAGCGCGGCCGGGAACAGCCCCCAGTGGTCGATCGGGATGTGCTCGATCGCGCGCAGCGCCGTCTCGGCAGCGTCCACCGACTCGGGCGGACCCAATGAGATCGAGAGGCACCCCATCGACTCGTAGAGCGCTGAGATGAACGCCTGACCGCCGTTGAGATAGCCGGGATGCGCGTTGGCCACGATCATCCCGGGCCGGATGCCGAGACGCCACTGCATGCGCGCGCCGAGCTCGCATTCGAGCGCGAGGTCGTGCCGCGTCCACAGCGAGAACGTCGGTCGGCCGGTCGTCCCCGTCGACATCGCGAGCCTGATCGCACCGCGCAGGCCCGAGACGCGGTAGTCGCCGACGGGCGGGTGCTCGGCCTCGTTCTCGCGCAACGCCTGTTTCTGGAAGCGGGGGATGCGCGGGAGGTCGTCGAGCGTCTTGACGTCGTCGGGTCGGATGCCGGCCGCGTCGAAGCGGCGCCGGAAGAATCCCGTGCCCTCGTAGGCGCGCCCGACGGCTTCGCGCAGCCGCTCCTCTTGCAGCGCACGCAGCGCGTCGCGCGGCATCGTCTGCGCCTCTTCGTTCCAATAGCGCCGGTCGGTCGCAGGGGTGATGTCTGTGCTCGAGGGCAAGGGAGCTCTCCTCGGGTGATCAAGCCAGTGTGAATCGGACGCGCACGTCGGCAGCGGTCGCGAGCGGCCGCCCCGCGTCGTCGGCCCAGCGCGCCGCGTCCTCGACGAGCGCTGCATTGGTCCTGGAAGGGTGGGCCGCCGGGTTGTCTCCCACGCCCACACGGATGTTGCCGCCGAGCTCCAGCGCCCGCCGACACACCCGCTCGACGGTCGCGGGGTCGTCGATCGTGTACGGCACCACCATCCACTCGACGTCGATGTCATCGGGGATCTGGTGCAGGTGGAACTCGAGCGCGGCCGTGTCCGGTGCCGGTCCGACCGCCCAGGAGCCCATCACGAATATCTTGAAGAACACGGGCTGGCGCAGCCGTCCGGCGCGCACGAGGTTGACCATCGTGCGCGTGAAGCCCACGTCGAAAGCCGCCACGCTCGGGTGGAGGCCGAGCTCGTCGAAGCGCGCGAGCGCGGTGAGCGTGAAGGCGAGCGAGTTCTGCACCACCGTCCGGCCTGCGAGCGTGTCGATCGCGCCGACGAAGTCACACGCGTCCTCGTCCCACGTGATCACGTTCACCGAGCCGATGTCGATCGGTGCGACCTGGAGCCCATGCCGCTCGCGCAGGATCCAACAATGGCCGAGCCGGTCCTCGATGGAGTCCGGGGGTTGTGTCGGGTACGTCGGATACGCGACCACGGAGCTGCGGGCGCGCATCTGCTCGAGCGCGGCGCCGTACAGCTCGGCGTCCGCGGCGCGTTGCTCGCCCGTCTCGGGGTCGCGTGCGTGCCAGTGCACGACCGACGCGCCGGCGGCTTCACAGTGCTGCGCGTCGACAGCGATGTCCTCGGGAGTGATGGGGACGTGGGGATGATCAGCGCGACTGATGCCCTCGTTGAGTCCCACCTCGACGATGACGGCGTCGCGCTCCACCGGCGTCAGGCCTTCGCCTCGGGACGCCAGCTCGGCGGGCGCTTCTCCTGGAAGCTGCGCATGCCCTCGACGGCCTCCGGCGACCGCATTGCGAGCAGGAAGTCGTCGAGGCGAATCGGCACCAATGCCTGGTTCACCATCCGCTTCGCGATCGCGCGCGCGCCGGGTGCGGTGCGCCGGACGAGCGCGGTCACCGATTCCATCTCTTCCTCGAGCCGTTCGTGTGCGACGACCTTGGCAACGAGACCGGCCCGTTCCGCGGCGTCGGCGTCGAGCTCCTCCGCCGTGTAGATCATCCACCGTGCCTTTGCCAGCCCGATGTGCATCGGGAGGCGAGGAGGGACGAACGGGTCGACGAGACCACGCAGCAGCTCCGGGACGCGGAAGCGCGCGTGCTCCGACGCGATCACGAGGTCGCTCATCAAGACGATGATCAAGCCGGCCGCCTGGCACAGGCCGTTGACCGCGGTGATCACCACCTTCGAGCACCGTTCGAAGCTCTGGTAGGGGAAGGCGCCCTCGGCGGCCGCGAGCTTGCCGACGAGATCGGCTGCCCACTCGTCGGCGCCGATCGAGAGGTCGCCGCCGGGCACGAAGTACTGGTCGCCGGTCGCGCTGATCGTGATCACGTCGACCGAGTCGTCGAGCTCTGCGAGCAGCAGGGCGCGGCGGAGGCCCTCGTACATGGCCGGCGTGAGCGCGTTCGCCTTGTCGGGACGGTCGATGACGAGTCGGGCGACGCCGTCGCGAGCCTCGAAGTGCAACCCTTCGGTCTCGCGCCACTGCGCGCCCGTGTCGACCACCGCAGCATCTTGCGGACGGCCTCTCGAATTGTCAAACATGGTGAGACGATTCGACCCCAGGGTCTTCATGCCCTCTTCTCCCGGCGCGTCGCGCGCGTCACGGTGTGAACGGCACCGGCCGGCTGACCACATGAGCGGTCGCCGCGCTCCCTGGCGCCTGCCGCGCGCGGAGACCGCCGTGCCCGCCGACGTGCCCCCGCCCGACGGCACACCGCTCGTCGATGCGGGCCCACCCGGTGTCGCCGGCGAGCTCGACACGCGGATCGACCCCCGCTTTCCGCTCTACACCGCGTCGAACCTCTCCGAGGCGTTCCCCGGACCCATGACGCCGCTGTCGCTCGACCTCACGATGCACGCGATGCGCGGCTCCTCGCGCGTGTCGGCCACCCTCTACGGGCTCGAGGAGCCGCTCGCCACCGAGCTGCTGCGCTCGGTCGCGGTGTTCGGCCACCGCGTCTACGGCGGAGTCTCGATCCTGCGTGAGCTCGCCGAGGTGATGCCCGGATGGTCCCCGGAGGAGATCGACCATCAGTACCTCGGGATCCCGCTGCCCGAGGAGCGCACTCGCACCCGTGTGTCGACGGGCGCCGTGATGCGCGGCCTGCGGGTCGGCACCACCGTCGCTCTCCTTGCCGCGGGCCTTCGTCGGGAGGTCGACGAGGTCGTTGCGACGGCGGCGCGGCTCACGTCCGATCTTGATGCGCTGGCCGGGCTCGACGACACCGCGCTCGCCAGGCGGATCACCACGTTGCACGACGAGGTCGTGCAGGCGTGGGTCGTCTCGACCTTCTGCACGGTCCTGGCCGGCGGCGTCCTCTCGGCGATCGAGAAGGCCGGTGGTGTGCCGGTTCGCTCGGGTCCGGGCGCACGCCGCCTCGACAGCGTCGGCGCGCTCGCTGGCGTGGCGGCCATCGCCGACCGGGCTCGGAGTGAGCCCGCGGTTGCCGAGGTGCTGCGCACGAAGCCGCCCGCGGAAGCCCTGCGCGAGCTACGGGAACGAGCTCCGTGGCTCGCACGGTCGATCGACGACGTCATCCGCGACCACGGACACCGCGGACCCGGCGAGACCGACCTCGCGAGCCCCATGTTCGCCGACGACCCTGCACTGCTCGTCGACGTCGTCAGGAAGACGCTCGATGCCCCCGCGCGGCCCGCGCCCGACGTGCCGGCGCTCTCACGGCACCAGCGTGTGCTCGCTCGCCTCGCGCACCGGACGATGCTCACGCGCGAGCGCTCTCGTGATGCGGTCGTACGGATGACCCATGCGCTGCGGCTCGCGGTGCGCGAGCGTGGAGTCCGACTCGCCGCGGCCAGAACGCTGGGGCGCCCCGACGATGTGCACTACCTCGTGTTCGCCGAGCTGCGCGACCCGCCGCGGGACGCGCGCGACGCCGTGGCCAGGCGGCGCGCCGAGCGTGCTCGCCTGGCGAGGGTTCGCATGCCTCCCCTCTTCGCCGGTCACTGGGAGCCCGAGGTCGACGCCGGTGCCCGGCTCGAGCCCGGAGAGGTGATCAGTGGGATCCCGGCGTCGCCCGGCACGGTCCGGGCGAGGGTGCGCGTGCTCGAGGCCGACTCGCTCCACGACCTCGAGCCCGATGAGGTGCTCGTCGCCGCCACCACCGACACCGGGTGGACGCCGCTCTTCGCGTTCGCCGCCGCGGTGGTCACCGACATCGGAGCACAGATCTCGCATGCCGCGGTCGTCGCCCGGGAGTTCGGCGTCCCGGCCGTCGTCGGCACCCGAGAGGCGACGCGGCGCCTGCGCACCGGCCAGCTCGTCGACGTCGACGGCGCCGCGGGGACGGTGACGGCGGTCGACTGACCCGACCGTCGACAGGGTCCGTGCATCACGTGGCTCGTCGCGCGCGTCGCTCGAACAGCTCCACCTGCACGTGCAGCTCGCTCGCCATCTCGCGCTCCACCTGCTCGTCGGTGAGCCCGTCGACCAGCGCCTTCGCGCGTGCGACAGCGACCGGGTCTTGGTCGGCGAGCAGGGTGGCCAGCGCACCCGCGCGAGCATCGAGCTCGGCGTCTGCCGCAAGCTCGCTCACGAGTCCCCACGACACTGCCGCCTCGCCACTGATTGCATCGCCCGTGAGCACGAGATGCTTCGTCCGCTCGGGGCCGACGAGCCCGTCGAGGAGCGCGATCCCACCGAGGTCGGGCACGATGCCGAAGCGGATCTCCGGGAGCCCCATGCGGGCGTCGGGCGTCGCGACGCGCAGGTCTGCGTGGAGCGCGAGCTCGAGCGCACCGCCGAGCACCCAGCCGTGGAGCGCGGCGACGACGGGCTTGGTGATGCGCCGGAGCGCCAGCGCCGCCCGCTGGTCGCGCCCGATGAACTCTGCGTCGCTCTCGCCGTGCGGCCGCCGACCGAGCTGCGTGATGTCGCGCCCCGAGGAGAAGGACGGGCCTTCACCCCGGAGGACGATCGCGCGGACACCGTCGTCGGCCGCGAGCTCGGCTAGGGCTGACCGCCACTCGGTGAGGAGCTCGTCGCTGAGCGCGTTGTGCTTGTCGGGCCGGTTGAAGGACAGGACGCCCACGCCGTCCGCGACGTGGGAGGTCGTCAGCCCGCTCATGCGCTAGAGAGTGTGCCGATGGCAGCGCGCGCGATCCACCGCGTGGGCGAGTCGGCGCGCCGGGTCGGTGCTGTCGCGGGCTCGATCGGCCAGGTCCTGCTGGGTCTGGCGCCGTGGGTGCCGGCGCCGCGACCGCACACCGGAGCTGCGCTGCGCCCGGAGTGGCTCACGCGGCAGCTGGGTGCGCGGGTTCCGGGAGCGGTCATCGAGCGCATCGACACGATCGACGGCACGTCGGGAACGACCGACCGGCTGCGGCTGGGGCTGTCGTGGAACGAGGCCGGCCGCGCCGCCGCGCTGCCGGCAAGCGTGTTCGTCAAGAGCACTTCACCGTCGCCGAAGAACCGGACGATGGTCGGTGCGCTGTGGATGGCCGTCAACGAGGTGAAGTTCTACCGCACCGCTCGGGTCGATCTCGGCGACGTCGCGCCCGAGCCGTACGTCGCTCACGCGGGTGCCGGGGCGCGGTTCCTGCTCGTGCTCGAGGATCTCGTTGCTCGTGGCGCGCATCCCTTCGGGTTGGGTGACGACTGCGACCTCGCGCACGCGCAGGCGATGATGCGGACGCTGGCCGAGGTGCACGCGAGGTTCTGGGAGTCTCCGCGATTCGAGACCGACCTCGCGTGGGCCGCGCCGGTGACCCGCCGGTCCGGCATGAGCCTGCTCGCGTTCCAGTTCCGGCGAGTCCGCACGAAGATGCTCGAGTCGCGAGATCGTTTCGAGCTCCCACCCGCGGTGGAGCGGATGGCGCGCTTCGTGAACGACCACGACGAAGCGCTGTACCGGTGCTGGGAGCGAGGCCCGTCGACGCTCCTCCACGGCGACTCGCACCTCGGCAACACGTACGCGCTTCCTGACGGCCGCGCGGGTCTGCTCGACTGGCAAGTGGTCTTCCGTGGTCCCGGGGTGCGCGAGGTCGCGTACTTCCTCGCGACGTCGGCACCGACAACCTTGCGTCGCGAGCACGAGCGCGGTCTTCTGCGCCTGTATGTCGACACGCTGCGCGAGCGCGGCATCGATGCCCTCTCGTTTGACGCCGCGTGGGACGACTACCGGTTCTTCGTCTACGACGCCTGGGACTCGACCGCGATCACCGTGCTCTGGCCCGGACTCCAACCATCGCAGACGGTCGCAGGGTCGTTTCGACGAGCGACGGCCGCAGTCGTCGACCTGCAGGTCGACGACGCGGTGGAGCATGCGCTGAGGTAGTCCGAGCGCGACGATGTCGACGTGAGCATCCGGCTGTCCGAGGATGAGGCCTGGGCGGTGGTCGAAGCCGCCCGTACCGGGATGCTCACGACGCTGCGCGCCGATGGCCGTCCGGTCACCCTTCCCGTCTGGTTCGTCGCGCTCGAGCGTGCCGTCTACTGCCAGACGCCCACCAGAGCGAAGAAGCTGGCGCGGATCCGCCAGGATCCGCGAGCGAGCTTTCTCGTCGAGCGCGGCGACCGTTGGACCGAGCTCGTCGGCGTGCACCTCGAGGGGAGCGCCGAGATCGTGGACGACGACGAGGTCTGCCGTCAGGTCCGCCGCGCGCTCGACGAGAAGTACGAGGGCCTCGGCGTGCCCCGGTCAGCCCCGAGCGAGACCAAGGCGCGCTACGCCCAGAGTGCGGTGATCCGCTTCGTACCGGACGGCAAGATCCTCACGTGGGACAACGCTCGCCTCGACGTCTGAGGCGGCGTGCGTCAGCGGCCCTCGAAGCGGGGGTCGCGCTTCTCGACGAAGGCCTTGAGCCCCTCCTTGAAGTCGCCGCTGCGGATCGCGAGCTCCTCGACGACCGCCTCCTGCGCGAGCGCCTGGGTCAGCGACGATTCGAGCGAGTGGTGCATCAGCGACTTCGTGAGGCCGACCGCGACGGTCGACGCCTGAGCGAGGCGCCCCACCAGCTCGAGGGTCTCTGCGTCGAGGGCGTCGTCGTCCACCAGCCGTGTGACGAGTCCCCAGTCGTAGGCCTGCTCCGCGTCGATCGTTTCGCCCAGCAACAGCATCTCCTTCGCGCGAGCAACGCCGATCAAGCGCGGCAGTATGAACGAGCCACCCGAGTCGGGGGTGAGGCCGCGCTGCACGAAGGGCTCCGCGAAGCGCGCCGTGCGCGACGCGACGACGAAGTCGGCCGCGAGCGCGAGGTTGCAGCCGACCCCGATCGCATGCCCTCGCACGGCAGCCACGACCGGGAGCTGGCTCTCCCACAGCCCGCGGATCAGCCGGTGGGCTCGGGCCGCGAGGCCACGCTGCACGTGACCGGTGCGCGGGCGCTGATCGCTGGGCGCGTTGACCGAGGGGAGATCGATCCCGGCGCAGAAGCTCGAGCCGGTGCCCGCGACGACGATCACCCGTGTCGTGTCGTCGGACGCAGCGTCGATCACCGCGTCGGCCAGCAGCCCGAGCCCGGGGTCGGTGAGCGCGTTGTGGACGTCGGGCCGGTCGATGGTCAGGCGCAGCACCGGGCCGTCGTGCTCGATCAGGAGTCCTTCGTCTGCTGCGCTCATGCTTCCCGCTCTCGGCGTCTGCGGCGCCGGGCCGCGCTCGCTCGACGCGTGCTCATGCCGGCATCCGGTCGCGAGCGGCGTCGAGCAGCAGTCCGGCGAGGCGGCCGCGATGGATGGCGGTGTCGCCGAACAGCGCCGCGTCGAGCTGGGTGCGCTTCAGGTACAGGTGGCAGTCGTGCTCCCAGGTGAAGCCGATGCCGCCGTGTGCCTGTACCGCGTCACCGGCGACCCGCTCGGCCGCGTCCCGCGCGTACGAAGCTGCGATCGACGCAAGGCGAGGCGCGGCGTCGGGTTGCAGGTCGAGCGCGTGGGCCGCGCCTTCGACCGCGACCGACGCGGCCTCGGAGAGCACGTACATGTCGGCGAGCATGTGCTTGACCGCTTGGAACGAGCCGATCGGCCGGTTGAACTGCACGCGTTGCTTCGAGTACTCGACGGCGCGGGCGAGGATCTCACGCGCGGCGCCGGCGCCGTCGGCCGCGAGCACCGTCGCGGCGCGCTCGACCAGCTGGTCGAACACGGTGTCGTCGATCGCCGCGGTCGCGTCGACCACGACATCGTCGAACGTCAGCTGCGAGAGCCGCCGGGTGTGGTCGATGGTCGGCGTCGGCCGCACGTCCACCCCTGGGATCGTCGTCTCCACGAGCGCCAGGCGACGCGCGCGACCATCGGTTGTGGCGACCACCACGAAGTCGGCCACGTGGGCGTCGGGCACGAAGCCGGCGGCGCCGTCCAGGCGGAGCGCCGAGCCGTCGTCGCGGCACCGTACGCCGAGTGCGTCGTCACCGAGGCGACCGCTCGGCCCGGTCAGCGCGACCGTCCCGATCGCCTCGCCCGTGGCCAGCGGATCGAGCCAGCGAGCCCGCTGCTCGACGCTGCCGCCCAGCACGAGCGCTGAGATCGCGAGCACCGCGCTGGCCAGGAACGGGCCCGGCGTCAGACGGGCGCCGAGCTCCTCGGCGATCACGACGACCTCCCCGAACCCGGCGCCGGCACCGCCGTCGACCTCGGGCACGAGCAGAGCGAGCCATCCGAGCTCGGCCATGTCGCGCCACAGCGCCTGATCGAACCCCACGGGATGGTCGAGCAGCTCCCGCACGCTCGCGGTCGGCGCCGACCGGTCGAGCATCGCTCGCGCCGACGCGCGCAGCGCGTCGCGCTCTTCCGCGTTCACGTCGACGTGGGCTCGCGGGGGAGCCCGAGCACCCGCTCACCGATCACGTTGCGCTGGATCTCGCTGGTGCCGCCGGCGATCGTCCACGTCCACGAGCCGATGTGGTCCATGAGCCAGTCGCCGGAGGTCCAGCTCGACGCGAACCCGCGGCCCCGGTCGACATGGGCGGGCAGCCCGCGGACCCGGACCCCGAGCGCGGTGAGCGACTGGAGCAGCTCGCTGTAGAAGAGCTTCACGATCGAGGCTTCCGGACCGAGGTCTCCGTGCCCGATCAGGTTGCGGAACATCCGGGAGGCGAGGAGCCCGAGGATCTCCACCTCGGCGGCGCACCTGGCGAGCTCGTCGCGGAACCGCGCGTCGTCCGCGACCATGCGCCCGGAGCCGGCCGGCGTGACCATCGCCTCGTCGCACAACCGGTCGAGTGCCTCCACGAGCCGTTCCTGGAGCTCGATGATCGCGGAGCCGCGCTCGTTCGTGAGGGTCGTCTGCGCGATGTGCCAGCCCTCGCCCTCTTCGCCGAAGCGGTGGTCGGCGGGGATGCGCACGTCGGTGAGGAAGATCTCGCAGAACTCCGCGTCGCCGGTCGCCTGGCGGATCGGGCGGATGTCGATGCCCGGGCTCGAGAGGTCGAGCATGAAGTACGAGATCCCCTTGCGCTTCGGCGCCTCGGGATCGGTGCGCGCCAGCAGGAGGCACCACTGCGCGTGGTTCGCCATGCTCGACCAGATCTTCTGACCGTTCACGACGTAGTGGTCGCCGTCGCGCACCGCTCGAGTCTGCAAGGACGCGAGGTCCGACCCGGCGTTCGGCTCGGAGAAGCCCTGGCACCAGATCTCACCGTCGAGGATCCCGGGGAGCAGCTTGCGCTGCTCGGGTGTCCCGTGCTCCATGAGCGTGGCGCCCGCGTGGTTGAGCGAGATCATGTGGACGCGCAGCTCGGGCGCCTTGGCCCGCGCCATCTCCTGTTGGATCACGATCTGCTCGGCGACCGTGTTGCCGCCGCCGCCGTGCTCCACCGGCCAGTGCGGCACGAGATACCCGCCGTCGCGCAGCGTGCGCACCCACTCGCAATGGAACTCCACGTACTGCTCCGGGGTTGCTCCCGCGAGGCGCGGCTCCCAGTCGCGAGGCGCATGATCGTCGAGCCAGGCGCGGACCTCGGCGCGAAACGCCGCGAGCTCGGGTGTCTCGTGTGTCCCCAGGTTCCCGGCGCCCATCCAGCGCTGCTCCCGCGTGGTCGACGGCTTGCGTCGCCGACCGTATCCTATGTATCCGTTAACTGATTTGAGGCAGCCGGGGAGCGTTGGCGATGGACTCAGCGGCGACCGACGCCGTGCGCTACGACCCGATGGAGCCGGCCCAGGCCGCAGACCCGTACCCGCGGTACGCCGCGCTGCGGCGCGAGTGCCCGGTCTCGGAGACGATGTCGGTGTTCGCCTTCCTGGCGCGCCACGACGACTGCACCAGGGTGCTGCGCGATGCCTCGACGTTCTCCAGCGCGCTGGGGATGAGGATCCACGGCCAGGAGCTCGACGAGGCCGACCAGACGATCAACGAGATCGACGCGCCGCGCCACACCAAGATCCGCCGGCTGCTCGTGTCCGCATTCAGCCCCGCGTCGGTCGACGCGATCGAGCCGTCGGTCGTGGAGCTCGCGGGGCGACTGGTCGACGGCTTCGCCGCACTCGGCGGCGTCGACCTCGTGGAGGCGCTCACCGTGCCGTTGCCGATCACGGTGGTGGCGACGATGCTCGGGATCCCGCCCGAGGACCGTGGCGACTTCAAGCGCTGGAGCGACGACATCATGATCAACGGCGTCTACGGACGCGACCGGATCGCGACGCTGCCCGAGTTCCACGCGTACCTCGACGAGCGGATCGCCGCGAGGATCGAAGCCGCAGACCCACCCGACGACCTCATCACCCGCCTCGTGCGCGCCGAGGTGGACGGTGCGCGGCTGTCGAGCCGAGAGATCCGGACCCAGGTGCGCTTCCTCGTGATGGCCGGCAACGAGACGACGACGAACCTGATCGGAAACGCGGTGCACGAGGTGCTCCGCCGCCCGGGTCTCTGGCGGAGGCTGCGCGACGACCGCAGCCTCGTGCCCGCCGCGATCGAGGAGACGCTGCGCTACAACGCTCCCGTCCAGTTCATACCGCGGACCTGCACCACCGCGACCGAGCTGTCGGGCACCGAGATCCCGCCCGGGCAACGAGTGCTCGTCGGGCTCGGGTCCGCCAATCGTGACGAGTCGGTGTTCGCCGACGCCGACGAGTTCTCGGTCGACCGCGGCACCGATCTGCCACACCTGACCTTCGGGCTGGGCCCGCACTTCTGTGTGGGTGCCGCGCTCGCGCGCATGGAGGCTCGCGTTGCGCTCGATCAGCTGCTCGACCGCTTCCCCGACCTCGACCTCGCGCCGGGCTTCGAGTACGAGAAGGCGCCGATGATCATGGTGCGGGGACCGAAGCGGCTCGACGTCCGCTTCACGCCCGACCCCGGACCCGACCGTGGACCCGGACCCGAGCATGGAGAGGAGCGAGCCTGATGGCCCTCGACCTGATCTCTGTCGACGACCACATCATCGAGCACGCGCGGGTGTGGACCGACCGCCTGCCGGTCAAGTGGCGCGAGCTGTGCCCGCACGTCGTCGAGGAAGACGGCCGCGAGTTCTGGGTGTACGAGGGCAACCGCTCCGAGACGATGGGCCTGAACGCGGTGGCCGGGCGCGAGCGCGAGGACTACTCGACCGACCCGGTGCGCTTCGCCGACATGATCCCCGGCTGCTACGACCCGGCGGCCCGGGTCGCCGACATGGATCGTGACGGTGTGCGCGCCAGCGTGGGCTTCCCGAGCTTTCCTCGCTTCTGCGGTCAGACGTTCCTGATGGCGGGCACCGACCGCGAGCTCGGACTGTTGTGCGTGCAGGCCTGGAACGACTTCGTGCTCGACGAATGGTGTGCCGCTGCGCCCGACCGGTTCATCCCGATGGTCATCGGCCCACTGTGGGACCCGGAGGGCATGGCCGACGAGGTGCGCCGCTGCGCGGCGCGGGGTGCACGCGCGCTGAGCTTCTGTGAGAACCCGGCCAAGATCGGGTTGCCGTCGCTCCACGACGACCATTGGGACCCGTTGTGGCGCGCCTGCGAGGAGACCGGCACGGTCGTCGCGTTGCACATCGGCACATCGGGCTCGATCCCGGTCACGTCGCCCGACGCGCCGGTGCCCGTCGGCATCGCGCTCGCGGGCACGCTCGCGCAGGCGGCGTGCACCGACATCATGATGAGCCGTATCCCGTACCACTTCCCGAACCTGCGCTTCGCGCTGTCGGAGGGTGGGATCGGCTGGGTGCCGTACGCGTTGGAGCGGGCCGACTACACCTGGGAGCGACACCGGTACTGGTCGGGCCTCGGCGACGACCGCAAGCCGTCCGATGTCTTCCGTGAGTGCATCTGGGTGTGCTTCATCGATGATGTCGCCGGCCTCGAGATGCGCGAGCACATCGGCGTCGACAAGATCATGTGGGAGTGCGACTACCCGCACTCCGACAGCACATGGCCGCACAGTCAGAAGCGTGCCGCGGAGGTGCTTGCCGGGCTCCCCGACGACGAGGTGGCGGCGATCACACACGGGAACGCCGAGCGGCTCTTCCGGTGGGCGGCGACGTGAGCACGGGCTCCGCCGACCACGACGTGATCGTGGTCGGAGGCGGGATCGCCGGGCTGGGTGCCGCGCACACCTTGGCACAGCGGGGCGTCGATGTGGTCGTGCTCGAACGCGAGGACGAGGCGGGCGGTCGCATGCGCTCGCGCCAGGCATGGGACGACCTGTGGTTCGACCTCGGCGCCGAGCACCTCACGAGCAAGGACACTGCGTTCCTCGGCTACATGCGGCAATACGGGCTGGAGGACCAGAAGGTCACCTACCTCGGTACCGACACGGGGATGTCGTTCCAGATCTATCGCGGCGGCCGGTCGTACGAGTTCGACATGGTGCGGCCGACGAAGATTCTTCGATTCGGCGCGATCTCTCCGCGTGGTCGCCTCCAGATCGTCAAGCTCCTGCCCGCGATGCTCGCCCAGATGCGGCGCAACCGTGGATCGACGTTCGAGCCCTGGCGCGCCGCGAAGGTCGACGACGAGTCGATGGAGGAATGGGTTGGCCGGCTGGCACCCGAGTTCCTCGAGTACGCGCTCGAGCCGATGTGGGACATCGTCTGCGGGTGGGACCCGGCCGACATCAGCCGCGGCTTCCTCCTCTACGTCATGACCGCGTACCACCAGAGCACCGGGTTCACGCTGCGCGAGGGCGCAGGCGCGATCACGCGTGCGCTCGCGCGCGCGCTCGACGTCCGAACCGGTACCGCCGTCACCCGCGTCGACGTCCACGACCGCACGGTCGACCTCGAGCCGGCCGCGGGCGGGCCGAGCAGCCGGCTCCGCGCCAAGGCCGTCCTGGTCGCGACCCCCGGTCACGTCGTGCCCGAGCTGGTGAGCGGGCTCGACCCGGAGCGCACGGAGTTCTTCGCCGGCGTCCGGTACCAGGCCGGTGACAACTGCTTCTTCAAGCTGAGCGACAAGGCCGAGGAGCTCGACCTGCCCACCCGTGGCTTCTACCCACGCAAGGAGCATGGTGAGCTCTCGGGCGTCGGCTACGGCGTCGTGCCGTCGAGCCCCGAGCATCGCGTGCTGCGCGCGGGGTTGAAGGGTCGGTTCAGCACCGAGTTCGCCGACCGACCCGATGCGGAGCTCGAGGCGGCGATCATGGCGCGAGTCTCGGAGGTGGAGCCCGAGATCCCGCCTCTGGTCGAGGATCGCCTGCTCTGCCGGTGGAAGGCAGCGCTGCCGATCTTCTACCCCGGATACCTGCGCTCCCTCGAGCGCTTCAACGCGCTCGAGGCGATCCCCGGCGTCGCGTTCGCGGGCGATTACCTCGCGTTGTGCGCGACCGCCGCCGCGCACGACTCGGGCCAGCGCGCGGCCGCGAAGCTCCTCGCCGACCTCTCCTGACGTGCCGGTTCCCGACGTTCCGACCTCGGCGGGCCCCGTCGCCGACGCGCGTGGGCGGATCCGGCGCATGCCCGACGCCCTGCGAGTCCGCGCACGACACGACCCCGACACGGTCGCCCACGACGACACGACGCGCACGGTCACCTTCGGGCAGTGGGACGCGGCTTCCGATGCGGCGGGAGGTGGACTCGCCACCGCAGGGGTGATGCCCGGCGACAGGGTCCTGCTCCCGATCACGAACGCGCACGCCGTAGGACTGGCGGTCGCGTACGTGGCGGCGCAGCGCGCCGGTGCGATCTGCGTCCCGATCAACACGCGTTGGAAGCCGGCGGAGGTGCGCGACTTCGCCGAGCTGGTCGCCGCCCGCTGGGCGGTCACCGACGTTCCCGACCTGCTCGACGGGCTGACACTCGAGCGCGTGTGGGATCCCGACGCCCTGCCTCACGACGCCGCGTCTCTTCCTGATCAGTCGGCGTTGCCGTTCGGTCCGGATGCCGACGCCGACATCATCCCGACCTCGGGGACCACAGGCCGTCCGAAGGGCGTGGTGACGACGCACGCGGAGATCGTCGCGAGCATGGGCGACGGGCGGGGGACGTCGCCGGTGGGCTCGATCCTGCACGCCGTCCCGTTCACCGGCTACGGCGGGCTGCACGGGATCATGCTGAACCCGCTGCGGACCGGGACGACCGTCGTGACCCAGCCGTCGTTCGACGTCGAGGGCTTCCTCGGCCTCGCCGCGCGACGACGGGTCGACGCGTTGCAGGGGGTGCCCGCGATGTTGCGGTTGCTCCTCGACAGCCCGAATCTCGCGAGCTACGACCTGTCGACGGTGCGATGGATCTTCACCGGCACCGCCCCGCTGCCACCCGACACCGTGCGGCGGGCGGCCGCGGCGTGGCCGCACGCGCGCATCGTCAATCTCTACGGCTCGACGGAAGCGGGTCTCGCCGGCGGCACGCAGCTGGCCCCGAAGGCCTCGTTGCGCAAGCCCGGCTCCGTGGGTCGCCCGCAGCCGGGCACGCTGGTCGAGGTGCGGGATCCCGACCGTCGCCCGCTGCCCACGGGGGAGCCCGGCGAGATCTGGATCAAGACGTCGGTCCCGACCCGGCGCTACTGGCGCGATCCGGAGGCGACCGCGGCGACGTGGCCCGACGGTTGGCTCCGCACCGGTGACGTCGGCTTCCTCGACGACGAGGGTGACCTGATGATCACCGGCCGGGTGAAGGAGATCGTGATTCGGGGCGGGTACAACATCGCGCCGGTGGAGATCGAGAACGCGATGCATGACCACCCGGCGGTGGAGGAGGCCGCGGTCAAGGGCGTGCCCCACGACGTGCTCGGTGAAGACCTCGTCGGCTTCGTGGCGCCGCGGCCGGGTGCCACCATCGACGTCGATGCGCTCCGGGAGTTCCTGGGCGAGCGCCTCGCCAGCAACAAGGTGCCCCGTCGGATCGTGATCCTCGATCGTCTGCCGCGCAACGCGATGGGCAAGGTCGTGAAGTCGGACCTCCCCGCGTGAGCGCTCGGGAGTCGACCCGCGAGGTCGGCGCTGTCGACGCATCGGCCGACCCGAGGCGAGTCCCGGTCCTCCTCGCGGGCCTGCTCGGCGGTGCGGGAGCGTCCGCCCTCGTGTACCGGGTCGTGTCGGAGCACCTCATCGACGAAGGAACGGTCATCGCCGAACCCGACTTCCCGGGCTCGGTGCGCGCCGAGCTCCTGCGCTACGGGCCTTGGATCCTGATCGCTGCCGCGCTCGTCACGGCGCTGGTCGCGCTGCGACGTCGGGGGCGCGCCGATCTGCGTTCCGGTGCGGGAGCCTTCGTGTTCGCGGCGGGCCTCGCCTGGTTCGTGCTCAGCTCGTTCGACATGCACGTGCTCGAGATCTACGACTGGTCCGACGACGGATCGCACGTCCTCGAGGATCTCGCCTACCACGGCGGCGGCGCGATCGTCGCTGCGATCGGGTGGCTCATGGTGTTCCCGAACGGGACGAAGCGCACCTGACCGTGCTCATGCACGTCGAGCTCTCCGACGAGCAAGCCGCGCTCCGCCACGGTCTCGAGCGACTCCTCGGCGATCGATCCTCGCCCGCACGCGTGCGCGCGGTCGAGGAGGCCGACGGCTTCGACCGTGAGCTGTGGGGAGCGATGGCGACGATCGGCCTGCCCGCGATGAGCGCGGCGGAGCCGTGGGGAGGTGCAGCCTCGCTCGTGGACGCGCAGCTCGTCTCCGAGACGGCGGGTCGCGCGCTCGCATCCGTACCGTTGCCGCAGGCGGTGGTGGCTGCCCGCGTGCTCACCGACCTGCACGACCAGCGTGCCGCGCGGATCGCCGACGGGAGCCCGGTCGCCATCGTCCCCGATCCGTCGGCGCCGGCGCCGTTCGTGCCGGTGGCCGATCTGGTCCTCGTCGCGGGCGACGACGGCTGGCTGCTCCACGAGCCGGACGAGATCATCGGCGTTCGCCTCACGTCGGGCGAGCCGGCAGGAGATGCTCGCGAGCTGGGTGTGGGCACGACCCTCTCCGGCGACGTGACGCGGGGCCTCGACGAGCTCCGGGTCCTCGAGGCGGCACGTCTCGTCGGCCTCGCATCCCGCGCGCTCGAGCTCGCGGTCGACTACTGCAAGCAGCGGGAGCAGTTCGGTCGGCGCATCGGCTCGTTCCAGGCTCTGCAGCACCGTCTCGCCGACCACGCCACCGCCGTGGACGCGGCGCGCCTCCTCGCGTTCGCGGTCGGCGCATCCCTGGATGCGGGCCGGTGCTCGACAGCCGATGCACGTGCGGCATACCGCTGGTGCGCGGCGGTCGCCCGTGACGTGGCGGCCGACGCGATCCAGATGCACGGCGGGTACGGCTTCACGCTGGAGTACGACCCGCAGCTCTGCTTGCGGCGCGCCCGGGCCTGGGGCTCGTGGATCGGCGACGAGGCTCGCGACTGGGCCGTGGTCGCCGACGAGCGACTCGCGACCGCGATCGCACCCGTGGAGGCTGACCTCCCGGCAGCGGCGCGCCAGTTCCGCGACGAGGTGCGCGCGTTCCTCGGTGAGCGCCTCACACCCGATGTCCGCGCGCGGATGCGGGCCACGGGCACGTTCCACGATTCGGGCTTCCACCGAGCGCTGGCGGCACGCGGCTGGATCGGGATGGCATGGCCGCGGCCCGACGGCACGACC
>CAZHKE010000004.1:83161-97326 GCA_964532485.1 uncultured Bifidobacteriaceae bacterium
CGGGCCGTCCGCGACGGCGACGAGTGGGTGATCACCGGCTCGAAGATGTTCACGACACTGGCCCACGTGAGCGACTACGTGTTCCTGCTGGCCCGGACGAATCCCGACGCGGCCAAGCACGAGGGCCTCACGGTGTTCCTCGTGCCGCTCGACGCACCCGGTATCGAAGTGCATCCGGTCGCGACGCTCGGCGGCGAGCGTACGAACGCGACCTTCTACGACGCTGTGCGCGTCGCCGACTCGTGCCGGGTCGGCGAGGTCGACGGTGGCTGGTCGGTGATGGCGGTCTCCCTCGACGTCGAGCGTGCCGGCGCGGACTACGCCGCTCAGGCCCGTCGTGTCCTCGACGAGACGCTGCGCTGGTCGCGTGGTCGCGGCCTCGATGCGGCTGTCGTGCGCGATCGCCTGGCGCGCCTCACCGAGGACGTGCGTGCTGCCGAGCTCGCGGCTTGGAGGGTCGTGCGCCTCGTGGCCGACGAGCGTCCGATCAACGTGGAAGCGTCGATGGCGAAGCTCCTCGGCGCGGTCGTGTTCCAGCGGGTCTGC
Organism: uncultured Bifidobacteriaceae bacterium; assembly: GCA_964532485.1. Lineage (GTDB taxonomy): Bacteria > Actinomycetota > Acidimicrobiia > IMCC26256 > PALSA-555 > DATBSK01. The sequence continues at coordinate 83,708 of CAZHKE010000004.1, forward strand.
GAGGTGTGCCTCGACGTGTTGGGCCCGTACGGCCTCGTCGCAGCCGACGACGGCGAGCCCGACCCCGCGAGCTGGGTCGAGGAGGCCTGGCGTCACTCGAAGGTGACGAGCATCTACGGGGGCACCAACGAGGTGCAGCGCAACATCGTCGCCCAGCGCGGACTCGGCCTCCCGCGCTCGTGATACCGGCAGCACGCGGTCTCAGGTCGTCGAGGCGGATCGCGCCGTCGGTTCGTCCGCCAGTGACCGAGCGTGCTACCGCCGCGGGCGGAACTGTGGCAGCACCCGCCCGTCGTGCTCGACGAACGTCACCTCGACGGGCATCCCGATGCGCAGCTCGTCGGGTGACGCATCGACCAGGTTCGTGACGACACGCAGGCCGGGCTGCTCCTCGAGCTCCACCATGACGAGCGTGAACGGCAGGTCTTCGGAGAAGTCGGGTGACGGCGCGAGGTGGGTGACCGTCCAGCTGGCCACGGTGCCGCGCCCGCTCACGGCCTCCGGTGCCAGGTCCGTGCCGGCACAGCACCGACATCGTGGTTGCGGGTAGTGGATCCACGTCCCGCAGTCGCGGCACCGCAGGATCTCGAGGACGTGGCGGCGCGCCGCATCCCAGTACGAGCGCTGCTCGGCCTCGATCGCCAGGTCCGGCATCTCGCTTACCCTATCGTCTGACCAGGTTCAACGATTGCGGGCTCATCATGACGGGAGACCCAGTGTCGAAGACCGAAGGCGCGCGCGACACCGGTGCGCGCATCACCGACGAGGGCATCGAGCGGTACCGAGCCCGGATCGGCGTGCCGGTTCCCGAACCCCCGCCCTACAACCGCGAGGGCTTCTTCGACACGATGCGTCACTTCTCGCTCGCGTACGGCGACGACAACCCGCTCTACTGCGACGCCGAGCACGCAGCGACCACTCGTTGGGGCGGGAGCATCGGGCCACCGTTCTACCTGATGACGATGGGGGAGTCAGAGGTCACCGAGGTTCCTCGCGCGGTGCGCGAGCGCGCCAAGGGCGCGCTCGTGGGCGTGCACATGTTCCACGCCGGCAGCGAGTGGTCGTTCTACGAGCCGGTGCGCACGGGCGACCGGTGCGTCTCGATCCGGCGCCTCGTGGACGTCGAGCCAAAGGAGTCGGAGTTCGGGGGCGGGCGGAGCGTCATCTCGCACGTGCACCTCGACTACCTGCGTCAGCGCGACCGGGCGATGTTCGCGAAGCACCACTTCTGGTTCGTGCACGCCGAGCGAGAGGCGTCGAAGAAGGCTGGCAAGGAGCGCTCGGTCGAGTTCGCGTCGTGGACACCGGAGCAGATCGAGGAGATCGAGCAGCAGATCCTCGCCGAGCAGCCGCGCGGTGCGGAGCCGCGCTGGTGGGAGGACGTCGCGACCGGCGACTCGCTGGGGCAGCTCCTCAAGGGTCCCTTGCACGTCACCGACATCGTCGGGCTCCACGTCGGCCTGGGACCGGGCGAGTACGGCTGGGGTGCGCTGCGGCTCGCGACGAAGCGCCGGCGCGAGTCGAAGGGCCTCTACACCCGTGACTCGACGGGATCGTGGGACGTCGTCCAGCGGCTTCATTGGGATCCGGGCTGGGCGCAGGAGATCGGCGCGGCGCGCACGTACGACTATGGGATGATGCGAATGATGTGGCTCGGCCACCTCTGCACCGACTGGATGGGCGACGACGCGTGGCTCGCGCGGCTGCGCTGCGAGTTCCGCCGGTTCAACTACGTCGGCGACCTCCAGACGATCACAGGGTTCGTCACCGCCAAGCCGGCGCCGGGAGTCGTGGAGGTCGAGCTCGCGGCGACGAACCAGCGCGGCGAGGTCACGTGCCCGGGCGACGCCACGATCCTCCTGCCCACACGCGACGGCACGCTGCCCGAGCTCCCGACGCCTGCGTGAGAGCGGTCCGCGCGGTGCTCTTCGACTACGCCGGCGTGCTCGGCACGCCCCCGTTCGACGGGGTGGCCGAGTGGGAGCGGGAGATGGGCTACCCAGAGGGCGCAACGTTCCGGGTGATCATGCGGGGCGACTACCTCGACGCCGCCAGCGGTCACCCGTTCCACGCGGTGGAGACTGGTGAGCTCGGGCTCGACGAGTTCCTCGCGAACGCCGCCGCCGGGTCCGAGGACCTGCTCGGTGGCCGTCGGTTCGACTCCGACGCGTACCTGCGCTTTCTCGCCGAGCCACGGTTCGGCGCGCAGTGGCCGATCGTGCATCGCGCCCGCGACCTGCGCGCCGACGGCTACCGCGTCGGGATCGTCACCAACAACATCCGTGCCTGGGAGGCGATCTGGACCAGCACGATCCCGCTCGACTGGTTCGACGAGGTCGTCGACTCCTGCGTCGTCGGCATGCGCAAGCCCGATGCCGCGATCTACCTCCACGCGTGCGAACGACTCGACGTGGCGCCGTCCGAAGCCGTCTTCCTCGACGATCTGGAGATCAACGTCGAGGGCGCACGTGCCGTCGGCATGCAGGGGATCCTCGTGACCGATGTGCCCACGGCCCTCGCCGAGCTGGAGTCGGTGGTCGGCGTCGCCTCGGATGGCTGACCGCTCCGCCGATGGGCGCGACGTACACGAGCTACCGCACGTCGATGCCGGGCGCCTCTTCGAGGATCCGCTCGCCGTGGCCGAGGAGGTGAGGCCGCGCAGCTGGGTCGCCCGCAGCGACGTGGGGCTCGTCGTCGTCACCCACGCCGGGTGCGAGGCGACGCTCCAGAACCCGGGGCTGTGGCCCGGCATCCACAAGCTGCTGCCGGAGATGGGCCTCGATCCCGGCCAGCTCGCCGGTCCGGGAGGCAACCTGCTCTCGAGCGAGGGACCGGAGCACGTTCGGCTGCGGCGGGTGGTCTCGAGGTGGTTCACGCCCACGCGAGTCGACGAGCTGTCGGCCCGCGTCCACGATCTCGTCGACCGTCTCATCGCGCCGATGACCGCTGCCGGCGGCGGCGACTTCATGACCGACGTCGCGCGCCGTGTGCCCGGTCCGGTGTTCTGCTGGCTCATCGGTGCCGACCCGTCGAGGGGCGATCGTGTCTACGCGCTGTCGGAGGTGCTGCTCAAGGCGTTCACCGCCGACCCGGCCCTGGCAGACTCGGTGCGCGAGGCCGGCGTGGCGATGCGTGACCTCGTCGACGAGCTCATCGCCGAGAAGCGCCGCGACCCGGGCGACGACCTCATGTCGATCATGATCGGCGGCGTCGACGCGGGCGAGATCACGATCGACGATGTGCGCTCGCTGTCATTCGAGATGTTGTCGGCATCGACCGACAACACGGCGCAATCCGCCGGTGCGGCGATGGCCCTGCTTCTTCGCCACCCGGACCAATGGCGTGCACTCGTCGACGATCGAGGCCTTGCGTCACGCGCAGTCGAGGAGTGCGCGCGTGTCGAACCGAGGGTGAGGCTCCTCCCGGTGTTCGCGCCGGCCGACACGACACTGCTCGGGCTCGACGTGGCGACGGACGAGATGGTCTGGATGGACATCGTCGGCGCGCACTACGACCCCGAGGTGTACCCCGACCCGTACCGGTTCGACGTGACCCGGCAGCACGCGAGACCACAGCTGAACTTCGGCATCGGGCGCCACTACTGCCTCGGGGCGGCGCTGGCGCGCATGGAGCTGCGGACGCTGCTCGAGACCGTCGCCGAGCGCTGGCTCGAGATCCGGCCCGCGGGCGAGGTCGTGATCGACCCGGCTTCGCCGACCGGCGCGGCGGTCCCGGCGTTGCCGATGAGCTGCGTGCCACGCTGATCCGGCCGGTGGGTGGCGTCAGCCGGTGTGCAGCAGCATGCAGCCCGCCAGTGGTCCGCCACCCCCGCTCACCACCGCCACACGCGCGTCGGGCACCTGGCGCCTGCCGGCACGGCCCTGGAGCTGGCGCACCGACTCGGCGATCTGGCCCATGCCGTGCGTTCGACCCTCCGAGAGGTTGCCGCCGTGGGTGTTGAGCGGGAGTCGCCCGCCGGCGCGGATCGTGCCGCCCTCCACGAACGGGCCCCCGTCGCCGACCTCGCAGAACCCGAGTGCCTCGATCCACGAGAGCGCGATGAAGGTGAACCCGTCGTAGAGGAGCGCGACGTCGACGTCACCGATGCCGATGTCGCCGGCTCGCGACCACATGTCGCGGGCCGCGTACTTGGCCGACATCTCGGTGAGCTCGGGTGCCTGGTCCCAGTCGGGCATCGGTCCGGGCGCCACGGACATCGAGCGCACCAGCACCGCGGGGTGACGTAGGTCGCGCGCGCGATCGGCCGTCGTGACCACGACGGCGATCCCGGCGTCGACGGGGTAGTCGGAGTCGAGCAGCCGGATCGGCTCCGACACGAACGGCGACGCGAGGTAGTCCTCGATCGTGAACGGCACGCGCTGGATCGCCCGCTCGTTGTGTGACGCCCACTCCCGCGTCGACACCGCGATCTCGCCGAGATGCTCTGCCGTCGTGCCGAACTCGAACATGTGGCGCTGCTGGAACATCGCGATCCATTGGCTCGCCATCACGCCGCCGTAGGGGACCTTGAACGCCATGTCGGCGGGCATCTTGATGTTGGTGGGGATGCCGCCCGCACCGTGCGTCGTCGGGCGCACCATCGAGCGGAACGCGACGACCGTCTCGCACAAGCCGGCTGCGACCGCCAGCACCGCTTCGACGACCGCAGTCATCGCCGCGGGCCCGTGTCCGTCGGCGTCGCAGTACCAACGGATGTTCTTCATGCCGAGCCCGGTGAGGACGTACGTCGACGAGACCGAGCCGACCATGCCCCCCGGATAGGTGGCGATGCCGTCGACGTCGTCGGTGCTGAGCCCCGCGTCCTCGATCGCGAGCAGGCACGCCTCGAGCGCGAGGTCGCCCTCACTGCGACCCGAGCGCTTCGTCACCTCGGTCCACGCCGATCCGGCGAGGGCGGCGCGATCCGCGAACCCCAGATCCGCTCGTTCCGCGTTCATCGTCTCGGGCTCATCTCGGTCACTTCACCGCAGGCGCCATTCGGCGCGGATCTTCTCCTCGAAGATCCTCATGGCCTCCGACGAGTCGGCCGCGTCGTTGCTCGCCACGGCGATCGGAAGCCCGAGGTCCAAGGCAATCGCGCGGTTCATCTCGAGGCTGGCCCACATCGCGCGGACCGTGCCCTGGATCGCGACCGGGTCCTTCTCGGCGATTCGGGTCGCGAGCCAGTCGGCCTGCTCCATGAGCTGTTGCTTCGGCACGACCTCGCTGACCAGACCGATCTCCATCGCCTTCTGTGCACTGATTCGCTCGTCGTTGCCCATCAGGCCCATGCGCAGAGCCTCGCCGAAGAACATGCGCTTGCTCACCATGATCGGCTCGAGCACTGCCGTGAGTGCATAGGTGACGTGCGGGTCGAAGAACGTCGCGTGCTCGGCGGCGATGACGATGTCGCATTCGCCGATGATGTAGAACGCACCGCCGCACGCCATGCCGTTGACTGCGCAGATCACCGGCTTCCAGAGCCGGCACGTCTTGGGCGACAGGAACTGGCTCGGGTCTTCCCGGTGCCAGAACTCGCGTTCGAACGTCAGCGGCTTGTCGACGTAGCGGTCGATGCCGGTGCAGAACGCCCGGTCTCCCGCGCCCGTGACCACGACGACCCTGATCTCGGGATCGGCCTTGGCCGTCTCCCACACTTCCCGGAGCTCCCGCTGCATCGCATGGTCGAACGCGTTCGAGGCCTCGGGTCGGTGCAGCGTGACGAACGCCTTGTGGTCGCGGACGTCGAAGAGGATCGCCTCGAAGTCGCTCATTCATCCAGACGATACTGAGCGCCATGACCAGACCAGCAAGCGTCGCGGGCTGCAGCTACGAGGGCCGGCGAGTCGTCGTGACGGGCGCAGCGTCCGGGATGGGCGAGGCGACGGCTCGGCTCGTCGCCGAGCGCGGCGGCGAGGTCTGGGCAGTCGACATCCGAGCGCCGGCGGTCGACGTCGCCAGGACGCTGGTCACCGACCTGCGGGACGAGCACGCGATCGACGCCACCGCCGCCGCGATCGAGGCACCGATCGATGCCGTGTTCAGCTGCGCGGGGCTGGCGCAGACGGCACCCCCGCTCGACGTGATGACCGTGAACTTCATCGGTGCACGGCACCTGATCGAGGGCCTGGTGTCGAAGATCACACCGGGCGGTGCGATCGCCTGCATCGCATCCGTCGCCGCCTTTCGTTGGCCGCAGCACCAGGAGTCCCTCGCCGACCTGATGACCGTCACGCGCTTCGACGCCGCGCGGTCGTGGTGCGAGTCGCACGCTGACGTCGTGGGCGACGGGTACAGCTTCTCGAAGATGGCGACCGTCTGGTACGTCATGTGGCGCGCGGTCCAGCTCGCGCCGATCGGGGTGCGTCTCAACGCGGTGAGCCCCGGCCCGGTCGAGACGCCGATGATGGGGCACTTCGAGGCGGCGATGGGTAAGGGGTGGATGGACGCGTTCCCGAAGCCGCTCGGGCGACTCTCCCGAGCCCGCGAGCAGGCGGAGGCTCTGGCCTTCTGCAACTCGCCCGGTGCGTCGTACCTCACCGGTACGAACGTGCACGTCGATGGCGGGGTCACCGCGGCCTGGGTCACCGGGCAAGCCGACAAGCCGGTGCGGTCGCAGCCGGAGTCGTGAAGCGCATCCTCGTGACAGGGGCCGCCGGCGGCTTCGGCGCGGCGCTCGTCTCGCGGCTCGCGGAGCGAGGCGACGTGCGCGTGGTCGGCTTCGACGTGCGCGCTCCGAGCAGCGCGTACCCGAGCGGGACGGAGCTCGTACGAGGTGACATCCGTGACCTCGACGCTGTCGTGCACGCCATGCACGGCTGCGACGTCGTTGCCCATCTCGCGTGGGTCGTCGGCTCGATGCACGACGAGCCCGTGCGACGTGGGATCGACCTGGGCGGCACGAAGAACGTCCTCGAGGCGATGTCGACGACCGGATGTGGTCGGCTGGTGTTCGCGTCGTCGGTCACGGCGTACGGGTCTGTGCCCGACCATCCCGCGCCCTACACGGAGTCCGATCCGCTCCAGCCGGAGCAGCCGTCGAGGTACGCGTCGCACAAGGCGCGCGCCGAGGCGATGATCGCGGCTTCGGGCGTCGAGGCGGTGGTGCCGCGGGCCGCGGTCGTCGTCGGCCGAGCCGTCGACAACGCGGTGCGCACGGTCTTCGCTGCGCCGGCGATCGCGGCCGTGCGGGGCGACGACATGCGCGTGCAGGTCGTGCACCACGACGACGTCGGCCGGTTCTACGCCGAGGCGTGCGTCGGAAGGCGGACAGGCCCGGTCAACCTTGCTGCAGCCGACGTCGTCGGGATCGAGGAAGCGGCCGCGATCCTCGGAAAGCGGCTCGTGCGGCTACCGGTCAGCGCGGTCAAGGCGCTTGTGCGCGCGACATGGGTCATGCGGATCGGTGCGATGGACCCCGGCGAGTTCGACTCGATGCGCCATCTCCCGATCGTCGACGTGTCTCGGCTGCGTGAAGAGTGGGGCTTCGAGCCCGAGTACTCGACGGCTGCCGCGCTCGCCGACTTCCGCACCGCGCTCGACCGTGTGATCGGGCTCGGGCGCTGGACCGTGGCCCGCCGCGCCTGACCGTCCGCTCTCGGGCGTGCACCCGTTCCGTCGTGCACGGTGCGCTCACGTGCAAGCCTTATCATCATCGTGCAAGAAGCAGGAGCCCGACGGACAGGGGCATGATGGCCAAGTTCACGCTGTTCAGCGTCGACGACCACGTGATCGAGGCGCCGCACACCTGGGTGTCGCGGCTGCCCGCCAAGCTGCGCGAGCGAGGACCGCGCCTCGTCTCGAACCCCGACGACGAGTACTGGATCTTCGACGGCGAACGCGTCAAGCCGCAGGGAGTGGAGGCGAGCGCGGGCAAGAAGCCCGAAGAGTTCACGATGGGACACGTCCGTTACGACGACATGCGCCCCGGCTTCTACGACGCGAAGGCCCGATTGGTCGACATGGACGAGGACGGCGTGCGCGCGCAGGTGCTCTTCCCGTCGGGCATCCCGCGCATCTGCGGGAAGCGCTTCTTCGACGCGCCCGACAAGGAGCTCGGTCTGGCGTGCATCCGCGCGTGGAACGACTACATCCTCGAGGAGTGGTACGGCGCCGCGCCCGACCGCTACGTCCCACTCGCGATCGTGCCGATGTGGGACCCGCAGCTGTGCGCGGAGGAGATCCGACGCACGGCCGCGCTGGGCACGCGCGGCATCACCTTCAGCGAGGGCCCACACCTGCTCGGATTCCCGTCGATCCACGACCCGCACTGGGACCCGGTCTGGGAGGCGGTCATCGAGACCGACCTCGCGGTGTGCCTCCACATCGGCTCGTCGGGTCAGTCCCTGGCTCCGCTGCCCGGCGGACCGACCGCGCCGAGCGTCGTGATGATCCCGTTGTACGCGTCGGTAGCGTGCAGCGAGCTGCTGTTCTCGCCGCTGTTCAACAGGTGGCCCGATCTGCGCTTCGTCATGAGCGAAGGCGGCATCGGTTGGGTCCCCTACACGCTCGAGCGATCCGAGTACACCTGGCACCGCCACCGCTTCTGGACCGGTGACGTCGGGGTCGCTCAGCCCCTCGACGTCTTCAAGCGCAACATCTGGGTGTGCTTCATCGCGGACCACGTCGGCATGCGCGACCGGGACCTGATCGGTACCGACAAGATCATGTGGGAGGGCGACTACCCCCACACGGACTCGACGTGGCCGAACTCACAGTCGAGCGTGGCCGACCACGTCAAGGGTTGCACCGACCAAGAGGTCGCGCAGGTCACGCATGCCAACGCCGAGCAGGTGTTCCGCTTCCCGATCAGCCCCTGAACGGTCGTCCACTCGCAGACTGGGTGACGGGTCCACGGGTCACTCGTCGTCGGCCCAGGGATCGCGGGGGAGGCCGAGCACACGCTCGGCGAGGATGTTGCGCTGGATCTCGCTGGTCCCGCCGCCGATCGTCGAGGCGCGGGTGCGCAGGTAGCCGAGGACCCACTTCCCGCCGTCGGGCGCGTCTCCCGCGCCCTTGTCGAGCACGCCTGCCGGGCCCGCCACGTCGAGCGCCAGCTCGTAGAGCGACTTCTCCGACTCCTGGCCGAAGAGCTTCATCACCGCGCCTTCGGGACCGGGCTGATCGCCCGCGAGCACGCGCCCGAGGTTCCGCATGCCGTTGATTCGCGCCAGCTGCGTGGCGATCCAGGCTCGAGCGATCCGTCGACGCAGCTGCGGGTCCGAGGCACGCGGTCGACCGGCGTCGTCGGTCGACCGCTTCGCCAGCGACACCACATCGTCGAGCGTCTGCGACATCCGCAGCTGTGACGCCATGAACAACGTGGAGCGCTCGTGCGACAGCGTCGTGCGCGCCACCGACCAACCCTCGTGCAGCGGGCCGACCACGTTCTCGAGCGGCACGCGGACGTCGCTGAGGAACACCTCGTTGAACCCGGCGTCGCCGCCGATCTGGCGAATCGGGCGCACGTCGAGGCCCGCTGCGTCCATCGGCACGAGGACGAACGAGATCCCGTGACGCTTCGGCGCGTCGGGGTCGGTGCGAACGAGCGCAAACATCCAGTCAGCGATCTCCGCGCCCGACGTCCAGATCTTCTGGCCGTTGACCACGAGCTCGTCGCCGTCGATCACCCCGCGCGTCTTGAGGCTCGCCAGGTCGGACCCGGCGTCGGGCTCGGAGAATCCCTCGCACCAGATGTGCTCGCCCGAGCGCATGGGGGCGAGGAAGCGTGTCCTCTGCTCGGGCGTGCCGTGGACCATGATCGTCGGCCCGCACAGCGACAGCCCGATGTGGCCGATGAGCGCAGGGACCTTCCGGAGCGCGAGCTCGGTGTGGTACACGACCTGCTCCATCAGGGTCGCGTCACGGCCCCCGAACTCGGGTGGCCAGTGGATCGCGACCCAACCGCCCGCGTCCATCCTCGCCTGCCAGTCCCGGAACCACTGGAGCCGCTCAGCCGGGTCGCGCGGGTAGCGGAACGCGCGCGTCCCCCACCCCTCGGGCAGGTGCGCGTCGAGCCATCCCCGGAGCTCGCGGCGGAATGCCTCCTCGTCGCGGGTCAGCCCCAGCTCCACGAGCGGCAGTGTGACACAATCCGCTAACCAATTGATCTGAATGGTGACGAGGCGGCGAGGGGAAGGCCCGCAGCGGTGGACTTCGACCTGACACCCGAGCAGCAGCAGCTGCGCGACGCGGCGCTCGACTTCGTCCGGCGCGAGTGCCCTCCCGAGCTGGTCCGACAGCACGCCCGGAACGGCACCTACGACCCCGACCTCTGGAAGAAGTTCGCGGCGACGGGCTGGCTCGGCATCGGGATCCCCGAGGAGTACGGGGGGTCGGGCGGCGACGTGCTCGACATGGCGATCGTGCTCGAGGCCACGGCGCCCGCGGTCGAGGCGATCGGGCCGGCGTTCGCGACGATGTGCTTCGGTGGCCAGGCCCTGTTGCGGATGGGCACGGAGGACCAGAAGGCGACGTTCCTGCCGCGCCTCGTCGACGGCGACGCGCGCTTCGCGCTGTCCATCACCGAGCCCGGAGGCGGCACCGACGTGCTCGGCGCGATGCAGACGACGGCCGCGAAGGTCGACGGTGGGTGGCGGATCAACGGCTCGAAGATGTTCACCTCGGCGTCGACGGACGCGGACCATCTCGTCGTCGTCGCGCGCACATCACCGCCAGGTGCGAAGCAGGCGCACGGGGTCAGCGTGTTCCTCGCCGACCGCGCCGCGCCAGGCGTGACGCTGACCCGCATCCCGGTGATGAACGACGAGGACACGAACGCGGCCTTCTACGACGACGTGTTCGTCGCCGATGATCGGGTGCTGGGCGACGTCGACCGGGGGTTCTACGGACTGCTCGGCATGCTGAACAACGAGCGGCTCGGGATCGGGGCGATGTGCGTCGGGTGGGCGCAGGCCGGGCTCGACGAGGTGCGTGCGCACGCACTGAGCCGGGAGGCGTTCGGCGGCGTGATCGGCCGCTTTCAAGCCGTGCAGCACCACATCGCGCGCATGCACCTGCTCACCGAGCAGGCACGGCTCGTGGTCTACAAGGCGGCATGGCTCCAGGCGAACGACCGACCGTGCGGGCTCGAGGCCACCACCGCGAAGGCCGTCGCGGCCGAGAACGCGTTCGAGGCGCTCGACCGCGGGATGCAGGTGCTGGGCGGGCACGGGTACACGCTCGACGCCGACCTCAACCGGTACTGGCGCCGCGTGCGCCTCTTCCGGCTGGCACCGGTCTCGAACGAGATGGCGCTGAACCACATCGCCGAGTGGCTCGGGATGCCGCGCAGCTTCTGACGCAGGATGTCGACGAGGGGAGGGGCGGCCGTGTCGGAACAGCTGGTGATCGACGGCGAGCTGCGCGACGCGGTCGGCGGCAACGAGCTGGCGGTCGACGACCCGTCGACGGGTGAGGTCTGCCGGAGCGTGCCACGGGGGGAAGCAGCCGACGCGGACGCCGCGATCGCCGCCGCGCGGCGCGCCTTCGACGACGGGCCGTGGCCGCACATGACACCGGCCGAGCGTGCCGAGGTGATGCGCGCGCTCGGTCGTCTGGTCGAGGAGCACGCCGCCGACCTCGAGCAGCTCCTGGTCGAGGAGCTCGGCGTCCCGTGCTCGCTCGCCCGCGCGATCCACGTCGACCGACCAGCCGCGAACTACTGGGATCTCGTCGAGCGGGGTAGCCGCGCGCTCGACACGCCACTGCCGCCGATCGAGGGCCCGGTGCCGACCACGCAGGTCGTCGTGCGTGAGCCGCGGGGGGTGGTCTCGGCGATCGTCCCGTGGAACTTCCCGCACTTCTTGAACCTCTGGAAGACGGCGCCCGCGCTCGTGACCGGCAACACGATGGTCCTGAAGCCTGCGCTCGAGACGCCGTCGCCCGCGCTGCTGCTCGGGCGGCTCGCGCTCGAGGCCGGTGTGCCGCCCGGCGTTCTCAACGTCGTGACAGGGGGCCCCGACGTCGGCGAGCCCATGGTGAGCGATCCCCGCGTCGACATGGTCACGTTCACTGGCTCCACCGGCGTCGGGCGACACATCGCCTCGGTGGCAGGCGCGGGGATGAAGCGGCTCCTGCTGGAGCTCGGTGGCAAGTCGGCGATGCTCGTGCTCCCCGACGCCGATCCGGGTGGCGTCGTCGAGGCGGTGATGCGCTTCGTGCTGAACTCCGGGCAGGGGTGCGCGCTCATGACCCGCTTGCTGCTGCCCGAGGCGCTGCACGACGCCGTGGTCGATCAGCTCGTGCAGGTCGTCGGGGGCGTCAAGGTCGGCAATGCGCACGATCCGTCGACCCAGATGGGCCCGCTGGTGAGCAGCGCGCACCGTGAACGCGTCGAGGGGTACATCGCCGCCGGCATCGATGCCGGCGCGAACGTCGCCGTCGGCGGTGGCCGCCCGACGCTCGACGACGACGGGTACTACGTCGAGCCCACGGTGTTCACCCAGGTCGACAACGCGATGAAGATCGCCCGCGAGGAGATCTTCGGGCCAGTGCTGTGCGTGATCCGCTACTCCGGAGAGGTCGACGAGGGCGTGGCACTCGCGAACGACTCCGACCTCGGGCTCGCCGGCGCGGTCTGGGCTGGCGACGTCGCGGCGGGCATCGCCGCAGCGCGGCGCATCCGGGCCGGCAAGGTGACCGTCAACGCGTACACGTCGACGATCGACGGTCCCTTCGGTGGCTACAAGCTGTCGGGTGTGGGTCGGGAGCTCGGTCAGCTCGGCCTCGAGGAGTACACCGAGGTCAAGCACCTCGTCTGGGGCTCGCGGTGAGGGAACCGAGACGGTGAGCGAGCCGAGAAGATGAGCGAGCGACTCTTCGGAAAGGTCGTCATCGTGACCGGCGCCGGCCAGGGGATCGGCGAGGTGTACGCGCACGCGCTCGCCCGTGAAGGCGCGTCCGTCGTCGCGACCGACATCAACGAGCAGGCCGTGCGCGCAGTCGCCGACGCCATCACGGGAGGCGGTGAGCACGCGATCGCCGTGACGGTCGACGTGGCCGACGAGGAGTCGACGCTGGCGATGGCCGAGCGCGTCGTCGCCGAGCTCGGACGCATCGACGCGCTCGTCAACAACGCCGCGCTCTACTCCGGCCTCCAGCCCGGCGACCCGTTCGCGATCACCGTCGAAGAGTGGGACCGCGTCATGGCGGTGAACCTGCGCGGCCCGTGGCTGTGCACGAAGGCAGTCGTCCCGACGATGCGTGCCCAGGGAGCGGGGCGAATCGTCAACCAGGCGTCGGTCGCGGCCTGGGGTGGCGCCTCGCTGCTGCACTATGCCGTGTCGAAGGCCGGGCTCATCGGCTTCACGCGCTCGATGGCGAAGCTGCTCGGAGCCGACGGCATCACCGTCAACACGCTCGCCCCCGGGCAGATGGCGACCGATTGGACGCTGACGATCCTCTCGCAGGAGCGGCGCGCCCAGATGGCCGCGGCGCAGGCCGTGCACCGCGCCGGCGAGCCCGACGATCTGCTGGGTGCGCTCGTGTACCTGTGCAGCGACGAGTCCTCGTTCATGACCGGCCAGACGCTGCTGGTCGACGGCGGACTGGTCATGCCATGAGAGCGAGCGAGATGCAGGGAGAGACATGGAAGTGAGCCGGCCGTTCGTGGATCCGAC
>CAZHKE010000004.1:97426-112544 GCA_964532485.1 uncultured Bifidobacteriaceae bacterium
CCGGTGACGACCAAGCAGGACCTGATGGGCGACCCACAGGCGTTTCGCCTGCGATTCGAGCAGCCCGGCCTGTACGACCTGACGTACGCGACGGTCTACACGACCGGGACGACGTTCGGCCTGCCCACGCCGTACGAGTACACGACGCACGACTTCTTCGGCGTGCTGCTCGCGGGGCGGCGACAGGGCAAGACCACCTGTCAGGTGCCGGGCGACGTCTTCTTCAGCGCGTTCCCACTCAGCCCGCTGCCGCACGTGTCGGGCTTCGCCGGCTTGATCTCCAACGCTAACGGTGTCGCGTTCGCGCACGGGTTCGGTGGGACGCCCTATCCCGAGTTCCCCGTGCACAACACGTCGGCAACCGTCCTCGAGCTCCTCGAGACGATCAAGCCGACCGCGATCGGCGGCATCGGCAGCTTCCTGCGTCGGCTGTTCGCCGACGCCGCTCGCGAAGGTCGTGATCTCTCGTCGCTGCAGATCATCAATGCGAGTGGCGAGGTGCTGACGGCGAGGATGCGCGAGCACATGCACGACAACCTGGCCGCGTGCGGTGCCGGTCAGGTGTTCATCACCGGCGCGTACGGGTTCACCGAGGGTGGGCTGCCGTGGGTGCCCTGCCACGAGGGAGGGCCGCTCCACGCGGCCGCACCCGACCAGGTCTTCCTCGAGATCGTGGACGCCGACACCCACGAGCGCCTTCCCGACGGCGAGCCCGGACTGGTCGCGCTCACGCACCTCAACCGGCGAGGGATGCCCCTCGTGCGCTATCTGCTGGGCGATCTGTCGGTGATCAGCCATGAGCCGTGCGACCGGTGCGGCCGCCGCGGAGAGTCGCTCCTGATCTCGGCCGGGAGCGCGCACATCACACGGACCAAGGAGCTGCTGAAGATCAAGGGCACGCTCGTGAACCCGCAGATCGTCCACGACATCGTCATGAACACGAACGGCGTGATCGAGTACCAGATGATCGTCACGAACGCGGTCGAGGGCGACCCGGTGTCGCCTGATCGCCTGGTGCTGCGTGTGGGGCTCGCGGAAGGGCTCGACGCGTCGGGATGGGACCACGAGCCGCTCCGTCGTTCGGTCCACAGCGCCACCGAGGTCACGCCCGACATCGAGCTCGTCGGCGACCTCTCGGAGATCTACGACCCCAGCCGGGAGATGAAGGCGACGCGCATCATCGACCGCCGCGTCGTCGAGTAGAGATGAGCGCTCGGGATCGCATCCCTGTCATCGTCGGGGTCGGGCAGATCACCAATCGCAGCGAGGATGCGGCCGACGCGCGGGAGCCGATCGAGCTCGCGCGCGAAGCGCTCGCTGCGGCCGCGACCGACACCGGAGGGAGCACGAGCATCCTCTCGGAGCTCGACAGCATCGATGTCGTCAACGTCGTCAGCTGGTCGTACGGCGACGTCGCCGGCGAGCTCGCGGCGCGCGTCGGGGCAGAGCCGGCGCGTGCCACCCAGAGCGAGTGGGGCGGCAACCAGCCGACGTTGCTCGTCGACCGCGCCGCCGAGCGGATCGCCGCTGGTGAGAGCCGCATCGCCGCGGTCGTCGGCGCCGAGGCGTTTCGGAGCCTGGAGCGCGCGCTCAAGGCCGGTGGGATGCCGCCGTGGCCGGAACCACCGCCGCACGCGCCGCCCCCACCCGATGCTCGCTCGGTCGTACCCGAGATCGCCTGGGAGCACGGCGTGCGGATGCCGGTCGAGGTCTACCCGCTGTACGAGAACGCCGTGCGCGCGGCCACGGGCATCTCGTTCGACGAGAGCCAGGACTGGTCGGCCCGCATGTGGTCGCGTATGTCGATCATCGCCGCCACCAACGACGGCGCATGGAACCCGACACCGATGCAGCCCGACGACATCCGAACGGTGTCCGAGCAGAACCGCATGGTGTCCTTCCCCTACCCGAAGCTGATGAATGCGCTGTTGTCGGTCGATCAGGGGGCGGCGGTGCTCGTCACCGACACCGAGACGGCACAGCGTCTCGGTGTCGATTCCTCGCGGTGGGTGTACCCGTGGGGCGGCGCGGGAGCGAACGACACCGACGACATCCTCGAGCGCACGTCGTACTCGCGCGCGCCCGCGATGGAGCTCGTGCTCGATGACGTGTTCCCGTCCGCCGCGATCGCGGCCGACGAGGTCGACCTCGTCGAGCTGTACAGCTGCTTCCCGTGCGTCCCGAAGATGGCCCTCCGACACCTCGGTTGGGACGCCGATCGCCCGATGAGCGTCACCGGCGGCCTCACGTTCTTCGGCGGCGCCGGCAACAACTACATGACGCACGCCCTCGTGGCCATGGCACGCGCACTGCGCCGGGGCGACGGCACGACCGGCCTCCTCTACGGCCAAGGCGGCTTCGTCACGAAGCACCACGCGCTGGTCGTCGCCACCGAGCCCCGTCCCGGTGGCTATCCCTCGGGACGAGCGACCGACGACGCCGCGCGTCAGGCGAAGGTCGACGCCCTCACGTCGCCGGACCTCGTGACGGACCCTCGGGGTGAAGCGACGGTCGAGGCCTCCACGGTCGTCTACAGCCGATCCGGCGAGCCCGAGCTCGGGATCGTGGTGGGGCGACTCGCCTCGGGCGAGCGGTTCGTGGCGAACACGCCCGACGACGATCGCGTGCAGCTCGAGCGCCTCGTCGACCCGGCCCACGAGGTCACCGGCTCGCCGGGCGTCGTGGGCGGTGTCCGGGGCGGTCGAGGGGTGTTCCGTCTCGACTGACGTGGTCGCGAATCGGTTGATACAGTCAGATGATTCGGGGCCCTGGGCCGGCCAGGCAGCACCACAGTTGAATCGCATTGGGGGGAACGATGCTCGGAAGTCGACGGATTCGACGCCCGCTCGCCGTCATGATCGGAGCTGTCCTGCTGGTCGTGCTGACGTCGGGGCCAGCGACGGCCAAGCCCAGCGGCGACCCGGTCAAGATCGGTCTGATCTACACCAAGGGCGTGGCCGGCACCGACAACCCCACGCTGCTCGACGGCGCGGTCGCTGCGGCCGACTACCTCAACAGCAAGGACGGCATCGACGGTGCGCCCGTCGAGATCGTCGGGTGCAACGACAAGGCCGATCCCGCCCAGGACGTCGCCTGCGCGAACATGTTCGTCGACGAGGGCGTGATCGCGGTCAGCGGCCTCGGGCCGACGTGGGGCGACAACGGCCTGCCGATCACCCAGCGGGCGAACATCCCGTTCGTCGGCCTGCCGATCAGCAACGCAGAGTTCCTCGACCCGTCGAGCTACCCGATCACCGGTGGTTCGGCCGCTGCCTTCCCCGCACTCGCCAAGTACTTCATCGACAAGAACGTCGAGAAGGTTGCCATCATCTACGCGGATCTTGCGGCTGGAAAGCTGGCGGCCGACGCGCTGCTCGGCGACAGGTTCAAGGACGCGGGCATCACCGATGTGACGTTGATCCCTGAGAAGATCGGCGCGGCCGACTTCACGCCGGCGGTCGTGAAGGCGAACGAGGGCGACCCCGACGTGATCTTCTCGCTGTTCCAGGAGACCGACTGCGCCCGGATCTTCGAAGCCGCCGGACAGCTCGGCGTGAAGGCTGCCTTCGGTGCGCCCGGCTCGTGTGCCGAAGGGAAGGCGTTCGAGGACGTCGACGAGTCCATCGTGAAGAACGCGGTGTTCAACACCGACACCGTCTTCTTCAAGAAGAACGACAAGGACGCCAAGCTCTACCGCAACTCCTTGAAGAAGTACTCCAAGGGCACCACCGTCGACTCGTTCAGCGCGACGACCTTCACCACCGTGATGACGCTGAAGACGATCGTCGAGCAGATCGGCGCGGCCGGAGTCACCGGTCAGGCCGTCCTCGACGCGTTGGCCAACGCCGATGGCATCCCCGTGTTCATGGCCACGGAGCTGAACAAGGCGAACGCGGCCGACCTCGCGGGGGTCCCGACCCACGTCTACAACGCCGATCAGCGGATCGTGAAGCTGAAGAACGGCAGCTTCGCGGACGCGGGTGGTGACCGCTGGTGGAACGGCTTCACGAGCTGACCGCACTCTGCTGACGTCATCTCGCTCGTAGCGGGCATGCGGAGCGAGCGATTGCGAGCGGGGCATCCCCGCTCGCAGCGATCGACGCCGCGGAGGAAGAGCGAATGAGGGACCTCTTCCTGTTCGCGGTGCTCGGCCTCGGCGCCGGCGCCGTGTACGCGATCCTCGGGCTCGGGCTCGTGCTCGTGCACCGGGGCTCGGGGGTCGTCAACTTCGCCAACGGTGCGATCGCGATGTTCGCGACGTATCAGTACGTCGACTTCATCGAACGGGGCGTCGACAAGTGGGTGGCCTTCGCGCTGACGCTCGTGCTGGCCGGGATCGGCGGAGTCGTGCTCTACGTGGTCGTCATCCGAGCGCTGCGCAGCGCGCCCGCGTTGGCTCGCCTGGTCGCGACCCTGGGGATGCTCCTGGCGATCCAGGCGGGAGCCGTGCTCGTCTACGGCTCCGACACGAAGTCGGTCGACTCGCTCCTGCCGACCGAGTCCGTCGAGGTCTTCAGCGTGAACTTCGGTCGCGATCGGCTCTGGCTCCTGGCGGTCACGATCGTGCTCACGGTCATGCTGTGGCTGCTGTACCGCTTCACCCGGTTCGGGCTCGCGACCGAGGCAGCAGCCGAGAGCGAGAAGGGAGCGGTGCTCCTCGGGTACTCACCTGACGCCATCGGCGCGGTCAACTGGTCCATCGCGTGTGTGCTCGCGGCGGTCGCGGGGATCCTGATCGCGCCGATCACGTCGCTCAACAGCACGACGTTCACGCTCCTGATCATCCCTGCGCTGGCGGCTGCGCTCATCGGGCGCTTCTCGTCGTTCGGCATCACCGCGACCGCCGGTGTCCTGATCGGCGTCTCGCAGTCGGAGATCACCCGCTACCAATCGGACCTGCCCGGCTGGTTCCCCCAGCAGGGGCTCAAGGAGTCGTTGCCCTTCCTCGTGATCATCCTCGCGATGGTCGTCACGGGCAAGCTGATCCCGCCTCGCGGATCGCTGAGCACCGGTCGCCCGCCGCTCGCGACGCAGGCGCGCCTGCGTGTGCTCCCGTCGATCCTGCTGATCGCGCTCGTCGTCGCCGCGTACGAGGTGCTCGATGGATCGTTCCAGAGCGCGCTCACGACGTCGCTCATCGCCGCCGTCATCGCGCTGTCGCTCGTCGTGGTGACGGGCTATGTCGGTCAGATCTCCCTCGCGCAGATGACCTTTGCGGGCATCGGCGGGTTCGCCGTGTCGAAGCTCGCCTCGGAGAACGGCGTGTCGTTCATACCGTCGATCGTCCTCGCGGCGCTGATCGCGGTCCCCGTCGGGCTCGTCATCGGCCTGCCGGCGCTTCGTGTGCGAGGCGTGAACCTCGCGATCGTCACCTTGGGCGCGGCCGTCGCGGTCGACAGCTTCGTGTTCCAGAACTCCGACTGGTCGGGAGGGCTCGACGGTCTCAGGGTGCCCGAGCCCGAGCTGTTCGGCTGGTCGATCGACTCCGTGACCCACCCGCAGCGATTCGGGATCTTCGCGCTCGTCGTGCTCCTGGCCTGTGTCGTCCTCGTCTCCAACCTTCGGCACAGTCGGACGGGTGGTCGGATGCTCGCCGTGCGCGACAACGAGCGGGCCGCCGCCGCGGCCGGGATCAACGTCGCTGCGACCAAGCTCCAGGCGTTCGCGCTCTCGGCGTTCGTCGCCGGGCTCGGCGGCGCCGTCCTCGGATACCAGACGTCGAAGATCGCGTTCGAGCGCTTCGCGCCGATCCAGTCGATCTTCGTCGTCGCGATCGCCTACATCGGCGGCATCGCGAGCATCGGTGGCGCGGTGGTCGCGGGTCTGCTGGTGTCGGGTGGCATCGCCTTCGCACTCCTGGGTGAGCTCGGCTCGGTCGACGAGTGGGAGGTCTTCCTGTCCGGCGTCCTGCTGGTGGTGATCGTGATCACCCAGCCTGATGGAATCGCGGTCGGCGTCAGCCGTGCTGTCGACTCCCTACGGCGCAGGCTCGGCATCGGCGGCGTCGGCGGTGACGACGAACCCGGTGACGGGGGTGAAGACACCACGCAACCCGCGTTCGCCGAGCAGTCATGACGGAGAGCCGGTGACGATCACGGCCGTCGTCTTCGACCTCGGGGGCGTGTTGACCGGGCCACCGTTCGGCGGGATCGCCGGGTACGAGGCGTCCCTCGGTCTCCCCGAGCGGAGCATCTCGCAGTACTTCCGCAACGACCCCGTCTATCACTCGCTCGAGCGCGGGGAGATCAGCGCGCGCGAGTTCTGGAAGAGCGTGGGCACCCGCGTGCAGGAGGAACATGGGGTCCGGATCGACCTGCGCGCGCTGGCCGCGACCACCGAAGCGGCGAGCCACGTCCGTCCGGAGGCGATCGAGCTCGTTCGCTCCCTGCACCCCGCCTACGCGCTCGGGCTCCTGACCAACAACGTTGCCGAAGCCGGGGTCTGGCGCGACCAGCTTCCCTACGAGCTGTTCGACACCGTGATCGACTCCTCGGCGGTCGGCGTCCGCAAGCCCGATCCGCGCATCTACGAGCTCGTCATCGAACAGCTCGCCCGTGACGCCCGAGAGATCGTGTTCATCGACGATTTCGAGGAGAACCTGCCGCCCGCAGCCGCTCTCGGCATGCAGGTCATCAGGTTCGAGAGCACCGAGCAGTGCCGGGCCGACCTCGCCACGCTGGGCGTCGTCCCGACCGCCTGAGCTCGATCGCCGCGCACCGGCGCGTCGAGCGCGAGTCGGTGACCGGTCATCGGCTGCCTAGCCGACCTCGATGACGTCGAGGCGCTCGATCGTGTACGGCTGATCACGGTCGGGATTGCCCGCCGCACCCTGTACGTCCATCGCGCCGGCACCGTTGTCCTGCCAACAGCACAGATGCAAGCCTGAGCGCGAGAAGCGTGCGCGGCCGTGCGTCTTCGTGCCGACCGGCACCGCGAAGTCGCCCTCCCGAACCCTCAGCACGAGCGCGCCGTCCACCCACATCTCGATAGCGGCTCCATCGGGCGTCCAGTGCGTTGCGAGCTCGTGCGGTGCGTCGGGGTCGAGGTGGACCGTCCGCGCCTTCACGAACCCCTTGTCGCGGGCAAACATCACCATCAGCGGCGCGACGCCGGGACGGGGCGTCGTGAATGGGTGGTCCCCGCGGCGCCCGAGCACTCGGGCGATGCGAGCGAGGCGCGAGCCCGCGGGCAGCCAGCAGAACCCGCCGCCCGCGTACTCCGACTTCGCGAGGTGGCCGTGTACCTGCATGGTCGGGAAGTCGAGGCCGACCCAGTCCTGGACGCAGCAGCCACCGGTGCCGAGGAGGTCTTCCCCGAGTGCGAGCGCGCCGAGCCGCGCACCTTGGTACCGCGCGGTGCGGCCCGGCAGCAGGAGGTTCGGGTGCCGTGCGTGGTCCTGTTCCCAGTCGGCGTAGTGTGCGCGGTAGTCGACACCGTGCGGTGCGCTCGCCAGGTCACGGGTCGTGTACGAGCCGGCGCGGGCCTGGCCGGCCGGCATCGTGAGCACGAAGCCGAGGTCGGGATCGTGGCCGACGAGGTCGGTCGTGTTGCCGAGCAACCCGTCCCATGCGTAGGGCTTCCCGAGTGTGAACGGGCCCTCGTAGGTCGCGTGCAGCGCTTCGCGGTACGTGACGTTGCCCGAGCGGCCGCCACGGCCGTCGGCCTCCCAGATCACCGGGCCGGACGTGATCGCCTCGTACCGGGCGGCAGCGGTCGTCGCCAACGACTCGTCGCCTCTCGCTCAGCCGAACAGGTCGACGACGGTCTTCGGGCTCGAGCCACCGAGGAGGAAGTCGCGCAGACCCTCGAGATGACTCCGCCAGAACGCCTCGGCCTCCTCGGCTGCGCCCGCCTCGACGAGCTCGACCAGACGGGCGTGCGCCTTGTGCGCGGCGCGGCGCTCGCTCAGGGCGGTCGGGCGGCCGGTGTCGGTCGCCTCCTTGATCACGGCTTCGAGATGTAGCTCGACCACCGACTCGAGCATCGCCGCGATCACTGCGATCGTCTGGTTGCCTGCCAGGGCGAGCACCTGCTCGTGGAAGCGCGCCGAGGTGTGCGCGAACGCGATGGGGTCTTCCAGCGACTCGGCTTCTTCTTCGAGCGCCCTGCGGATGTCGGCCAACGCCACCTTCGTGGCGTTCGCCGCGAGCATCCCGGCTGCGGGGGGCTCGAAGACGAGACGGGCCTCGTGGACGTCGCCGAGCGTCACGCCGCGGTACTGGAGGACGAGTCCGGTGTAGCGCGCCGCGACATCGCCGCTCGGCGTGTGGACGCGTGCACCGCCTCGCGAGCCACGCCGGATGCTGATGAGTGACTCGGACTCGAGCACGCGGAAGGCCTCGCGCAGTGTGGGGCGCGACACGCCGAACTCGGCCATGAGCGTGACCTCGGGGGGGAGCGCGTCGCCTTCCTTGAGCTCGCCGCGCACGATCTGGCGTCGCAGCTGGGCGGCGACGAGCTCGGCGGTCTTCGGAACTCTGACGCGCTCGGTCGCGACCATCGATGGTGACCCTATCGGGCTTCGTGGCTCACGAGTCGTGCTCATTCGGCGGCCGCAGTGAGTGCGTGCTCACGAGTCGACGGGCGATGAACCTTCCCGACGTCGTTGCGCGGGAGCGCGGGGACTCGCACGTAGCGACGAGGCACCTGATAGGGCTCGAGCTGCTCGCGACACCAGGCGTCGAGCTCCTCGTCGGTGACGCACGCGCCCGCGCGCTCGACGACGACGGCGATGGGAGCCTGGCCGAGGCGCCGATCCGGCGTGCCGACGACGGCGACCTCGTGGATGGCCGGGTGGCGCTCGAGGACGTGCTCGACCGCGAGCGGGGCGATGTTGAAGCCTCCGCAGACGATGACGTCGTCGGCTCGTCCCACCACCCAGACGAACCCGTCGTCGTCGACCCGGGCGATGTCGCCGGTCCGGTGCCAACCGTCGCGTCCGCGCACGCCGCGCAGCCACAGCTCTCCGGTCTCACCGGTCGCGAGGCCGGCGTCTTCTGCCGACCCGCCGGGCTCGCGGATCCGAACCTCGATGCCAGGGTGGGCGCGCCCGACGGATCCGCGCTTCGTGGCACCGAACTCGTCCCACTCCGCGAGGCTCCAGCCGATGACCTCGCCGCCTGTCTCGGTCTGCCCGTACGCCTGCATGACCTTGACGCCGAAGCGATCCTCGAACGCGGCAGCGAGGTCGGGGGACAGCGGTGCCGATCCGGATCGGATGAACCGCAGCGTCGCGAGATCCGCGGGATCGACGTCGCCGTCGAGCAGCATCGCGATCGTCGTGGGGTTGAGCGCGAGGGACGTGATGCCGTGCTCGTTCACGATGGCCGCGGCCTCGCGCGGCTCGAACTTCGACATGAGCGCGACGCGCCGGCCGGTGAGGAACGTGATCAGGAGCGGTACGAGCCCAGAGAGGTGCGCGAGCGGGAAGCACACGATCGTCACGTCGTCCCGCAACCCGCTCCGGCCCTTCCGACCCGCCTTGCTGCGAGTTCCGGCGAGGCTCGCGTCGATCGACGCGTATGTGACCGGGATGCGCTTCGGCGGACCGGTGGTCCCCGCGGTCGCGAGGAGCGCGGCGACTCCCTCACGCAACGGCGCGTCCGGTGCGCCGTGCTCGATGGTCCACGAGAGCGACGCGGCATCATCGGACTCGGGGCGCATGACCGCCGCCACCGGTTGCACCGTCCCCAGATCGGCGTCGGCGCGGCGAGGCGACAACGGGACGACGCAGGCGTTGCGGAACATCGCCGCCAGGACCGCGACGACACCCGCCGGCGAGTTGGGCAGGACGGTCGCGACCGCCGCGCCCGGTCCGATCCCGGCACCGGCGAGCTGGCGGTCGACCACGTCGACCGCCTGCACGATCGCCCCGTAGGTCAGCCACTGTCGCTCGAAGACCAGCGCCCGGGCGTCGGGGTCGATCTGGAGGACGTCGCGGATCGCGCTGACGAAGTCCAAGAGCCCCTGCTCTCTCCTCGGCCCAACCGGCTCGTGCGCCCCGGTGGTGCGCCCGGCACGGACGGAGCGCCACCGCTCCGGTTCATTTATCGTACTTGGTGAGACGATGGGGGCTCCGGGCCGCACGCCTGCCCGGCGCGGACGAGACCGGGGAGCGGTGTGCACTTCTGGCTCTGGCTGAACTTCTCGCTCACGATCGTCCTCTTCACCGTGACGGGCTGGTTCCTCGTCCGGCGCGCCCGGAGGGAGCGGCGCTTGACCCCGGAGCTCACCCTCTACCTGGCCACCCTCACGCTCGGGTGGATGGAGGCCGTGATCGACTGGGGCGCGTTCGTCTACTACTCGCCCGATTGGCCACATTTCCCGATGGACTGGCCGATCGTCCGGCTGATCCCGATCCTGCCGCTGCACATACCCCTCTGCTACACGTGGTTCTTCTTCGGGGGTGCATGGATCGCCATGCGCCTCGCCCGTGCGGTCACGACCCGATTCACGCGCTTGAGCATGGACCCGATGCTGATCGTGTGCGGGCTCGTCGTCGGCTTCCTCCTCGACTTCGCGGTCGAGAACTTCTTCATCTCGGTCGGCGGCTTGTGGACCTACACGCAGACGTGGGGACCGCTCACCTGGCACGCCGGTGCCGACAACCAATGGCCCGTCTACATGGGCTTCGCCATGGCCCTGACGATCGCTCCGATCACCTACCTGGTCGGCAAGCGCGACGACCGAGGCGAGGACGTGGTCGCGGTCGCGGTGCGTCGGATCGCGGCGGCCCGCACCCGCCGAGCACCGGCGGTCGCGGGCGTGAACCTCGCGGTCGCGGGGGCCACGCGCACGCCCACCGTCGCGGCGCCGACCGAGGCTTCTCGCGATGCTCGTGGCTCCGGAGCGGGTGCGCCGACGGGCCGGACGCACTGGTTGCTGTACCTGCTGTCGTGGGTGGTCGTCGTCCACGTCGTCTACGGCGCGGTGTCGCTCGGCTACGCGACGCTCCGCTGGACGGGGTCACAGACGACGGTCAGCACGGTCAAGCCCTACCCGAACGGCAAGGCCTGGTTCGACGGCGACATCACCGAGCGCGGCGACCGGGACCTGCCTCGGCACTCGATCGACGCCGCCGTCGACGACGACCGATGAGCCGGCCGGTGGAGCCGGCTCAGCTGGTGCGCACCACCGGCTTCGGGATCGTCGGCACCGGCTCGGGATCGAGTCGGCGCGCCCGTCTCCACGAGCGGACGAGGAGCCCGAAGAGGAACGCGGCGATGATGCAGCACGGCACGCGACGATCGTAACGCGCCACCGGTGTCCCCGGGCCCAAACGTGTATACGATGCGGCTGATTCGAGACGGGGGGTTGCGAATGGCGGTCGAGGCGGTTCCCGTCCGGACGGATGCGACGGTCGCGGCTGCGGCCGAGAGCGGTCAGGCCCCCTCCTACCTCATCCCGCTGCGGACGCGACCGCGTGGGCCGCTCGTCGCGGCTCGGCTCCGGCGCACCGCGATCGGCTTCGGGATCGTGTGGCTGCTGGCGCTCGTGCCGCTCGTGCTCGATGCCGCGCCGGGCTGGAAGTCGTTCGGCCTCGGTGTGCTGCTTCCCGGCGGCGGCTTCCTCTACACGGCGGATCCCGTCTTCGTCGTCGTCACGCTGGTGCTGTTCCTGCTCGCGTTCGTGGCGTGGTTCGGTTCGGGCAACATCCTGGCCCCGCCGCTCGTGTGGATCGGGGCCGCCGGGCTCTCGGTGCTGCGCGTCGACTCGGGCCGCTGGGACTGGGCGGAGTGGCTCGTGCCCGCGCTGCTCGCCGCGATCATCGTCCTCGGTGCGCTGGGTCAGCGGCGCGCATTCGGCGCAGCGAAGCGTCGAGCGCGCGAGCGCAACGAGTACCTGGCGCTGGTCGACGCGCCCGCGCAAGCGGCCGGGGCGCGGCCTGCGGCGGTGGAGTCGACGGTCGAAGACCTCGCGACCGCGCGCTTCGCCCTCGATCTCGCGCTCCAACCGGTCGATGAGTTCGACGGCTACAACTGGCTCGACCAGTTCCAGACCGCGGCCGTGCGCTACCAGCTCAACTTCCAGCAGTACGGGCTGGCCCTCATGCAGTCGACGCGCACACCCGCGTTCACCGGCTACCTCTCGCAAGCGCAGCGCAACCTCATCGCGAAGATGACCGACAAGCGCGTCTGGGGTTTCTGGCGCTGGGAGAACCTCTGGGGCAATCTCGACCCCAATCCCGATCCCATCCGCAAGGACAACATCATGGTGTCGGGCTACCTCGGGGTCATGCTGGGCGCGTACGAGTCGAACACCGGCGACACCCGGTACGTCGAGCCCGGTTCCGTGTGCTTCCGCTGGAGCGACCGCCGCGAGTTCCGGTACGACTTCCACACCATCGCCGAAGCCGTGCACAGGAACTTCGTCCGCTCGCCGTTCGGGATGTTCCCGTGCGAGCCGAACTGGATCTACGCGGCGTGCAACACGTTCGGCATGAACACGCTGCTGCTGCACGACCGGCTCCACGGGACCGAGTACGCCCCGGAGGTCGCCGAGAAGTATCGACACTCGATCGACGTCGAGTTCCTGACACCTGACGGCCGCATCACCGCGATCCGCTCGAGCCGTCTCGGCCTCACGATCCCGATGCTCACGTCGACGATGGCCGACGCCGGCATGGTGCTGTTCCTCAACCCGAGCATGCCCGACATCGCGTTGCGCACGTGGACGCTTCTGCGAACCGAGCTGGTCTCCGTGGGCGATGACGGACGACCGAAGCTCGAGCTGCGCGGGTGGGACAAGCTCGACGTCGGGAACTACAAGCGCTCCGACGTCTCGCCGCACGCGATCGTGCTGGCTGCCGCGCGCGAGATGGGCGACGACGAGGTGTGCGCGTCGCTGCAGGCGGCGGTCGACGAGCGATTCGAGCCGCAGGTCGTCGAGGGCGCACGTCGCTACGCCAAGGCGTCGACCCAAGCCAACGCCATGCTCCTCCTCGGCCGCTTCTCTCGCGCTGGCGGCTACCGCGATCTTGTGACGACCCGCCCGGCCAGTGCGATTGCCGGTCCGGTGCTGGCCGAGGCGCCGTATCCCGACGTGCTCGTGGCCAAGGCGACCAACGACGGTGCCGCGCTGGACCTCGTGCTCCGATCCGGCGGGTCGGGTGGTCGCTCCGTCCTCGCGCTGGAGCGGCTGCGCCCGGGCGCGCGCTACCCGGTGGCCGGCGCGGTTGCCGACTCGCTGCAGGCGGATGCCGACGGTCGAGCTCGGTTCGAGGTCGACGTCGCCGACCGAGTCGAGGTGCGGGTCGCGCCCGCGGGTTGACCCAGCCCGCGAGACGTCGATCTGATCAGATCAGATCGAAGCGGTCAGAGCCGATCACGCGCCGCAGCAGACGAGGAGTGTGGCGGCGGAGCCGCCACAGCACCTTGGCGCTGGAATGGGGCAGCACGAGGAATCGGTCGTGCTCGAGCGCCTTCTCGATCGCATCGGCGACGGTCTCCGCGGTGATCGGCATCGCCTTCTCCTGGTTCTCGGGCCGCGGGAAGAAGTCGGGCAGCATCGGTGTGCGCACCGCCGGCGGGCACACGCACACGATCTTCACCCCCTTGCCGCGGTTCTCCTGCCAGAGCGCCTCCGAGTAGGCGACGACCGCGAACTTCGTCGCGCAGTAGGCACCCATCTTCTTCTGCGGGATCCAGCCCGCCATCGACGCGAAGTTCACCAGCTCACCGCGGCCGCGCTCGAGCATCCCCGGCAGCGTCGCGGCTGTCATCGTCACGGTGCCGCCGTAGTTGATCTCCATCATGCGCATCATCTCGGCGACGTCCTGGTCGAGCAAGAGCCCCACCCGCGCGATTCCGGCCGCGTTCATGACTCGGTCGAGGGGTCCGAGGTCGGCCTCGACCTGTGCGACGACCTTCTCGACCTCGGCGCGGTCGGTCACGTCGCAGCGGTACGCGTGCACATGCGGATCTCGTGCAGCGGTCTGTTCGAGCCCTCCGTCGGTCACGTCGAGAGCGGCGACGTTCACGCCCGCCGATGCCAGCTTCCATGCCGCCAGCTGCCCCATGCCGCTGGCCGCTCCCGTGATCAACGCGTTCGTTGGTGTCACGGCTCTCCCCGGTTGCCGAGCAGCGCGCGCAGGCGCGCCACCTCCGCTGCCAGGCGGTGGTTCTCGTCGCGGAGCTGTTGGATCTCGTCGTCGCCGGTGCCGTCGAGCGGGGCGACGAGCGCGATGCGCGTCGGACGGCCCCGCGTCCCGACCCGATCGACGCGGGCCAGGCCGTCGTCGACGAGCCGCCCGAGCGCCCGGCTGACGCTCGGCGCCCCGACGTCGAGCTGCTTGGCGACGTCGACGAGGGGTCGTTCGACGTAGCCGTCGTTCGACAGCGAGCTCAGGTGCTCGAGGAGGCGGTCGGCCAGCGCGGGCCGGTGCGACGCTGCCCGCTCGGGCGCGAGCGGCACGCTCGACACCACCTTGAGGCGGCTCGGGTGGCGGCCGTGTCCACGCTGGAGCACCTCGACCCGCTGCGCATCGCGAAGGACGCGCAGGGCGCGCGACACGCGGGTGGACGAGATGCCGAGCTCGGCCCCGATCTGGCTGAGGAATCCCTCATAGAGGCCGCGCGTCGCCCGCTTGGTGAGCAGCGCCAGCAGTGCATTGGCGGTGTCGGACGCCCCGAGGAGGGGGGCGGCGGCATCGCTCGTCATCTCCGGTCGTCTCCAGTGCGCCGTTGCGATCGTCCGAGCGCGGCTCCGCGTGCGCTCATTCCTCGACCAGCTGCCAGCGGCGGAGTACGGCCGTGAGCAGCGACGCACCGTCGGGTGCGACCGGGTCGGGTGGCTTGGCGCGCGACACGCAGAAGCCCTGGAGGAACGACGGCGCGGCGTAGCGCAGCTCGCGGAACTCGTCGGATCCCGCGAAGTCGCCGAGCTGCTCGGCCGATCCCTCGAGCACGATGATGGCGGCGCGCCGTCCGAGGTCACCGTCTTCGAGCCCGTACCAGCGGAACGCGTGGAGCCGCCCGTCGGAGAGCGCTTGCGAGACCGAGGCGAGGAACCCGTTGACCAGCTCGAGCGCCTGTTCCTCGCGCCCCTGGCTCGGATGACCGAGTTCGAGGACGATCCCGCCGTGCACGCGTCGAGGCTACCGCCGACTCCGGATCTCGAA
>CAZHKE010000005.1:0-85858 GCA_964532485.1 uncultured Bifidobacteriaceae bacterium
GCGGCGCTGAGCATCGGCACCGGGTGCTCGGTGCACGCGCGGATGGCCGGATCGCCCGGCAGGGGCCCCGGATCGGAGCCGCGCAGCATCCCGGTCAGGTCCTCGAGGGCACTCGCGAACCGGTCGGTCAAGCCATCCATCGTAAGACCCATGACCGCGAAGTCCGACGGCAGGGCCCCGGAGGCGACTCCGAGCCCGACCCGGTTCGGGAACCGTTGCGCGAGCCAGGCGACCTCCTCGGCGACGAGCGCGGTGGGACGCAGCGGCAACAGCAACGGGCAGGCCGCGGCCCACCCGCGATCCATCGCGTCGAGGCACCACCCCGCGAGCTGCAGCGGGTTCGGGAGGTAGCCGGCGAACCCATCGTGGTGCTCGCTCGTCATCACGCCGTCGAAGCCGTGGTGCGCCCCGAGTGCGGCCTGCACGACGAGCTCGTCGACCGTGGCCGCTGGCGCGAGGTCGGCGTGCGGGTAGAGCCGGAGCGACACCGAGCCCGCCGCGAAGGCACGGGCCGAGC
Source organism: uncultured Bifidobacteriaceae bacterium (assembly GCA_964532485.1). GTDB lineage: Bacteria > Actinomycetota > Acidimicrobiia > IMCC26256 > PALSA-555 > DATBSK01. The sequence continues at coordinate 518 of CAZHKE010000005.1, forward strand.
CGGTCCGGTCAGCTGCTCGATCGCTCGCGATCGGCGGAGCCTACGGCGAGCGCACCGGCGCGGGCGCGATCTCGTTTGGCATAGCGTGCAGTGTGGTCATCGTCGAGCAGCGTGATCACCGCTGAGCGGAAGGAACGAACTCATGTCGATCTACGACACCCCCATCGCCGGCCTCGACGGCCAGCCCGACATGCTCGGCGCGCAGCGCGGCAAGGTGGCGCTGGTCGTCAATGTGGCGTCGAAGTGCGGGCTGACGCCGCAGTACGAAGGCCTCGAGCGCATCCACGAGCGCTACGCCGACAAGAGCTTCACCGTGCTCGGCTTCCCGTGCAACCAGTTCCTGGAGCAGGAGCCGGGCACGCCGGAGGAGATCGCGACCTTCTGCTCGACGACCTACGGCGTCACGTTCCCGCTCTCGGAGAAGATCGACGTCAACGGCCCGCACCGGCACGACGTGTACAGCGAGCTGACCCCGACTGCCGATGCCGAGGGCCACAGCGGCGACGTCCGATGGAACTTCGAGAAGTTCCTCGTGGGCGACGACGGGGAGGTCATCGCGCGGTTCGCACCCCAGGTCGAGCCCGAAGCGCCCGAGATCGTCGAGGCCATCGAGGGAGCGCTGAAGTAGGTCAGGTCGACGCGCCCACGGGCACGTCGACCGCGGGGATCTCCACGGTGAAGGTCGCGCCCGAACCGGTCGCGCTGTCGACACGCACCGTGCCGCCGTGCGCGGCGACGACCGCAGCGACGATCGACAGGCCGAGTCCCGCACCGCCGCTCTCGCGGGATCGCGACCGGTCGGTCCGATAGAAGCGCTCGAAGATGCGACGCTGGTCTGAGGCCGCGATGCCGGGGCCCTCGTCGGCGACGACGATGCGAACGGTCTCCCCCGTGCGTCGCACCGTCACGGTGACAGGCGTGCCTGCCGGCGTGTGCATGCGCGCGTTGTTGAGGAGGTTCGCCAGCAGCTGGCGGAGGCGCCCCTCGTCGCCACTCACGAGCACCGGTGCGGAGCCGTCGACGTCCAGCACCACCGGTCGCTCCGGCTCGATCGCCTGCAAGTCCTGTGTCGCGTCCGCAGCGAGGGCCCGCACGTCGACCGTCTCCCGCTCGAGCGGGCGGTGCTCGTCGAGACGGGCGAGGAGCAGCAGGTCCTCCACGAGCCCGCCCATGCGCTCGCTCTCCTGCTCGATGCGCGTCATCGCACGATCGAGGTTGGCTCGATCTTCGAGACCGCCGCTGCGGTAGAGCTCGGCGTAGCCGCGGATCGCGGTCACCGGCGTCCGCAGCTCGTGCGACGCGTCCGCCACGAACTGCTCCAGCCGGGCCTGGGCGGCGACGCGCTCGTCGAACGCGGCTTCCAGCTGGCCGAGCATGTCGTCGAGCGCGCCCGCGAGCCGGCCGAGCTCGGTGCCATCGTCGTCCTGGTCGACCCGCCGCGAGAGGTCGCCCGCTGCGATCGCGCTCGCCGTGTCGATCATGCGATCGACGGGGCGCAACCCGCGGCGGATCACGAGCCACGAGACGATCGCACCCACGACGAGCACACCGAGGCCCGCGAAGACGAACGTCCGCGTCAACGACGAGATCGCGTCGTCGAGGTCGGTGAGCGGCTCCGCGAGCACCTTCGTGACGCCGTTCGGCAGGTCGGCGATCAGCACCCGGTACTCGAGGTCGCCCGACGTCGCGGCCAGGGTGATCGGTTCGCCCTCGAGATCCGCGAACGCGGAGCTCGTCGGTGACGGGATCGCGGGGGCCGGCTCGGGGTCGCTCGCGAAGCCCGCGGGCCGCTCGTCGAGGAGAACCCCCGTCGGCGAGTACAGGTACTCGCCCACGTCGCGGTAGTGATCGTCGGACGCACTGCCCGATGGGTTCGCGTCCCGAGGTCCAGGTGGGCGCTCGGCGATCGACTGCAAGCGGTCGTCGATCTGGTCGATCATCGACGCGCGCGTCGAGCGGATCGTGACCAACCCGAGGATCGTCGTCAGCACGACGAGCAGCGCGACGACGGCGAGCGTCAGCCGCGCCTTGATCGTCACGACGCTTCGGGCTCGCGGATCGTGTAGCCGAAGCCGCGGACCGTCTTGATGAGGCGCGGCTCACGGTTGTCGACCTTCTTGCGGAGATAGCTGATGTAGGTCTCGACGACGGAGCCGTCACCGCCGAAGTCGTACTGCCACACGTGGTCGAGGATCTGGGTCTTCGAGAGCACGCGGCCCGGGTTCAGGAGCAGGTACCGCAGGAGCCGGAACTCGGTCGGCGAGAGCTCGACGTCGTCGCCACCGCGGGTCACCCGGTGGGACGCGGTGTCCATCGCCAGATCGGCGCACGTGAGCAGATCGTCGGTCTGCTCGGTGCGCGCGGTGCGGCGAAGGATCGCCTGGATGCGGAAGTTCAGCTCCTCGAGGGAGAACGGCTTGGTCACGTAGTCGTCGCCACCGCGGGTGAACCCGCTGCGGAGGTCGGCGGGGTCGTCGCGCGCGGTCAGGAAGATCACCGGGACGTTCGAACCGTCGCGGCGCAGCCGCTGACACACCTCGAACCCGTCGAGGTCGGGCAGGTTGACGTCGAGGAGGATCAGCTCCGGCAGGACGTCGGCCGCGAGCTTGAGGGCGTCGAAGCCGCTGCGTGCGAGGTGAACGTCGTAGCCCGCGAACCGCAGGGCATCACCCAGGAGGTCGAGCAGGGAGTCCTCGTCGTCGACGACGAGGAGGCGGGCGCCCGTGAGGGGCTCGTGGACGGGTTCCGTGAGTGTGCTCATGGCCGGCACGGTAGGCATCGAACCTGTGAGGAACCTGGGAGCCGACTGGGAGGAGGCGGAGGCTCACGATCCGAGCCCGGGTGGCTACGAGACGGCGCCGGCGTCCCGCAGCCGGGCGACGTCGTGACCCAGCCCCAGCTCGGCGAGGATCTCGTCGGTGTGCTGTCCCAGCGCCGGGGCCGCGGCTCCGAGGGCTGCAGGCGCCGCCGAGAACCGCGACGGGTGGCGCGGCCGCCGCACCCGCCCGACGACGGGGTCGATGCTCTCCTCGAACAAGCCGATCGCCTGCGCGTGCGGGTCGTCGGGGAGATCCTCGGGCGCGATCACCACGCCGCAGGGCACCCGCTCGGCCTCGAGGCGAGCCATCGCCTCCTCGGTGCTCAGCCTCGCCGCGGCCTCGTAGCACCGTTCCATGATCACCTGCATGAGCTCGCGGTTGCGTGCCCGCTCCACGATCGTCGCGACCCTCGGGTCGTCGTAGCCGTCGACACCGAAGCCCTTGCACATGCCGGCGAAGTCGGCGTCGGACGTCGGGGTGACCACGCCGTATCCATCGGTGAACCGGAACGGCTTGAAGTTCGACGAGAAGCTGGACTTCATCGTGCGGTCCGAGTCGAGCAGCACCTCGTTGCCCGCAGCGTCCGCCCAGAGGAAAGACACCACCGAGTCGAGCATCGAGAGCTGCACGTGCTGCCCACCAGCGCCGCGCTCTCGTGCGAAGAGTGCGGCTGTGATCGCCTGAGCGGCGAACATCGCCGTCACCTTGTCGGCGGCGGTCTGGTTCAGGAATCGCGGCTCGCCGGTCTCGGGATCAGCCTGGTTGGCGCCGAAGCCGCCGTACGCCTGGATCACGGTGTCGTAGGCGCTCTTGTGCGCGTACGGACCGTCGGGTCCGAAGCCGGTGAGCGACGCGTAGACGAGATCAGAGCTCTCGGCCGAGAGCGCGTCGTACCCGAGGCCGGCGCGCTCGAGCGCGCCGGGGCGGAAGTTCTCGATGAACACGTCGGCGTCCTTCGCGAGGCGAAGGACCACGTCGCGTCCGTCCGGCATCGAGATGTCGATCGCGATCGAACGCTTGCCGCGATTGCACATCGTGTAGAGCGCGCTCGTGCCGTTGACCGAAGCGCCCACGTACCGGGCGATGTCGCCGAAGCCAGGTCGCTCGACCTTCACGACGTCGGCACCCTGGTCTGCGAGCAGTGCGGCCGCGTAGGGGCCGGTGAGCGCGATCGAGCAGTCGATCACCCGGATGCCGCGCAGGGGCCCGTCTCGTTCCGCCATCGCCTCGCACGCTAGGCCGCGCGTAGCGTGGCGCACATGAGTGCAGAGCAGAGAGTCGTCGATCCGCCGTCGGTCCCGAACGTGGCGGGTCGGCAGCCGACCTTCCGCCACCTCGACGATCCCGAGGTCCCTTGGCAGGCGGTCAAGGCGCAGCGCAACGCGGACGGCAGCGAGGCGCAGGTCCGCGAGAAGTGGTTCGCGTTCTCGCCCGATCCCCAGTACCTGACGGTGTACGCGCAGTACGACCCCGGGATGATCGTGCGCCGGCACGGTCACTTCAGCCCGCACATCGTGTTCGTGCTCGAAGGCTCGGTCACCGTCGGCGACCACGACTGTCCTGCCGGCACGCACATCGAGCTGCCGTTCGGTGCCGCGTTCGGACCGATCGTCGCCGGTCCCGAGGGCGCCACCATGTTCGAGGTGATGATGGGCGATCCCCGGAGCTGGGGCGACGACCCCGACGCCTTCCGCGCCGCGCTCGACGCCCACGGTGCCGAGCCGCTGCCCGACCCGCCGCTCGAGCTCCCCGAGTGGCTGCGCGACCTGCGGACGCATTGGACGTGAAGGCAGCGAGCTGAACCATGGGGGAGAGGCGCTCCTCCGACGCGCGAACCATGGTCGTCTACGTCCCGTTCCCGATGCTCGTACCGTTCGTCGATCGCGAGCGGCTCGAGCGCATCGCCGGTGACGTGGAGGTCATCACGACACCGTTCGAGGTCGAGCACGACCTGCGGATCGCACGCGAGCAGGACCCGTTCGCGGAGGAGCTTCGAACGCGTGCTCCCGCGCTGAGTGACGAGCAGCGCGGCGCATTCGCGCGAGCCCACGTCGTGTTCACACTCGACGTGCCGATGGACCTCCCGCCACTCGCGCCGAACCTGCGGTGGGTGCAGTGCATGGGTTCGGGCGTGGGTCAGTACGTCAGCTCGCGGCTGCCCGATGGTGACATCTTGCTGACGAACGGCGCCGGGATCGCGTCGGCGCCGATCGCCGAGTGGGTGCTCGCGCGTGTGCTCCAGATCGTCAAGCGCCTTCCCGAACACGATGCCAGCTCGCGTGAGCACCGGTGGAAGATGGCGCTCGGCGGCCGACTCGAGGGTCGAACGGTCGCGATCGTGGGGCTCGGCGCGATCGGGCGCGAGGCGGCGCGTCGGTTCCGCGGGTTCGACGTCCACCTGCTCGGTGTCCGGCGCAGCTGGGTGCCGGGTGCCGCCGACGCGGACGTGGATGAGCTCTTCGGCCCGGACGCGCTCCACGAGGTGCTGCGTCGAGCCGACGTGGTCGTGCTCGCGGCGCCCGGGAGCGACGAGAACGCCGACCTGTTCGACGCCGCCGCGTTCGCTGCGATGCAGCCCGGCGCGATCTTCGTCAACGTCGCTCGCGGGACACTCGTCGACGAGATGGCGTTAATCGACGCGCTCGGGTCGGGTCGCCTCGCGGCCGCGGCGATCGACGTGGCTCGGACGGAGCCGCTGCCGGCCGACGATCCGCTGTGGTCAGCACCCAACCTGTACGTGTCACCGCACAGCTCGGCGAGCGCGGAGCGCTACGGCGAGCGCGCGTTCGACCTGTTCTGCGAGAACCTCGAGCGCTTCGTCGCGGGCGAGCCGCTCCGCAACGTCGTGGACCTGCGCGACGGCTACTGAGCCCAGACCGCGCTACCCGGTGAAGTCGGTGTTGGTGCGGGGACGCCCGCCGGGCCCGCTGTACGCGAGGCCGTAGCCCGGAGGCGTCGCGAAGGCCCCCGCTCGCGGCCGCACCGACCGCTTCGCGTCGAGCCAGGCGCCGACGAGGGCGTCCTCGGCGTCGTAGTCGAAGGGGTCGGTGAGCACCATCTCCTCGGTACCACCGGGTTCCGGCGGGTTCTCGGCGAGCCAGCGCGCCGTGCGTGCGAGCGCCTCACGTGGTGGCACCGAGTCGTGATACCCGAGCACGGTCCGCACCCGGGTGAGGTCGAGGACGCGATGGGTCGGCAGGGGCTGCGCGAGCAGGGGCCGGGCCGGCACCGCGAGGTCGTACGGCATCGACACGACATCGAACGTGTGCCCGAGCGCGGCGGCAACGATCGCCACAACCTGCCGGACGGACAGGACCTCCTCGTCGCCGACGTTGAAGACGAGGCCGGCAGCGGCGTCGGGCTGCTCGACGGCCAGGAGCAGCGCGTGCGCGAGGTTCTCGGTGTAGCCGTGGTGGTGCAGCGTGAGGCCATCGTCGGCGACGACGATCCGGGCACGCCCGTCGCGGACGCGTCGGACGATCGACCACTCACGCGGCGCGAGCTGGTACGGCCCGTACACGTACGGGTACCGGAAGTGCGCTGCTCTCGGGTGGTGCTCGAAGACCGCGGCCTCGGTACGCACGATCCGGTAGCCCTTCTCGTCCTCGGCGGGTTCGTCGACCGTCGGAGCGTCCTCGGCCACCGGCACGGGGAGACCCGGTGGGTCGTGCAGCCACGGGTTCATCCAGCCCCGGTATGCGGGTACGCCGCCGACCGACACGAACGCCCCGACTCTCCCCGTGGCCAGGCGCGCGATCGAGCGAAGACGCCCGTACATCGCGATGAGGACGTCGAACGTCGTGTCCTCGAGGGCGCGCTCGAGATCCGCGTCGTCGTAGGGGTCGTGGTGCAGGTGGTGCACGGCTGGGGGCGTCTCGGCCCGCTCGTGCCGGCCGCGGTGGAGGATCGTCACGTCGTACCCGCGCGCGACGAGGCCGTTCACGATGGGGATCCCGGTCGGTCCGGTCCCGCCGATGACCAGCACTCGTGTGCTCACGGTCCGCCCCATGCTCGACCTCGTTGGGGAGCGTACGACCTACGCTGGCGCGCTCTGCGAGTCGGAATCCACCTCCCGCAGTACGGCCGGTCCGCGGGACCCGACGCGATCCAACGGGCCGCTCGGCACTCGGAGGATCTCGGGTTCTCCGACATCTGGGTGAGTGACCACGTGGTCATGCCGGCCGACCAGGGGTATCCGTCGCCGTACCTCTTCGACCCCCTCGTGACCCTGACGTGGGGTGCAGCCGCCACCTCGCGTGTCGGCCTCGGCACGAGCGTGATGGTGCTGCCCATGCACCACCCCCTCTGGCTCGCCAACGCGTGCGCCAGCCTCGACGAGCTGAGCGGCGGCCGGGTGATCCTCGGTGCCGGGGTCGGGTGGTCGGCCGGCGAGTTCGCCGCGCTCGGTCAGTCGTTCGACGACCGCGGGCCGCGAACCGACGAGATCATCGACATCCTGCGCGTGTGCTGGACCGATGACCCGGTCGCGTTCGACGGCGAGCACTACACGTTCGCCGACCTGCGGCTCCTCCCGAAGCCCGCGCACCCGATCCCGATCTGGGTCGGCGGCGGCAGCGAGCGCGCGTACCGGCGCGGCGTCACGCGCGGCGACGGCTTCCAGCTGATCGGCCTCGATCCGCCGCAGGCTCGAGACGTCTGCGCGCGGCTGCGCCGTGACCGCCCCGAGGAGGCGTTCACGATCTCGTTGCGCACCGGCTGGGACCCACAGGGCATGGAGCCCGACACGATCCGTCGCGAGCTCGACGAGTTCGCCGCTGCAGGCATCCAGCACGTGGTGTCGGCGCCCTGGCGATCGGGCATCGCTGACTGGCTGCGCTCGATGGACCAGCTCGCAGACCTGGTAGGACTGCACCCGGCCTAGGCAGGCGGACGGGACAGGAGTCAGCCGTGACCGCACCGACATCGGGAGGCCTCGACCGCGGGACGAAGGTCGCGCTGGTCGCGATGAGCCTCGGCGTCTTCCTCATCGCGAACGACTTCACGGCACTCGCCGTCGCGATCCCCAACATCGAGCACGATCTCGACACGTCGCTGACGAGCGCGCAATGGGTGATCAACGCGTACGCCCTCGTCTTCGGCGTGCTCATCGTCACCGGTGGCCGATTCGCCGATCTCTTCGGACGCAAGCGCATCTTCATGATCGGCGCCGCACTCTTCGCCGCCTTCTCGCTCCTGAGCGGGCTCGCGCCCGACGTGCACCTCCTCATCGCCGGTCGGGCCCTGATGGGCGTCGGTGGCGCCATGATGTGGCCGGCGATCCTGGGCATGGTCTACGCGCTGCTGCCGGACGACAAGGCCGGGCTCGCCGGCGGTCTCATCCTCGGCATCGCGGGTTTCGGGAACGCGGTCGGGCCGATGCTCGGCGGCATCCTGACCGACGAGCTCAGCTGGCGCTGGGTCTTCTTCCTCAACGTGCCCGTGGCGCTCTTCGCGATGTGGGTCACGCACCGCCACGTCGACGAGTCGCGCGCCGACTCGGACGTCCGGAAGGTCGACTACTTGGGGATCGCGCTGGTGTCGACCGGTGCGGTCGCGGTCCTGCTCGCGCTCGACGAGGGATCCTCGATCGGCTTCGGCGATCCGGAGATCCTGGGCCTCTTCGCGATCGCGATCGTCGCCTTCGTGGCCTTCTTCGTCACCGAGCGTCGACAGGGTGAGGCGGCGCTCGTGCCGAGCGACGTGCTGCGCAACCGGCTCTTCGCGGCCTGCGCCCTGACCGTGCTGATCATGTCGGCGATCTTCTTCGCCGCGCTGCTCTATCTCCCGCAGTTCTTCGAGAAGATCCTCGGCTACTCGGCGCTCCGCGCGGGGGTCGCGCTCGTGCCGATGATGGGGGTGTTCGCGGTGATGTCGTTCGTCGCGGGGCACCTGTACGACCGGCTGGGGTCCCGCATCGTGGTGTCGACGGGCGCCGCGGCGCTCGCGCTCGGGATGCTCATGCTCTCGCTGCTCGAGGAGGACTCGTCGTACTGGGCGCTCGTGCCCGCCATGATGGTGCTCGGAGCCGGCGTCGGGACCTTCTACTCGTCGGTCACGACCACGGCGGTGACGGCGCTCGATCCGTCGCGGTCGAGCCTGGCGGGCGGGATCGTCTACATGTGCCAGATCGGCGGCGGCGCCATCGGGCTCGGGCTCAACACCGCGATCGTGGCGTCCGCGTCCTCGCTCACCGGAGGGATCCAGGTCGCCTTCGCCATCGACGGCGTCCTGGCCCTGATCGGGCTCGGCATCATGCTCATCGTCGTGCCCGCTCGCGAGCGCTCGACCACCGCCACGCCCACGCGCGTTGCGCCACACCTCCGGCATCGTCACCGCGCCAACGCTTGAGCGAGTCGCGCCCCGTTAGCATCGCCAGCATGCCTGACTTCGAGACGCTCCTCTACGAGGAGGTCGACGGTGTCGCCTGGGTGACGCTCAACCGACCCGACGTCCTCAACGCGTTCAACCTCCAGATGCAGCACGAGCTCAAGTCGCTCTGGCGCGGTCTGCGCGCCAACGACGACGTGAGCTGCGTCGTGCTCACTGGCGCCGGCGACAAGGCGTTCTGCGTCGGGATCGACCGCCAGGAGACGATGGGCAGCTGGGACGAGTCCGAGGACGTCGGCGAGCGCAGCGCGACAACCGGCGAGCCGGCGGGCAGCATCTGGCACTTCGACGACCCGGGCGAGAACATCGGGCCCAAGACCAACGATCTGTGGAAGCCGGTCATCGCTGCCGTCAACGGCATGGCGTGCGGTGGCGCGTACTACATGCTCGGCGAGGTCGAGTTCATCATCGCCGCCGACCACGCGACGTTCTTCGACCCGCACGTCACGTTCGGCATGACGGCGTGCTTCGAGTCGATGCACATGCTCCAGAAGATGCCGTTCCACGAGATCATGCGCGGCGCGCTGCTCGGGTCGAGCGAGCGGATGTCGGCCGAGCGCGCCTACCAGATCGGGCTCGTGTCCGAAGTCGTGCCGCTCGGGGGGCTGCACGACGCCGCGGCCTGGGCCGCGGGGGAGATCGCCGCGTCGCCGCCGATCGCCGTCCAGGGCACGGTGCGGTCGCTCTGGGCGGCGCAGGAGATGCCGCGCGCGCACGCCCTCGACATGGGCAAGGTGATCATCCGCGCCGGCAGCGACCGCGACTCGCTCTATGCCGGGCAGCAGCGGTTCGCCAGCGGCGAGCGCAAGAAGCCCCGTGTGCGGTAGCAGCTCGAGGCCTCGAAGGTCACTGCCGGAGCAGCGACAGCAGCCGGAGGATCTCCAAGTAGAGCCACACGAGCGTCACCATCAGACCGAACGCTCCGTACCACTCCATGAACTTCGGTGACCCGGCGACCGACGCCCGCCGGATGAACTCGTAGTCGAGGAACAGGTTCAGCGCCGCAACCGCGCAGATGACGACGCTGATGCCGATCCCGAGCGGGGTCGGGTCGTTCCAGAACGTGATGTCGGCTCCGAACAACGTCGCGATCCACGTGATCGCGTACATCACGAAGATGCCGAACGTCGCGCCGACCACGACGGCGATGAACTTGTTGCTGACCTTCACCGCGCCGGTCACGTAGAGGATGAGCGTCACGAAGAAAACCGCGACCGTCGCGAGCACCGCCTGTAGCACGATGCCGTCCCAGTACGTCTCGAAGACCTTCGAGATGACGCCGAGGAAGACACCCTCGAGCACCGCGTAGACGGGCGCGAGGAACGGCGTTGCCTTTGGCACGAAGGCGCAGACCATCGCGACCGCGAACGCGGCGATCAGCACGACCCACGACCAGCCCGGGAAGTCGATCTGGTTCGGGCCCGATGCTTCGACCTGGCTCCAGCCGAACGCACCACCTGCCAGCACGAGCAGGAACAGCGCGAACGCACGCGCGAACGTCCCGTTGGCGGTCATCACGCGCTCGGCGCGTGCTGCTGTCGGCGGTGCCTGCCCTGTCATCACCGCGTCCGGTGCGGCCCAGCCGGGCGAGCCTTCGTCGAGCGCTCGCTCGAAGCCCTTCTCGCTCAGGACCGGGTTGGCCATCGTCGACTCCTCTCGGACCCGGGTACGCCCGGCAGGCTAGGTCGGTGGCGCCGAGGTCCGGGAACGGCCGCGACGAGCGCAGGCGTCAGATCAGCCGAGCCTTCGCCTGCTCGAACTCCGCGTCGCTCAGCTTGCCGGAGTCGTGGAGCGCGGAGAGCTTCTGGAGCTCGTCGCCCACGTTCACACCGAGCTGCTTGCGCGCCGACGCCATGTCGTCCTTGGCCCACTTCTCGTGGTCCTCGGCCCAGCTGTGGCCCCGGGAGATGAGGTAGATGAGGATCCCGAGGAACGGCAGCAGGATGATCACGATCACCCAGGCGGCCTTGGCCCAGCCGTTCAGCTTGCGGCGGAACAGGTCGGCGAAGACGGTGATCAGCAGCCAGAAGAAGATGACCAGGAAGAAGATGTAGAGGATCGAGACGAGGAGCTCACCGAAGCTCACGTCTGCCAGCACTGCGTTCAAGATGCATCCTTTCGAAGCGTCGACGCTGAGACTAGGCGGTCATCCCGCGACTCGGCGGAGTCGGGCGACATCGCCGCATCATCGCATCCCGACGCGGAGGCTGACGCTGATGCGCGGCCCGCACGCCGCCACCTTCGGGACGCCGTGCTCCCAGTCGCAGTGGGTGCGTCCCCGCATGACGAGCAGGTCGCCCGAGCCGGGTCGCACGTCGGTGGACGGGCCCCCACCGAAGGGCCGGAGGAGGAACGGGCGCAGGGCGCCCAGCGTGAGGATCGCGATGAGGCACCGGCCCTCGTGTCGAAGCTCGCGGTCGCGGTGGAACGCGACGCTGTCGTGGCCATCTCGGTAGTAGTTGAGGAACGGGCTGGCGAACCGCGCGTCGTAGCGGCGGTCGAGCGCGGCGTGGACCTCGTCGAGCACCGGATGCGGCGGCCCGCTCGCGCCGTACGCGCACGTGAGTCGCGGCTCGTCGACCATTCGTTCGTACATCCGGCGTCGCCGGTGACACCACGGCACCGTCGAGACGAGCTGCTCGAAGAGCGAGTCCGCGCCGGCCAGCCAGCCTCGGCACACGTCGATCCACGACCGGGCGTCGAGCTCGACGCGCTCGAACGCGCGGCCGTGAGCGAGGCGGGGCTCGCCGTCGCCGAGCAGCGTCCCCTGCAGGACCGTGGCCACGCCGCCAAGGGTATCGAACATGTGTTCGGCTCGGCGAGCGTCACGTCGCCGAGGGCCCGGTGTCGTCCCGGTTGATGGTCGAACATACGTTCGATAGCGTGAGCGGCAGCACTTCCCCCGTGTCGAGCCGTCGGTCCGGTCTCCGGCCGGGCCACGAGCTCCGGGAGGGAGGTGTCTGATGGGCGAGACGCTCGACGAGCTGCGGACGTGGCCGAACGAGCGGCTGCTGGCTGCCCGTGATGCCGCGGTCGTGGCTGAGCGGCGCGCTCGGCTGGCGCGCATGGACATCGACCGGGTCCTCGACGAGCGGGGCGCGACGGGCGGACGCGACGCGAGCGAGTGGGTGCAAGCCCGCGACCAGGTCTCCCCGCAGACCGCGCGCGGCGAGGTCGAGGTGTCCCGGGCCCTGGAGTCGCTCCCGGCGATTCGAGCCTCGGCCGAGGACGGGAAGCTCTCGATGGACCAGCTCGAGTCGGTGGTCCAGCTGGCGACCCCCGAGACGGATGCCGAGTGGGCCACGCGCGCGGAGCGCACCGCGCCGAGCGAGCTGCACCGACTGGTGCGCAAGCAGCGGGTGGTGACGCCGGCGGAGATGCAGGCCCGGAGAGACGCGCGGGCGTTGCGGTGGTGGCGCACGGCCGACGGCTCGGGGCTTCGCCTCTCGGGGGAGATCTTCGACGTCGACGCCGCGTTCGTGGAGGCGGTGTTCGAGCACGAGATCGAGACCATGAAGCCGGCCAAGGGTCGGCCCTGGGCGCCGCGGGGCCGCCGGGGCGCGGATGCGCTGACCGCGATCTGCCGGCGGGCCAGCCGGACGGGTGCGGCCGATGGCGGTACGAAGCGGGCCTGGCGCCCGGCCGTGGTCGTGCACGTGGGCTCCGACGCCCAGCCCACCGTCAACGGGATGCCGATCGCAGTGGAGACCGTCGGGCAGCTCATCGGCGATGGTGCGCGGGTGCGGGAGGTCCGCGATGACGACACCCTTGCCCCGACGAGTGGCGATCGGATTCCCGCCAAGCTGCGTGAGTACCTGAAGGGCCGCGACGCGACCTGCCGGGCGCCGGGATGTGGGCGTGCGTTCGGCCTCGACGCGCACCATCTGGTGCCGCGCTGTCGCGGCGGGCGCACCGACAAGCACAACGTCGTGCTCGTGTGCACCAGCCACCACCGCAACCTCGTCCCCCACGGGCCGTGGGTCCTCGACGGCGACCCCGAACGACTCGACGGCCTCATCCTGGAGCGCACCGACGACCACAGCGCCCACGCCCGGGCCGGGCCCGCGGCATGAGCCGAATCGCGCGTGATGGTCGCCGATGGTCGCCGATGGTCGTCAGCGACGCACTGCGCCCCAGGTCAGCTCGTGGCTCCGTCGGTGTCGGCACCCTCGGGCGAGCCGGGGGCGCGGTCTGGGACCGTGGCGTCGCCGATCGGCGCCTTCCGTCGGAAGCCGAAGCTCGCGACGAGCGAGGCGACGATCGTGACGAGGAACACCTGGCCGATGAGCGCCTCGAGCGTGACGAGCGCCTTGCCGACCGCCGTCAGCGGCGTCAGATCGCCGAACCCGGTCGTGGTGAGGACGATGAAGCTGAAGTAGAGGTAGTCGATGCGCTCGTACGGGCCCGACTGCGCGAAGAAGTTCTCGGAGCCGACCTGCTGGAGCAGCGCGTAGATCGCACCGAAGGCGATGCCGATCAACAGGTACGAGCAGATCGCACCGAGGATCGTCTCGAGGTCGACGGAGGGGTGCCGCAGGATCCGAGCCAGGATCACGATCGGTGAGGCGATGAGGAAGCCGATCCAGAGCGAGGTGAGCCCGGTGACGCCCTCGCTGTCGGCGATCGCCTGCACGATGTTGATCGAGACGGTGATCGCCGCCAGCACGCAGGTGACGCGCATCCACCGGCCGCGCACGTGCGAGGTGTGCAGCGTCAGGAGCAGCACGCCGGCGAACGCCACCGCGAGCGCGACCTTGGCCCAATGCGACTCCCCCACGAACGCGAACAGGAAGTACGTCGCGACGATGAGGATGAGCAGCAGCCCGTAGGTGTCCCCCTCCTCGAGGCGCTCGCGGAAGCTCCGTCGCGGCTTGGCGGTCTTCGCTCCCACCTGTCAGTCGGACCGCTTCGACGTCGACGCCTTCATCGGGGCTTGACGAGCGGGCGTCGACGAGCCCGGTCCGTCGCCGTCGCCGCCCTGGGGGACACCCCGGGCGAGGAACTCCACGAGCAGCAGCAACAGCACGACGATCAGCGCGATGACGAGCACCGCGAGCGGCGTGACTCGGTCGAGCACCACGAGGATGACCAGCGCGACCCCGATGACGGCGACGCGCAGCGGGTTGCGATAGCGCGCCACGAAGCGGCCGAGCGACGACGGCTCCACTGCCGACGCTCCCCGGCCTTCGGCCAGGCCCTTGAACCCGTCGCGGATCCTGGTCGCGGTGCGGCCCGGTCCGGCGAGCCACGCACCGATCGCGACGACCACCCCGACCGCGAAGGCCGTGCGCGCCGAGAGCCTGAGGAACTCGAGGATCTGGTTGTAGGCCGCTTCGGCCGCGTCACGGTTCGCGCCGTTCGTGACCGCGTCGAGGTAGAAGGTCCGGCCCACGTTGAAGAGGACGAGCACGAGCGCCATCCCGACCGCGATCCAGATGCCGGTGCGCAGGATCGTCCGGCGGCGGTTCGGCGAGACCGCGATCGCGATCGCGAGGAGGACGACGAGGAGGATCGGCAGCCAGAGGGCGACGTCGTCGAGCAGGCTGACTCCGCCCTGGACCTTGGTGAGATCCTCCGACTGGAACAGCACGAGCTGGTTGTTGACCCGCTCCCCGCCGCTGTCGCTGAAGACGTCGACCCCGAGCTTCGAGAGCTCCTTGCGAACGGTCTCGACGACCGGGCCGAGCCGGACCACGACCTCCCCGTTCTTGGTGGAGACGCGGTCGCCTCCCTCGCCGGTGAGCACGGCGACGACCTGCGTGTGGGCGAGGCGGTTCGCGTCGTCCCAGAGCTGCTGGAAGCGGTCCGACTCCATGAGACGCAGGGTGGCGTCCCGAGCGAAGTTCTCGATGCCCTTCGCCACGAACGGCGCGACGAACGCAGCCTTCTCGGGCAGCGCATCCTTGATCTGACCCTCGAGGTCGACGTTCGTCTGCAGGGTCTGCACGACCTGGTTGGCCACCGCGTCCTGGATCGCGGAGTCCTGCGCGAGCGGACCGACCGTGTCGACGTACTGGTCGGTGTTCAGCAGCGTGTTGCGCGTCCAGACCGCGAGGAGCGACACCGGTGCGAGCACGCACACGATCACCACGAGCACCCCGCACGTGATCCGGCGCCATCGTGGGACCGAGCTCGTGCCGGTGTCGGTCCGGGTGGCGTCTGCAGCGGTGCTCGTCATGGCGCGCATCCTGACATAGGCGCAGGACCGATGCCGAGATCACGTGCCAGACTCCGCGCGTGCCGACACCGGTGATTCCGCTCGACGTCGCCGACGCAACGCCGGCCTGGCTCTCCGGAGCGCTCGGGCGCGAGGTGGCGGGCGTCGACGTGCTCGCCGCCCACTCCGGGACGACGGGTCGCGCGCGTCTCGGGCTGCGGTACGGCGACGGCTCGGTGGTGGGCGCCACCTCGGATGCACCGGCGTCGGTGTTCCTGAAGCTCGCGCCGTTCGACGAGCGTCAGCGCAGCTTCGTCGACATGGTCGGGCTCGGCGTTGCCGAAGCGCGCTTCTACGGCGAGGTTGCCGCGACCGTCCCCGTGCGGGTCCCCGACGTCTACTGCGCTCGCATCGACGATGCGGGCGGCTACGTCATGCTGCTCGAGGACCTCGAGGCGTCGGGGTGCCGGTTCCCGAGCACGCACGACGAGGGCATCGCCGACACGATCGCCTCGGTGGTGGACGGGCTCGGCCGGCTGCACGTCCAGCACTGGGGCGACCCACGTCTCGAGGACGGCGGCGACCTCTCGTGGGTGCGCGACGGGTACCGCGTGGCCTTCGGCTCGGGCGCGAGGTTCGTCGAGAGGGCGCTCACGGCGTTCGGTGACCAGATGTCGCCGACGTTTCGCAGGCTCGCGGAGATCACGATCGACCGGCCGGCCGACGTCGCCGCGCTCCTCGCCGCCGGTCCGCCGACGATGATCCACGGCGACCCCCATCTCGGGAACCTGTTCCTCGACGACGGCGAAGCGGGCTTCTTCGACTGGGGCATGGTGTGGCGCGCGACGGGCATGCGCGACATCGCGTACGTCCTCGGCAGCTCCGCGCCCACCGAAGTACGGCGCGCCCACGAGCGCGAGTGGGTGCGCCAGTACGTGGAGCTCCTGGCAGCGAGCGGCATCGAGCTGTCGCTCGACGACGCGTGGGAGCAGTACCGACTGCTGGTGATCTACTCGTGGAACTCCGCGACGTCGACCGCGGCGATGGGGAGCCGCTGGCAGGCCGTCGACGTCGGCCGCGGCGGCATGGCCCGCGCGACGACGTCGGTCGAGGACCTCGAGAGCGTCGAGCTGCTGGAGTGCCTGCTCGAACGGGGCTCGCTCGGCTAGCGAGCGTGGAAGTCGTCGGTCACCGCGCGCCAGCGCTCGAGCGTGCCCTCGTCGAACTGCCAGCTGCCGGTGGCGTCGTACATCACGACGCGGTCGGCGACGCCCTCGTACTTGTCGTGCAGCGCGTCGGCGAGCCCGTCCCACGTCGTCTCGAGGCTGTAGACCTCGAGCATCTCGTCGGTGATCGTGGCGGCCATCCCCGCGAGGTCGCCGCTTCGCTGGAGCTCGTGCAGGCGATCCGACGTGCCCTCCCAGCCGTGCAGCTCGAAGACGCCCGAGTACGTGCGGGTCGAGCCGTAGAACGCGATCCGCAGCCGCGTCTCGTCGCGCGCCTTGGCGCGCTCCGCATCGGTGTCGCCGATGATCGCCATCACCGGGCAGACGATCGAGAGGTCGCCGGGATCGCGGCCTGCCCTCTTCGCGCCTTCGCGCGCCGCGGGGAGCACGACCTCCTCGAGGTAGCGCATCGAGTGGAACGGGTGCACGTGGATCCCGTCGGCGACCTCACCTGCCATGCGCGCGGACCACGGCCGCACGGCGGCGACGTACACGGGCACCTCCGGGTGCTCGATCGGGCCCGGGCTCCACATCGCGGGCAGCAGATCGAACGACCAGTAGTCGCCGTGGAAGTCGAGCCGCTCGGTGCCCTGGAAGGCAGCGAAGATCGCGCGCAGCGCGAGCACGTACTCACGAAGGCGCGACCCGGGATGGTCGAACGTCACGGAGTACCGACGCTCGTTGTGTGCCTTCACCTGTGTCCCGAGCCCGAGCACGAACTTCCCGCCGGTCAGGTCGGCGAGCTCCCACGCGATCTGGGCCGTCACCATCGGGCTGCGGGGGAACGCGAGCGCCACCGCGGTGCCGATGTCGAGGCGCGGCGCGGCGAGCGCGGCCGCAGTGCAGCCGGTGTACGCCACTCGTCCGCTCTCCGTGAACCAGAGACCGTCGAAGCCGCAGTCGTCGACCTCGCGGGCGAGGTCGCTGACCTCGCGCAGGGGCCGCCCCATGGCGATGGCGTCGATCGTGAGCCCGCTCATGGTCGCCGCTCGGCGACGGGATGGGTCACCGTCTCGAGCCCGGCAGCTGGGTCAGCGTCACGAACCCGTTGTGGAACGCCTCGATGTCGTTCGGCAGGTCCTCGGCGGTCGACGCGCAGTCCGGCGGAGCAGCGCCATCCGTGTCCGAGGTGGCGAGGGGTACCTCGACGACGCCACGGATCTCGCCGTCGGTGCCGCACGACGGGACGTTGAGGTTGTCGAGGACGACCTCGACAGCCTTGCCGCTCTTCGGCGTCAACGACTCGCGGTGTCGTTCGAGCCACATCAGAGCCTGCTTCACGCCAGCGGGGTAGTCGGGCTCGCCGCTCTCGAGCGTGCCCTGGCTCACGGCGAGCGCGGGGATGCCGCGTCTCGCGGCTGCCTTCGCGGCGGCGACGGTACCGGAGGACCGGTTGGCGGCGCGCCCGAGATTCGGGCCCGCGTTGATGCCGGACACGACGAGATCGGGCCGATGCTGCACCCCGTGCCGGTCGATCGCGTGCACGATGGTGTCGACGGGAAAGCCGGTGACCGCGATCGCAGGGTAGCCACGCGCCGTCTTCGTCTTCGTCGTCACGAGCTCGCCGGGCGACGTGGTGCTCCCCGTGCGAGAGCGGTTGTCGGCGGGCGCGACCACCGTCACCTTCACGCCGGGGATCTTGCGCAGACCCTCGACGAGCGCACCGATGCCCGGCGCCGTGACGCCGTCGTCGTTCGTGACCAGGATCCGGAGGGGCTGCTGGTTCGATCGGGCGCCCGCGGGGACGGCCGAGAGCGCGGGACCGCCGGCGAGCAGCGCGACGAGCGTGCAGACGAGTCCGCGGTGCATGTCTCCCCTTGGACCGAAGGTGGAGGAGGTTGGCCGCTGCGGCGCGGGCGCGCAAGCTCCTCGCCCGCCCGGGTGTCAGCGGGGACGCTCAGGAGCCGAGCGTCACGAGTCGAGTGCCAGCCGTCGGATCGCGTTCTCGCCGGTGCCCCACGGTGACGCAGCGACGGCGTGCACCACCCGCGCCGCCGAGTCGCCTGCCGCCAACGCATCGAGGATCGCGCGGTAGCTCCCGTTGTGCAGCGTGCGGACGGTCGCGTCGATGCCGACGACGTCGTCGGGGTACGCCTTCACACCGTGGTCGTTGAGATCGACGCCGCCCGACGCACCCATCGTCGTCGCGAGGGGGTTGTGCGCCCGCGCCGTGTTCGCTTCCGCACCGATCCATGCCGAGAGCGCGCGGATGTTCTCGCTGGTCACCGGCGCCCCGAGCGCGTCGAGGAGCGCCACCGACCATCGGGTCCGTACCTGGCCGGTCGCCTCGAGCACGGCGAGGAGCCGCGTGCGCTCGTCGCGTGCCGCGGCGAGCGCGCCGAACAGGAGGTCGCGCCGAGCAGCAGTGTCGGTCGCGAGCTGCTCCGCGGCGCGCCGCTCGACGACCGCACGCTCGGGCTCGAGATCGTCGAGGATCGCGTCGGCTGCCACGTCGGCGACGCCGCCGGTCGGTGCCCCGCCATCCGGAGGTGCGGTCGCGGGATGCGCGGTCAGGGCTCGGGCCTCCTCGGCGCGGGCGACGTCGAGTGCCGCGGCAGCGGCGTCGGCGGCGGCCGCGGCATCCGGCACGGCGGCATCGGACGTGCGAAGCGCCGCGTCGACCCGCGCGAGGCGCTCCACGACGAGTGCCGCCGCGTCGAACTGCGCGTCGGTGATCGGACTGGCCGCGCCAGGCCCCGCCGGCAGGAGCAGCGCCAGCGTCCCGGCCACCGCGACGAAGCATGCGCGCGCGCCGCGCCCGGCTCGTCGCGTCGAGGACGTGCGGCTCGTCATCGCGGGGTCTCCCGGGCACTTCAGGCCTCTGGGATCGGCCCGCGCGCGCCGGTGCTTGAGCGCGGGTTCGCGGCGTTGGCTCGGCGTTGGGAGTCGAGGCCCCCAGGAGCCCGGTCAGCCGAGGGCGCCGGCGTCGCGCAGCTCGGCGATCCGGGCCGGGTCGTACCCCAGCACGTCGTGGAGGACGGCGTCGCTGTGCTCCCCGACCGAGGGCGCCTTCGCCGGGACGGGCTGCTCGTCGTCCATCACCTTGAGCGGGTTCGGGAGCTCGTCGGCGCCGAGCCGCTCCTTGGGGATCCACGGCAGCCGGTCCTGGAACTGCGGGTCGTCGGCGATCGTCTTCGGCGTGTTGACGGGTGCGATGGGCGTGTTCACCTCGTTCGACCACGCGATCCAATCCGTCGATGACTTGGTCTTGAAGATGTCGCGCAGCTCGGCGTGGAGCTCTGTGTTGTTCCGGGCATGGTCCGCGAACTTCTCGCCCGGCCACCGCTCGAAGAGGTCCATCCGGTCGACGCCGCGACAGAAGTTCTCCCAGAACTCCCGCTCCGACGCCATGAACAAGACGTGCCCGTCGGACGTCTCGTAGATCTGGTAACGCACGCCTTCGCGCATTCCGGCGGTGCCCGGCGGGCGCCGCTCGTAGTCGTCGGACGCGTTGCCGGTCACCTCCGACTCGGGTCGCTCGTAGGCGCGCCACGACTCGGAGCGGTACCAGTCCATGTACGCCGCCGCGTCCGACTGCGCGATCTCCATGCGCGCGCCCACACCGGTCTCTCGAGCCTTGATGATCCCGGCGAGGATGCCGAACGCACCCATCAGCGGTCCCGCGTGGATGCCCATCGACGCGTGCTCGGCCATCACGCAGAAGCCGTGCTCGTCGTACTCGGTGGGTACGAGCCCGGCCCAGGTGTCGTACGCGATGCCGTGACTCGGCATGTCCCGGTAGGGCCCGGTCATCCCGTAGCCGCTGATCGTGATGAACACGATGCGCGGGTTGACGGTGCGCAAGCGCTCGTAGCCGAGCCCGCGTCGCTCCAGCGCACCCGGCCGCATCGCCTCGACGACCGCGTCGGCCTCCTTGGTCAGCTCGAGGAACACCTCCGCGGCCTCGGGCTTGCGGAGGTCGAGCGTGAGGCTCCGCTTGCCGCGGTTGATGTGGAGGTGCATGAGCGAGACGCCCTCGACGATCGGCCACGTCATCTGGCGCACGTAGTCGCCCTGGGGCGGCTCGATCTTGATCACGTCGGCGCCGAGGTCGGCGAGGTGCATCGTGATCGCGGCCGGTCCGAGCAGCGAGCACTCGAGCACGCGCACGCCGGCGAGGAGTCCGGCCCCGTGGTCGGTCGTGCTCATGCGAGAAGCATGGCACCCCGGCGAACGGACACGTCAGGTCGCGGGTGTCAGGTGGTGGGCGATGCGGTGCTCGCCGTCGTGTCCGGACCTGGCTCGACGGCCTTCAGCTTCATCTTCATGCCGGGGTGGATCGTGCAGACGATCCGGTAGACGCCCGGATCCTTGATCGTGCGGCTGAACTTGCCCTCCGACTGGATCTTCGACTTGAACTTCTCGGGCCCCTTCTTCACGACGACGTTGTGCGCGACGAAGCCGTCCCACTTCCACGTGACCTTGTCACCCACGTCGACGGTGACCTTCTTGGGCTTGAAGTAGTTGTCGTTGACCGAGATCGTCGTGTGGGCGGCGGAGGCCGCGGGTGCGAGCAGGACGAGGCCTGCCAGCGCGGCGACGGCGCCGACACGGAGGGGTGCCCGATGCATGCGTGTGCTCCTGTCTCGAACCCGTCGAACGTACTCAGCGGGGTCGGTGTTCCCGGGGTCGGGGCGCGACGACGTGACTCGCGCCACTCGGGACCGAAGACTGCCCGACACGGCGGGTCGGCCGGCTCGCTGACGACGGTTCGCACGGTGCGCGATGCTGCCGCTCGTGGCGCCGGTGCGAAGCGAGCTCGACGGGGTCGATCTCTACGACCCGAGGGGCTACGAGGCGGCCGCCCCGTACGAGCTGTTCGCTCGGCTTCGCCGCGAGCGGCCGGTGTTCCGACAGGAGATGCCCGACGGGTCCTTCTACTGGGCGCTCCTGAAGCACGCCGACATCGTCGCGGTCTCGAAGCGCCCCGAGCTCTTCTCTGCCGAGGTCGGTGGCGTCGTGCTCGAGGACCAGGCGCCCGAGCAGCTCGAGCAGACCAAGAACATGCTCTTGATGATGGACCCGCCGCGACACTCGGAGCTGCGCAAGAACGCGTATCCGCACTTCCGGCCCCGTCGGATCGGCGAGCTCGAGAACCGGATCCGGGTGATCTGCGGCGAGCTGCTCGACCGGGGCGCGGAGCAGGGCGAGCTCGAGTTCGTGCACGACCTGGCGGCGCTGGTGCCGTCGCAGGTCTTCGGCGAGCTGATGGGCATCCCGCCCGAGGACCGAGCGCGGATCAACCGCTGGGCCGAGATGATGACCGGCGGCCAGGACCCCGACGTCAACCCCGACGTCGCGTCAGACGGCTACTCGGCGAGCACCAACGAGGGCTCGGTCGAGATGGCGATGTACGGGATGCGGTTCGCCGAGGCGCGTCGCGGGCGCGACGGTGAGCCGGGCGACCTCGGCGACCGGCTCCTCGCGACCGAGGTCGAGGGGAAGCCGATGGACGACCTCCAGTTCGCGTACTTCTTCGTGCAGCTCGTTACCGCCGGCAACGACACCACGCGCACGATGATCTCGTCCGGGCTCCTGGAGCTGCTGCGACACCCCGATCAGCTCGAGAGGCTGCGCGCCGACCGTTCGCTCGCCGCGAGCGCCGTCGAGGAGGTGCTCCGGTACGCGCCGCCGCTCCACTACTTCCGGCGGACGCTGACGGCCGACACCGAGGTGCGGGGCGTGCCGATGGCCGCCGGCGAGAAGCTGGCGATGATCTACTCGTCGGCCAACCGCGACGAGGACGCCTTCGACGACCCGGACACGTTCGACATCACTCGCCATCCCAACCCGCACCTCGCGTTCGGGATCGGTGAGCACTTCTGCCTCGGCGTTCACCTCGCGCGGCTCGAGGGCAGGGTGTTCCTCGAGGAGATGCTCGATCGCTGGCCGAGGGTCGAGCTCGCCGGCGACCCCCGCCGTCAGCGCTCCAACCTCAACAACGCGCTGAAGTCACTGCCCATCCGGGTCGGCTGACGGGCCCATCAGCTGAACTGGGGCAGCCAATCGCTCGTCGCGGTGAGGAGCTCGTCGGTCATCGCGACCGTGTCCTCGTAGGCGATGCTCCCCGCGTGCGGGTCGGCGAGCATCGCCTCGAGCACCTTCGTGCGGTCGCCGGTGAGCGCGGCTTCGACGGTCAGCTCCTCCGTCGCCGCGATGCGGCGCACCGCCTCGCCGAGGAAGCCCGGGATCGTGACCTCGTCGCGTGCGCGCGCGCCGCTGCCGTCGGCCGTGCCGATGCACTCCACGACGACGCCTTCCGGCACGTTCGTCACCTGCCGGCGGTTCGGCAGGTTCATCGGCAGCGACCGGGTCGTGCCCCCGACGAGACCGTCGAGCAGGGGCGCGACGAGCTCGCCCGACGGCAGGCGCGGCACCTGCTCCGATGCCATGAGCGCCGCGACCTTCTGCTGGTCGAGGCGCTTGTCGTCGATGTGACCGTCGATCGTGTACTGGCGGACGTTCCAGTCACGCCCGAAATCGGAGCGCGGCGTGCAGAACCCGGGCAGGAACTCGGCGACATGGGTGTCGGACGAGCCTGGTAGCACGCCGAACCGCTCGAACATCTCGATGCGGATCGGCACGTTCGCGATCACGTCGTCCTTGGTCCAGTCGGCGTGTGAGGTGCGCTTGCGCCAGTGGATCTGCTCGGGCGGAGCCATCCAGATCGGCTTGCGGCGCGCCTCCTCGTCGTCGAGCAGGGCCCGCAGGCGCCCGAGCCCGTCGTCGTCGCCGCCCACGCGGAGCTCGGTGATGATCGGGAGGTGGTTCACGCCGCCGACGACGGGGTCGAGCTCGTGCATGCCGCAGTCGAGCAGCAGGCTCAGGACGAACTGTGCTCCGACGAGCTCGTTGCAGAGGCCGATCGTCGTGATCGAGGTCTCACGCGTCGCGGAGCGACACAGCGCCGACAGGGGGTTCGTGACGTTCAGCAACGTGGCGGCGGGTGCGACGCGCTCCATGGCGCGGGTGATCCCGAGCAGCACGGGGACGCTGCGCAGCGCGCGCATGATGCCGCCCGGCCCGACGCTGTCGCCCACCGGCTGGCGGATGCCGTAGCGCGCCGGGATCTCGAGGTCGTGACGCATGCTCGTGAACCCGCCGACCGAGAACTGCGCGACCACGTGATCGGCACCGGCGAGCCCGTCGTCGAGGTCGGTCGTCGCCCGCACGGTGAGGCCCGCGCCGCTCGCCTGGCGCAGGTGCTCGGCGAGCTCGAGCATCGGCGGGAGCGAGTCGGCATCGAGGTCGACGAGCGCGACCTGGGCCTCGGAGAGCGACGGAGTGTTGACGAAGTCGACGAGGAGGCTCGGCGTCCAGTGCGCGCTGCCCCCGCCCACGAACGTGATGTGTGGTGCCATGGCGGCGACGCTAATCCTGCGGCCGCCTCACCCGCCCGGGTGTCTCACCCGACGTTCCGCGCGACGTCGACCCGTCCGAGCACCTGCGAAGCCGATGCTCGGCGGGTCGGGTACGTTCCCTCGAGAATGGTCGCAGGGAGCCCCGCGCCATCACCCGACGACGCCCAGCCCTCGGGAAGGCCGCGCTGGTCGATCGGACGGATCCTGCTGCTGGTGATCACCGCGGCGTGCCTCTACCTCTTCGCGCCGAGCATCGCCGAGGTGTTCGAGGCCTCCCGCAAGCTCGGGGAGGTCCACCCCGCCGCCATCCCGGCGATCCTCCTCCTCGAGTCCGCGAGCTTCGCCTGCACGTGGGTGCTCCAGCGAATGGCGCTTCGCACCCACGGTTGGTTCCCGGTGGTGACGACGCAGCTGGCCGGGAACTTCTTCAACCGCATCACGCCCGGCGGCGGGGCGACGGGAACGGCGCTGCAAGCGCGGATGCTCGTGGACGCGGGCTTCAACGCCACGAAGGCGGGCACCGCGATCACCGTGCAGTCGCTGCTCATCACCGCGACCGTCCTCGCGCTCCCGGTGTTCGCGCTCCCGGCGATCATCCTCGGGACGAGCGTGCCCGGATCGCTCGCCGAGGCTGCCGGGATCGGGATGGTCGTGTTCGCCTTGATGGCCGGCGTCATCGCGCTCCTGCTCGCGCGCCGAAGGCCGCTGCTGGCGGTCGGGCGCACGATCCAGTGGACGGTCAACAAGGTGCGCTTCCGGCGTCCACCGGTCACCGGGCTGCCGGAGCGGCTCGTCGGCGAGCGCAACGAGATCCGTCGCACGCTCGGGGAACGTTGGGTGCAGGCCGTCGGCGCGGCCGTCGGTCGCTGGGCCTTCGAGTACCTCGTGCTCCTCGTGACCCTCTACGCCATCGGGGCGAGCCCGGACATGTGGCTGGTGCTCCTGGCGTTCGTCGCCGCGTCGCTGCTGGCCATGGTCCCGTTCACGCCGGGCGGTCTCGGGTTCGTCGAGGCGGGCCTGGCGGGCACGCTCGCCCTGTCGGGCATCACGACCGCCGAGGCGCTCCTCGCGACGCTCGTGTTCCGGCTCATGTCGTTCTGGCTGCCGATGCCGGTCGGCATCGTCGCGTGGTTCGCGTTCCGGCGCCGCTATCCCCGCGCTCGGGAGATCACCCAGGGCTGACGAGTCGAGGCCGGGCTGTCTCCCGAAGCGGCGATCAGTCCTCGGCGAGGGCGACCTCGACCGCGGCGTCGGGATCGAACTCGGCCCGCTCAGCCACCTCGACGACGACCCGGTGCAACGTGCCGGTGAAGGGGAACGGCGGCCGATAGCGCCGCGACACCGCCGACCCCGAGTCCTCACCGCACGTCAGCCCCGCGTCGGTGATCGAGAAGCGCATCGGGGTGAACCGCCCCACCTCGGCGCTCGCGACCACCTTGCCGTCGACCTCGAGCCGCGCGCGGCCGCCCCGGAACATGCCGTCGCTGTCGAACGAGAACACCACGGTGTGCTGACCAGGCTCGAGGGGCTCGCTCGCGGCGAGGTGATGCTCCTCCCGGCCCACGTAGTTGTGCACGTACTGGATGCGGCCGTCCTGCACGAAGAGCGTGTACCCGCCGAGGACGGAGCCGTGCGCGATCAGCACGCCCTCGGCGCCGTCGGCGGGGATCTCGACGTCGGCGGTGATGGAGTGCGACCGCCCCTTGACCTCCGCGGCGACCTCTTCGGGGACACGACCGCCACCCGGCCGGTACTCGTAGCGGGTCCGGTGCGGTATCCCCGTCGGCGGAGGGTCCATGATCGCGAAGTAGGGCTTGTTGTCGAGCGGGAGCACCTGGTACCGCTCCGCCTCCCGCCACCAGAGGTCGATGAGCTCCTCGAGCTTCTCCGGGTGCTCGGCGGCGAGGTCGGTCGTCTCGGAGAAGTCCTCCGCGACGTGGAACAGCTCCCAGACGTCGTCGTCGAACGGTGCGTCGGGATCGTCGTCGGGTGAGTACATCTTCCCCATCGGCTTGAAGGTCACGGCCTTCCAGCCGTCGTGGTAGATCGCGCGCGAGCCCAGCATCTCGAAGTACTGGGTGTCGCGGGTCCGTGCTGCGTCGTCGGCGAACGTCGCCGCGAAGCTCTCGCCCTCCAGGGGCTTCTGCTCGATGCCCTCGAGCACCGGCGGCGGTGAGACCCCCAAGACGTCGAGGATCGTGGGCGCCACGTCGATGGCGTGCACGAACTGGCGGCGCAGCTCGCCGCGGGCGGCGATTCCCGACGGGAAGTGCACGATGCACGGATCCGCGACCCCTCCCTCGTGCACCTCACGCTTCCACCGTCGCAGCGGCGTGTTGCCCGCCATCGTCCAGCCCCAGGGGTAGTTGTTGTGCAGGTTGGGTCCGCCGAGCTCGTCGATGCGGGCGACCATCTCCTCGGTGGTGGCGGTCTCCATGTTCCAGTTGCGGGCGTCGTTGATCGACCCGTGCTTGCCACCCTCGGAGCTGGCACCGTTGTCGCTGACGAGGACGATCAGGGTGTTGTCGAGCTCGCCGAGCTCCTCCAGGAACGACACGACGCGTCCGATCTGCGCGTCGGCGTGTGAGAGGAACCCCGCGAAGCACTCCATGAAGCGTTCGTACACACGTTGCTGGTCCGGCGCGAGCGAGTCCCACGCCGGCACCCAGTCGGGACGGGACGAGAGCGTCGTGCCCTCCGGGACGATGCCGGCCTCGAGCTGGCGGGCGAAGGTCTCCTCGCGCCAACGGTCCCAGCCCTGGTGGAAGTGCCCGCGGTAGCGCTCGACCCAATCGGGTGGCGCCTGGTGCGGCGAGTGGCACGCGCCGGTCGCGAAGTAGAGGAAGAACGGCTTCGTCGGGTCGACGGCGCGCAGGTCGGTGACCCATTCGATGGCGTGGTCGGCGAGGTCCTCGGTGAGGTGATAGCCGTCCTCGTGGTCGCCCGGAGACTCGGTCAGGTGGTTGTCGTGCACGAGCGCCGGAGCGAACTGGTGCGTCTCGCCACCGAAGAACCCGTAGAACCGCTCGAAGCCACGACCGAGCGGCCAGCGCCGGCGCGACGCGCCGAGGTGGGCCTCCTCGTGCGGGGTGAGGTGCCACTTGCCGATCGCGAACGTCGCGTAGCCGTGGTCGCGGAGAGTCTCGGAGAGGAATCCGCACGACTTCGGGATTCGACTCGTGTAGCCCGGGTAGCCGCGGGCGAGGTCGGTGATGCGCCCCATGCCGACCGAGTGGTGGTTGCGGCCCGTCATCAGACACGACCGCGTCGGCGAGCACAGCGCCGTCGTGTGGAACCCCGTGTAACGAAGACCACCTGCGGCGAGCCGGTCGAACGTCGGTGTCGAGATGTCCGAGCCGTAGCAGCCGAGCTGCGCGAAGCCCACGTCGTCGAGCACGACCAGCATCACGTTCGTCGCGCCCTCCGGCGCCCGCAGGGGCTCGGGCCACCACGGCTCCGAGTCCGTGTAGTCGCGGCCGATCCGACCCTGGAACTCTGCTCCGTCCATGCTCACGGCGGGCATCGTAGGACGTCGACTGACGCCCGTGTCAGGGTCAGGGCGTACACTGCCCGACCGGGACGGAGAAAGGGCTCCATCGTGACGAAGCGCGCGGCACCGTGACCGGGACCGAATCGTGAGGGGCATCCTCGCCGCGGCCGCCTACGTGCCGTACTGGCGCCTCGATCGGTCCGAGATCGCGGCGACGTTCGGCTCGGGCGGCGGGAAGGGCCGGCGCGCCGTCGCCAGCTACGACGAGGACACGACGACCATGGGCGTCGAGGCGGCGCGCCTCGCCATGCGCTCGGCGGGTGACGTCTCGCCCGTCGGCGTGGCGTTCGCGACGGCCAACCCCGCCTATCTCGACAAGACGAACGCGACGACGATCCACGCGGCCCTGCGGCTCGACGCCCACGTCGGCGCGTACGACTTCGGTGGCGCCGTGCGGTCGGGCGTCGGGGCCCTGCTCGCCGGGCTGGGCGCCGACGACCCGGTGCTCACGGTCACCGCGGACACGCGCGACGGCCTGCCCACGAGCGCCGACGAAGCTGGTGGCGGCGACGGTGCGGCCGCGATCCTGACCGGCTCCGACGCGACGGGCACGGTGATCGCCGAGCTCGTCGGCCGCGCGAACGTGACCGAGGAGTTCATCGACCGTTGGCGTGTCCCCGGCGAGGCGCGCTCCAAGCAGTGGGAGGAGCGCTTCGGCGAGGTCAAGTACGTGCCGCTGGGCCAGGAGGCGTTCGACGGTGCACTGAAGCGCGCGGAGCTCTCGGCCGACGAGGTCGACAAGCTCGTCATCACGGGTGCGCAGCCGAGAGCCGTGCGGGCGCTGTCGTCCCGCCTCGGCGTCGACAAGGAGAAGATCGTCGACGACCTGAGCTCGACGGTCGGGTGGACCGGCACCGCGCACCCGCTGATGCTGCTCACGAGCGCGCTGGAGGCTGCGGAGGCCGGACAGGTGATCGCGATGCTGTCGCTCACCGACGGGGCCGATTGCCTCGTGTTCCGCGCCACGGCCGCGATCGCGACCTGGGAGCCGTGCCGCACCGTGGCGACCCAGCTCGCGGCGGCCGGCACGGTCCCCTACGGGAAGTTCCTCGCCTGGCGCGGCACGGTGAAGCTCGAGCCCCCGCGCCGACCCGAGCCGTATCGCATCTCGGCCTCCATCGCCGGGCGCCGAGAGGAGTGGAAGTACGGCTTCGTCGGATCGAGGGACCGGTCGTCGGGCGCGGTGCACCTGCCGCCGGCGCACGTGTCGATGAAGGGCGGCGCGGTCGACGAGATGGACCCCGCGCCGACGGCCGACGAGCTCGGCACGATCTCGAGCTTCACGATCGACCGCATCGCCTACTCGCCGAGCCCGCCGATCGTGTTCGCGGTCGTCGATTTCGACAACGGCGGGCGCGCGCCCGTGGAGCTCTGCGATCTCGACGCCGACGCGCTCCAGATGGGCGACCGCGTCGAGATGACGTTCCGCCGCCTGTACACCGCCGACGGCATCCACAACTACTTCTGGAAGGCCCGCCCCGTCCGCGGGGCATGACACCATTGGTTGCGTCCCTCACCCGCGCATTTCGGGTTGAGAGACGCAGGTAGGACGAGCACGAGGAGAGACATGGGCTCCCACGGCATCAAGGACCAGGTCGCCATCGTCGGGATGGGCTGCACCAAGTTCGGTGAGCACTGGGACAAGGGCGTCGACGAGCTGCTCCTGTGGTCGACGTCCGAGGCCCTCGACACCGTGGGCGTCACCAAGGACGACATCGACGCGTACTGGCTCGGCACGGCCATGGGCAGCGGCGGCGGACAGGCACTCGCTCGCCCGCTCGGCATGAAGAAGCCGGTCACCAGGGTCGAGAACTTCTGCGCGACCGGGTCCGAGGCGTTGCGCAACGCGTCGTACGCGATTGCCAGCGGCGCGTACGACCTCGCGCTGGCCGTCGGCGTCGAGAAGGTGAAGGACAGCGGCTACCAGGGCCTGGTGAGCGGCGGCGGTCCGCCAACCGACGGTACGAACCGGACTCTGACGGCGGCCGCGATGTTCGCCATGTGCGCACCGGCCTACGGCAAGAAGTACGGCGTCTCCGACGAGCAGATGCGTGAGGTGCTCGCCCGCATCTCGTGGAAGAACCACCAGAACGGCGCGCGCAACGAGCGGGCGCAGTTCCGCAAGGACGTGTCGATGGACACCATCTGCTCGGCCCCCCTCATGGCCGGCAACCTGCGCGTGTTCGACTGCTCCGGCGTCGCGGACGGGAGCGCGGCCGCGATCATCTGCCGCGCCGAGGACGCGCACAAGTACACCGACACGCCGCTGTACATCAAGGGGCTGTCGTTCATCGCCGGCGACGCGACCGGCAACGCCGATCCCGACTACGACTACACGTGGTTCCCCGAGATCAAGATGACCGCCGACGATGCCTACGCCCAGGCCGGCATCACCGATCCCCGCAGCGAGATCGCCATGGCCGAGGTGCACGACTGCTTCACGCCGTCGGAGCTGCTGATCTACGAGGACCTCGGGTTCGCCGACCGCGGCACTGCCTGGAAGGAGGTGCTGAACGGCACCTTCGACCTCGAGGGCGCCATGCCGGTGAACCCCGACGGCGGCCTCAAGTCGTTCGGGCACCCGGTGGGTGCGAGCGGCCTGCGGATGTTCTTCGAGAACTGGCTCCAGCTGACGGGACGGGCGCCCGAGGAGCGCCGCATCACCACCGCGGACCGTGGGCGCGGCCTCGTGCACAACCTCGGGGGCTACCCGGGCGAGATGGTCAGCTTCGTCGGGATCGTGGGCAACGACAAGGGCTGACTCCGGAGGGACGAGTCCAGAGCCTTCAGCTCGCCGTAGCTAGCGCGGGCGCGGAACCGTCGCGAGCGATCGGCGGATGGCCGACACGAGCCAGGGCGCGACGTAGGCGCTCGCCGTCGCGGGCTCGAAGTGCACACCGTCGGGCCGCAGCGCCGGGTCGAACTCACCACCCGGCCACGTCTCGACGAACTGCGCGAGGTCTACGACCCGAAGCGCCGACCGAGCGCGCGCGACGTCGCGCAGCACCTCGTTGAAGCGGTCCGTGCGGGCAGGATCGCGTGACACGTCGGCGTCGGGTGGCTCGATCGCCGGGCTGGTCACCCACACCGGCGTCACGCCGTGCGCGAGCACGAGGTCGACCGCGTCGAGCATCTGCTGCTCGAGGTACGCGTCGAAGACCGGATCGCCCGGCGCCCGCCACTCGGTGTCGCCCGGCAGCAGGTGGTCGTCGACCTCGATCGGCCCCACCTGGATCAGGGCGACGTCGGCGTTGCGCGCGTCGAGAGCGCGGTTCCATTGGGTCGCGCGGTCGCCGCACCCGTTCAGTCGGCGGACGACGCCGGCGTGACGAAACGACCCGTCGCGAGTGAGACCGCAGCCGTAGTACACCGCGCTGTCGACGATCTCGATCTGGCCGGGGTTGGTGCCCGCCCAGCGCTCGAGACCGTTGGCGGTCATGAGGCCCGACGAGTCGCCGAGGACGGAGACCCGCAGCGGCGTCGGCAGCTCCGAGGTGGCCGCGCTGGGCGACACACCCACGGCGAAGCCGCCGGCCACGGCGACTCCGGCGACGAGCGCGCCGACCAGGCGACGCATCACGTCGCGGCGCATCAGGTGAGAGTGCGGAGACGTGGCGACGCGTCCGCCGTCTCCCACACCGCGAACAGCCGACCGTCGATCTCGGTGGTCCGCGCGGCGGGGCCGTACGCGCGCTCGAGGTCGCCGAGCGTGCACGGCAGTCCTTCGAGCGCGACCGCGATCGTCGCCGGTCGACCCTCGAGCACCGACGTGTCGTTGTGCCAGGGCATCTGCCGTAGACGGCCACCCTTGTCGCACTCGACGTGGATCCACTCTGGGTCTCCCGGCTCGAGCTGTTGGGTGCGGACGGCGAGCCAGTAGTAGGCGTACACCCTGTCCCAGAGGTTGGCGCGTGCCCCGCGCGCAAGCGCGGTTGCGTCCGCGTCGGGCCGCGCGTCTCGATCTTCGACCGCCGACACGACGTTCGACGCGAACACGCCGACAACCAGCACTGCGATCATCACGACCGCAGCGTGGCCGGCGACGCCCGAGAGCCGATCGACTGAGACGACCGCGAGCCCGGCCACCCCGATCAGCCCGGCGGCGAGGTAGCGATCGAGCACGATGTCGGGGTCCGCGTACACGTTGACGAGCGTCACCGCGATCGGGCTCGACACGATGCACACCACCAGGGTGCGTGCGAGGAGCGACGCCGTCGACCAGTGGCGCACCGTCAGGACGGCCCCGACGACGCCGAGCACCACGAGGCCGAGTCGCAACCACGCGAGCGCGGTCGACCCGACCGGTCCGCTCGTCAGTTCGGAGCCGCTCACCCCGAGCAAGGCCGCGTACCGCTCGAGCACGAGCCGCGCGCGGTCGGGCAGGTCGGACAACGACGTGACGTGTCGCGCGCCACCTGCGACGCCGCGGAGGAAGACGTCGAACAGCTCGAGGAACCAGCGCGCGACCTGTGCCGCGAACGCGGACACGGCCAACACCGCCAGCACGACGGCACCTGCCCGACGACGCGGCGGCGTGAGGAGGTCGAACGCGGCGACGATCGCGGCGGGGACGCCGACGGCGTAGAGGACGAACGGATCCGACAACCAGAGGAACGCGCCGAGCGCGGTGACGCCGACCAGGGCTCCGATGCGCGGGTTCGGCCGCGCCGCGAGGACACCGAGCCACGCGAGCGCGAGGACGATGAGGCCGAGCTCGAGTGTCCGAGTGTTCGGGCTGAAGAACACCTGATCCCACGCGAGGGTCGTCCACAACGAGAGCACGGCGAACGCGGTGACGAGCCGCCAGCGGAGCGGCCGAGAGAGCTCGCCGCTGACGACGAGCCCGGCCGCGAACGCGGTCCCCGCGGCGAGGTTCGTGATCACCGCGGCAACGTTCACGCCGCGGCGCCCGACGACACCGATGGCGTCGAGCACGACGTAGAGCGGGTACCTGGTGACGAAGAGGTCCTCGGAGATCCATGCCTTCTCGTGACCGTGCGTGCCCCAGATGTCGAGCAGGCGTTGCCACGCGACGTCGTCGCTGTTGACCTGGCGCAGCAGCGAGCTGGCGACGACCGCGAGGGTGGTCGTCGCGGCCATGACGAGGAGACCGACCAGCAGGACTGTGCGGTCGTGCGATCCCAGGCGTTCGACCGTCGGGCGGGCCTCGGTCCCGGTCGGTGGGATCCGCTCGTCGGCGGGAGCGGTCGCGGTGCCGATCAGCCGAGCCTATGTGTCGCCGTGGCCGTGCGACCGGCGCCCGCTCGGGCCTGCTCGTCGTGCTCGGCGAGCGCCAGCGCCGTGGGCATGATGCGAGCAGCGACGAGATCGGCGCCGGCGTCGCTCAGATGGACGGTGTCGGGCGCCCGCACGGCTATGCCGTCGACGGCCGCGGTCCAGCGACCATCGGGATCGAGGAGCAGGTTGAGGTCGAAGAGGGTGGCCCGCGCCGGGTCCTCGCTTGCGACATCGAACGCGACGCCGTTCTGCCGTTCGACCCATGCGTTGTTGAACGACGACCGCCCGGGATCGACCGGCAACCGCCACGGCTGGCGGAAGTACGGCTCGTTGAGCACGATCACGCGCGCGCCACCCGACGACAGCACGTCGAGCGCTTCCCGGAGGTCGCGGCGCGCCAGCTCGGCGCCCTCGGCGCTGTCGAACGCGATCTCCCGGCCCTCGATCCGACGGTCGACCGCGTCGTGCGCGCTGAGGAGCAGCAGCACGATGTCCGGGTCGAACGTCGCGATGTGCTCCCTCCAGCGCACCCGCCACTCGGGGAAGCAGCGCAGGTCCGGCGTCTCCCAGTCGCCGACCCACCGCTCCCCGCGGTCGCTCGTGAGCCCGCACCCGGGCACGCTCGCGTCGAAGAAGACGAAGTCGTCGGTGGGTGCGCGGCGGCGGATGCCCGGCGCGAGGGAGCCCGCCACCGAGTCTCCGACGAGCATCACCCGGGTCGGGAGCGGCGCGGCGGCAAGTCGGGCCTGCTGGACGGTCGGAGCCTTGACGTCGGCGGCCGACACCTCGACCTTGGCCGCTGGTGCACCGGCGGTCGCCAAGAGCACGCCCGCGAGCACGGCCACCGCGGCGCTCGGTGCGAGGATGCGGAGCCGGTTGCCGGGCAGACGGCCCTCGCGAATGGGCATCTCGAGCAGGTAGAAGGAGAGCGCGGCGATCACCAGCGTCACCGTCACGCGCACCGCGAACAACGCCTCGCCGTCGAGGCCGACACGCTCTTCGTCGAGCGCCACGTACACGGGCCAGTGGTAGAGGTACACGCCGTACGAGACGCGACCCACCCAGCGGATCCAGCCGATCGACAGGAGGACCGCGAGCGGCCCGCGCCGTGGTTGCACCACGGCCGCGATGACGACGGCGACGAGCAGGGCCTGGGCGAGGAACCCTCCCGTGTAGAGCAGGCTCTCGCGATCGCCGACGAGCACCCACATCGCGGCGAGACCGAGCGCCGCCGCCACCGATGCGACCTGGAGCGCGGCGCGACCGACACGCCCTTCGATCACCGGCCGGTACAGCATCAGCATCGCGAGCAGGGCCCCGACGAGCAGCGACTGCGCCCGCGTGTCGGTGCCGTAGTACACGCGTGACGGGTCGCGACCGGGCTCGTACAGCATCGCCATCAGCGCGACCGATCCCACGAGCATCGCGCTCGACATGACGGCGAGCGCGCGCGTCGAGCCGTCGCGGACGCGCAACACCGCGAACACGATCAACGGCCAGATCAGGTAGAACTGCTCCTCGATCGCCAGTGACCACACGTGGCGCAGCGGCGACGGTGCCTGGAACTGCGCGAAGTACGAACCGTCGGTGACGATGAACCGCCAGTTCGCCACGTAGCCGAGGGATGCCAGCGCGTCGCCTCGGATCGTGCGGAGCTCGTCGGGTGCCGCGAAGACGAGCGCGTAGATCACGACCAGCGCGAGCAGCAGCAGGAGCGCGGGGAGCAGTCGCCGTGCCCGGCGCAGCCAGAACGAGCCCAGCGCGATCCCGCCCGTGTCCTCCCGTTCGCGCAGCAGGAGCGTCGTGATCAGGAACCCGCTGAGCACGAAGAAGAGGTCGACGCCGAGGAAGCCGCCCTGTGCCCAGTCGAGGCCGCCGTGGTAGCAGAGGACACCGATCACGGCGAAGGCCCGCAGGCCGTCGAGCGCCGGGAGATAACGGAGGCGGCCGGTCATCCGGGGGAACACGCTACGCGTCGCGGGCGAGCCAGCCGTGACGTGCGTCACAGCGCTGAGCGGCGGTGGGGCTTTCGTGCGGGTCGTGGCCCGTGGTCGACAATGGTTCCGTGCTCCGAGGCCTCGCCCGCGCGTGCCATCGCCACCGGCGCCTGGTGCTGGCGGGCTGGCTGGTGGCGGTCGTCGGGCTCTCGGTGATCGCGAGCAACGTCGGCGACGCCTTCCGCGAGGGCTTCCAGCAGCAGGAGCAGCTCGAGTCGACCCGCGCGTTCCAGCTGCTCGAGGACGTGTTCCCCGAGCGCGCCGGTGATCCCGGCCAGCTGGTCGTCGCCGCGCCGCAGGGCGTCGACGACGTGGCCGTCCGCGAGCGCGTCGAGGCGCTGCTGCGAGAGATCGAGACGGTCGACCACGTCACCGGGACGACGAGTCCCTATCAACCGGAGGGCGCGCGACAGATCGCGCCGGACGGGAAGGTCGCGTACGCCGAGATCCAGCTGGACAAGCGAGCAGGTGAGATCCCCCAGGCGACCGCGGACGAGATCACCGACATCGTCGATCCCGGGCGCCGCGCCGACGGGGTGCAGCTCGAGCTCGGTGGCCGGATGTTCCTCATCGGGGAGTTCGGTGGCACCTCCGAGCTGATCGGCCTCGCGGCCGCGGTCCTCATCCTGCTGATCGCGTTCGGGTCGGTGCTCGCGATGGGTCTGCCGATCATCACCGCGATCTTCGGCATCGGCACCGGGTTCGCGATCGTTGCCCTCGCGTCGCATGTGGTGACGATCCCCGACTTCACGACGCAGCTCGCGGCGATGCTCGGGCTCGGCGTCGGCATCGACTACGCGCTCTTCATCGTCACTCGATACCGGCAAGGTCTGCACGACGGCCTCGACCCCGAGCGCGCGACCGTGCTCGCGATCGATACAGCGGGACGCGCGGTGCT
Organism: uncultured Bifidobacteriaceae bacterium; assembly: GCA_964532485.1. Taxonomy (GTDB): domain Bacteria; phylum Actinomycetota; class Acidimicrobiia; order IMCC26256; family PALSA-555; genus DATBSK01. The sequence continues at coordinate 36,151 of CAZHKE010000005.1, forward strand.
CTTCGCCGGCGCGACCGTGGTGATCTCGCTGTGTGGGCTGTTCCTGATCGGTGTCAGCTTCATCACCGGCATGGGGCTCGGCGCGGCGGTGACCGTGCTCGTGATCATGGTCGCGTCGGTGACGCTGGTTCCCGCCATGTTGGGCTTCGTCGGACGCAACATCGACCGGCTGCGCCTCCCCGGTCTGCATCGGCGCGAGAACGCGACCCGCACGAGCGTCTGGTTCAAGTGGAGCCGCGTCGTCCAGGCGCGTCCGCTGGTCGCCGGGATCGTCGGCCTGGCCCTGTTGCTCGTGCTCGCGTTGCCGTTCCTCGGCCTCCGCCTCGGGTTCTCGGACGCGGGCAACCAGCCGACCACCGACACGACTCGCCGCGCGTACGACCTGCTCTCCGACGGGTTCGGCTCGGGATTCAACGGGCCGTTGCTCCTCGCTGCGAGCACGCCCGATGGCGTCGAGTCGCTCGACTCGCTCGTCGCTGCGCTCCCCGACGTACCGGGCGTCGCGGGCGTCAGCCCCCCGCTCGCGAACCCCGCGGGTGACGCGGCAGTCATCCAGGTGCTCCCGGCGTCATCGCCGCAGAGCGAGCGCACCGAGGTGCTCATCGAGCGGCTGCGAGGCGACGTGATCCCCGACGCGACGCAGGGCACCGACGCGACCGTCCTGGTCGGTGGGTTCACCGCCTCGGCCGTCGACGTGTCGGACTATCTCGCCCAGCGCCTACCGGTCTTCGTCGGCGGCGTCCTGCTGTTCAGCTTCTTGCTCCTGCTCGTCGTGTTCCGGTCGGTGCTGGTGCCGATCAAGGCAGTCGTGATGAACCTGCTCTCGATCGCCGCCGCGTACGGCGTCGTCGTCGCCGTCTTCCAGTGGGGATGGTTCGCCGGGCTGCTCGGCGTCGAGAGCACCGGACCGATCGAGCCGTTCATCCCGATGATGCTGTTCGCGATCGTGTTCGGACTCTCGATGGACTACGAGGTCTTCCTCCTGTCGCGCATTCGTGAGGAGTACGACCGAACGGGCGACAACGCGCTCGCCGTCGCGGACGGGCTCGCGGCGACGGCTCGGGTGATCACCGCGGCGGCGGCGATCATGGTGACGGTGTTCGCGAGCTTCGTGCTCGGCGATTTCCGGGTCATCAAGGTCATGGGGATCGGCCTCGCGTCGGCGATCTTCATCGACGCCACGCTCGTGCGGATCGTGCTCGTGCCCGCGACCATGGAGCTGCTCGGCAAGGCGAACTGGTGGTTCCCGCGCTGGCTCGAGTGGCTGCCACGACTGCACGTCGAGGCCAAGCCCGACCTCGAGGCCGAGCTGCTCGAGCTCGTCGAGCACGAGCCGGAGCCGGAAGCGGTTGCTCCGTCTCGCTGAGTGCCGGGCAATCGTGCTCGAGCGGCGTGGGTGTCGAGGTCGGCCGGCGCGTCACGCGTCGTGTGGTTCGAGGGGCTGCCACCGAGGCTCGCGCTTCTCGGCGAACGCAAGCGGGCCCTCGGCCTGATCGGGGTGTCCCCACATCGACACGAGCTCGGCGGCGCCGACTCGGCACGCGTCGGTGAGCCCGTGCTCGAGTGCGCCCCAGAGCGCGCGCTTGGTCGCGGCCATCGCGGTAGGGGAGTTGCGCGCGATCTTCTCGGCCAGCTCCTGCGCCGCGTCGCGCAGCAGCTCGGGAGGATCGACGATCTGCGAGATCATGCCGAGCTCGTGGGCACGTTCGGCCGACATCCGCTCGTACCGGCCGACGAGCGCCATGCGCATCACCGCTTCGACCGGCACCTTGCGGATCAATCCGACGGCCTCGATCGCGACGACCTGCCCGATCGACACGTGCGGGTCGAAGAACTGCGCGTCGGACGCCGCGATCACGATGTCGGCGTCGGCGATCCAATGGAAGCCGCCGCCGCAGCAGATGCCGTTGACCGCGGTGATGACCGGCTTCCACACGTGCTGGTGCCACGCGGTGAAGTGGAGATCCCAGTCCTCGACCGACTGGCGGTAGCGCTCCATCCCGACTCCGTCGGAGGCGATCTCCGACACGTCGACTCCCGTCTGGAACGCCCGACCCTCGCCCGTGTGGACGATCACGCGGACCGCGGGATCGCGGTCGAGCTCGAGCCAGGCGTCGGCGAACTCGTCACGCATCAGCGCGTTCATCGCGTTGAGCGCGTCCGGGCGGTTGTTGATGAGCCAGCCGACGGGCCCGTGGCGCTCGACGATGAGGTGCTCGTAGTCAGCCATCCCGCTCCTCCCCGCTCGCTGCCCACCGCGCGTCGCGGTTCTCGGCGAACGCGAGCGGTCCTTCCTCCTGGTCAGGGTGTCCCCACATCGACACGAGCTCGGCGGCGCCGACTCGGCACGCGTCGGTGAGCCCGTGCTCGAGCGCGCCCCAGAGCGCGCGCTTGGTCGCGGCCATCGCCGCAGGGGAGTTGCGCGCGATCTTCTCGGCGAGCTCCTGCGCCTCGTCGGCGAGCGCGGCCGGCGGGTCGACGACCTGTGAGACGACGCCGAGCTCGCAGGCGCGTGCCGCGGTCACTCGTTCTGCCCGCCCGACCAACGCCATCCGCACCACCGGCTCCATGGGTGACTTCCGGACGAGAGCGATGCCCTCGTAGGCCACCACCTGCCCGAGTGAGACGTGCGGGTCGAGGAACGTTGCGGTCGACGCCGCGATGACGATGTCGGCGTCGGCGACGAAGTGCAGCCCGCCGCCCGCACACGTCCCGTTGACCGCCGCGATCACCGGTTTGCGCACGTCGCACTGCCAGGCGGTGAACCGCAGCTCCGCGTCCCGTGTTCGGCGTGAGTGCTCGCGGAGCGCGGCCGGGTCGCGGGCGACTTGCGCGACGTCGACACCGGTCTGGAAGGCCTTCCCGCTTCCCGAGTTCACGATGACGCGGACGTCGGCGTCGGCATCCAGCTCCGCCCAGGCGCGCTCGAGCTCGTCGAACATGAGGGCGTCCATCGCGTTCGCGGCCTCGGGGCGGTCGAACACGAGCCAGCCCACGGGACCACGCCGCTCGACTCGAAGGCGCGAGTAGGTCATGGCGCCACCGGGGGCGTCGTCACGAGCGCGGCACCTCGATCCAGGGCCGGCCCTGCCAGGGGTCAGGCTCGCGCGGCAGCCCGAGCACCCGCTCGCCGAGGATGTTCTTGTTGACCTCGCTCGTTCCGCCTTCGATCGTGTTCGCGCGGCTACGGAGCATCCCGTGCACCTCGTGCGGCAACGACTCGCCGTACTCCGTCCCCGGCTCCGCCTCCGTCGCCAACGAGTCCGCCCCGAGCACGTCGGTCGCGAGAACCTGGAGCCGCTGGTTGAGGCTGCCCATGTGGACCTTGCCGACGCTGCTCGCGGCCCCGGGTGGTCGACCTGCCGAGAGCCCGGCGCGCACGCGCTGGTTCGTGATGTCGCGGATCCGCTCCTCGGCGTACAGCTGTGCGGCCCGTTGGCGCGTCAGCGGGTCGCCGGAGCGGTCACGAGTGACGATGAGATCGATCGCATGCTCGATGCCCGAGCCGCCGATGCGATCGACGCCGCCGGATCCCGAGCCTGCGACCATCTGCCGCTCGGACGCCAACGTCGCGCCCGCGACGCGCCACCCGTCCCCGACGTCGCCCACACGCTGGGCGTCGGGGACGCGCGCGTCGTCGAGGAACACCTCGTTGAAGTCGATCTCGCCCGTCAGGTGGCGGAGCGGTCGCACGTCGACGCCGGGCTGGCGCAGGTCGATCAGGAAGTAGGTGATGCCCTTCCGCTTCGGGAGGTCGGGGTCGGTGCGCGCCAGCAGCACGGCCCAGTCCGAGATGTGGGCCCAAGTCGTCCACACCTTCTGACCCGACACGATCCAGTCGTCACCGTCGCGCGTGGCGCGTGTGGCGAGCGACGCGAGGTCACTGCCCGCACCGGGCTCGCTGAAGAGCTGGCACCAGCGCTCCTCGTTGCGCACGATCGGTGGGAGGTAGCGCAGTCGCTGCTCCTCGGTGCCGTGCGCGAACAACGCTGGCGCGCACAGGTTCAGCCCGAGCGGGTTGAGGCGCCCGAGGCGATACGGTGCGAGCTCGGCTTCGATCGTCAGCGCGACGTCGTTCCCCACGTCGAGGCCCCCGTACACGACGGGCCATGTGGGTACGACCAGGCCCGATGCGCCGAAGACCGGGTACCAGGCTTCGTACTCCTCGCGGGTGCGTGCGTCACGGACCGCGGCCGGCCCGTCGGCAGCCGCGGCGAGCCACGCCTCGGGGACGTTGACGGCGATCCAGTCGCGGACGATCGCCGCGGCTTCGGCCGCGGTCGTCGAAGCGTCGACAGCGACCCGTTCGCGGGCCACGTCAGCGACCTTCGAAGTTCGTGGGTCGCTTCTCACGGAGCGCGGCGATGCCCTCGCGGAAGTCCTCGCTACGCGACGACAGCTCCATCGCGAGCGCCTCGTTGGCGAGGTGACGCTCGAGGTCGAGGCCTGCACCCTGGTGGACGAGCCACTTCGTGAGGCCGAGCGACACGGTCGGCCCCCCAGCGAGCTCGGCTGCGACGTCCCGAGCGACGTTGTCGACCTCTCCCGGTGGGGCCGAGCGAAAGATGACGCCCCAGGCCGCGGCCTCTTCTCCTGACAGCTCGCGGCCGAGGATCAGCAGCTCCTTCGCTCGGGCCACGCCGACGAGGCGCGGCAGCAACCACGTGCCACCGCTGTCGGGCGTGAACCCGCGCGCCGCGAACGGCTCCCAGAGCCGCGCATCGTGCGCGGCCACACAGAAGTCGGAGGCCAGGGCGAGGTGCAGCCCCAGCCCGGCGGCCCAGCCGCGCACCGCGCACACGATCGGCACCTGTGTCGAGAGCATGAGGGGCACGAGGCGATGCGACTGCGCGGGGAGCCGCCGCTGGATGCTCCCGACGCGCGGCCTGGTGTCGTCCGTCGCGTTGCGGCCGACGATGTCGAAGCCACTGCAGAAGTCGTCGCCGACGCTCGTGAGCAGGATCGCCCGCACGCTCTCGTCGCTGTTCGCCCGCTCGAACGCCGCGATCAACGTGGCGACGCCGACGTCGTCGATGGCGTTGCGCTTCTTCGGACGGTCGAGGACCAGGTGCAACACTCCCTCGCCGACCCGCGAGTGAACGGTGTCGTCGGACAGGTAGTCGCTCATGCGAGGCTCACGCTCGTCGGGCACGCTCGAGGACTCATGCCCGTTCGAATCGGGCCGCGACGGCCTCGAGCGCGTCCTGCAGGTCACGCGCTCCGCCGGGGGGATCGGGCAGTCGCACGGGGCCGTGTTCGCGGCTCGGCAGCAGGACCGTCGCGTGGCCGGGCGTCGTGGTCTCGCCGCGCTGGTTCTCGCCCCAGATGTCGAGCTCGACGGCCGGTCGATCACCGTCCGCGAGGTACTTCCGGGTCACGTGGCCGCGCATCCAGTGCGTGTCACCCACCCAGTTGAACTTCCGGAACTCGCAGTCGAGCCGCCAGAGCCACGCATCGTCGCCCATCCAGTCGCTGCACAGATGGATGAGCCAGGTCTCGCGCATGCGCCCGTAGTCGAACGTCGTGGGGTTGCCAGCTCTGCGCGCGTACGCAGGGTCCCAGTGCACGCGCTGCATCACGTCGGGGACTCCGAGCTCGTCGCGGTGGTAGAAGCGCGGGATCCGCTGCCGGTTCCGCCATCCGAGCCGCAGCGGCGAAACGCCGTACAGCCCCATTCCCATGCCGACATGCCAGCAGATCATGTCGGTGACGGTGAGCGGTCCCTTCACGAGCGGGCCCAGCGCGTCACCTTCGTCGACGTCCTCCCACCAGCGCGGCTGCGCGCCGCGCGGAGCCTCTCGGGCGTATTGCTCGTCGATCGCCTCGAGCTGCTCGTCGGTGTACGGCTCCTGTACGAGCGCGTCCTCCTTCTTGCGCTCGCGCGCCTTCGTCCGCTCGGTTCGCACCATGTTGCGGTACTGCCCCGCGAGCAGCGTGCCGTCGTCGGCGCGGAACACCTGCGCGGTCCACTCGTGCACGGCGCGCTCGGCGAACTCCGACGGCTTGTCGAGCACGCCCACCAGCGCGTTCCGCCGCCACGTGCGGGAGTCGGGCCGAAGAGGTGCCCACCACTCCCGAGCGCTCGCGGCGTAGAACGCGTGGACGCCTCGCAACGGATCACCCTTCATCAGGTCGCGGTGCTCCGGTGCCACCTCCGGCACCTCGTCGTCACCGATCAGCGTGTCGCCGCCCACCATCGGCGGTGGCGCGATCGGTCCCGCCCAGCGGGTGCCCGCGGCGTACGCGGGGTCGCAGTAGAGGGGATTGTCGTCGCCGTAGGAGACCGCGACGTGGCGGAAGGAGTCGACATCGGGGCAGCGGTAGTGCGGCGGGCACGGGTGAGGCTCGGGGACGCCGATCCGGGCGCGCAGGCGCTCGACGCCCTCGTCGGTGATCGAGCCGGCTGGGCTCACGGGCCGGACGGTACCCGAGCCGCTCTCCTGAACGCAGGTTCAGTGGGCCGAACCCCGATTCTGGCCGCGCCGCGCCGCCCCTGCCTCTTCAGACGCCGCGGTCGACGTCTCCCGGGAGCATGAACGGGTACGGGCGACGGCGGACGTGCCGCTGCCATGCACGGTCGACGCGGCGGGCACGCTGGAGCAGCGACCACAGTCGCGCATCACGCCGGTAGTGCCGTTCCACCTCGTCGACCGTCAGGTCCGTGCCGAGGTGGTCGTTCGCGATCGCGACGGCCGTGGGCACGAGGTCGGCAAGGCCTTCCTTGTGAAGGTTGCCGGTGAGGTCGAGCGCCGCGCGCCGGGGCGAGTAGTAGGGGTCCAGGATCCCGTCGAGGAGGAAGCGCCGCACGATCGGCCGGAACGCGGCGGGCAGCGACGCCATGAACAGCTCGGTGTCGAGCCGATCCTTGCCGTCGTCTCCACGCAGGAGTGGGGTCGTGACGTCGAGGTACACGAGCTGGTCGCCGGCCAAGGCCCAGTTCGAGAGCTGCGCGTCGATGCCGAGCGTGGGCCGGACCGTGGTCGCGATGTGATCGACGATCTCGGCCAGCAGAGCCCGGCGCCGCGCGTCGTCGACCGCCGCGAGCAGCGTCGGCGCGAGCGCGTCGGGACTCAGCACGGGCTGCACGCAGTACGCGACGATCGGCCCGTCGCGCTGGGACACCGCCTCGAGATGGCTCTCGTGCACGACCACGCCGGTGCCGCGCAGCGCCGCGACGTAGTCGTCGAAGAGCGTGCGGTACGCCGTGAAGCGCTTGGCGTCGTCGAACCGAGGCAGCCGCTTGCAGGCGCACGGGCCGTCGGCGTTCGGCCATGCGACCACCGAGCTGATCTCGCCGTAGCCCAGGATGTGCAGGCCCGAGTCGTCGCCCGTTGCCAGGGCGCGGCCGACGGCCGCCTCGAGCTCGGTGAGGTCCGGGATCGTGATCATGGCGTCGCGCTCACGTCAGGGCACCCACCAGCGCCGCGGCGAGCTGATCGACCTCGGGGTCGGTGAGCACGAGCGGCGGCAGCAGCTGCATCACCGACGTGTCGTTGTTCGCGAAGACCGCGAACACGCCGGCGTCGATGCACGCCTTCGCTGCGAGGATCCCTGCATCGGGCTCGGGCCACTTCAGGCCCATGAAGAGGCCGCGCCGGCGCACCTCGCACGGCACGACGGCGAGCTCCTTCTCCAGGCGGAGGCCGACGTCGCCGACTCGCTCGAGGAAACCGGGTGCCTCGACGAGGTCGAGGACGCGCAGCGCGATCACGCATCCGAGGTCGGAGCCGCCGTACGACGACACGTGGACGAAGGGCTGCTCGTCGTAGAAGCTGTGGACCGCCGACGTCATCAACGTCGCGGCGATGGGATACAGACCGCCACCGAGTCCCTTGCCCGTGACGACCACGTCGGGTTCCACGCCGTCGTGCTCGTAGCACCACATCCGACCGCTGCGACCGAGGCCGGTCTGCACCTCGTCGAGGACGAGCAGCGCGCCGCGGTCGTCGCAGAGCGCGCGAACGCCCGCCAGGTAGCCGTCGTGGGGGATCGGCATGCCGAGCGTCGCCGGGATGGTCTCGAGGATGACTGCTGCCGTGTCGTCATCGATCGCCGCGTCCATCGCCGCGAGGTCGTCGTAGGGAACGTGCACGAAGCCCTCGAGCCCGAGCCGGTAGGGCTCGTGGTACCGGGCGTCGGCCGCCGACGCCGCGAGCGCCGTGTGACCGTGGAACGCGCCGTGGACCGAGACGATCCGCCGTCGCCCGCTGATGGCGATCGCCGTCTTGAGCGCTACCTCGATCGCTTCCGACCCCGACGGAGAGAACACCGCCCCGGGACAACGACCGCCTGTCGTCGCGGCGAGGCGCTCGCCGAGCTTCGCCTTCCAGCCGGAGACGAGGTGGTGGTTGCCGACGTCGATCTCGTCGCGCTCGACCGCGTCGTGGAGCGCCTGGCGGATCGCCGGGTTGCGATGGCCCAGGTTGAAGACGCCGCCGTTGCAGTGGCAGTTGAAGAAGCGCCGGTCGTCGAAGGCGTCCCAGAAGAACGGGCCCTCGCGTCGCCCGAGCACGATGTCGATGCCGAGCGCCTCGAAGGCCTCGACCTTGCCGCGTGAGAGATGGTCAGCGAACGCCGCCGTCGTCATCGCCAGGTCCGAGTACGGCTGCACGTGCACATTCTGACCGCGAGGGAGGCCGGGGCGCTCGGCCGCTCCGGTGCTCGCCTGCTCCGGTGCTCCGTACGATGGCGACCCATGCGCTCGGGACCCCTCGCGTCACGGCTCACAGGCTTCGGCACGACGATCTTCGCCGAGATGTCCGCCCTTGCCGACCGCACCGGCGCGATCAACCTCGGGCAGGGGTTCCCCGACACCGACGGGCCGGACGTCGTGAAGCAGGCCGCGGTCGACGCGATCCTCGCCGGTGAGAACCAGTACGCACCTGGTCCGGGCATCCCGGAGCTGCGGCACGCCGTCGCGGAGCATCAGTGCCGGTTCTACGGGCTCGATGTCGACGCCGACCACGAGGTGCTCGTCACGACCGGCGCGACCGAGGCGATCGCGGCGTCGCTGCTCGCCCTGTGCGAGCCCGGCGACGAGGTCGTGACGTTCGAGCCCTACTACGACTCCTACGCGGCCTGCATCTCGATGGCGGGCGCGACGCGGCGAGTCGTCACGCTCCGCCCGCCCGGCTACGGGTTCGACGTCGACGAGCTCGCGGGCGCGATCGGTCCCCGGACGCGCCTCTTGCTGCTCAACTCGCCGCACAACCCGACCGGCAAGGTGTTCACCGACGACGAGCTGGCGACGATCGCGGATCTCAGCGTCGCGAACGATCTGCTCGTGGTCACCGACGAGGTGTACGAGCACCTCGTCTTCGACGGCGCGCATCGGCCGATCGCCTCGTTCCCGGGGATGCGCGACCGCACGGTCACCATCTCGTCCGGTGGAAAGACGTTCTCGTTCACGGGATGGAAGGTCGGATGGGCGTGCGGTGCGGCCGATCTCGTCGCGGCAGTCCGCACCGCCAAGCAGTTCCTCACGTACGTGAGCGCGGCGCCGTTCCAGCGGGCCATCGCGGTCGGCCTCGGCCTCGACGACGGCTACTATCGGGCGTTTGCCGACGGTCTGCGCGCCAAGCGCGACCTCCTCGTTGCCGGGCTCTCCGACGTCGGCTTCGAGGTGCACCCGCCCGCTGGCGCCTACTTCGTCACAGCCGACGTCCGGTCGCTCGGTGAGACCGACGGGATGGCGTTCTGCCACGGCCTCCCCGAGCGCTGCGGCGTGGTCGCTGTACCCAGCGTCGTGTTCTACGACGACGTCGAGGCCGGTCGGCCACTGATCCGATTCACGTTCTGCAAGCGGCGCGACGTCCTCGACGAAGCGGTGGCGCGCCTGAAGGCCCTGACCCGATGAGCCGGACCCGATGAGGCGCCTGCCATGAGGGTGGCGGCGATCCAGCACGACATCGTGTGGGAGCAGCCCGAGGCGACGTGCGCGCGACTCGCGCCGATGCTCGCGACGGCCGCGGCCGACGGTGCGCAGCTGGCGGTGCTCGCCGAGATGTTCTCGACCGGCTTCTCCATGCAGTCGGAGCGCATCGCCGAGGACGTCGGTGGTCCGTCGACATCGTTCCTCGTCGACCAGGCACGCGAGCTCGGGATCTGGGTGTGCGGCTCGCTGCCGGAGCGCACCGACGAGCGGGAGCTGCCGGCGAACACGCTCGTGCTCGCGTCACCCGATGGCGCGACGCATCGCTACGCCAAGATCCATCCGTTCACCTACGCGCGTGAAGACGAGCACTACGCCGCAGGCGACGCACACGTAACGGTGGACGTCGACGGCGTGCGGGCGAGCCTGTTCGTCTGCTACGACCTGCGCTTCGCCGACGAGTTCTGGGGGCTCGCACCCGGGACGGACCTCTACGTCGTCGTGGCGAACTGGCCCGCGTCGCGGCGCGACCACTGGCGGGCGCTCCTTCGCGCACGCGCGATCGAGAACCAGGCATACGTCGTCGGTGTGAACCGTGTCGGCCGTGGGGGCCGCCTCGACTACGCGGGTGACAGCGTGATCCTCGACCCCCTCGGCGAGACGCTCGCCGAGGCCGGCGCCGACGAGCAGATCCTCGCCGCGGAGGTCGACCCGGCGCGCGTGGCCGACGTCCGAACCGAGTTCCCGTTCCTCGCAGACCGGCGCGTCTAGCGTCGCCGCCGTGACGGGAACTGGCGGTGGCATCGACCGGACCTACGAGGGGTTCGGCGGGCGGGTCGGACGGACGTTCGCGGGCTCCGAGGGCTGGTGGCCGCCGCGACCCGAGCCGCCGAGTGGCGCACCGAACGTCGTGGTCGTGCTCGCCGATGACCTCGGCTACTCGGACCTCGGCTGCTACGGCTCCGAGATCGACACGCCGAACCTCGACGCGCTGTCAGCCGGCGGCCTGCGCTTCACGAACTTCCACGTGACGCCGATGTGCTCGCCGACGCGCGCTGCGCTGCTCACGGGGGTGAACCCGCACCGCGCCGGTCTCGGGACCGTCGCCCACTCCGACGCCGGGTTCCCCGGCTACGCGATGGAGCTCGCCGACGACGTCGCGACGGCGGCGGAGGTCTTCCGCGACCACGGGTACTCGACGTTCATGGTCGGCAAGTGGCATCTCGCGAAGGACTCCGACTGCTCAGCGGCAGGACCGATGCACTCCTGGCCGTGTCAGCGCGGCTTCGGCCGCTTCTACGGCATCCTCGATGCCTTCACGAACCAGCACCATCCGCACCGCCTCGTCGAGGACAACCACCTCGTCGACGTCGATCGCTATCCCGAGGACTACTTCTTCACCGACGACATCACCGATCGGGCAATCGCGATGCTGCGGGAGCAGCAGGCGTCGAGCCCGAGCAAGCCGTTCTTCCTCTACTTCGCGCACGGATCCGTGCACGCGCCGCTCGCGGCACCGGCAGCCGACATAGCGAAGTACGCCGACCGTTACACCGCCGGGTGGGACGTGCTGCGTGAGGAGCGGTGGCGGCGTCAGCAGGAGCTCGGCGTCATCTCCCAGGGTCTGCCGCTGCCCCCGCGGAACCTGGAACCCGGTCACGAGGTCGCGGCGTGGGACGACCTGACGCCGCGGGAGCAGGAGCTCTACGCGCGACACATGGCGGTGTACGCGGGGATGGTCGACAACCTCGATCAGAGCGTCGGACGGCTGGGCGCCGCGCTCGCGGAGCTGGGTCAGCTCGACAACACGATCTTTCTGTTCCTATCGGACAACGGTGCGTCACGCGAGGGCGAGGTCACCGGGACGACGGCGTACTACGTCCACCTCCTCCAGGGCGACGACGTCGACGCCGATGCCGCGCGCCTCGCTGACATCGGTGGTCCGACCACGACTCCCCACTACCCGCGGGGATGGGCGATGGCGTGCAACACGCCGTTCCGCCTCTACAAGATCAACACGCATGCCGGTGGGCACTCGGCGCCGTGCATCGTCTCGTGGCCCGATCGCATCACCGACCGCGGCGCCTACCGACGTCAGTTCCAGCACGTCACCGACGTGCTGCCGACGCTCCTCGACTGCTGCGGTCTGACGATGCCGACCGAGCGCAACGGTCGTGTGCTCGCGGAGCCGGCCGGCGCGAGCTTCAGGGCCGCGCTCGACGACGCTGACGTCGCGAGCACGCACCGCGAGCAGTACTACGAGCAGCAGGGCCACCGGGGCTTCTACCGCGACGGCTGGGAGGTCGTGACGCTCCATCAGCCGCTCACGCCGTTCTCCGACGCGGAATGGGAGCTGTACGACCTCACGGCCGACGCGAACGAGCTCCACGATCTGTCCGCGCTGCACCCCGAACGTCGAAGCGAGCTCGCGGCTGCATGGGAGGACGCGGCGTGGGCGAACTACGTGTACCCGCTCGACGAGGGATCGAGCATCAAGTACCTGCTGCGCCCGCCACGCAGCCGCGCCTACGCGGAGCCGGTGACCATCCTCCCGGGCACCGCGACGCTCGAGCGGTGGCGCTCGCTCCAGCTGATCTGGTTCCGGGCACTGACGATCCACATCGCGCTCGAGCACGGCACCGGCGACCAGGGGTATCTCGTCGCGCACGGCGACCAGGGCGCGGGCTACGGCGTGTACGTGCTGGGCGACGAGCTCCGGTACGTGCACAACGACGGCCGCGGCCGGATGCGCGAGCTCTCCGGCGGTGATCTCAGGGCCGGCGTGCGCGACGTGGTGGTCGACCTCGCCGCGCCCGGTCAGCAGCAGTGGACGGTCACACTGGTCGTCGACGGTGAGGAGCGGGCGTCGCTCGACGAGGTGCCGATGCTGTTCGGAATGGCGCCGTTCGAGGGCATCGATGTCGGGATCGACCGGCGCTCGCCCGTCTCGTGGGCGATCTACGAGAGGTTCGGGCCTTTCCCGTACACGGGGACGCTCCGCTCGGTGCGCTACGAGCCGGGCGAACCTGCGCCCGATGCACCCGAGCGGATGCTCGATGCCATCCGGGAGATGGGCGCGAAGTTCGAGTGATGGAGCGCTTCAGGCGCCCGTGGCGGTGAACGTGACGGGAAGCTCCTCGATGCCGCGCACGAACGCGTTCGGCGTTCGTCGAGGGCCGATGTCGTCGGCGCGCGACCAGCTGTCGAGACGTCGCGTCAGCTCCTCGAACATGATCCGCAGCTCCAGCCGCGCGAGCGCGGCTCCGAGGCAGAAGTGCGTGCCGAAGCCGAACGCGATGTGCGGGTTCGGGTCGCGGGTCACGTCGAAGCGCTGCGGATCATCGAACACCGACTCGTCGCGGTTCGCCGACCCGTACATCAGCACGACCTGCTGACCTTCGCCGATCGGCTGTCCCGCGATCTCGGTGTCACGAGTCGCCACGCGACACATGTTGAGCACGGGCGTGGTCCATCGGATGAGCTCCTCGACGGCGCCCGGGATCCGTTCCGGCTCGCGACGCAGCAGCTCGCGCTGCTCGGGATGCGCGATGAGCGTGTCGAACCCGTTGGTGATGACGGTGCGGGTCGTCTCCGCCCCGCCGTCGAGGAGCAGCAGCGCGTCCGAGGCGAGATCCTCGTCGGTGAGGGCACGGCCCTCGACCTCGGCTCGGGTCCACACCGACAGGAGGTCGTCCATCGGGCAGCCACGCCGCTCCTCGGCGACCCCGAGCGCGGCGGTGCCGAACTCGGCTGCCGACAGGATCCCCTCGTCGGTCGCGTAGCGCGGCCCGCCGCCGAGGAGGATCGTCGACGTGGACCAGTGCACCAGCTTCGGCCAATCGGCGTCGGGGAAGCCGAGCAGGTGCCCGATCATCTTCGCCGGGAGCGGCGCGGCGAGCTCGGCGACTACCTCCGCGTGTCCTCGTTCGGCGACCGCGTCGATCAACGACGTGACGGTCTCGCGCACTCGCGGTTCGTGATCCATGACCGCTCGAGGCGTGAACCGTCGGGCCACGAGACGACGACGCTCGGCGTGGAGCGGGTCGTCGACGCCGATCATCGACGGGTCCGCCGGGATGTTCGGTCGGTAGCCGCCGGCGTTCGACCAGGTGGCCGGGTCCTTCTCGATGGCGACGATGTCGCGATGGCGACTGACGCCCCAGAGCTCGTTCGTCGCGTCCCGGTAGACGGGCTTGTGCTCGCGCAAGTACGCGTACGCGGGCTCGGGGTCGCCCGCGTACAGATCGCCGTCGAGAAGGTCGAGCCCACCGGTCTCGACGAGCTCGGCGGCCTGGTGTGCATCCATCGCGCCAGACTGTCACGCCACGCCCGTCGGGCCGGACAGGGCCACGTCCTTCGGGCACCACACGTGAGGGGATCGCATGGCCGTGACGATGCTGGGTCGACCGACGACGGGGGTGGTGGTGACCGGGGGAGCGTCGGGCATCGGGCGCGCCAGCTGCCTCGCCCTGGCCGAGGTCGGTCGTCCGGTTGCCGCCTGGGACATCAACGGTGACGGAGCCGCCGAGACGGCGCGCGACTGCGAGGCGCTGGGCGTCTCGGCGATCGGCCGCGCCGTCGACGTGACCGACGGGCGGGCGCTCGACGACGCACTCGACGCGACGAAGGCGGCGATCACGTCGATCGGTGGTCTCGTGCACGCCGCGGGCATCGTGGCGCCGGCACTCGACGACGTCATCGACGTCGGCACCTGGGACGCCGTGCTCGGTGTGAACCTGCGCGCCGAGGCGATGCTCGTCAGCGCGCTGCACTCCTCGCTGCGTGATGCGAACCCGGGATCGGCGATCGTGGGGATCTCGTCGATCGAGGGGTTGATCGGGCACGGCTTCATCCCCTCGTACGTCGTGTCGAAGCACGGGCTCATCGGGCTCACCCGCTCGCTGGCACACCGGCTGGGGCCCGACGGGATCCGCGCCAACGCCGTCTGCCCCGGCTACATCGAGACGCCGATGCTGACGCCGACGATCTCCACGCCGGAGGCCCAGGCGGCGTTCGTCCGGAGGGTGCCGCTCGGGCGGCTCGGTCAGCCCGAGGACGTCGCTCGCATCGTGCGGTTCCTCCTTTCGGACGAGGCTTCCTACGTCAACGGCTCGGTCGTCGTCGTCGACGGTGGCGTGACGGCAGTCGGTGGACAGGACGCCTTGGCCGGCGGGGACCAGGTCGAGCAACGGATGAACGAGCGCTGACGCGGTACCGTGCGCGCGTGATGGAGATCCTCGCCGGCCCCGACTCGTGAACCCGCGCCTGCCGCGCCCCAGCCTCGACGGCGTCCTCAACCTGGTCGACGTCGATGCGCTGCTCGAGCACATCGACCTGAACCGCCAGCTCGACCGCATCGACCTGAACGCGCTCCTCGGGCGCCTCGACGTGAACCAGCTGCTCGACCGGGTCGACGTCGATCGGCTGATCGAGCGCGTCGACCTCGACGCAGTGATCGACCGGATCGACGTGAACCAGGTCGTCAATCGGGTCGACGTCGAGGAGCTCGTGCAACGCACCGAGGTCGGCGCGCTCATCATGGATTCGACGAGCGGCGTCGCACAGCGAGTCCTCGACGCTCTGCGATCGCAGGCCGTCGGCATAGACGGCTTCTCGAACCGGGTCATGAACAGGGTCTTGCGGCGCGACCCGACGACACTGCCTCTCGGTCCACCACGATTCGAGCCATGAGGAAGGCGACACCCGAGACGTCGAAGCTGGGTCACTACGCCGGTCCGGCAACGAGAGCCGCGGCCTACGTCGTCGACCTCGCGATCAGCGTCGGCCTGTTCGTCGCCACGACCGCAGTCGTGCTGTTCCTGTTCGCCCTCGTGACCAGCTTCGACCTCGACGGCGACGAGATCCCGCCGTGGGTCTCAGCGGTCCTCTTCGCCGCCTGGCTGTTCCTCTACTTCGGCGGCTCGTGGGCGGCGTCGGGGAAGACCGCGGGCATGTCGCTGCTCGGCCTGCGTGTCGTCGACCGTGACGGCAGCGACCTCGACTCGTGGCGCGGCTTCCTGCGGGCGCCCGCGCTGGCGCTGAGCATCTCGCTGTTCGGCCTCGGTCTGATCGGCGTCGTCATCGGGCGCGAGAACCGGGGCCTCCAGGACGTCATCGCCGGCAGCGTCGTCGTGTACGACTGGGACGCTCGCGCCGCGCGGCTGCGCTTCCTCGCCCGCCGGAGAGAGTCCGTCGTAGAGTGACGGAGTCGCCAGCCGAGGAACGCCGATGCTGAACCCGCTCTCTGGCCCACCGCAGCTCGACCGGGCAACCGCCGAGAAGCTGAGCCGCGGATGGTGGATGCTCCTGGTCGCCGGCATCATCTCGGTGATCGCAGGGATCCTCATCCTCACGATCGACTGGACGGTCGAGGATCTGGCGGTCTTCGTCTCGTTCCTGTTCATCGTGAAGGGCGTGCTCACCATCGCCACGCCACCCGTCGAGACCAGCGATCGCAGCTGGAACTTCTTCAAGGGTGCGATCGAGATCATCGTCGGCATCGCGTTCCTCGCGTGGCCCGAGCCGACCCTGCTGACTGCGGCGATCTTCATCGGCGCGTGGGTCGTGGTGTCGGGTCTCTTCACGATCATCGGGGCGATCGCGAACCGTCACGACGTCCAGATGTGGTGGCTGTACCTGATCTTCGGCGTCGTCGAGGTGCCGCTGGGGATCATCCTGTTGAACCGGCCGAGCCTGACGCTCGCCATCGCGATCGCGATGGTCGGCATCTGGGCGATCCTCGTGGGCACGCTCGAGATCGTGTCGTCGTTCGAGGTCAAGGACCTGCCCCGCAAGCTCGGGATGCGTGACGGATCGTGACGACGTACGCCGACCCCACTGCATCGCTCGATCCCGAGCTCTTCCTCCCCGAGCCGGAGCCGCGCGAGGTCCGGTACACGGTCATCTCCGTCGACGACCACCTCGTCGAACCGCCGAACATGTTCGAGGGTCGGCTGCCGGCGAAGCTCCAGGACCGCGCACCGAAGATCGTGACCGATGAGCACGGGCACGAGGTCTGGGAGTTCGAGGGCGAGCGCCACTTCCAGGTCGGGCAGAACGCGGTGGCCGGCCGGCGACCCGAGACCGTGAGGATCGAGCCCTTCCGCTTCGACCAGATGCGCCCGGGCTGCTACGACCCCGACGCGCGCGTGCGCGACATGGACATCGGCGGCATCTGGGCGTCGCTGTGCTTCCCGTCGATGATCACCGGGTTCTGCGGACGCGTCTACTCGCAGATCGCCGATCGAGAGCTCGGCCGGGCGGTCACGCGCGCGTGGAACGACTGGATGCACGACGAGTGGTGGGGCTCGCACCCCGACCGCTTCATCCCGCTCGGCATCATCGACCTCACCGACGCCGAGGCCGGCGCCGCCGAGATCCGACGCAACGCCGACCGCGGCTTCGTGACCGTGTCGCTGCCCGAGCGTCCGCACCGGATCGGGCTGCCGTCCATCTTCGAGGACCACTGGGAGCCGATCATCCGTGCGTGCGCGGAGACCGGGACGGTGATCAGCCTGCACGTCGGCTCGTCGGGCATGGCCGAGTTCGCGCCCGGCTGCCCACCGCTCCAGATCGGGGCCACCCTGTTCGGCCAGCTCTCGTTGACCGCGTGCGCTGAGTGGGTCTGGTCGGCCTGGGCCGTGAAGTACCCCGAGTTGAAGATCGCGATGTCCGAGGGTGGCATCGGCTGGGTCGCGATGCTCATCGACCGGCTCGACAACATCGTCGACCGCTCCGGCTACGGCCTCGACGGCTTCGACGGCAGGCGCCCCGCTGACGTGCTCCGGCAGAGCTTCTGGTTCTGCACCATCGACGACCCGTCGACCATCGAGACGCGCCACGCCATCGGCATCGACCACGTCATGGTCGAGACCGACTACCCGCACGGCGACGGCACCTGGCCCGACACCCAGGCGGTGATCGAGCGGTGCTGGGGGCACCTGCCCGTCGACGACCTGCGGAAGATGACCCATCAGAACGCGGCCGCGCTCTACCGCCACCCGCTGCCGCCGAGTCCCGTTCCCTGATCAGGACCCGGCGTGCAGGAGCACGGCAGGCCGGCCGGTGAGATCCTCGCCGACCTCGACGAGCGGCAGGGCCGCGATCCCGACGTCCACGGAGCCCGCCTCTTCGGTCTGACGTACCCGACCGGCCGGGCCGAGCTCGAGGAGCTCGTGCACGCGGTGTACTCGCGATACCTCTTCGGCAACGCGCTGAACCCGTACAAGTTCGTCGAGCTCGCCGCGCTCGAGGCCGACGTGCTGGCCGATGTCGGCTCGCTCGTGCACCTGCCCGACGGTGGGGGCGGGACGATGACGTCGGGTGGCACGGAGTCCATCCTGATGTCGATGCTCGTCAACCGGGAGCGAGCACGCGCGCGTGGCATCGAACGGCCACGAGTCGTCGCCGCGGTCACTGCGCACCCCGCGTACGCGAAGGCCGCGCACTACTTCGACATGGAGCTCGTCCAGTACCCGGTCGACGACCGATGGCGTGCCGACGTCGGAGCGGCCGAGGCGGTCGTCGACGATCGCACTGCCGTGCTCGTGGCGTCGGCGTTCTCGTATCCCCACGGTGTGATGGACCCGGTGGTCGACCTCGCCGCGCTCGCTGCGGAGCACGGCGTGGGGTGTCACGTCGACGCGTGCATCGGCAGCTTCGTGCTCCCCTTCCTCGAGCGGCTCGGGCACGACGTCCCACCCTGGGACTTCCGGGTCGAGGGTGTCACCGAGATCTCGGCCGACATCCACAAGTACGGCTTCGTCCCGAAGGGGGCGTCGGTTGTCCTCCATCGCGACGCCGACTGGTTCGGTCATCAGGTGTTCCTCTACGACCGGTGGCCGTCCGGGCTCTACGGGTCACCGGCGATGGCCGGCGCACGTGCGGCCGCTCCCATCGCGGCCGCATGGGCGATGCTGCGCCTCCTCGGCCTCCAGGGGTACACGGAGATCCAACGCGACCTCGCGGCGACGACCGCGCACGTGCGGGCTGCGATCGACGCGACGCCGGCTGTCGACATCGTCGGCGATCCCGTGGGGCCGGTGCTCGCGATGCAGGCGGACGACGTCGACCTCTACGCGGTCGGTGACGTCATGGATGATCGAGGCTGGAACCTCAATCGCAACACCGATCCGCGCGGCTTGCACCTCATGCTCTCGCCCGCACACGGAGCCATCGTCGACGAGCTGCTGGATGACTTCGCCGACGCCGTCGCCCACCACGGTGCGTCACGCGGCGTCGAGCCCCGCTACTCCTGAGCGCTCTCGCTCTGGCGCTCCGAGTCGCGCGCGCTTCGGTTGTCGGGCGGGTGCGTCTAGCGTCGCGCTGTGGGTGACTCGCGTCGTGCGGCGCTGCGGTGGCACCGCTTGTCGGTCGACGGCCGCGCCGCCTCGTGCCTCGAGGCCGGTGAGGGTCCCCCGGTCGTCTTCCTGCACGGGTTCGGACTCAGTCACCACGCGTACCGCGCCCCGGTGCGACGCCTCGCCGCGACGGGCGTTCGCGTCCTCGCGCCCGCGCTCCCGGGCTTCGGCGGCACCGCCGCGCTCCCCGCGGCGGCCGGTGACCTGCACGGATACGCAGGCTGGGTGACGGCGTTCCTCGACGCCATGCGGGTGAAGGGCCCGGTCCTGCTCGTCGGGCACTCCTTCGGCGGCGGGATCGCCATCGTGACCGCGCACGACCATCCGGCTCGCGTCGGCGGGCTCGTGCTCGTCAACGCCGTCGGTGGCGCGACCTGGACGCACGACGGCGAGCTCGTGCGCGACATCTCGGAGCGGCCGCTCTGGGACTGGGGCCTGCGGTTCTCGGCCGACGTCCGGAGCGCCCGGGGGCTGGCTCGCGTGCTGCCGGTGGTCGTGGCCGAGGCGGTGCCGAACCTCGTGCTCGACCCGCGCGCGTTCGTGCGGGCCGCGCGCCTCGCGCGCACCGCCGATCTCACCGACGAGCTCGAGACCCTGCGGCGTCGCGGGCTGCCCGTCGTCATCGTCTGGTCGCCGCACGACCAGGTCGTCACCGAGGCGTCTGTCGACGCGCTGCGCGAGGCGCTCGGTGACGCGCCCGCGATCAGCGTGCCCGGTGGGCACAGCTGGCTCCTCGCCGATCCCGAGCACTTCGGTGAGGTGATGACGAACGTCGTCGCCGTCGCCGAGCGCGCCCACTGGCTCGACGCGGGCCGCGTCCGGCACTGGTGGCGACGCATGCGCGCTCGCCTCGGCGGCAAGCGCGCGCCGGCCCCCGACATCGGCACCGGCTGAGTGGCACCGGGAGCCGCGGGGGCAGAGCGGCTCGCCACCGACGCGGGCACCGCGGCGCCGTCGATCCCGTACCAGCCGGGGCTCGACGGCCTGCGCGCCGTCGCGGTCGGTGCCGTGCTGCTGTACCACGGTGGTGTCGCGTGGATGCGCGGCGGCTTTCTCGGCGTCGACATCTTCTTCGTCCTCTCGGGCTACCTCATCACGACCCTGTTGCTCGTCGAGTGGGGTCGAACCGGGCGCATCCGCCTGCTCGCGTTCTGGGCGCGCCGTGCGCGGCGACTGCTGCCTGCACTCGCGCTGTTGCTCGTCGGTGTCGTGCTGTTCGGGCTGCTCGTTGCCGCACCCGAGACCCTTGATCGGTTGCGCGACGACGCGCTCTCCGCGATCGGCTACGTGGCGAACTGGCGGTTCATCGCGTCGGGGCAGGGCTACTTCGACCAGTTCGCCGAGCCGTCACCGCTGCGCCACACGTGGTCGCTGGCGATCGAGGAGCAGTTCTACCTGCTGTGGCCGTTCATCCTGCTGGCGCTGCTGCACTGGCGCCCACGGCTGACGACGCTCGCTCGCGTCTTCGCCGCCGGCGCGATCGTCTCCGCCGCGCTCATGGCGGTGCTCGTGAACCCCGGAGGCGACCCTTCGCGCGTGTACTACGGCACCGACACCCGCGCACAGGCGTTGCTCGTCGGGGCGGCGCTGGCTGCGGTCACCCTGCGCCTGCGCACCCGTCGCGACGGCCCGGGCCCCGGTGCACCCTGGGTCAGGGCCGGGGTCGCGGGTGGCGTGGTGCTCGGCCTCCTGCTCGTGCTCGTGCGCGACACGTCGTCATGGATGTATCGAGGCGGCTACCTGCTCGCTGCCGTGGCGACCGCCGCGGTCATCGGTGCCGCGATCCAGCCCAAGCGCAACGCGATCCGCTCGGCACTCGGCCCGGCGCCACTCCGGTGGGTGGGGGCGATCTCGTACGGTCTCTACCTCTGGCACTGGCCGGTGTACCTCACGCTGACGAACGAGCGCACGGGCCTCGACGGCACCGGGCTGCTCGTCGTCCGCATCGCAGTGTCGTTCGCAGCCGCCACCGTGTCGTACTACCTCGTCGAGCTGCCCGTTCGACATCGACAGCTGCTGCGCGACGTCCCGCGCGCGCTCGTCGCGATCCCCGTGGTCGCGGCGATTCTCGCGTTCGCCTTCCTGGCGATCCCGACCGTGCGCGGTGACGAGTCCGGCGAGGTCGCAGCCGTGGGTCGGACCGAGCCGGCACCTCCCGGGTCCACCACGCCGCCGGCTTCCGTGCTGGTCGTCGGCGACTCGGTCGCCCGGACGATGGGTGACGGGTTCGACCGGGCATCGCACGCCGCCGGCGTCGAGCTCTTCAACCGCGGTCAGCTGGCGTGCGGGCTCGCGCAACGCGGTCGCATCGAACGCGGCGGGCAGTGGGTCGACACCGAACCCGCGTGTGACGGCTGGCCGACGCAGTGGAAGAGCTGGGTCGACGAGATCGCGCCCGAGGTCTCCGTCGTACTGTTCGACGTGTTCGTGGTGTCCGATCTCGAGATCGACGGAGCGACGCTCGAGCTCGGGTCGAAGGCGTCCGACGCCTATCTGCGGAAGCAGCTGGAGCGTGGGATCGCCATCCTGCGGTCACACGACGGGCGCGTGGTCCTGCTGACCGCGCCGTACAACCACCGCCCCGAGGTCGTCGGTCAGCCCGCTCGCTGGGCCGAGGACGATCGCGCGCGTGTCGACCACTGGAACGAGGTCCTGCGCTCGGTCGTGGAGGATCTCGGTGACTCGGCGGTCACCCTCGCCGACCTCAACGACCATCTCTCACCGCAGGGCAGGTACACGAACACCCGGAAGGGCGTCGAGCTGCGCTACGACGGCGTGCACTTCAACCCCGAGGCGGGCGAGCTCGTCTTCGGGTGGCTGCTCCCGCAGCTGGGTGCACCTCAGGCAGAGACGATCTGACAGTCGTCGTTGGCGGCGAACGCCTCGAGGAGCGGCGCGGCGTCGGCAGTCCGCGCCGCCGAGAACGCGGCCTGGATCGCCTCCAACCCGGCCTCGAGCGCGTCCTGCGCGGTCCGCGCCGCGGTCGTGAACGTCTCGGGGTCCTTCGTCGAGGCCTGCGCGAGCGACTTCTTCGCTTGCGAGACGGTGCGCTGCACCTGCGTGAAGCCCTCACGCATCGTCGCCGCGATCTGCTGGCCGCCCTTCACGTCGGGCTTGCCGGCGTCCTTCAGCTCCGCGACGAGCTTCTTGGTCTGCTGCTGCGTCGTCGTGAGCAGCTTCCCGAGGCGCTTCTTGACGTCGGCTGCCGACTTGGGCGGCGCCTTCGCGGTCTTCGTGCTCGCCGAGCTGATCTGCGTGCCCCACGTGTCGAGCGCTCCGCAGACCGACGACGTCCACGCCTTGGGAGACGCGCCGGCTCCAGCAGCGGGGGCGGCGAGCAGGAGGGTCAGCGCCGCGACGAGGGCAGCTGCGGTGGCGAGACGACGGGGAGCAGGAGTCACGAGGGTGCACGCTAGCGAAGCCGCCCCCTCGCGATGCCACTCGCGTCGATGGCGCCGGTCGGCCGGTCCTCCGAGCGCGGTTTGACTCGGGGGTCCCCCGACACCGCAGACTGTGGCGTGCCCCGACGTCCTGCGATCCTCCTCACGTGCCTCACCGCGGCTGCGATCGCCGCAGTGCCTCTCTCGCTGGGCGCGCTCACCGCGAGCGCCGCGCAGAACGAGCCCGAGGTCGAGATCGAGTCGGTGACTCCGCCCGGCGGTCCGCCGGGGACGGAGATCGCCTACGGCCTCGCCGGCACCGACGAGGCCGGCAGCCGCGAGTGCGCGACGTCGAGTGCGTATCGCCTCGAGTTCCTCGCTCCCGACGGCACGCTCGTCGCCACCGGCGGCGAGACCGTCGCCGTCCCCGCGACCGCGCAACCGGGTGACTCGTTCATCCGCCTCGTCTGCTACGTACCCGACGCGACCGGCCGCCGAGTGATCTACGGGCTCTGCGCCGGCTTCGCCGTCACGTCCGAAGGTCAGGCCGTGCCCGACGCCAGATCGACCGTCGCGGCCGACTGTCCGCCGACTCCCAGGCTCGTCCTCGGACAGTCGGTGATCGCCGTCGAACGCGCGATGTCAGAAGCGTTCAACCCGCTGCTGTACTTCCCGCTGCCCAAGTAGACGAAGACCGGCCCAGGAACGCCCAACCGCACCGGCCCCCGGGCAGAATGACCCGATGGCCGAGCTCGGGATCCTTGCCCTCGCGTTCGTCGCCGGATCGATCCCCTTCTCGAACCTGGTCGCCCGCAGGTCTCGGGGCGTCGACCTCCGCGACACCGACTACAACTCGGTCTCGGGCAGCTCGCTCTACCGCGTCGCCGGCTTCGGGGCGCTCGTCGTCTCGGGGCTGTGCGATCTCGCCAAGGGCGCGATCGGCCCGCTCCTCGCCGGACCCGACCGGCCGGTGCTCGCCGCGCTCGCGGGTGGCGTCGCGGTCATCGGTCACAACTGGTCGCCGTTCCTGCGCGGCCTCGGGGGGCGCGGCGTCGGCCCGGCGCTCGGCTCGCTGCTCGTCAACGCGTGGCCCGGCGTCGTGCTGCTGCTCGGGGCGATGATCGCCGGCAAGGTGTTCCGCCAGACCGGCCTCGGCGGCTTCGTCGGCGAGCTCGCGCTCACGCCCGTGCTCGCGCTCACGAGCGGTGCCGCCGGCGCGCTCGCCGGTGCCGCAGTGGCGGCGCCGATGCTCGTGAAGCGCGCCGTCGGCAACTCGCGTCCGCGTGAGCCCGGCTGGCGGCCCTACGTGCAGCGGCTCCTCTACGACCGTGACCCCGAGACCCCGGCGGCGCCGTGACGGTGACTGCGCTCGTCCAGCGCCAGGGCTTCCGCAACCTCCTCATCGGCCAGGGCGTCTCGGGTCTCGGCGACTGGATGGGGACGATCGCGTTCATGGCGATCGCCCTCGAGCTCACCGGGTCGCCGCTCGCGGTGGGGGGGATCCTGACGTTGCGACTGCTCCCCGCGGCCGTCGGAGGGCCGCTGGCGGCCCGTGCCGTCAAGCACTGGGACCGGCGTCGCACGATGCTCGCGATGGACGCGGTGCGTGCGGGCGTCATCGCGGCCGTTCCGCTGTTCCAGGCGATCTGGTGGGTGTACACGTGCGCGTTCGTGCTCGAGGTGGCGAGCCTCGTCTTCCTCCCCGCGCGTGACGCGTCGATCCCCGAGCTCGTCGACACCGAAGACCTCCCGGTCGCCAACGGGCTCGTGCTCGGGTCGTCGTACGGCACGATCCCGCTCGGGGCGGGCGCGTTCGCCGCCGTCGCGGCGCTGCCCTTCGCCGACCTCTTCGATCGTCCGTTCGCACTCGTCTTCTGGATCGACGCGTTGACGTTCCTGGTGTCGTTCGCGTTCATCGCGCGACTCTCCGAGCTCGCCGCGGACGACGGCGTGGACGGCGCGGTCGAGGACGTGCGCTTCCTCGACGCGTTCCGCATCCCGCTCGTGCGGGCAGTGATGCCGGCCGCGCTCGCGGTCGCGCTCGGGCTCGGAGCGCTCTTCTCGCTGGGGATCGTCTTCGTGCGAGACGTGCTGGGCGCGTCCGACACCGAGTTCGGCGTGCTGATCGCCCTCTTCGGCGTCGGTGCGGTGCTCGGGCTCGGGGTCCTTCAGCTGCGTCGTGGCCAAGACCCGCTGGTCGAGACGCGGCTCGGCGTGGCCGCGATTGGCTGCATCGTCGCGCTGTTCAGCCTCGCGACATCGGTGTGGCTCGCCTACGCGGGTGCGGCGGCGTTCGGGGCCGCGGCTGCGTACTCGCTGTCGTCGGGGATGGGAGCGCTGCAGTCGCGGCTCGAGGGGCACCAGCGCGTGCTGGCGTTCGCGGCGTTCCACGTCGTCATCCGCATCGGGCTCAGCCTTGCTGCTGTGGGCGCCGGCCTCGCCGGGGACCTCCTCGACGACGTGACGTGGCCGTGGGTCGGTGATCTCGAGCCGTCCCGGGTGGTGCTGCTGTGCTCGGGGCTCCTCGTGGTGCTGTCGTCGGCGCTCGTCCGGCTGCGCGAGAGTCCTGGGACGGCCGGAGACCCCTGAACGGCGCTGCGGCGCCAGGAGCCCCCCTCATGAGCATCGCGATCGTCACCGACAGCGCGGCTGCCCTGCCGCCGGACCTCGCGGCGCGCGCGGGGGTCACGATCGTCCCCATGTGGCTCACCGTGCGGGGCGTCCCCGAGCCCGAGGGCCGGCGGCCGCTCCAGGAGCTCGTCACCCACGACAGCGTCTCGACGTCCGCGCCGACGCCGGGCGAGTTCGAGCACGCCATCAAGGACACGTCGCGTGCGAGCGACGGGGTGCTCGTGCTGACGATCGCCGGCTCGATGAGCGCCACCTACCAGTCCGCGGTCGTGGCCGCGCAGGCGGTCGGCGGCGCCGTGCGCGTCGTCGACACCGCGACCGCGGGAGGCGCCGAGGCACTCGTCGTGCTCGCCGCGGCCGAGGCCGCCGCGTCGGGTGCCCCGCTCGACGCGGTGGAGGCGCGCGCTCGCGAAGTCATCGAGCGCGTTCGTCTCGTCGCGACGATCTCGTCGCTCGATCATCTCGTCCGCAGCGGTCGCGTTCCGGGCATCGCCGGGTGGGCGGGCCGGCGGCTCAACATCAACCCGTTGTTCGAGTTCCGAGACGGCGCGGTGCGCCGCCTCCGGCCTGCGCTCAGCCCCGAGGCCGCACTCGATCGCATCGTCCAGATCGTCCGTCGCGACGCGCCCCCAGCTGGCGACGGGCCGAATCGTCTGCACGTCGCGGCGCTGCATGCGCTCGCTCGCCACGTTGCCGACGACCTGCTCGTGCGCATCACCGATGCCGCGGATGTCGCGACTGCGTTCGTCGGCGAGTTCGGTCCGGTGATGGTCGTGCACACCGGCCCCGGGCTCGCCGGCCTCGCGTGGTGGTGGGAGCGCCAGAGCTAGGTCGAGCTGCTACCGGCTCGGCTGGTCGATCACCCAGCCGACCGACTCGACCACCGCGCGAACCGATGGGGTCTCGAACGCGTGGCCCATGCCGTCGATCACCTCGAGACGACGCGGCTCGTTCGCGACCGCGTACAGCGAGTCGGCGTCGCTGACCGGGATGAACGGGTCGGCGGAGCCGTGCACGAGCGCCAACGGCACGTGGAGAGCGGGGACGAGCTCGATCGGTGGTGCGGGCCGGCGACCGGGTCGGGCGATGCGCACCCTGGCGTACCGCCGGGCCGCCCAGCGCCCGGGTGGAGTCTGCGTCATCAGCGCCGAGAGCACACCCCGTGCATTGCGAGGCAGCGACCAGCGCGCCGGACAGGAGACAGCGACGACGCCTGCGGTCGGGCTGCCGGCGCGCTCCGCGGCGTACCGCAGCACGCCGATCGCGCCCATCGAGGCGCCCACGAGGACGACGGGGTCGGCGCCCGCCGCATCGACCACCGCCGCGACGTCGAGCACCTCGTCGCTGCCGAGCGTCGCTTCGCCGCCCGACTCGCCGTGACCCCGTGAGTCGAACGTGAGGACCGCGTGGCCGGCCTCCGTGAGCGCGTCGGCGATCGCTACGACCCGCGGCTCCGAGCCTGACGCGGCGAAGCCGTGGGCCACGACGACGGTGCGGCCCGACGTCGATCCCGCCGGTGCCCTGCGTCGCGCCACGATGCGGACACCGTCAGCCGCCTCGAGCTCGAGGAGCGTCTCGTTCACGCCGCGACCGCGGCCAGTACCGCGTGGGCGAGGTCCTGGCGACACACGATCAGGTCGGGGAGCCACGGGTCGCGCCGGTTGTACTCGAGCGGCGAGCCGTCGATGCGCGACACGTGGAGCCCTGCTGCCGCTGCGACGACAGCGGGTGCCGCGGAGTCCCACTCGTACTGGCCGCCCGAGTGCACGTACGCGTCGACGACTCCATCGACCACCGCCATCGCCTTCGCGCCGGCGGAGCCCATGCCGACGAGCTCGGCGCCGAGCGCCCGCTCGACGCGGCGCGCGGCAGCCGGCGGCCGGGTCCGGCTCACGACCACCCGCGCGGGGCGATCTTGCGCCACCGGCGGAGCAGGCGGCGGCGCGGTCGAGAGCACCCTCTTCTGGGCGGGCAACGCCACCGCTCCGGCGGTCAGGCCCTGGCCGCGCGTCCAGAGCGCGACGTGCACGGCCCAGTCGGTGCGGCCGGCTTCGGTGAACTCGCGTGTCCCGTCGAGCGGGTCGACGATCCAGACGCGGTGCGCGTCGAGTCGGCTCGCGTCGTCGACCGACTCCTCCGACAGCACGGAGTCGCCGGGGTGGTCCTCGCGCAGGAGCTCGAGCAGCCGCCGGTTCGCGAGCACGTCGGCGGCGTCGCCGAGCGACCACCTCGACCACTCGTCGGATGCGCCCCGTTCCCGGAGCTCGAGCAGCAGCGCCCCGGCCTCGCCCGCATATCGTGCCGCGTCCTCGCCGTCACCCACGTCGGCATTCTGACCGAAGCCGGTGCGGCACCTTGTCTCGCGGCTCGCGTCGCCTTCACGCGCACCTCACACAGGCGGTGTCCCATGGTGTCGACCCCCCCCGAGACAGGAGACCATCATGCGCACGACCCTCGTGGCCCTCACCGCAGCCACCCTCGCCGTGGGCGGGCTCGCCCTCATGGCCCCGGCCGGCGCTGCCACCACACACCAGGCCGGCGACCCGTCGAGCTCGTCCGATTCCAGCTCGTCGACCGAGCCCGGTGCCTCGAGCCAGCCGAGTGACCAGGCGGTGAAGCGCCCACACCCGATCGCCCGTCGCATCGCAGCCCGGAGCGCGGCCGAGTCGATCGGGGTGCCGATCGACGAGCTGCGCGCCGCGGTCGTCGGTGGTCAGACGGTGTCCGAGTTCGCCGAGGCCCAGGGCGCGGATCCGACGGCGGTGCAAAGCGACGTCGTCGCCGGGCTGAACGAGGCGATCGACCGCGCCGTCACGAGCGGACGCGTGAGCGAAGAGCGCGCCGCGAAGGCGAGGGAGCACGTGGACGAGTTCGCGGAGAAGCTCATGACGTCGTTGCCGCGCAAGGCCCAAGCATCGACCACCTGATCCCGCCCGGTCCCGGCGTGCGTCCCTCCGGTCCGCTACCGTCCCGGCGGACCGGAGGGACCGTGCATGCCGACGCCGAACGAACCCGACGCCACCGCGCCCCTGCCGACCGGCGGCGAGCCGACGCAGGCCGTGCCCCCGGTGGCGGGCGGCGAGGCGACCATCCCCGTCCAGGGCGAGTCGTTCGGAGGTGGAGCCGGAGGTCCCGGTGGGACGGGAGAGGGCTCGGGCGAGGACGACGACAACCGCCGCCTCTGGATGATCGCCGGCGGGATCCTGCTCCTCGGCCTGATCATCGGCATCGTCGTCGCCGTGGCCGCCAGCGACGGTGGCATGGACACCAAGTCGACGACGACCTCGTCGTCGTCGACCACCACGTCGTCGTCGACCACCACGACCTTGCCGGCGACCACGACCGCGCCGCCGACGACGACGGCACCGGCCGGTCCGCAGATCAACCAGTTCACGGTGGACGACGGCTCGGTGGGCTGCCCGAGCACGACGCAGGTCACGCTGACGTGGTCGACGACGAACGCGCAGAGCGTGACGGTCAGCATCGACGACCCGAACGGGCCGTACGGCAACTATCCGGCCGGCGGCAGCCAGCCCTTCCCCTTTGCCTGCGGGGCCGGGCCCGACCCCGTCCAGCACATCTACTACCTGAAGGCGAACGGCGCCGCCGGCCAGACCACCCAGAGCCAGCTCTCGGTCACCGGGACGTTCTCGTCGACGACCAGCTCGACCGCGTGAGCCCCTGAGGCTGCTCGGGGCCCGGGGCTGCGCCTGGCGACTCCCACGCCGAGCCGGATCCCACGCCGGGTGTTACCGGCTGGTAACTTGTGAGGATCACCCCGTGGGGAGCGGTCGAGTCCGGCCGTCCCGATGCACAGGAGGCCCTGATGAGCGAGTTCTCCCTCGAGCTCAACGAGGACCAGCTGCAGATCCAGAAGTGGGTCCACGACTTCGCCGAGAACGTCGTCCGACCAGCCGCCCACGAGTGGGACGAGCGCGAGGAGACGCCCTATCCGATCATCGAGGAGGCGGCGAAGGTCGGGCTCTACTCGCTCGAGTTCTTCGCCAACTGCACCGCCGACCCGGCCGGCTTGACGCTCGCGCTCGCGAGCGAGGAGCTGGCGTGGGGTGACGCCGGCATCACGCTCTCGATCCTCGGGAGCACCCTCGCGGTCAGCGGCATCCTCGCGAGCGGCACACCCGATCAGATCGGGGAGTGGCTGCCGCAGTGCTTCGGCACACCCGACAAGATCCAACTCGGTGCGTTCTGCGTGAGCGAGCCGGACGCGGGCAGCGACGTCTCGAACCTGCGCACGAACGCGGTGTACGACGAGAAGTCCGACGGGTGGGTGCTCAACGGCACGAAGGCATGGATCACCAACGGGGGCATCGCCGACGTGCACGTCGTCGTCGCCGCAGTCGACCCCGAGCTCAAGGGCCGTGGCCACGCCGCGTTCGTCGTGCCACCAGGCACGCCGGGCCTGAGCCAGGGCACGAAGTACAAGAAGCACGGCATCCGGGCTTCGCACACGGCCGAGGTCGTCCTCGACGACGTGCACGTCCCCAGCTCGTGCCTGCTCGGCGGCAAGGAGAAGCTCGACCAGCGACTCGCTCGCGCCAAGGAAGGGCAGAAGACGCGGACCCAGGCGGCGATGAGCACGTTCGAGGCGACCCGTCCGCTCGTCGGCGCGCAGGCGCTCGGCATCGCGCGTGCCGCGTACGAGTTCGCGCTCGAGTACGCCAAGGAGCGCAAGGCGTTCGGCCGGGCGATCATCGAGAACCAGGGGATCGCGTTCAAGCTCTCTGACATGCGCATGGAGATCGACGCGGCGCGGCTCCTCGTGTGGCGCGCGTGCTGGATGGCCGCGAAGAAGAAGGAGTTCACCGCCGGCGAGGGCTCCATGAGCAAGCTCAAGGCCGGCGAGGTCGCGGTGAAGGCGACCGAGGACGCGATCCAGATCCTCGGCGGCTACGGCTACACCCGGGAGTACCCCGTGGAGCGGTGGCACCGCGACTCGAAGATCTATACCATCTTCGAAGGGACCTCAGAGATCCAGCGTCTGGTCATCGCCAGAGCCATATCTGGCATGCATATTCAGTAGTTTCTGCATCGCCCCGCCGCCGCTCGGTGAGGGTCTATCCCTACTCCATCCCTACAACGGCTACGTTAGCCCGCCATGGCCACCATTCGCGAGCGAAAGCCGGGCGTCTGGGAGATCCGGTCGTTCGTCGGTCGTGACGCAAAGGGCCGGCCACGGCAGGTCAGTCGCACCGTTCACGGCGGCAAGAAGGAAGCCCAGCGGGTTGCTGCCGAGATGACCGTCCGACCGGCGACAGGCTCGTCGGCGAGAACACTTGAGGATCTGCTCTGGGAGTGGGCCGGGCTGAACGAAGCCACGTGGGCCGAGCGGACCCGGCGAGACAATCTCAGCCGCATTCGACAGATCGTCACGGACCAGATCGGGCGCATGCAGGTCGCTCGGCTGACGGTCGCGCACATCGAGCGCTGGCACGCGCGGCTTCGTGCTGCCGGGGTGGGGGCGGCAGCGATTCGCAATCGGCACGCGGTCGTCCGCGCTGCGCTCGACCAAGCAGTGCGTTGGGGCTGGCTCACGGTCAACGTCGCCACGCTTGCGAAGCTGACAATGCCGAAGCGCGCTGACCGATCCGCGATGTCAGCCGACGAAGTGCGCCGGCTCATTGAATCGGCGCTATCCCTGGACCTGGCTGCTGGAGTTGCCATGCGCCTGGCGGCCGTGTCGACAGCACGGCGATCTGAGCTCGCGGCGCTCAGATGGGACGACCTCGATGGGGAACTGCTCTTGATCGACAGTCAGATTGTCGAGGTACGCCGACCAAATGAGCCGACGCTCCTCGTTGATGAGTCAACGAAGACCGGCAACGTTCGCAAGATCGGTCTCGACGCGGAGAGCATCGAACTTGTGAAGCAACTCTTCGAGGAGCGGAGCGCCTTCGGTCCTTGGATGTTCAACATCGGAGAGCATCCACCTTCACCAGATCGGATCGGTTATTGGTTCTCGAGCGCCCGTCAGCTCTCGGGGATCGACCGACGATGGCGGCTTCATGATCTACGTCACTGGGGCGCAACGACCGGCATCGGTCTCGGTCATGACGTACGCACTGTCGCCAACCGACTTGGCCACGCGAACGCAGGGCTGACTCTCCGGACCTACGCGCATGCATTGCCGAGTGCTGATGCCGCGCTCGCTCGATCGCTGGGGAACGCGCTCCGGACCAACGCAGAGTAGAGATCAGCTAGGCCGGACGACTCGCGGACGTCGTCGGATGATGCGGATGGTCGAGCAATTGAAGGCGCCTGCGGAGGCATCCCGCGTTGATGAGACCGCGACCCGCGTCGAAGATGCGGGGATGGATGTACGACGCCGCTGAGCGAGCAACGTGGTACTCGCGGGTTCATAGAATCGTGAGCCATGACGTCCACTGGGTCTTCGGTTTCGTCCACTGTGTCCACTGGGTGCTTCTACGTCCAGGGAGAAC
Source organism: uncultured Bifidobacteriaceae bacterium (assembly GCA_964532485.1). Taxonomy (GTDB): domain Bacteria; phylum Actinomycetota; class Acidimicrobiia; order IMCC26256; family PALSA-555; genus DATBSK01. The sequence continues at coordinate 67,850 of CAZHKE010000005.1, forward strand.
TAGGGATGGAACTAGGGATGGTCAGGCGACGCGGACGCGCTCTCGGAGCCAGTCGGCGAGGGCGGCTTCGTCGATCTCTCCAGCCGCGACGCCGAGCATTGTGGTTTCTGCGTCGTCGACGTCGGGTGGGTCGGGGTCCCAGATGCCGTCGTTGAGGTCGAGGAAGAGGACGAGCGAGGCCCACGCGGCGCGCTTGTTGCCGTCGGGGAGGGGATGGTTCCAGGCGAGGCGGCAGGTGAGGACGGCGGCCTTGTCGATGAGATCGGGGTAGAAGTCCTCGTCGCCGAAGCCGGCACTGGGGGCGTGGAGGGCGGAGTCGGCGAGCTCGACGCGTGCTGCCTTGACGAGCACCGCGGCTTCGGTGCCCGTGACCTGCTCCGCCAGCCAGAAGTACTCGGCCAGGGAGAGGTACCGGGTCACCGGGCGAGTCGGTCCAAGAGCTCCTGGTCGCGCTCGAGGAGCTTGCGAGCGCGGGCGGTGAAGTCCTTGTCGGCCCGAACCCGCTCGATCTCGGCGGAGAGCGACTCGACGATCAACGCGTTGACGCTGGTGCCCCGGACGCGGGCAACAGCCTCGGCCTCGTCGGCCAGCTCGTCTGGGAGGCGCACAGTGGTCTGCTTTGCCATGAAAGCACGATATCGCGATATCGCGAGTGGTACAAGCCCAGAATCGAGTGCCGCGGGGGGCAGCGCTCGCTCGCCGGCTGATGCTTGGCGATGGGGTCGTTCATTCAGCTGTTGGGATGTGTTGGAGGAGGCCGATGGTGTTGCCGAATGGGTCGGTGATCCAGGCTGCCAGCGCGAATCCAATGTCGGCGATGCCGTTGGTGGTGGTGAGGCCGTCCTCGTCGAAGTCGTCGATGAGAACTCCTCGTTCCCGGAGTTCGTCGAGTTCGGCGGCGAGGTCGGTGACACGCCACATCGCTTGGGTTTGGGTGTCGGCGGTGCCAACGGTGCTCAGCGACAGAACGAGTTGGGTGCCGGCGGAGGCGACGACGAGGCGGTGCTCATCGCTCTCGACGATCGGGAGCCCAAGCTGTTGGTGGTAGAAGCGGCGGGCGACGTCGAAGTCGGTGACCAGCAGGACGGTGTCGAGGGGATGGTCGGCGAGCATTGTTCGACTCCTAGGGATTGGAGTTCGGATGGGGAGGGATGGAACGGGGATCGGTGATCAGGTCAGCGGCGACGACGGGCATGGCTGCTACCTGTTCGGTGGCCCATGGCAGTTCGAACGGTTCGGTGTGGGCGTGCAGGACGGAGGTTCGGGTATCGCAAGATCGCGAATCTCGAACGCCTCGGAGGGGTCCCAAGGAGTCGAGCGCCACTGCCCCAATCGTGTCGGCCATCGGAGACGCGCCGGTTGCCGTGACCGACGTGTGGTGACCGCCGAGCCATTGTCTGGCCTGCGCTTGGAGTCCCGGGTGGACGGTGGTGCGAGCTCGATTCCTCACGCCCCGGCGTTGCGGGGGTCTGCCGCCTGGGTCCCTCCGGCACCACCGATGATGGGTTCGACTCCCGCGAGCTGGTAGCGGAAGAACTCGCCCGTGTCCCACTGGTCGGTGCCGTATCCCCAGCCGAGTGAGCCGGCGCAGGGGATGGTGAGGCCGTCGAAGGTTGCATGTGCGGTGACGTCGCCTCCGCAGGGGTGCCATCTGAATGTGCCGGTGTTGTCGGGGTCTCCCCAGCGGTCGAACAGGGTGGCGGTGACGCGGCCCGTCTCGTCGAGTGTGTGGTGCAGCTCGAGCGGTGTGTCGTCGATCGTGCAGCGGGCGGTGATGTGGGTGTCGTCGGTGGCGCTCCAGTCGACTCCGTTGTCGGGGAGGAGGGCGGTGGGGAGCCAGAGGGCTTCGGCACCGGCGCGTGCGGCTCCGCTACGTGAGATGTCGGCGCCGTCGGCTCGCATGACCGGGATGAGGCCGAGGACCTTCCAGCGCATGGAGCCTTGACCGTCGACGTAGCGGTCGGAGCCGGTGATGATCCCGGCGGCTCGGGCGCGCCAGATGAACCCGCGCGTGGGTGTGAGGAGCTCGTGGGCGCGGAAGGGGACCCAGCGGCCGATGCGGATCGAACCGCGCATGTCCAGGCGCGCCGATCGCCACAGGGGGGAGCCGGGTGCGATGGCGGCGGTGAAGTAGCGGCGGACGGGCTCCGGGAGACCCGCGAGGTCGATGGGGTCGAAGACCCCGGGCCGGGGCGGCAGGACGATGTCGCGCTCGTCGTTCATCTCATGGCGCTCGTCGGCGTGGTGGAGTCAGGGCGTCGTGGCGGTCCGGGTGAGCACCGGTTCGATCGGGCGTGCTTCCAGAACGGAATGGCTTCAGCCGTGCGTCGAATCGGTCGATGCAGGACCGTGGGGAGGCTTCGCGACGTAGGAGAGCGTCGAGCACGTCGGTGAGACGGTTCTGGTCGAAGCGCCGCCGTCGGGCGGTGGGGGCCGCGTTCGGCCCGGCGGTCGTCCGGCACACGCGTCAGCTCACTCTGGATGGTCGCACCGGGCCGGGCTATGTCGCTCGGTCCGAGGATGTGGGCCCGGGCCGTATCGTCGTCTTGGTCGCGGCCCATGACGAAGAGCGGTACATCGGCGAGGCCCTCCAGTCTCTGGCGGCTCAGACCAGGATCGCCGAAGAGGTGATCGTCGTGGTCGACCGGTGCGTCGATCGGACGAGCGAGATCGCCACGGCTCACGGCGTTGCCGTCATCGAGACGATCAACAACGCCGACGAGAAGGCGGGGGCGCTCGACCAGGCGCTCGACCAGATCCTGCCGCGCCTGTCCGACAACGATGCCGTGTTGATGATGGACGCCGACACGTCGCTGTCCCCCGGCTTCCTCGCGGCGGCGGCGGCGCGGCTGCGTGAGCCAGAAGCGCGCAAGCGTCGTGTCGGCGGCGTCGGAGCCGTCTTCTTCGGCTATCTCCCGGTGCAGGGTCTCATCGATCACCTCCAGAACAACGAGTACATCCGATACGCCCACGAGATCGCTCGCTGGAGGGGCCGCGCCTATGTCCTGACCGGAACCGCGGCGTTGTTCTCCGTGCGGGCGCTGCGCGACGTCGAGCGGGCGCGCACGAACGGTGACATCCCGACCGGGCCCGGCATCTACGACGTCGCGGTGTTGACGGAGGACAACGAGCTGACGCTGGCGCTCAAGCACCTGGGCTACCAGTGCGTGTCGCCGAAGCTGTGTACGGTCGCCACCGAGCTCCCGTCGACTCCCGCCCGCCTGTTCTACCAACGGCTGCGCTGGCAGCGCGGCGCGCTCGAGAACCTCAGGGCGTTCGGGCTGACACGGCACACGTTCCCGTACCTCTGGCGACAGCTCTTGACGTACCTGGGGGTGATGTTCGTCCCCTTCTTCTGGACCGTGTTCATCTACACCTGGTTGTCGACCGGGGCGATGACGTTCCCGACGTTGTGGCTGGCCGTCGGCGGGTTCGTCATCCTCGAACGCACGTGGGCGGTCAAGCGAGGCGGCTGGCGATCCGTTGCGCTCTCCGCGCTGGTGCTGCCCGAGCTCGTCTACGACGTGTTCCTGCACGTCGTGTACGTCAAAGCCGCGGTCGACGCCGCCCGCGGCGCCCGCGGCGCCTGGGAGCAAGGCAAACCCGACGCCTCCGGGCGTCACGGTTGGCAGTATCGCGCGAGCACTGTCGCGTGGGTCGGCGTCTTGGGGGTCGCTCTCGCCTCGGTCGTCGGTCTCGCGTTTGCCTGCATCGCGGCCGGCGTGGCGTGGACGGTGATCGCCGTCCTCGTGCTCGCCGGCACGGCACAAGCCGCCCTGCGCCTCAGCGGGCTCAACCCGTTGGGCTTGGTCCGCGACAGTGGCGAGACCGCCAAGCGCAACACGCCAGCGGCATTCGAACCCCAGGCATTCGGAGGGTTGGACGTCTGGGGCGACCGCCCACCGATCGCATGGCACTCGACACCGCTCCCACTCCGATCACGGATCTCGTGGCGAAGGATCAAGGATCGCGTCTGAGCGAACGACGCCCGCCGTTCGTCAGCTGCACTTCGACCTGATCGCGCACAACCGCACCGTCCGCTCGCGCATCGTCGCTCCGATGGAGTCGACGCCGATCATCATGATGAACTGATCGATACGTATGCCGTCGACGATGATGACCGGCTGGGGCTGGACCGGCAATGCCAACGCCCCATCACGCGACTCGACGAACGCCATCGCGCCTCCCGAGGCGAGCAGGGATCGAGCGGCTGTGATCCCTCGCGCCATCGCTGGCCTGCAGATCCGGTGAGAGGGACGCGCGTCATCGCGCTGTCGCGCGTTGCCACTCGCATGTCCGCTCTTCGGCGACGCCGCGCCGGATCGCGATGGCGCGCTCGTTCCGGGCAGTAGCGTCTCGAACCGCGGGCAGGGGTGAGCCTCGGTGCGCGGCATCAAAGGGGGGCGATGAACGTTCGTGTTCGCGGGCTCATGCTCGCGGTGACGGCATGTGTGTGTTCCCTGGCGTTGATGGTCAGTGGTTCGAGCATTGGTGCTTCCGTAGGGAGCCCCAGCGTCGCGCCGGCGACTGGTGGTGACGGAGTGCCGGTGGTGCCCGGGTTCACGTCGTTCGATCCTGCTGTCGTCGGATACGAGCTGTCCGAGTTCGTACTCTCGGGGACGGCGAGTGCGTACGAGCCGACTGCGCCGTTCGGCACCGACGGGAAGCACGCCGTTGCCGCGACGAGCACGGCGCCGTACACGACCCGCGCTGTCGTGATGCGACCGGTCGAGCCACGGCGCTTCAACGGAACCGTCGTCGTCGAGTGGTTGAACGTCAGCGGAGGCGCCGACGCGGGCCCGGACTGGATGCTCGGACACAACGAGCTGATCCGTGAAGGCTTCGCGTGGGTCGGCGTCTCCGCGCAACGAGTGGGACTGGACGCGCTCAAGGGAGACGACCCGGCGCGCGGGGATGCAGTCCGCTACGCCAACCTGTCGCACCCGGGCGACAGCTACGCGGACGACATCTTCTCCCAGGCCGGGCAGGCGATCCGCGACGACGCGCGAACGATGCTCGGCGGGCTGAGGCCCGAGCGCCTCATCGCGATCGGCGAGTCGCAGTCCGCGATCCGGCTGGTCGGCTACATCGACGCAGTCCATCCACTGGCCGATGTCTACGACGGCTTCCTCGTGCACAGCCGGGCGGGAGGCGCGCCCATCCGCGACGACCTCGATGTGCCGGTGCTCGTGCTCCAGACGGAGACCGACGTCTCCTTCAGCAACCTGAACGCCCGGCAACCGGACACCGACATGTACCGGTTGTGGGAGGTCGCGGGCACCGCTCACTACGACCAGTACGGGCTCGCCATCCAAGCCGAAGACACCGGTGACGGTCAGGGCGCCGTCGCGGTGCTCGAGTCGATGCAGGATCCCACCAGCCAGCCGAGCGAGGGCTTCGACTGCGGCGCGCCGATCAACACCGGGCCCGCGCACTTCGTGCTCGACGCGGCCATCTTCCAGGTCAACCGATGGGTGACCAAGGGCATCGAGCCGCCGGTCGCACCGCGCCTCGAGACCACCGGGGTGAGTCCTGTCGTCTTCGCCCCGGACGCCAACGGCAACGCACTCGGCGGCATCCGCACGCCGGCGGTGGATGCGCCGGTGGCCACGCTGACCGGTGAGTCGAAGGGAGGGACCTCGTGGTGCTTCCTGTTCGGCTCGACGGTGCCGTTCACACCTGACGAGATGGAAGCGCTCTACCCCGACCATCGAACGTTCGTGTCCGCCTGGGTTCGAGCGACGAAGTCCGCGCGCGCCGCAGGTTTCCTCGTCGCCGCGGACGCCAAGGAGCTCATCTCGGCCGCGATGAGATCCGACGTCGGGAGGTAGGACGAGGCGAGCCCGATGACCGGGGGTTGGTCGGCATCAGCCGCTGTCGTTCGCTCGCTCCCAGATCGGCTGCATGGTCGGAGCCATGCGGGCGAGCTCCTCGAGGTGCTTGCCGGCGAGCTCGCCGAGGCGCCGGGTGCCGAGGCCGGTGATGGCGACGCGCACGACGCGGTGGTCCTCGTGGTCCTGGCGGCGACGCACCAGGCCTGCGGCCTCCGCTCGGTCGATGAGCTCGACGACGCTGTGGTGGCGGAGGAGCAGCTCGGCCGCGAGATCACTCACGGTCGGGTCACCGGGTTCGACGCGGCCGCGGATCGCGAGGAGGAGCTGGTGCTGTGCGGGAGTGATCCCGGCGTCGACCGCCCGCTCCTCGGCCCAGTGGAGGTAGCGGCGGAGACCGGTGCGGAAGGCCAGCAGCCGCTGGTAGTCCGCGTCCGCGAGCATTGGCACAGAAATATCGTAACACGATAGAATTCTGACGTGCAGCCCGCGCTCCGACGGATCGGCTTCCTGGTGGTCCTCGCCGCTCCGATCGGACTGGCGGCCGGCGGCGCGGCATGGCTCCTGCTGCACCTGATCGGGCTGATCACGAACCTCGCGCTGTTCCACCGGTTCGGGTTCTCGCTCCCTTCGCTCGCCCACCTGGAGCCGAGCCCGTGGTTGATCGTGGCGGCACTGCTCGGCGCGCTCACGGTCAGCCTGATCGCGCGGTGGGCGCCCAACGTCCGCGGCCACGGGATCCCCGAGGCGATGGAGGCGGTGCTCACCCGCCAGAGCCGGATGCGGCCCCGCACCGCGGTGGCGAAGCCGGTGTCGGTCGCGGTTGCGATCGGAACCGGCGCACCCTTCGGCGCCGAGGGCCCGATCATCGTCACCGGCGGCGCGATCGGCTCGCTGCTCGGCCAGGTCCTCTCGATCACACCCTCGGAGCGAAAGATCCTGCTCGGGTGCGGAGCGGCCGGTGGCACCGCGGCCGTGTTCGGGACACCACTCGCCGCGGTCGTGCTCGCGATCGAGCTGCTGCTCTTCGAGTTCTCGGTGCGGGCGCTGCTGCCGCTGATCGTGTCGGCGAGCATCGCCGGCGGCATGCACGTCGCCCTCTTCGGGCCCGAGCCGCTCTTCCACGTCCCCCGGCACGCGTTCAGCGGTCTCGAACAGCTCTGGATGTTCGCGCTGCTCGGCTTGGCGTGCGGGCTGCTCGCGGTCGTGGTGTGCCGCGGGCTGTTCCTCGTCGAGGGGCTCTATCGGCGCCTGCCGTTCGGGCAGTTCTGGCACCCGCTGATCGGCGCGCTCGCCTTCGCGTCGATCGGTCTCTTCGTGCCTCGCGTCCTCGGCACCGGATACTCCACGATCGAGGCGGTGCTCTCGGATCGCCTCGCGCTCGAGACGTTGCTGGTGGTCTTCGTCGCCAAGCTCGTCGCCTGGTGGCTGGCGCTCGGGTCGGGCACGTCCGGCAGCATCCTCGCGCCCATGCTCCTGATCTCCGGCTCGTTCGGCGCCGTGCTGGGGTCGCTGTTCGACGCGATCGCGCCCGGCACCGGCGTCTCGGCGGGTGCGATCGCGCTGGTGGCGATGTCTGCAACGTTGGGCGCATCGACGGGCGCCAGCCTCACGTTCATCGTGTTCGCGTTCGAGCTCACCCGCGACTACAACGCCATCCTGCCGCTGATGCTCGCCAGCGTGCTCGCGCACCTCGTCGCGCTCTTCCTCCTCGAGCACAACCTCCTCACCGAGAAGCTCGGCCGCGGTGGCGTCAGCGTCCCGAAGCGCTACGAGCCCGACGTGCTGCGCAACACCGCCGTGCGGCAGGTGATGACGACGCCGGTCACCACGGTCGGTGTCGACACGACGATCGGCGACGCGCGCCTGCGCGTCGAGTCCGGGACGCACAGCGCGTACCCGCTCGTCGATGACGACGATCGCTGTGTGGGCATCGTGACTCGCGGCGATCTGCTGGGCGCGAACGCCGACGATGGCGAGCCCGTCAAGACGGTAGCGAGCAGCGACGTCGTGACCGTCACACCCGAAGACTCGATGCTGACCGTTCTCGAGCGCATGACGGAAGAGCGTGTCGACCACCTGCCCGTCGTCTCGGGGGAGCGCCTCGTCGGTGTCTGCACCCGTACCGACCTGCTCCGCGCCCGTGGTCGTCACCTCGGCCATGAGCGCTTCGAAGCGGGGTGGACGCCGCCATGGCTGCGCGCGATGCGACGCTCCCGCACATGATCAGAAGAGCCACCGGTAGACCACCTGGGCGACGCACGCCGGCTTGTCGACCCCGTCGATCTCGAACGTGAGGTCGAGCGTCGCCTGCACACCCCCCGGGACGTCCTCGGCACCAGCGAGCACAGCGCTCATGCGAACCGCCGTGCCCACGGGGACGGGACTGATGAAGCGCACCTTGTTGCAGCCGTAGTTCACCCCCATCGTCACCCCCTCGACGTCGACGACCTCGCTGATGAGGACCGACGCGAGTGACAGTGTCAGGTAGCCGTGCGCGATCGTGCCGCCGAACGGCCCACTCGCCGCTCGCTCGGGGTCCACGTGGATCCACTGGTGATCGCCCGTCGCGTCCGCGAAGAGGTTCACCGCCTCCTGGGTGATGTGTCGCCAGTCACTGGTGCCCAGCGTCGTGCCGACCGCGGCCTCGACGCCCGCCGCGCCCTTCAGGGTCGTTCGAGTCACATGGGCAGCGTAACGAGCAGCATCCGAACTCGAACGCCGGTCAGGGAACGGTCGAGCCCCGCTCGTCGTCGATCACAGACTGCAGGAACGCGGCGATGGCGCGGTTGGCCGAGACCCGCCACTGCATCGTCAAGCGATCGATCCCATCGCTGGTGCGGTGGCGCTGCTCGACGCCGCCGCGCACATCGCCGAACGTCGCCAGCTGCGCTCGGGCGAGCGACGACAGCTCGTCACCCCGACGCGACCGGAGCGCGAGCTTCGCCAGCAACGTCGTGCGCACCTCCCGCGGATGCGAGACGGGTTCGTCCAGCCAGCGAGCGACCCGGGTCCGGCCGGCTCGCGTCGGTGCCATCACGGTGCGATGCGGGCCGTGCACTCCTGGCTCGACCGCGCGTGTCTCCGCGAGATCTTCGTCGAGCAAGTGGTCGAGCGAGCGGTAGACGAGGGGGCGGCGAACCGTCCAGATGGCGCCGAGCTCGCTGTCGGCCGACAGCTCCCGAGCCACGGCGAACCCGTGTCGTGGCTGCTCGCACAGGAGCGCGAGCACCAACCAGTCGGTGAGCGAGAGATCCGGACTCCCCATGCCCCTGCGTCCCTCACGGCCCCTGCGCCCTCAATAGTCTCATAGTTACTATAGGGCGCGCGAAGGGAGGTGGGAATGCGGATCGCCGTGCGATGCATCGTGGTCGTCGTCGCGATCGGCGCACTCGCGTCGCCGGCCGCGGCGGCGACGCGCGACGCGAAGCCGACCGGCTCGATCACCGTCTCGGCGGCGGCGTCGCTCACGGAGGTGTTCACCGAGATCGGCGAGCGGTTCGAGAAGCAGTACGACGGCACCGATGTCACCTTCAACTTCGACGCGTCGTCCGCGCTCGTCATCCAGATCCAGGGCGGAGCTCCCGTCGACGTCTTCGCGTCCGCCGACGTGGCCAACATGAACAAGCTCGTCGACGGCGGGCAGGTGACGACCGAGCCGGTCGTGTTCGCCCGCAACAAGCTGCGGATCGCCACGAAGCCGGGCAACCCGGAGGGGATCAAGACACTCGCCGATCTCGCGGATGCGGGAACGATCGCGCTATGCGCTGCAAGCGTGCCGTGCGGGAAGTACGCCGATGCTGCGCTCGGTGAGGCGGGCGTGACCATCCCGGCCGAGCACGTCACACGAGGTCTCGACGCCGAGGCGACGCTCGCGGCCGTCTCTGCCGGCGACGCGGACGCGGCGATCGTGTACGTCACGGACACCGAGGCCGCTGGTGCCTCGGTCAAGGGCGTTGCGATCCCGAATGCCGACAACGAGGTCGCGCGCTACCCGATCGCACCGCTCGCTGACGCCGCGAGCCAAAGGACGGCGAAGGCATTCGCCGGGTTCGTCACGTCGGCCGCGGGCCAGAAGGTCCTGAAGAAGTACGGGTTCCTTGCCCCCTGAGTCGTTGCCCGCGCCACGGCGTCGTGCGCGCCGACGACCCCCACCGTTCGTGGTGGTCGCCGCAGTCGTCGCGGTTGCCTTCTTCGTCATCCCGCTTCTCGGGCTGCTCCAGCGCACGCCGTGGTCGACACTCTGGGCCGACCTGACGACTCCCGAGGCGCGCGACGCGCTGCGTCTCTCGCTGGTGTGCTCGGTTTCGGCCACGGTGCTCGCGACGGTGTTCGGCGTCCCACTCGCCTGGGTGCTCGCGCGAGTCGACTTCCCTGGCCGCGCGCTCGTGCGCGCGCTCGTGCTGCTCCCGATGGTCGTGCCGCCGGTCGTCGGCGGCGTCGCGTTGCTCTACGCGTTCGGGCGCTCGGGACTCGTCGGCGAGCTGCTCTACGACTGGTTCGGCCTCCAGCTCACGTTCAGCACCGCGGGCGCCGTGCTGGCCGAGACGTTCGTCGCGATGCCGTTCCTGGTGCTGACGGTGGAGGCGGGCCTTCGAACGATGGATACGCGCTACGAAGACGCCGCCGCCACCCTCGGCGCCAACCGGTGGACGACGTTCAGGCGCGTCACCCTGCCGTTCCTGATGCCGTCGCTCGTCGCGGGTGCCGCCCTTGCCTGGGCCCGCGCTCTGGGGGAGTTCGGCGCGACGATCACTTTCGCCGGCAACATCCAGGGGCGCACACAGACGATGCCGCTGGCCGTGTACCTGGCACTCCAGAGCCAACCCGAAGGTGCGATCGCGCTCAGCCTGGTGCTGCTCGCGGTCTCGGTCGTCGTGCTCGTGATGTTGCGTGATCGGTGGTTCCCGACGGTGACGCCGAGGCGAGCATGAGCCTCGAGGCAGAGCTGCGCTGCCGAATGGGTCAGCTCGATCTCGAGGTCGAGATCAAGGCCCGCGACGACGAAGTCGTCGCCTTCCTCGGCCCCAACGGCGCGGGGAAGACGACAGCTCTGCGGATCCTTGCCGGGCTCCGCGGGGTCGACGCCGGTCGCGTCGAGCTCGATGGGGCGACACTCGATGATGCGGAGGCCGGTGTCTTCGTCGTGCCGGAGCTGCGCCCGATAGGGGTCGTGTTCCAGGACTACCTGCTCTTCCCGTATCTGAGCGCGCTCGACAACGTCGCCTTCGGTCTGCGGAGTCGAGGAAGGCGCAAGGCGGCTGCCCGCGCTACCGCACGCGAGTGGCTCGAGCGCGTGGGACTCGCCGATCACGCCGCCTCGAGGCCGGCGGCGCTCTCCGGTGGTCAAGCGCAACGCGTCGCGTTGGCGCGGGCGCTGGCGACGGAGCCACGGCTCCTGCTCCTCGACGAGCCACTCGCCGCGCTCGACGTGAGCGCACGCGGTGAGATCCGGCGCGAGCTGCGGCGTCACCTCCGGAGCTTCGAAGGGGTGCGGCTCCTCGTCACCCACGACCCGGTCGACGCGGCGACGCTCGCGGACCGGCTCGTCGTCATCGAGGACGGCAGGGTCTCGCAATCGGGCACGTTCGATGCGATCAGCGCTCACCCGCGATCGCCGTACGTCGCGGACCTGGTCGGCTTGAACCTGTTCCACGGACGGGCCAACGAAGGCGTCGTGACGACCGACGGTGGCGGCGAGCTCGCCATCGCCGAGCGCGGTGTCGAGGGTGAGGTCTTCGCGGTGGTCAGCCCGCGTGCCGTCGCTCTCTACTCCGACGAGCCGCACGGCAGCCCGCGGAACCGATGGGCTGGCACCGTCACGGATGTCGACGTCGTCGCCTCCCGGGTTCGTGTCCGGATCGATGGCCCGGTCCCGCTCGTCGCGGAGGTGACGCGCGCGGCGGTGCAGGAGCTGGGGCTGGAGCCCGGGTCCCGGGTCTGGAGCGCGGCCAAGGCGACGGAGATCGACGTCTACGAAGCGTGATCCTCGCTGCCTGAGGCTCAGCGCTCGGCCGCGGCGCGAGCGACGAAGGTGTCGAGGCGATCGAGTGCAGCGTGGGAGTCGTCGAGCTCCGGGAGCGCGTCGACTGCGTCTCGCAGGTCCCAGGTCCTGTCGTAGGCGTAGACGCCGGCATGCGTCTCCCAGGCGGTGAGGAAGAGGTCGGCTGCATCGGCGTCGATCCGCAGTGCGAGGTTGAGCCGACAGTGCGCTACGTCGACCTCGGCGGGACCGCGGCACCCCCACGCCCAGTCGACGATGCCGCTCACAGCGTTGCCGTTCCACAGCACGTTGCCGGGGTGGTAGTCGCGGTGGATGAGGACGGGCTGGTGTGCCGGAGCCGGGGCGGCGTGCGCTTCGATGGCGTCGGCCCATGCCTCGGGGTGCGTGCTCCACGAAGGTGGCGCTCGATCCGCCCCCTCGTAGTAGGCGTGATACGTCGGGAACTCGGGATCGGCCGGTGTGACCGCGTGCACGGCCGGGAGCTGAGCGGCGAGCTGGTCGAGGAAGTCGACGACACCCTGACGGGCGCGCCAACGCGGCTTCCCATGCAGCCGCGTCATGAGCAGCATCGGATCACCGCAGATCGCGCCGTCCGGGTCTGCGGCGACCACTCGCGGGGCATCGACGGTTGACGCCTCCAGCGCGCCCAACACCGCCACCTCCCGGCTCACCGCATCCGGTTCCGAGTCGAGCACGGCTTGGTCGAGGTAGCGACGCAGCACCAGGTGCACCGTCGCGTCGTGGCCGCGATCGACGTCGATCGCGGCGACGACCGACGTCGTCGCCCCGCGCATCTCATGCCAATGGACCGCTCTCGCGTCACTCCCGACGGCGTCCTTCACCCATTCGGCGACGGCGTCGTGCAACGCGTCCACGGGACGGCCGTCTACTCGTCCAGCCGGGTCGTGCCCACGGTCTCAGGGTAGGTCGCGCGCGAGTCAGCCGAACTCGGGGGGCCACCAGGTCGGCGAGACCGACCCCTCGATCGTGCTCGGATCGATCGGGCGTCGCTCGTTGGAGGCTTGGTAGACGGCGAAGATGAGCTGGAGCGTCTCGACTGCCAACGATCCCTGCATGTCGGCCGTCTGGCGACCCTCGAGGATGGCGGTGACGAAGTGCTTGGCCGACTCGACGAATCCCGTTGCCCAGTCGGCGTCGAGCGCACCGAACGACGTCGTCGTCCCGTCTGCGTCGTAGAGCACGACGGGCGGCAGGTCGAGCATCTCACCGGTGTACCGGGTGACCCATAGCCAGCCGTCGGTGCCCTGAACCTCGAAGAACTCGTCCGCGCCGTAGTACGAGGTGCGCATGAACATGTTCGGTGCGTACGACACCTCCATCATGCCGAGGAGGTCGTCGCGTGAGTACTCCCAGAGCGCGGCCGTCGGCGCTTCGAAGAAGAACGGGCCTTGGCGCACCACGGCCTGCACGCTGCGGACCGAGTCGTCGACGAGCCAGAGCGCAGCGGCGTACTTGTGCCAGACGTCGTCGAAGAGGTGGCCGGCCGGGCTCAGCTCGTTGAACCGCCAGATGTACCCCTCGACCTCGAGGTTGTCCTGGAAGTCCGAGCGGGACTTCCCGGCGACCAGCGTCTTCACCCTGATCATCGTTGGTGTGCCGATCGCGCCCTCGGCGATCAGTTCGCGGGCCTTCACGAGTGGTGGGTAGTGGAGTGCGCACTCGCTCACACGAAAGATCACGCCGGCTTCCGCGCACGCGGCGATCATCTCGCGAGCCTCGGCCACCGTGTTGGAGACGGGCTTCTGCACCGATACATGCTTCCCAGCCTCGGCTGCGGCGACGACTTGATCGCGGTGCATGTGTGTCGGCGTGAGGATCTCGACGGCATCGATGTCCGGAGCCGCGAGCAGATCCTCGAGCGACGCGTAGATCTTCGGCACGCCCCACTCCTGCGCGCACCGTCTGGCCTTGTCCTCGCGGACGTCGCAGAGGGCGACGACGTCACACCGCTCGTCATCGAGGTACCCGCGCGCGTTGATCGGCGCGATGTTGCCGATACCGACGATTCCCAGCCGGACTCGCTCCATGTTCAGAGCTGGCCCGCCGCTTGCTCGACGCGGACACCGCGTAGGCCGAACCACGCGAGCTCCGACACCCAGCTGGCCAGCACTGACGGCTCGAGCGCAGCGCCGTCGTCGGTGAGCGCGTCGCGACTGGTCGCCTCGGCGATGCCGATCAGGGCGTGCGCGAGCACTCGGCGGTGCTCCGGGGTCCCCTCGATCTCGATCAGCTGCGAGATGGCGTCGGCCGTTTCGTCGAGCACGCGGTCCACCACCTCGGCGAACTCCGCATCGTTGCGCGCCGCGGCGCCGAACAACACGCGGAATGCCGCCTCATTGCGAGTCACGAAGCGGAAGTAGGCGGTGAAGCCCGCCTCGACGCGCTCTCTTCCGCTCGTGGCTGCGCCGGTCGCCTCGGCAAGGGCGTGGAGGAGCTGGTAGCCGACGTCGTCGAGGAGCTCGATGAACAGCGCTCGCTTCGACGGAAAGTGCTGGTAGAGCACCGGCTTGGTGACACCGGCCGCCGAGGCGACGTCGTCCATCGCGGTCGCGTGAAAGCCGCGCTCGGCGAAGACGGTGCACGCGACGTCGAGGAGCTGACGCCGCCGTTGCTCGGCGGGAAGGCGGGTGGTCACGTCTTGAGTGCCTTCAGACACTCGACTTGAGTGGCATCACGAACCGGTCCTCATGGTCGAAGTTCCGTGACCACAGGGAATCGAGCTGCTCCTTCTCGTCGGACGTGAGCGGCAGTTCGGACGCGCCTGCGTACTCCACGATCTCGCTCGGCGTCACACACGTCGGCAAGACCGTCGTGAACGCCGGGTTCGCGAGGATCCCGGCGATCGCGGCCTGTCCGATGGTGCGACCCGCGCCTTCCCAGAGGAATTGCAGTGTCTCGGCCTTCTCGAAGTTGTCGAGCATGTTGTCGCGATTGCGATGTGCGCGATGGTCGTCTTTGGGGAAGACCGTGTCGGGTGTGACGTTGCCCGACAGAGTGTCGGACGCGTGCGGTACTCGCGAGATGAGCCCGATCGACCCGTCGCTCACGTTCGGCTCGCGCGCGAACGTCAAGCCGGGCTCCTGCTCGAGGATGTTGAACACGGTCTGCAAGGACGCGATCGGCCGTTGCCGCGCTGCATGGAGACCCTCTTGGACCCAGCCGATCGCGGGTCCGAGCGCGACTCCCAGCTCGAGGATCTTTCCGCTGTCACGAAGCAATTCGAGCTCGGCCCAGAGATCGTCGTCGAGGACGGGCTCGATCCGTGCGTTGTGGAGCTGATACAGCTCGATGCGATCGGTCTGGAGCCGGCGGAGCGAGTCCTCGAGCTGCTTGCGGATCGATGCGGGCCGCCAGTCGTGCGGTCGCTCCGATTGGCCGGGGTGGGTTCGCTCGGCGTCGATGTCGTAGCCACACTTCGTGGTGAGCACGATGTCGTCGCGATTCGCCCGCAGGACGTCCGCGAGCATCGTCTCGCCGACGGCGTCGGCACCGTAGACGGGCGCGGTGTCGATGAAGTTGATGCCCGCGTCGAGCGCGGCCTTCAGCATGCCGGGCTTGTCGTCGACCTTGCCCCACCAATCGCTGGCAAGCGTCCACACGCCGAAGCCGACTTCGGAGATCTCGAGGTCGGAGGATCCGAGCTTGCGATATCGCATCTGCGCTCCCACTGCTCGGTCGGGGCCGAGGCGCGGCGTGGTGTCCGGAGAGAACCTAGATCCTGGCGCGGAGGCGGATCGAACCCCGGCCGCCGGTGGGTCGGCCTCAGGCCCTGCCCTGGCGTTCCTCGCGCTCGGCGGCCCGGATGCCGTAGCCGAACACGATGGGCAGCGGCAGGATGATGATCGCGAGCACGAGGGAGGCGATCGTCACGGTGACGGCCCAGCTCGGGAAGTCGGTCACGAAGGCGACGCCGAAGGCGGCGATCGCGATCACGAGGAACAGGTAGCCGACGCGCTGCGCGATCTTCACGAGTCTTCCGATGCGGGCGCGGCGCTCGACGATCGGATCCGGCGCGCTCACCACTCGGTCCAACCTACCGCCGAGAGCGCGTCGCCCAGCCTCCTCGGGAGGTCGCGCAGGTCGAAGTTCGCTCGGGCGACCCTCAGGTTGCGGTCGAGCACCTCCGAGCTGGGTGCTCGCAACCATGCCGCGATCCGATCCACTTCGTCGATCGAGAACAGGTCGAGTCCGAGCGCGACGAGCTCGTTGAGCACCGGATAGGTCGCAGTCACGACGGGGCGTCGCGCCACGATCGCCTCGATCACGGGGTTGCCAAAGCCCTCCCAGCTCGAGGGGAAGACGACGACGTCCGCCGCTGCGTATGCGTCTTCGGCGCGCGCCGCGCGTCCCAGCCGGACGTCGACGGTGGCCGAGTCGAGGAGCTGGTCCAGCTCGTCGTCGAACCCGTCCTCGGCGGGGCCTGTGAGCCAGAAGACCACGGGGTGGTCGGAACGCTCGGCGAGGCGCGCGGCGAATTCCATCCCCCGTCCGACCTCCTTTCTCGGGATCGCACGCGTGGGTTGGAGCACGGTGTGATCGATCGGCGAGAGACCGAGTTCACGCCGGGTCCCCTCTCGGTCGCCGGGAGCGGGGTCGAGGTCGAACGCGTTGCGGATCGTCGCGGCGTCGATCCCCCGCTCACGGAGGGCGAGACGGGCTTGTTCATTGATCGTCACGTGCAGCGAGTCCGGGCGTCTGGGAGGGAAGGCATCGAGGTGGGCGAGGTGCGCTCGCTCCCAGGGGAGATCGTGGTGGTGGAACAGGACGCGGCCGTCGTGGCGCTCGAGAACCTCCGCGGTCACGGTCGCGGCGGTGAGGTTCAGGGGGAGCGAGCACAGGTTCTCCACGACGACGAGGTCGGCTCCGGCGAGCGTGGCTCCGAGCGCGTCGGGCTCGACACGTGCGCCCTGCGGGGGGTCGATCGCCAGGAATGGCAACCAGGTGTCGTCGTTGCGCAGGCCGTCGCCGAAGTCACCGGCGACGCGCCGCGTGGTGAAGCCCACCTCGCGCAGCGCCCATTCCCACTTGCGGGCCTCGACCGAGACGCCGTCGCCTGCACCGAGCCGGAAGGAGCAGATGACGGCCGACGGCGCGCTCACTGGCGCACGATCGTCAGGTCAGTGCTCCCCTCTGGTCTCGGCCCAGATCGGAAGCCGGCGATTGACGGCGTCGAGCACCGCGCGCACGAGCGCGTCGTCCGGACTCTGGTGCACGATGGCTGAGCCGGCCAGGTGGCTCTCCATCGACGGGTCCACCGAGACGACGGTGACGAGCGCGAGATCGTGCGTCCCGACGCGTGTGATCTCCGCACCGACGACATCGAGGCAGCTCGCACTTGGCTCGAGCTGCCGGAGCGCGTCCAGCGCGGCCGCAGCCGCCAGGCGTGGACGGATCGTGGCCGCCGCGACACCCTCCGCGAACCCGGTTGCATGTCCATCGGCGGCGAGCGTCACACGGATCGAGGTGCGCAGACCGGTTGTGCTGACCTCGATCCCGTCCACCCTGATCCGCGCCGGCGCCGGCTGCTTCGGTGGAGTGTCGCCGTTTGGCGTCAGCTGGACGACCGAGACGACGCGACGGTCGATCTCGAGCCCGAAGGACGCCAGGGCGACCGACTGGACGTCGCGAACGATCTGCTTGGCGTGCTTCCCCGTGTGGGCCAGGACGTGGATCTCGAGTGGCCGGCCGATGTCGTCAGCGACGAGGCGGGCGGCCACGACGTCGGGGAGGCGGCAGAGCTCGGCCTCCAGGGCGGCGACCTCGGGATCGGAAGCCCGCTGCTCGTCTGGCATTGCGCCCCGCTCCCCGTCTGCAGCCCCGCCTCGGTGCTCGGCACAGAGGACCCCGCCCGGTTTCTCGGTCAAGAGGATACGGAGCGTGGCGGCTCGTGACGCGGATTCCTCCATTCGCGCGGAGAGTGGTTGAGTGAATGCGGAGGGTCTTGCGTACTCGAGCACTTCGGAGTGAGACTTGTGAGGCTCCTGTGAGATCGGTACGCGAGATCACCGAACTGGAGGTGAGCGACAGGATCGGACGAAGCGGGTAGGGCCTCGGCAAGAGACGGGACTGAAGAGTCCCCAGCGGAGCGGTCACCTCATCGGCACCAAGCGGAGCCGGCGGGAGTACTCCCAAGTTAGGGGGGATTCGCTGTGA